>DATBQR010000022.1:0-26613 GCA_036560705.1 Burkholderiales bacterium | reverse complement strand
GGCGGCTACGACTCCGTCGTCTCTCGCGTCTATGCCGAGCGCGCCGCGCGCGTCCTCTCAGGCCTCCACGTCCCCGTCACCCTCGACATCATCGAAGACCTCGGCCACGCCCTCACCCACGAGGCCATTTGCCGCGGCTCATTGAGACTTCTGCAAGGCATCTACGAGCGTCGCCGCGCGACGCTGCATTGAAGCTGGCGCACGAACTCGTCATCTTCGACTGCGACGGCGTCCTGATCGACTCGGAGCCGATCGCGAACCGCGTGTTCTCCGAACAGCTTGCACTGTCAGGCTTGCAGCTACCGCTTGAAGAAGTCATGCGCCGGTTCGTCGGCCGAACCAGGAAGGGATGCATCGATCACGCGACCGAACTCCTCGGACGCCCACTCCCTGATAGTTTCGGTGCGCGCTGGGATGCTGCGCTCTTCGGTGCGCTCGCACGCGATGCGAAAGCGATGGAGGGCGTTACTGAACTACTACGCGATCTCAAACTGCCCTACTGCGTGGCATCGAATAGTGGCCCCGAGCGGATGCGCATTTCGCTGCAAGCTTCGGGCTTACTGCCGTTCTTCGAAGGTCGGATGTTCAGCGCCGCTGAGGTCATAAATCCAAAGCCCGCACCGGACCTTTTTTTGCACGCAGCCGGGACCATGAAGACAGATCCGGCGCAGTGCGTGGTCATCGAGGACACACCGACTGGCGTGCAGGCGGCAGTCGCGGCGGGCATGAAAGTGCTTGGCTATTCCAACGGCGTTCCGGCACAAGCAGAGAAACTCCGGTCCGCAGGCGCGATACCTTTTGACTCCATGCGGCAGGTCGCTGAAGTGCTGGCTTGAAGGCATACTGAGCTCAGAGGAAAAACCATGAGAGTCATCCACCGCATCGCTGCAGGCTTTGTCGTACTGCTCACTGCTTGCTCTGCATTCGCCCAAGGGAACTACCCTGAGCAGCCAGTGCACATCCTGGTCGGATTCACTCCGGGCGTGGCGCCTGACGTCGCCGCTCGCTTGCTCGCAGACAAACTCGCCGAAGCACTTGGTAAACCCGTCATCGTCGAAAACGTCACTGGCGCGGGCGGGAATATTGGGGCGATTCGCGTTGCGAAGGCTGCACCGGACGGATATACGCTCGGAATGGTGGGCAACGGGTCGCTGATCTTCAGTCCGAGCATGTACGAGAAGCTGGGCTTCGATCCGGTCAAGGATTTCGCGCCGATTTCGCAGATCTTCGTTGCGGCGAATGTTCTTGTGGTTCCGAACGATTCGCCAGCGAAGACGTTGCCGGAGCTGGTGGCGCTGGCGCGTGCGCAGCCGGGCAAGCTGACGTACGCGCATGCGGGCGCAGGGACGTCGCAGCATCTCGCGGCGGAGTTGTTCAAGTCCATGGCGCACGTTCAGATCGAGCCGATCGCCTACCGCGGCACGACGGTGCTGCTGCCGGATCTGCTCGCGGGACGCGTGAGCATGTCGTTCGGCAATATCGTGAACGTGCTGCCGCTGGTGCGCGACGGCAAGCTGCGCGCGTTCGCGGTGACGTCGATCAAGCGCTCTGGGATCGCGCCTGACATTCCGACGATGGCCGAGTCGGGCTATCCCGGCTTTGAGGCGGTGCCGTGGTTCGGACTGATGGCGCCGGCCGGCACGCCGCCGGCGATCATCGAGAAGCTGCACCGCGCGACGGCGAAGATCATGGCGATGCCAGAGGTGCGGAAGAAACTCAACGACATCGGCGCCGACGCCATCGGCGGCACGCCCGCGGAACTCGCTGCCGTGATCGAGCGCGAGCTCCCGCAGTGGGCCAAGGTGATCAAGGCGGCCGGGATCAAGGCGAGCGAGTAGCCCGCTCCGGCCGCCGGGGCGAAACTACTTGCCCGAATACAGCGCCGGCAAATCCCGCTTCAGCGCGGCGAGCTTGGGCAAGTCGTTGATGACGATGTAGGGCTGGTACGGATTACGCACCAGGTAGTTCTGGTGATACTCCTCCGCCGGGTAGAACGCCTTCAGCGGCGAGACCTCGGTGACGATCGGCTGGCGGAACGCCTTTGCCGCCTGCAGCTGCCCGATGTAGGCCTGCGCGACGCGCTGCTGCTCGGGGTTGGCGAAAAAGATCGCCGAGCGGTACTGCGTGCCGGTGTCCGGCCCCTGCCGGTTGAGTTCGGTCGGGTTGTGCGCGACCGAAAAGAACACCTTCAGCAGCTGGCCGTAGCTGACCTTCGAAGGGTCGTAGGTGACGCTGACCGATTCGGCGTGCCCGGTCATGCCGGAGCTGACCTGCTCGTAGCTGGGCGAGGCGAGCTTGCCGCCGGAATAGCCGGACACGGCCTTGGAAACGCCCTTGACGTTCTCGAACACCGCTTCCACGCCCCAGAAGCAGCCGCCCGCGAACACGGCGGTCTCGCTGCCGCTGGCCTTGGCGAGCGGGACGTCGGCAACGGGATCGGGCAAGGGGCCGGCCGTGCCGGAAGACATGCAGCCCGCCAGGCCGAGCGCCAGAAGTACGTTGAGTGTTTTCATATAGAGGTCTCCTTTTGCGGTAGTCGCCGCCGGGCGCCGGAACTTACATGAGGCCCGGCAGGTTCTCGAACAGCTTCAGCGCCTCGGGATTGGCGAGCGCGTCGGTATTGCCGGCCGGCATGCCATGGACAGCCGATTTCACCGCGAGTTCGACCACCTTGCCGTTCTTGGTGCGCGGGATGTCCGCCACCTGGATGATCCTGGCGGGGACGTGGCGCGGCGTCGTATTTTCCTTGATGCGCTTCTTGATTTTCTCGGTCAGCGCTTCATCCAGGTTGAAGCCCGGGCGCAGGCGCACGAACAGGACCACGCGCGTGTCGGTGGGCTTGTCGGGCGGCCAGAGCTGGCCGATGGCCACCGACTCCTCCACCTCGTCGATCTTCTCCACCTGGCGGTAGATTTCGGCGGTGCCGATGCGCACGCCGCCGGGGTTGAGCGTGGCGTCCGAGCGGCCGTAGACGATCATGGTGCCGCGTTCAGTCAGCTCGGACCAGTCGCCGTGCGTCCACACGCCGGGAAATTTCTCGTAGTAGGCGCTGCGGTATTTCTCGCCGCCCTTGTCGTTCCAGAAGCCGAGCGGCATCGAGGGCAGCGGCTTCACGCAGACCAGTTCGCCCTTCTCGCCCGTCACCGGCTCGCCGGCGTCGTTCCAGACCTCCACCGCGGTGCCGAGGGACCGGCACTGCATTTCGCCGCGGTAGACGGGCAGCACCGGGTTCGCGTCGGCGAAGGCCGCCATCACGTCGGTGCCGCCCGAGATGGAGGCGAGGCAGACGTCGGCCTTCACTTTTTCGTAGACGTAGTCGTAGCTCTCGGCCACCAGCGGCGAGCCGGTGGAGATGATCATGCGCAGTTCCGGCAGCGGGTGGGTTTCGATGGGCGCCATGCCGCGCTTTTCCAGCGCGTCGATGAATTTCGCCGAGGTGCCGAAATGGGTGATGCGCTCCTTCTCGGCGTAATCGAAGAGGATCTTGCCGTTCCTCTCGAACGGCGAGCCGTCGTACATCATGACGGTGGCTTCCGCCGACAACGCGTGGAAGAGCATGTTCCACACCACCCAGTTGGTGGTGCAGAAGTAGAACATGCGGTCGCCGGGACGGATGTCGTAGTGCAGCTTGAGCGCCTTGAGCGATTGCAGCAGCGCGCCGCCCGCGCCGTGCACGATGCACTTGGGCGTGCCCGTGGTGCCGGAGCTGAACAGGATGTAGGCCGGATGCTCGAAGGGCAGCTGGACGAAGTTGATGCCGCCGGGCGTGTGCTTGCGCAGCCATTCCTCCAGCAGCACGGCCTTCGGGATGTCCGACACGTCCGGCCGCGCCTGCAGCAGCGGCACCACCACCACCTTGCGCAGCGACGGCAGGCCCTCGGCGATTTCCTTCACGCGCTCCAGCACGTCGAACTCGCGCCCGCCGTAGCGGTAGCCGTCGGCGACGAAGAGGATCTTCGGCTCGATCTGGCCGAAGCGGTCGAGCACGCCCGCGGTGCCGAAATCGGGCGAACAGCTCGACCAGACGATGCCCTGCGACAGCGCGGCGAGCGCGAGCGTGGCGGTCTCGGGCATGTTCGGGATGAAGGCCGCGGCGCGGTCGCCGGGCCGCAGGCCGAGCTGCGCGAGCGCCTGCGCGGCGCGCGACACGTCGCTGGTGAGCTGCGAATAGCTGATGCGGCGCTGGAAGCCGCGCTCGTCCCAGAAGACGAGCGCGTCGCCCTGGTCGCCGCGCTTGAGCAGGTTCTCGGCGAAATTGAGGCGCGCGTCGGGAAACCATTTCGCGCCCGGCATCTTGTTGCCGTCCACCAGCACGGTTGAACCCTTCTTCGAGCCGATCACCCCGCACCAGTCCCAGACCTCGCTCCAGAACTCCTCGAGGTTGTCCACCGTCCACCGGTAGAAATCCGGATAGGTGTTCAGCTCGAGCTTGTACTTGCGCACCACGTGGCGCGCGAACTGGGTGATCTGCGCGTGCTCGATCGCCTGCTCGGTGGGTGACCATATAGGTGACATGCGCGGTTCCATGGGGTCATTATCGCCGACGCCAGACGCTGGCGAGCCAGGGCTGCTGCTCCAGCGGCAAACCGGGCGGCCGGTAGTAGTGGGAAAGCTCGGAGAACCCCGCGGCGGTCAGGTAGCGGCGCCAGGCCTCGAGGTCGTGATAGGCGCCGTAGCGTCCGCGGTTCCAGCCCTCCTCGTTGCCGCCGCGCGGGTTGGAACTGAACAGCACGCCGCCGGGCTTGAGGGCCGCGTGCAGTTCGCGCAGCACGCGCGGCAGTTCCCGGCCCGGGACGTGGAACAGCGAGGCGTTGGCGAACACCCCGTCGAAGCGCGCAGGCGGCAGGTCCAGCTTGAGGAAATCCTGTTCCAGCACCTCGCAGCCGCTGTACGCGCGCGCCATGGCGGCAAAACGCGCGGAGCCTTCGAGCCCCACCGCGATATGTCCGCGGTCTGTGAATGCTTTCAGGTCCCGCCCCGGCCCGCAGCCGAAGTCGAGAATGGCGAACGGCGGCTTGACCTCTATCGCATCCAGCAGCGCCGACATGTTTTGCGCCACGTCGTGATCGCGCGTGCCGCGCCAGAAATCTTCCGCGCGATTGTCGTAGTGCTCCAGCGTCGCGCGCGTAATGCCGTCGAGGTCCTGCGGCAGCGGGTCGTTCTCGTTGCGGGGAGATTGGTTCATACTGGCTGCCGGAATTTTATGCCTGCATGAGGACAACAACGTGATCTTCCGAGCCGCCGGCCGCGCCCTGGGCCTTGCACTGCTGCTTGCCCTGCATCCCGCCGCGGGCGCGGAGAGGAAGGCGGTCCATTCCAGGCACGCCATGATCGCCACCGCGAATGTGCACGCCTCGCGGGCGGGGATGGAAATGCTGCGCGCGGGCGGCAGCGCGCTGGATGCGGCCATCGCCGCCCAGATGGTGCTCAACCTCGTCGAGCCGCAGTCCTCGGGCATCGGCGGCGGCGCCTTTCTCCTGTACTGGGACCAGGCCGCAAAACGGATTTCGGCCTACGACGGCCGCGAGGCCGCGCCGGCCGCCGCGCGCCCGGACCGTTTCCTGCAGCCCGACGGCAAGCCGATGCCGCTGGGCGAAGCGATCGTCTCCGGAAAATCGGTCGGCGTGCCGGGCCTGCTGCGCATGCTGCAGCTCGCGCACGCGAAGCACGGCCGCCTGCCGTGGCCGCGTCTCTTCGAACCGGCGATCCGCCTGGCCGAAGCGGGTTTCCCGATTTCGCCGCGCCTGCATGCGCAGATCGAGCACGACCCGGCGCTGCGCCTGGACCCGGCGGCGCGCGCCTACTTCTACGCCGCGGACGGCAGCGCGCTGCCCGCAGGGTACAAACTGAAAAACCCGGAACTCGCCGCCGTGCTGCGCCGGCTGGCAAGCGAAGGACCGGAGGCGTTCTACACCGGCGCGATCGCGCGCGACATCGCCGCCGCGGTCGCCGCGCACCCCCGCCCGGGCGACCTGACCGAGCAGGACCTCGCCGGTTACCGCGCCATCGAGCGCGAGCCGGTCTGCGGCGGCTACCGCGCCTACCGGATCTGCGGCATGCCGCCGCCCAGCTCGGGCGGCATCGCGGTGCTGGCGATCCTAGGCGAGCTGGAGCGCTTTCCCATGGGGGACATGCAACCCGGCTCGAGCGGCGCCGTGCACCTGTTCGCCGAAGCGGGACGCCTCGCCTACGCCGACCGCGACTACTACGTCGCCGACCCCGCGTTCGTCGAGGTGCCCACGGCGGGACTCATCGACGCGGCGTACCTGCGCGAGCGCTCCGGCCTGATCCGCGCCGAGCGCAGCATGGGGCAGGCGAAACCGGGTTCGCCCGCGGGCGCGCGCGCCGCACACGGCGCGGACGCCACGGTGGAAGCAGCCGGCACCAGCCACCTGTCGGTGGTCGACGCGCGGGGCGACGCCATCGCGATGACCACCACCGTCGAATCGGCGTTCGGCAGCCGCATCATGGTGCACGGCTTCATGCTGAACAACGAGCTCACCGATTTTTCGTTCGTTGCCGGGGAAAGCGGCCGGCCGGTCGCCAACCGCGTCGAGCCGGGCAAGCGCCCGCGCAGCGCCATGTCGCCCACCCTGGTGTTCGACGCCTCGGGCAGGCTCGCCATGACGCTCGGCGCGCCCGGCGGCAGCATGATCATCAACTACGTGGCGAAGACGCTGGTCGGCGTCCTCGACTGGAAGCTCGACATCCAGCAGGCGATTTCGCTGCCGAACATGGGCAGCCGCAACCGGCAGACCGAAATCGAGAAGGGTTCCGCGCTGGAAGGAATCGCCGCGTCGCTGCGCGCGCTCGGCCACCCGGTCGCGGCGATCGAGATGATCAGCGGCCTGCAGGGCATCGCCGTCACCCCCGGCGGGCCGGGGTTTACCCTCACCGGCGGGGCCGATCCGCGCCGCGAGGGCGTGGTACTGGGCGAATAGCTGGATTAGAATGTTTTCACCTTTACTAGGGAGAGCTTCATGAAACGTCTTGCAACTCTGGCCTGCGCCGCCGCCCTCGCCTTCAGCTTTTCCGCCGCCGCGCAGGAAGGCACGCTGAAGAAGATCAAGGAGAGCGGCGCCATCACCATCGGCCACCGCGACGCCTCGGTGCCGCTGTCCTACTACGACGACAAGCAGCAGCCCATCGGCTACGCCATGGACCTGTGCATGAAGATCGTCGACGCGGTGAAGGCGGACCTCAAGATGCCGGCGCTGAAGATCAACTACCAGCTGGTCACCTCGGCGAACCGCATCCCGCTGATGGCCAACGGCACCATCGACCTGGAGTGCGGTTCGACGACGAACAACATCGCGCGCCAGGAGCAGGTATGGTTCACGATCACGCACTTCGTCACCGCCAACCGCTGGGTGGCGAAGAAGTCGTCCAACATCAAGACGCTGAACGACCTCAAGGGCAAGACCATCGTCTCGACCGCGGGCACCACCAACATCAAGCAGATCACCGAGATCAATGCCGCGCAGAACCTCGGCATGAACATCATCTCGGCCAACGGCCACCCGGAAGCCTTCCAGATGGTGGAGACCGGCCGCGCGGTCGCCTTCGTGATGGACGACATCATCGAGGCGGGCCTGGTCGCCAACTCGCAGAAACCGGCCGACTACGAGATTTCGGCGGTCGGCCTTTCCGTCGAGCCCTACGGCATCATGCTGCGCAAGGGCGACACGGCCTTCAAGGCGGTCGCCGACAAGGCGATGACCGAGGTCTACAAGTCGGGCCAGATCAACGCCATCTGGTCGAAGTGGTTCGAGAAGCCGATCCCGCCCAAGGGCATCAACATGCACCTGCCGATGACCGAGGTGTTCAAGAAAGTGGTCGCCCACCCGACCGACTCGGGCGATCCGAAAGCCTACGAATAGCGCCCGCATGAGGACCAACGGGGAGCTTCGGCTCCCCGTTTGCATTGAGGGCCGCAGGTTCCTTCTGTGAACTACCACTGGAACTGGAAGATCTTCCTCGAGGCCGAGCCGGGCGGCACGGGGACCTATCTCCACTACCTGATCGTCGGCCTCGGCTGGACGCTCGCCACCGCGCTCGCCGCCTGGGCGATCGCGCTCGCCGTCGGTTCCGTGGTCGGCACGCTGCGCACCACGCCGATGCCCTGGGTGGTGCGCCTGGGCAATGCCTACGTGGAGATTTTCAGGAACGTGCCGCTGATCGTGCAGATGTTCCTGTGGTTCTTCGTCATGCCGGAACTGGTGCCGACGGCCCTGGGCGACTGGATCAAGCAGGTGCCGCCGCCCTGGGGCTCGTACATCCCGGCGGTGCTGTGCCTGGGCATCTACACATCGGTGCGCGTCGCCGAGCAGGTGAAGGCGGGCATCGGCTCGCTTTCGCGCGGCCAGGGCATGGCCGGCACCGCGCTGGGGCTTTCGCTCGGAGGGACCTACCGCTACGTGCTGCTGCCGCAGGCCTTCCGCATCGTGCTGCCGCCGCTCACTTCCGAATTCATGAACGTGATCAAGAATTCGTCGGTCGCGCTCACCATCGGCCTGCTCGAGCTCACCGGCCGCGCGCGCGCCATGCAGGAGTTCAGCTTCCGCGTCTTCGAAGCCTTCGCCGCGGCGACGGCGATCTACCTGATCACCAACCTGGTGGTGGTGTTCGGCATGCGCGCGCTGGAAAAGAAAGTGCGCGTGCCGGGCCTGATCAGCGCTTCGCCGACGGCGGGAGGGCACTGAGCCGTGCGGAGAGGGAAATGAGCGGCTTCGACTTCGACGTCATCCAGCGCTCCTGGGTCTACCTGTTCCGCGACGGCATGACGTTCACGCTGACGCTGACCGCGCTGGCGATGGTGGGCGGCGTCTTCTTCGGCACGCTGCTGGCGATGATGCGGCTGTCGAAGTTCAGGCCGCTGTCGCTCGCCGCCGGCGGCTACGTCAACCTGATGCGCTCGCTGCCGCTGGTGCTGGTGATCTTCTGGTTCTTCTTCCTGGTGCCCTACATCGGCGCCTGGATCATCGGCAGCAAGGACCCGGTCAGGGTCGGCTCGTTCCTCTCGTGCCTGATCACTTTCACCATGTTCGAGGCCGCCTACTACTGCGAGATCATGCGCGCCGGCATCCAGTCGGTCGCGCGCGGCCAGGTGTGGGCCGGCTACGCGCTCGGCCTCGACTACTGGCAGACCATGGCGCGCATCGTGCTACCGCAGGCCTTCCGCAACATGCTGCCGGTGCTGCTGACGCAGACAGTGATCCTGTTCCAGGACACTTCGCTGGTCTACGTGATCTCCGCCACCGACTTCCTCGGCGCGGCCTCGAAAGTCGCCAACCGCGACTACCGCCTGGTCGAGATGTACAGTTTCGTCGCGGTGGTCTACTTCGCCGTCTCCTTCGGCCTGTCCAGCCTCGTCAAGAACCTGCAAACCCGCATCGCCATCATCAGGTAGATAACCGGAAAACGCGCCAATGATCTCGATAAAAAACATCAGCAAATGGTACGGATCGTTCCAGGTCCTGACCGACTGCTCGACCGAAGTGAGCAAGGGCGAGGTAGTGGTGGTCTGCGGCCCCTCGGGCAGCGGCAAGTCCACCATCATCAAGTGCGTCAACGCGCTCGAGCCGTTCCAGAAGGGCGAGGTATTGGTCGACGGCATTTCCGTGGGCGATCCGAAGACCGACCTGCCCAAGCTGCGCTCGCGCATCGGCATGGTGTTCCAGAACTTCGAGCTGTTCCCGCACCTCTCGGTCACCGAGAACCTGACGCTCGCCCAGGTCAAGGTGCTCGGCCGCACCGAGGAGGCGGCACGCGACAAGGGCCTCAAGCTGCTCGATCGCGTCGGCCTCATCGCGCACAAGGACAAGTACCCGGGCCAGCTCTCCGGCGGCCAGCAGCAGCGCGTCGCCATCGCGCGCGCCCTCTCCATGGACCCGATCGCCATGCTGTTCGACGAACCGACCTCGGCGCTCGACCCGGAGATGATCAACGAGGTGCTCGACGTGATGGTCGAGCTGGCGAAGGAAGGCATGACCATGATGGTGGTCACGCACGAGATGGGCTTCGCCCGCAAAGTCGCCCACCGCGTCGTCTTCATGGACGCCGGCAAGATCATCGAGGACTGCAGCAAGGACGATTTCTTCGGCACGCCGCGCTCCGAGCGCGCGCAGCTGTTCCTCTCGAAGATCCTGCAGCACTGACTCGCTAGGCGGGGACCTCGCCGAGCACCGTGCAGCGCCGTATCACGCGGCCCTGCGTGAAGGGGTCGTAGGGCGTGGCGCGGTGCAGGACGCAGCGGTTGTCCCAGAGGATCAGCTCGCGGATCGTCCAGTGGTGCTCGTAGGTCAGGTCCGGATGGATGGCGAGCGCGTTCAGTTCCTCGATCAGCGCGCGGCCTTCCCCGTACGACATGCCGACGATGGACTCCGCGTGGTCGCCGAGATACAGGCATTTGCGCCCGGTTTCCGGATGCGTGCGCACCACCGGGTGGTCGACCGGCGGCTTCGCCCGCCGCTGCGCCTCGGTCATCGGCTCCTCGCCGTGGCGCCGGTTGCGGGAGAAATCCAGGTTGTGCACGGCGCGCAAATCCGCGATGCGCGTTTTCCAAACCCCATTCAGCCGCTCGTAGGCGCCGTACATGTCGCAGAAATGCGTCTCCCCGCCCTCGCCCCGGTCCGGCATGACTTCGCCGTAGATGATGGTCGCCTGCCCGGTGACGCGCTGCCAGGAACCGTCGGTGTGCCAGGCGAGCGTGCCCTTGTCCGGATGCCTGCCGTTGGGCTTGCCGTGCTCGTCCAGGTTCGAGAGGCGGTAGAGCTCCGGGTAGCCGTCCGCGTGATACTGGTTCATCACGTGCACCTGCACTTCGCCGAAGCGGCGCGCGAACGCCACCTGGCGGCCGGGAGGCAGGTCCCGCGGCGGGAACAGCAGCACCCGGTACTTCAGGAACGCGCCGTAGAGTTCGCGAAAGACGCCGTCGGAAACATCGCCCGCCAGGTCGACGCCCGAGACCTCGGCGCCCAGATGCGGCGTGAGGGGGCGCAGCCTCACGGCGGGCAGATATACCCCGCGCCGCCCGGGCTCTTGAAGCAGCCGACCGATTCCGGCAGCAGCGCTTTCGGCAGCCACAGCACCACGTCGGGGAACAGCACCACGAAGGCGATGGTCAGGAAGAACACCGCGTAGAGCGGCAGCGAGCGCACCACTGCCCGGCCGAAGCCGACGCCGACGTATTTCGAGGCCACCAGCAGCGATAGGCCGTAGGGCGGCGTGATCAGCCCGAACACCAGCGTGGTGATGATCACCACTCCCATGTGCAGCGGCTTGATGTTGCCGATCTCGGTGAGCTTGTTGATGATCGGCATGAAGATGATGATCGCCGGGACCGCGTCGATGAAGTCGCCGACGATCACGAACAGCACCACCAGCAGGAACATGATCATCGGGCCGCTGGTGCCAGCGATGCCGGTGATGTAGACAGCGACGATGTCCGGCCCGCGCAGGTAGGCCACCATCCAGCCGAACGCGGAGGCCGCGGCGACCGCCGCCAGCGGCAGGGAATACAGCAGGCCGGCATACATGAAATCGCGCGGCAGTTCGTAGACGTGCCGCGGGCGAAACACGGGGATCAGCACGACGATCACGTAGATCGCGGCGATCATGCCGGCCTCGGTCGGCGTGAACCAGCCGCTCAGGATGCCGCCCATGATGATCACCGGGATGACCATCGGCAGCGCCGAGGCGCGCGCCGCCTCCGCCACCTCGGCGAACGGGGCGCGCTTCTTCTTGACCCCGGGCGGCCCCCAGAAATAGCTGTACACCATCAGGCCGATGCCGATCAGCACCCCGGGCACGACGCCGGCGAGGAACAGGCCGCCGATCGACACGTTCCCAGTGGCGCCGTAGACGATCGCCATGATGCTGGGCGGGATCAGGTTCGCCATGGTGGAGGCGGAGGCGATGAGCGCGGCGGTGAAGGCGCGGTCGTAGCCCTCCTTGTCCATCTCGGGCGCGACGGTGCGGCTCAGCACGGCGACGTCGGCGGTCGACGAACCAGAGATGCCGGCGAAGAACATGCTGAACAGCGTCACCACCTGGGCGAGCCCGCCGCGCAGGTGGCCGACCAGCGTCTGCGCGAGCTGGATCATGCGCTGCACGACGTCGGACGACGCCATCAGCTCGCCCACCAGCAGGAAAAACGGCACCGCGAGCAGTGCTTCGGAGTCGATGCCGTGGAACAGCTGCCCCACCATCGACTGCATGCTGATCTGCGTGAACTGCACCGAGATCAGCACGCCCGCGATCAGCGCGAAGGTCACCGGCACGCCCATGTAGCCGAACAGCAGGAACAGGAAGGCCATGAGGCACAGGATCGCGCCGTTGCTCATTCGGGCAGCACCGCGACGTTTTCCCCGTCCTCGGGCCCCTCGAAGCCGTTGCGCCAGCCGTTGACCAACTGCTCGACGCTGAACAGGCCGATCAGCACGCCCGCGGCCGGAACGATCCCGGTGTAAACGGTGAGCGGGATCAGCGAGGGCATGCGGTAGCTGCCGAGATCCAGAATTGCGTTCTTCCAGCCGAACCAGGTGAGCAGGACCGACACCGCCAGCACGATCAGGCGGTTGGCGATCTCGATCGCGCTGCGCGGCGCGCCGCTCAGCCGCTTGGTGATTTCAGTGAGATAGAAGTGGTCGTTGCGGCGGGTGGCCGCCGCCATGCCGACGAACACGCCCCAGGCGAAAAAAGCGGTGGTGGCCTGCTGCAGCCAGAGCCAGGGCATGCCGATCGCGCGCGTCACCACGTCGCAGAGCGACGCCAGCGTGAACATGGAGATGCACACGCCGCACAGGACCATGAGCAGCGCCTCGAGCCAGTCGAACGACCGCCACTTGAGGTGGCGGTGGCGCCGCAGGATCAGGGCGCGGTGGTGCTGTTCGGCCACCGCGGAGCGACCCGGCTATTTCACGTCGCGGACGAGCTTGAGGATTTTCACCGCCTGCGGCCCGAGATCGGCCGCCGACCTGTCCTGGATCGGCTGCGCCGCCTTCATGAAACCGCTCTTGTCGACGTTCTCCACCACCTTGACGCCGAGCGACTTGAGCTTGTCGCCGGAATCCTTCTCCAGCTTCAGCGCCATCGCGGGTTCGCGTTTCGACACTTCGTCGGCGGCCGCCTGCACCCACTTCTGCTGGTCCGCCGAAAGACTGTTCCAGGTCTTGTCGCTGACCCAGATGCAGTTGTTGTTCGCCTCGTGCTCGGTCATCGACAGCACCGGCGCGACTTCGTAATGCTTGTTCGCGAGATAGACGTTGACGCCGTTCTCGGCGATGTTCACCACGCCCGTCTGCAACGAGGTGTAGACGTCGCCGAAGGGCATGTGCACGATCTGCGTGCCGTAGGCGGGGAAGGCCTCGTCCTCGGTCTTGGTCGCCTGCACCCGTATCTTCTCCCCCTTGACGTCGGCGACCGAGTGGATCTCTTTCTTGCTGTACATGCTGCGCAGGCCCATGGTCATCAAGCCCAGCACGTGGGCGCCCTGCACGGACTGCTTGACCATGTCGCGGAACGCGGCCGAGACCGCGGGGTCGGCGAGCACCTTCATCAGGTGATTCTGGTCGCGGAAAATGAAATGCAGCGAAAATACGCCCGCCTGTGGCGCCACGGTCGAGGCGTTCGCGGTCGAGGTGATGACGAAGTCGATGTCGCCAGCGCGCATCTTCTGCAGCATCTGCGGCTCCTGGCCGAGCTGCGCGCCGGGAAACTGGTTGATGCTCATCTTGCCGCCGCTCAACTCCTTCAGCTTCGCATCGAAAATGTTCGCGGCGAGGCCGTAGGCCGTGGTGGGCGGCTGGTCGTAGGCGAAGCTGAATACGCGGTTCTGCGCCATCGCCGCCGACGCCGCCAGCGCAAGGCCGGCGAAAAGCAAAGCGGACGCGCGTTTGCAAACGGACATGAGGGTCTCCTCCCGGGTTTGAGCGGCCAGTAGGCCCAAAGGCCTGTAAATTGTCAACAATGGCGCACGGAAATTTCGACCCGCGAGGAGAAAAGCGATGAGCACGGTGGCATTCATAGGATTGGGCGCAATGGGCTCGCGCATGGCGGCGAACCTGCATGCTGCGGGGCACAAGCTGCGCGTCTACAACCGCGACAGGACGAAAACCAGGCCGTTCGCCGACAAGGGCGCCGAGGTCTGCGAATCGCCGGCGGCTGCGGCAAAGGGGGCGGAATTCGTCTGCTCGATCGTGTCGGACGACATCGCCACGCGCGCGGTGATGCTGGGCGAAGACGGAAAAAGCGGCGTGATCGGCGCCGCCGCGAAGGGCACCATCATCCTCGATTCGAGCACCAACACGCCGGCGATGGCGCGGGAGGCGGCGAAGGCTGCTGCGGCGGAGGGCCTCTTCTACCTGGATGCGCCGGTGTCGGGCTCGATGGCGCAGGCACAAGGCAAGGAGCTGGTGATCCTGGTGGGCGGCGACCAGGCCGCGTTCGACAAGGCACAGCCCGTGCTCGGCGCGATGGGCCGCATGGTACGGCGCATCGGCGATTCGGGCGCCGGCGCGACGCTGAAGCTCGTCAACAACATGCTGTCGGCCTCGCTCACCGCGGCGATCGCCGAGGCGGCGCAGATGGCGGAGGCCGCGGGCCTCGACCGGGACGCCGCACTCGAAGTCCTCGCCGAGGGTGCGGCGGGTTCGCGCCTGATGAAGACCAAGCTGCCGAAGATGTTCAAGCGCGATTTTTCGCCGCAGTTCCAGCTGGAACTGATGGACAAGGACCTGCGCTACTTCCTCGCGCTGGCGCAGGAACTGGACCGCCCGGCGCCGATCGCCTCGCTGGTGCGCAGCCAGTACCAGGCGGCGCGGCGCGCCAACTACGGCAAGCTCGATTCCTGCGCCGTGTTCCTGCAGGCGGCGGGCGAACAGCCCAAAAAAACCTAGCGCCGCTCGACGCGCTCCAGCATCGCTGCGGACATCTTGTAGTCCGGATAGCGCTTGCGGAATTCCGCGAGCGCCTTGTCCGCTTCGTCGTGCATGCCCCGCGCGCGCAAGCCGGCGATGCGTTCGAGTTCCCGTTCCGGCGTGTCCGCAGGCGCGGCCTTCGCCGCCGACGCCCGCATCTGCGCCATCGCCGGGGCTGCCGCGTTCCCGGCAACTACGCCCGCGGCACTGGATTCCGCACTGCGCATCGCATCGCGCCGGGAGGGGATTTCCAGAGGCGCGGCGGCCAGGTCCTGCGGTGCAGCCTGGAAAGGCTCGGGTTCTTTTCGCACCACGGGTCTTTGCTTCTGCACCGCCGCCTTTGGCCTGGGCTGTGCCTCCGCGGCAGCGGCGGGAGCGGCCGACGCCGCCACCGGCACCGGTTCCTTCGCCTGAGGCGCTGATTCCTTCGCCTGCGGCACGGGCGATTCGATGCCGGGCTGCTCGTGTTGCATGCGCAGCGTGACGGTCACCGAGAGAACCAAGACCGCCGCAATCGAGAACGGCACCGCCCAGCGTCGGCTCCAGGGACGCACCGCGTGGCGCGAGGCAGCGAGAATCGCCTCGTCCAGCGCGCGCGGCGGCTCCTCGGCGCCGAGTTCGCCGTATTTCTGCGACACACGCCGCGCTACTTTTTCGTCGTCAGTCATCGCCCAGCGCCTCTTTCAGCTTCGCCGTGGCGTAGCGCAACCTGCTCTTGGCGGCCTCTTCGCCGCAGCCGGTTGCCTGCGCGATCTCGGCCACGCTCATCTCCGCTTCCTGGTGCAGCAGGAAGGCTTCGCGCTGCGCCGCCGGCAGCGCCTCGAGCGCGCGCGCGAAGCGGGCCACGCCCTGCCGCGCCTCGGCGATGCGCTGCGGCTCGTAGCCGGCATCGGCCGCCGGTTCGGGCGCGGCGCCCTCTTCCCCGTCGAGCGACACGAGCTGCAGGCCGCGCTTGCGCCAATGATCCACCAGGCGGTTGTGCGCGATGGTGTAGAGCCAGGTGGTGAACTTCGCCCGTTCTTCGTACCGCTCGCGCGCCTCGATCACCCGCATCCAGACCTCCTGGTAGAGCTCTTCCGCGGTCGCCCGGTCGCGGATGCTGCGCAGGACGAAGCGGTAGAGCCCGCCCTTGTGGCGCGCGTAGAGCTGCTCGAAGGCGCCGGCGTCGCCCCCGCGGTACGCGAGCATGAGTTGTTCGTCGCCGGCCGCCATCACCCCCAGTTTACGCGGGAGGATCGGCGACGAAGCCGGGAAAGGGATTCGGCGCCGGCCTGTACGACGGGCTGCGGGGCGGAACGGGCGGTACGATGCCGCGCGCCAGCAGGTTCTGGTAGCTGTCGTAGTAGATGACGACCGTCTCCGCGGGCTCGCTGCTGGCGCGCTCGAAGCCCACGTAGCGCGTCTGCGAGGCCTCGATGCGGCCGTGGCCGGTGCCGAGCCGGTCGTCGCGCTCCGCAGCCGCGGCGCGCGGCGCGTTCTGCGCCTCGGCGCCCGCGCCGGCCGCAGCCGCTTCCGCCTTGCGGGAGAGCTGGCCCGAAGCAAAGGGCGCGGGCTGGGCGACCGGGGCGGGATCCTCCTTCTTCCTGTAGAACGCCACGCCGATCACCCCGACGTTGTCCGGGCGCCCGGTACGCGCCGCGTAGGAATCCGGCAGCGGCGTGAAATAGAACGCCGCGGTCGAGGCGAGGTTCTTGCGCCAGCCGCTGATGTCGAACTGGCGGTACGGGGCAAGGACGTAGCCGCTTTGCCGCGACACCGCGGTCTCGCCGGTGACCACGTTGACGCCGTCGACCGAGATGATTCCGAGCACCTCCTCGCGCTGCCGGTTGCGGATGCGCACCGAATACTCGTTGCCGGGCTTGCCGACCACGTAGGCATGGCCTTCGTGCCAGTACACCTGCAGCTGCCGGTTCTCGCTGCGGTCGAACACCGATACATCGGCCAGGCCGCCGACCGCGGCGGCCGAGGCGGAACACGCGGCCAGCAGCGCCGCGCAGGTCAGTTTCAGGGCATTCATGACATTTCCTCCTAAAAGTGTGGGTACAGAGGAATGAAACGGACGAAAACCCCGAAAGGGTTTCAGGTAACTCGCGTAGAATTCGCGCCTCTCAAACAAGAGCAGCACCAAAAATGAAGCAGAAGAAGGCCTACGACTGCAGCAAGTGCCCCGGCTACTGCTGCAGCTATCCGTTGATCGAAGTCTCCAAATCCGACATCGCCCGCCTGGCGAAGCACTTCGAGCTCGACTACGAAACCGCCGAGGAACGCTTCACGCTGTACGACAAGGAAGAGAAGGTGCGCGGCCTGCGCAAGCACAAGGACGAGTTCTTCGGCACCGTCTGCCGCTTCTTCGACCTCAAGGAACGCCGCTGCACCGTGTACGAGGCGCGTCCTTCAACCTGCCGCGGCTACCCGTACAGCAAGTCCTGCGGCTACTACCAGTTCCTCAAATTCGAGCGCGACCTGCAGGGCGACGCGAAGTTCGTCGCCATGACCCGCTAGAGAAATCGGGGTCAGAGCCCGATTTCGGCAGGCTACTTGGAAATCGGGCTCTGACCCCGATTTTTCAGTGCCGCGGCGCGCAGCCCCGAGAGCGTGGCCGAGGGCGTGATCGCCTCGGGATCGATCTTCAGTTCGACGATCGCGGGCTTGCCCGAGGCGAGGGCGCGCTGGAACGCCGGCGCGAAATCGGCGGTGCGCTCCACCGTCTCGCCATGGCCGCCGAAGGCGCGCGCGTAGGCGGCGAAATCGGGGTTCGAGAGCGCCGTCCCCGATACGCGGCCCGGATATTCGCGCTCCTGGTGCATGCGGATGGTGCCGTACATGCCGTTGTTCACCACCAGCACGACGATCGCCGCGCCGTACTGCATCGCGGTGGCGAACTCCTGCCCGTTCATCAGGAACTCGCCGTCGCCGGCGAGCGCCACCACGGTGCGCTGCGGCTCGGCGATCTTCGCCGCCACCGCGGCGGGCACGCTGTAGCCCATCGAACCGCTGGTCGGGGCGAGCTGCGTGCGCCACTGCTTGTACTGGAAATGGCGGTGCAGCCAGCTGGCGAAATTGCCCGCGCCGTTGGTGACGATGGCGTCCGCCGGCAGGTGCTGCGACAGCCAGGCGATCACTTCGCCGTAGTGCAGCGCTCCCGGCATGGCGATGGGATTGTTCCACGCGAGGTAATCCGCGTGGGCTGCGTGGGCCTGCTCTTTCCACGAGGGAGTTTTTATTTTCGAAAGGGCGGAAACAAACTCCTCGTAATTCGCGTTGACGGGCAAAACCGCCTGGTACACGCGGCCCAATTCCTCCGCGCCCGACTGCACGTGGATCAGCGCCTGCTTCGGCACGGGCGATTCCAGCAGCGTGTAGGCGCTGGTGGTCATTTCGCCGAGGCGCTCGCCAATCACCAGCAGCACGTCCGCCTCCTTGACCCGCTGCGCGAGCTTCGGACTGACGCCGATGCCGACGTCCCCGGCGTAGTTGGGATGGCGGTTGTCGAAATAGTCCTGGCAGCGGAAGCCGCAGCCGACCGGGATTCCAGCGGCCTCGGCCCAGGCCTGCAGCCCGGCGGTTGCCTGCCCCGTCCAGCCGCCGCCGCCCAGCAGCACAAACGGCCGCTTGGCGCCCGCGAGCAGGCGCTCGAGTTCCTTCATGTCCGAGGGCGACGGTGCTGCGCGCGGCGTGCGAAAACGCGGCGCGTCGGCGACCGCCGCCTCCGAGAACAGCATGTCTTCGGGCAACGCGAGCAGCACCGGCCCCGGCCTGCCCGACGTGGCGACGTGGAAGGCGTGGCTCACGTACTCGGGAATGCGCTCGGCGCGGTCGATCTGCGCCACCCACTTGGTAAGCGGACCGTACATGCGCCGGTAGTCGACTTCCTGGAAGGCCTCGCGCTCGACGAAGTCGTTGCCCACCTGGCCGACGAACACGATCATCGGCGTCGAATCCTGGAACGCCGTGTGCACGCCGACCGAGCCGTTGGTGGCGCCGGGGCCGCGCGTCACGAACAGCAGCCCGGGCCGGCCGCTCAGCTTGGCCGACGCCTCCGCCATGTACGCGGCGCCGCCCTCCTGGCGGCAGATGACGAATTTCAGCTGGTCCTGCAGGTCGTGCAGGCCGTCGAGCACCGGCAGGAAACTCTCGCCCGGCACGCCGAAGGCGAGGCGCGCGCCGTGCCCGACCAGCGCATCCGCGAGAATGCGGCCGCCATGCCTCGTCTTTAGATCCGCTTTCAAGTTCCCCAGGCTTTCTTCAACGCCTGCGCGCAATCAGCCAGCGCAACGTTGGTGGTATCGAGCACTCGCCCCATGGTGATGAAGCCGTGCACCATGTCGGCATAGTTCCTGTATTCGACCTGCACGCCTTCCTTCGCGAGGCGGTCCGCGTAGGCCTTGCCTTCATCCACCAGCGGATCGAATCCCGCGGTCATCAAGAACGCAGGCGGCAATTTGGCCAGGCTTTGGGCGAGTAGCGGCGAGGCGCGCCAGTCGAGCCAGTCTTCCTTCCTCGGCAGGTAGTGGCCGCGGAAATAGAGCATGCTTTTCTTCGTCAGGAAGTAGCCTTCGCCGTTGCGCTCGACGGAGGGATGGGCCAGCCGCTGGTCGACGCCCGGATAGATCAGCAGCTGGAACGACACGGGAGAGGAAAATGCGGGCCCGCCCGCGTCGCGCGCCATCAGCGCCATCACCGCGGCCAGGTTGCCGCCCGCGCTGTCGCCGCCGACGGCAATCTGCTTCGAATTTATTTTCAAAGAACCGGAATTCTTGAACACGAAAGAAAGGGCTGAAAAACAGTCATCTACCGCGGCGGGAAACGGCGCTTCGGGCGCCTTGCGATATTCCACTGAGAACACCGCGCAGCGCGCGCCGTTGGCGAGCGTGCGGCAGACCACGTCGTGCGTGTCGAGATCGCCGATCACCCAGCCGCCGCCGTGGAAGAACACCAGCGCGGGCAGCACTTCGTCCCTGCCGGCGCCCTTGGGACGGTAGGCGCGCACCGGCACGGGACCGGCCGAGCCGGCGGGGCCCGGCGCAATGAGCAGCTGCACCGATTCCACCGCAGGCGGATCGGGCGTGAGCGCGCCACGCGTATCGCGGTAGAAGCGCCGCGCCACCGTGGGAGGCACTTCGTAGTACGGGGGCAGCGGGGATTTTGCCGCCCTCTCCAGAAGCGCGACCAACTGCGGATGCAGAGCGCTCACGCCGCCAGCATCTTCTTCAGGCGCTCGACGAAGAACGGCGCGCATTTCATGATGCGCGTGTCCTGCGAGATCATGAACGGCCGGTTCTTCACCAAGTAGGCCTGCCAGGCGGGGTCGGCCTGCATCGCGGCGCGGCACTTGTCGCGCTGGTTCAGGTCGTCGTAGGCCCACAGGTGCACTACCAAGTTCAGCGGCCCGGACTCGGTGACGTAGTAGCCGACCATGTGCGGCAGGTGCTTCAGCTGCACCTTCATGCCGAACTCCTCGTAGTTCTTGAAGTACTGCGCCGCGGTGCCGACCTGCAGCGTGTACATGCGCTCTTCGACGTACATCTCGCTCTCCTCCCGGGGGTGTAGTTGGATTATAGTAGTCGCGTGCATGACGATATCAATACGCTGCGCCGCATATTGAAAGAGAACCGCGTGCTCGCGGTGGTCGGCCTGTCGGCGCAATGGCACCGTCCGAGCTACTTCGCCGCGAAGTACATGCTGGAGCACGGCTACCGGGTGATCCCGGTCAACCCGCAATACAAGGAGGTGCTCGGGCAGAAGTGCTACGCAAGCTTGCGCGACATTCCGGAAAAAGTGGACCTGGTGGACGTCTTCCGCAAGAGCGCCGACGTGCTGCCGGTCGCGCGGGACGCGATCGCGATCGGCGCCAGGGTCCTCTGGCAGCAGCTGGGCGTGAAGAACGAGGAAGCGGCGGACCTCGCCCGAAAAGCCGGGCTGGAAAGCGTCATGGACCGCTGCGTGAAAATCGAGCATGGCCGCCTGTTCGGGGGCCTCAACTGGGTAGGGGTCAACACCCGCGTGATCTCGGCGAAAAGACCGCGCTGGCTGGCGTACTAGGCCCTTTTTCACGCGTTTTTCGCGCGTTTTTCTCCCCCTAGCGGGAATGCTGCGCAGCCGCTAAGCTCCCTTCCATGGCGCGCCCCATTCGAGTCTTCGACGGCAGTTTCGGGCGGCTGCAGCTGATCGAGGCGGCGGCCGGCGAAGCGCCGCAGACGACCGTCGCCCCGCAGATCGTGGTCAAGCAGGAGGGCGCAGACCTGGATTTCCTGGTCGACGGCGCGCCGCTGCGCCTGACGCGCGAAAACCTGCTGTTTCTCAACCCCGGCGTCGCCAGCCAGGCCCAGCTCGCGGCCGGCTCGCACGCGCAGATCGTGGTGTTCCAGGCCTCCAGCGACTGGCTGCGCGGCGGCTTTCCGGCGGTGTTCAACGGCGCCGGCCGGCCGTTCGCCTCCGCCAGCGAGCCGATCACGCAGCGCATCCGGCAGCTCGCCGACACGCTGGTGGTCGAGGTGGTGAACGACCAATTCCTCTCCCACGAGCGGCTGGAATTCATGCTGCAGGAGATGATGCTGTCGATCGTGGAGACCTACCTCGCCCGGCGGCAGGCCGGCGCACGCCTCTGGCGCGGCTCGCCCTTCGCCGACACGCGCATCCGCCGCGCGCTGGCGCTGCTGCGCGCGCACCCGAACAAGGAAGTCAACATGAACGAGCTCGCCAGCCAGGTCGGCCTGTCGCGCTCGCGCTTCTACGACCTGTTCCAGCTCTCCACCGGGCGCTCGCCGCGCGCCTACCTCGACATGCTGTGCGTCGAGTCGGCGATCTCCAAGCTCTCCACGGGCAGTTCCAAGATCGCCGAAGTGTCCGCCGAGCTGGGCTTCTCGGCGCAGTCGAATTTCACCCGCTTCTTCCAGCAGCAGGTCGGCATCCCGCCCTCGGAGTACCGGCGCGCGGTGGTCAAGCCGAACACGGACCCGCAGGACGAGCCCAAGGGCTGATAGCATTCCCGCAGCAAATTCGGGCGTCCGCAGCTCGCCGCGCGAATGGCGCTGAGCGCGACGATCTACAACTTCACCATCCAGCTTGCGGATGTCGACCGGGCGGTCTACGAAACACTGCAGTTGAAGGTGGCGCGCCACCCGTCGGAGGCGGCGGAGTACCTGATGACGCGCGTGCTCGCCTACTGCCTGGAGTTCCACGAAGGGATCAGTTTTTCGCGCGGGCTGTCGAGTCCCGACGAACCGGTGATCGCGGTGCGCGACCTGACCGGCGTGATCCAGGCCTGGATCGAGGTGGGTACGCCCGACGCGGCGCGGCTGCACAAGGCGAGCAAGGCAGCGCCGCGGGTCGCCGTGTACACCCACAAGGGCTCCACGCTGCGGCACCAGCTCGCCGGCGAGAAAATCCACCGCGCGGAGGAACTCGAACTCTACGCTTTCGACCGCGACTTCCTGGCCGGGCTGGTAGCGCGCCTGGAACGCCGGATGGCTTTCGACCTGTCGGTGACGGACCGCCACCTGTTCCTGTCGATCGGCGGCGCGACCCTGTCGGGGGAAATCGAGCGCATCCGCCTCGGGGCCTAGTCCGCAGGACACCGAGCGGCGATCTGCCGGTAAAATCCGCCGATGCCCGACCGCAAATTCGGCTTCGAAACGTTGTGCCTGCACGCGGGCCAGATTCCCGACCCGGCGACCGGCGCGCGCGCCGCGCCCATCTACCAGACCACCTCCTTCGTGTTCGATTCCGCGGAGCACGCGGCGAGCCTGTTCAACCTGCAGACCTTCGGCAACGTCTACTCGCGCATCTCCAATCCGACGGTGGCGGTGTTCGAAGAGCGCATGGCCTCGATCGAGAACGGCCGCGCCGCGCTCGCCACCGCCACCGGCCAGGCGGCCGAGGCCACGGCGATCCTGACCTTGTGCAAGGGGGGCGACCACATCGTCTCCGCCTCCACGCTGTACGGCGGCACCCACACCCTGCTCGGCGTGAATCTGAAGAAACTGGGGATCGATACGACTTTTGTTCATCCGGACAATCCGGAGAAGTTCGCCGAAGCAATCAAACCCAACACCAAGCTTATCTACGCCGAGACGCTCGGCAATCCGCTCATCAACATCGTCGACATCGAGGCGCTCGCGCGCATTGCGCGCGGCCATGACATTCCGCTGGTGCTGGACAACACGGTGCCCTCCCCCTACCTGTGCCGGCCGTTCGACTGGGGCGCGGACATCGTGGTGCACTCGGCGACCAAGTACATCGGCGGCCACGGCACCACCATGGGCGGCGTGGTCGTCGAATCAGGCAAATTCAACTGGGGCAACGGCAAGTTCCCGGAATTCACCACTCCCTCGCCCGGCTACCACGGCGTGATCTTCCACGAGACCTTCGGCGATTTCGGATTTACGATGAAGGCGCGCATGGAAATCATGCGCACCTTCGGCCCGACGCTTTCGCCGATGAACGCCTGGCTGCTGCTGCAGGGCCTCGAATCCCTGCCGGTGCGCATGGACCGCCATTGCAGCAACGCGCTGGCGGTGGCGAAGTACCTAAAGGACCATCCGCGCGTCGCCTGGGTGAACTATCCGGGGCTGCCGGACGACAAGTATTTTTCGCTGGCGCAGAAATACCTGCCCAAGGGCGCGTCCGGGCTCCTGAACTTCGGCGTCAAGGGCGGTGCGAAGGCCGGCGAGAAATTCATCGACGCCGCGGAGTTCATGAGCCATCTCGCCAACATCGGCGACGCGAAGACGCTGGTGATCCACCCGGCCTCCACCACGCACCGGCAGATGAGCGACGAGGAGCAATTGAAGGCGGGCGTCACCCCGGACATGATCCGCATGTCCGTGGGCATCGAATCGCTGGACGACATCCTCTGGGATATCGACCAAGCACTTGCAGTATCGGCGCGGGCCTGACCGTGCCGATTCAATACGAATCGGGGAAAGCATGATCAGCTACCAGTTCATGGAACACGGCAAGCCGCTGCAGAAGGTGATGCACGACACGCCGAAGCCGCAGGGCAGCGAAGTGCTGGTGCGCATCACGCGCTCGGGCGTCTGCCACTCCGACCTGCATATCTGGGACGGCTACTTCGACTGGGGCGGCGGGAAAAAATTCTACGTAAAGGACCGGGGCTGCATTCCGCCGTTCACCCTCGGTCACGAGCCCTTTGGCGTCGTCGAAGCCGTGGGTCCAAAAGCGAAAGGCGTGAAAGCCGGCCAGAAACGCCTCGTCTTCCCCTGGATCGGCTGCGGCAAGTGCCCGGTCTGCAAGGCGGGCCTGGACAACTACTGCGTCTCCGGCTCGCGCTTTCTCGGCGTCAATCGTCCCGGCGCCTACGCGAGCCACGTGCTGGTGCCGGATCCTAAATACCTCGTCGATTCGAGCGGCATCGACGACGCTTTCGCATCCACCCTCGCCTGCTCTGGCCTCACCACCTACAGCGCAACCGCCAAGCTGCCCGAGCTCGGGGCCAAGGACTGGGTCGCGGTACTCGGCTGCGGCGGCCTGGGCCTCGTCTGCATCTCGGTGCTGCGCGCGAAAGGCGTGAAGAACGTCATCGCCTGCGACATCGACCCGGCCAAGCTCGAAGCAGCCAAGAAACTCGGCGCCAAGCTGACATTGGATACGCGCGCGCCGGATGCGGCGCAGAAACTGGCGGCGCTCGCCATGGGAAACCTCGCCGGCGCCATCGACCTGGTCGGCATGCCCGCCACCGCCGCGCTCGGCCTGGCCGCGCTCAGGAAAGGCGGGCGCTACGTGATCTGCGGCCTGTTCGGCGGCGAGCTGGTCTACCCGCTGCCGCCGATCGCGCAGCGCGGCATCGGCATCGTCGGCTCCTACGTCGGCAACCTGCAGGAACTGAAGGAAGTCGTCGCCCTGGCGAAAAAGAAAAAACTCAAGCCCACGCCGGTCACCACGCGGCCGGCGAGCGAAGTCACTGCCATCCTGGAAGACCTCAAGGCCGGCAAAGTGCTCGGCCGCGTCGTACTCGCGTTCTAGCGCCTCAATAGCACTCGCAGGCCGCGGGCCCGTCCGGCTTGCCGGGCGTCACCGGCACCAGCCGGTGGAGCTTCTGCAGGTCCGCGCACTTCACGCGGCAGACCTCGTCCTGGTTCGCACGCTCCTTCTGCACGGGATTGCCGAGGAAGAAACCGGCGATTCCCGCGGCGACGAAGAGAATGAAAATGACCGCCTTGGCCAGGCGCGTGAGCAGCGGTTCGGTCATCGTCCGCTGACGTTCTGGCGTCTCAGGCTTCCGGATACACGGTGTAGCGGACGAAGTCGCTGTGCGGCGTGAATTTGTCGTACAGGCCGCGGGCGCGGTAGTTGTTCAGCCGGGTGTGCCAATAGAGGCGGGACCAGCCCTTGCGCTTCATTTCGGTCACCAGCCAGTCGATCAGCTTCTCGCCAACCCCCGCCGCGCGTTGCGCGGGATCGACGAACAAGTCCCCCAGATAGCAGACCGGGACGAGCGCCAGCGTGTGCTCGTGGATGACGTAATTGGCGATGCCGATGACGCCGTCCTTGCGAGTTTCGGCAACGATCGCGTGAATCGGCGACGCATCATCCAGGATGCGCGTCCACGTGTAGCGCGTAAGCGGCTTCGAGAGGGTGCGCTTGTAGAAGCGGCAGTAGCCGTCGAACAACTCGCGCCAGCGCTTTTCGTCTCGCGCCGCGGCCCGGCGAACAGTCACTTTGGAAGAAAGAGATTTCGGCATAGATTTTAGTCGCCTAACACTCGAGCTTGGGGGGGACCTCAGACTGCTTTGATCGCTTTGAATTCCCATACCAGATGGCTGTTTCCATTCCGCAGGTCTCGTCGCCTCAGCCGAAGGCGCTCAAACCAGCCTGGCGTGCTCGTCGGCTGATATTCAAACTCTCCACCGCGAACGGGAATTGACCGGATGCACTCAAAATCGCCTTTGAATCCATACATCCTTCCCATGGGTCTGGCTCCGGTGAAATAAGAATGCGTCTGGCGGGTAATTATGTTGACATGCGTTGGATCTTGGAATGCAGCTGAGTGAGGATATGCTGGCGTGCTCGCGTAAAAACGACCGCCGTTTTTCAGGACTCGCCATATCTCATTCATCACGCTAATGAATGGAAACCGGGTCTGATTTCCGTTGATTGCAGTGCGCGGAATATGTTCCAAGAAATCATATGCTGACACCGAATCAAAAAAACTATCCTCGAAAGGGATCGGCTCGCGAAACAAATCTGCTCCGCGAATCATCGCGCCAGCGGCCCCAAGGCCCGACCTGATATCAACGCCGTACAGTTCTTGGGCGTTGTATGGATTGCGCGGCTTGTCGCCGCAGCCGAGGTCTAGGTGACGTTGATTCATGGGTGGCCAAATGATGCAACCTGTTAGTCGGCGCAGGGTTGTTGTTGCTGAGGCCTAACGAGAATTAGGTATGAAAACAGGTGGGATGCAAACCGCCTATTTGCAACTGAGTCATGTCATCCCCCTCCATCGTCAATACGTTACCCCCTGTATGGAGGGGAATCAATCAAAAGCAACTCCGCCTGCGGCGAACCCACTAGATTATCTGAACGGAAACAGCCATGCTCTCGGATAAAAGCGTTGCTTCTCGCCGACTTCAAGATTTCCCTTTCTGCCCTGGAACTTGCGCTTTCGAGATCACAATCTGCGATCTCAAAGCCGCAGGACCCCGACCGCAATCGGTATGCAACGATGGCATTCACG
>DATBQR010000021.1:0-9092 GCA_036560705.1 Burkholderiales bacterium | reverse complement strand
GCGGCGCCACCTCCAGCGGGTTGCGCACGAACGCGGCGAGGAAGGCGAGGCCCTTCAGGGGCTGCGCCGGCGGAATGATGCGCGGGGGAACGAGGCGCGGGGCGGCGGTGCTCATCGGACTGACGAGCAGCTTACCTCAGGTGTCAGATCGTCTCAGCCGCTCACGCGGGCACCATTCCCGGATACCCGGCGGGCTTGCGCACCGGCGGCGGGCGGTCGTCCATCAGCCATTGCAGCGTGAAGGCGGCGATGCCGATGACGATCAGCGCGCCCCAGCCGGCGTTGTAGTTGCCGTACCAGGCGAAGACGAGGCCGCCCATCCAGGCGCCGAAGAAGGAACCCACCTGGTGGCTGAAGAACACCACGCCGTAGAGGGTGCCGAAATGCTCCAGGCCGAACACGCGGCCGATGATCCCCGTCACCAGCGGCGAGACGCCCAGCCACAGCATGCCCATCGCCGCGGCGAAGACGAGCGTCGAGGCCGCGCTGATCGGCGCCAGCAGGAACGCGACGATGAACAGCGTGCGCAGCAGGTAGATCAGCGCGAGCAGGTGCTTCTGGCTGTAGCGCGCGCCGAGCAGCCCGAAGGTGTAGGTGCCGATGGTGTTGAACAGGCCGATCAGCGCCAGCGCCGTCGCCCCCACCCCCGGCGCCACGCCGCACAGCTGCAGGTAGGCCGGCAGGTGCGTGGTGATGAAGACGAGCTGGAAGCCGCAGGCGAAGAACGCCAGCGTCATGAACAGGTAGCCGCGGTGGCCCATCGCTTCGCGCAAGGCCTCACGCAGGGATCTGGTTTTTGCATTCGCGCCGGGGCCCGGACTGGAAGGGTCCGCGTTCAGGGCGATGGCAAGGCCCTTGATGGGAAGGGCGAAAACGGCCATCGCGCTGGCGATGCAGGCGAACGCCACCATCGCCGTCTGCCAGCCGAAGCCGTTGATCAGCGACTGGCCGATGGGCGCGAGCACCATGGTGCCGAGGGAACCCGAGGCCGCCACCAGGCCCACCGTCTGGCTGCGCTTCGCCTCGGGCGTGGCGCGCGTCACTACGCCGATCAAGACGCCGAACGCCGTGCCCGAGGTGCCGATGCCGAGCAGGAAACCCGCCACGTCCAGTCCCAGCGCGCCGCGCGAAAACACCATCAGCAGCATGCCGGCCGCATAGCTGATCGCCGTGCCGATCAGGATCGGCCGCGGCCCGTGCTTGTCGGCGAGCGCGCCGACGAAAGGCTGGCTGATGCCCCAGACGATGTTCTGCAGCGCGATGGCGAAGCCGAAGGTCGCCGCCGAGATGCCGGCGTCGATTGTCATCGGCCGCATGAACAGGCCCAGGCTCTGGCGCAGGCCCATGCAGATGGAAATGATGGCGCCCGAGAGCACCAGCAGCAGGATCATGGCGCGACGGTTGGGAGAAGAAGAAGCGATCATCGGCGGGTTATACCGCCGATGGTGCCGCAGCGCAGCAGGGTTTCACAAACGCGATTTTCAAATCCCTGGAATGCGCGCGACGCATCCACTGTTCATGGTGAAACAGAGGGCCACAGTAGAATATCCAGACGCCGGTCCCTGATCGCGCAACCGCATCCTATCTAGGGAGATTTCATGAAACCGTACAAACTGCTGCTCGGCTTTGCTGTCGCCACCCTGACGCTGTTCAACGCTGCCGCCGAGGCGCAGACCACGATGATGCGGGTGCGCGGCACCGTCACCGGCCTGGACGGCCAGACGCTGGCGCTCAAGACGCGCGATGGCAAGGACGTCAAGATAAAACTGGCCGACAATTTCGGCGTGGTCGGCGTGGTCGCGGCCAGCATGGCCCAGATCCAGCCGAACAGCTTTGTCGGCATTGCGTCGATGAAGGGCAAGGACGGCCGGCAGGTCGCGCTGGAAGTACTGGTGTTCCCGGAGTCGGCGCGCGGCTCGAATGAAGGCCACTATCCCTGGGACCTGCAGCCGGAAAGCATGATGACCAACGCCACCGTCGCCGCCAACGTGGACAGCAACAACGGCAGGGAGTTGACGCTCAACTACAAGGGCGGACAGCAGCAAATCGTCGTTCCGGCGGGAATTCCCATCGTGACCTTCTCATCCGGGGACCGGGCGCTGCTGGTGCCCGGCGCCGCCGTGTTCGTGCCGGCGCAAGTCGCGGCGGACGGCAGCATGAGCGCGGGCCGCGTGCTGGTCGGCAAGGACGGGACCAAGCCGCCGATGTAGTTACATCGGCGGGATCTGCCCGTTCAGTCCGACGTTGACGCGCGGCGCGACCAGGCCGCCGTCGGCCTGGCGCTGCGCGATGACGAAGACATGCGCGCCGGCCTTCAGTTCGCTCTTGTCGGCGGGCGTGAACGACACGATCTCCGCGTTCGCCGGGACCAGGATCTTCTTCTCGCCGCCCTTGTACTGCACCATCAGCACGCGGTCATTGCCCACGTTCGTGATGCTGGCCACGTTCGCGTTGGTCATCTTGCTGGCGGGCCGCAGGTCCCAGTCGCGGGACCCTTCTCCCGCGCCCCGCATCGCCTCGGGAAAGATATGGACTTCCAGCGCGACGAGGGCGCCGTCGCGTTCGCCGACCGTGGTGGTGCCGATGTACTTGCCGTTGCCGAGGTCCGCGATGCTCGCCTTGGCGATCCCCATCACCGCGTAGTTGTCCGCCAGTTTCACGGTCACGCTCTCGCCGCCGCGCGCCTTGACGGTCATGTTCGTGCCGTCCATCTTCTCCACTACGCCGCGGATCCTGAGCGGCGGGCTGGCGGGGGCCTGGGCGATGGCGACGGCGGAAACCGCGGCAAGCAACAATGCGGCAATAGAGCGAATCATGGGGTCTCCCGAAAGGTGGATGGCTTAGTTGATGCAAACGAGGAAGGAACGCATCTATTCCGCATCTTATGCGTATCTATTCCACGACAGTCGACGTCCGCGCGCGGCCGGGGAATAGACTCGGCAGCAGCGGCGTTAACGGTGCAATCATTGCAAATCCGCGAGGTCCACATGAAAACAATGCTGCTCTGCACATTTTTCGGCGCCGCCCTCGCTGCCGCCCCCGCCTGGCCCGCAGGCGGGGTGCCGGAGCCAAGGCCGGTGCAGCCCGCGGACCCGGTGATCGAGAACACCCAGGCGGCGATCGCCAGGCAGGACTGGAAGCTGGCGCAGGACATCACGCGCGAGGCCGTGACGAAGAACCCGGCCAACGCCGACTACCAGAGCCTCTACGCCTACTCGATCCGCAAGGGCGACAACCCGAACATGGACGAAGTGTTCCGTCACTACAATGAAGCGCTGCGCATCGACCCCGAGCACCGCAACGCGCACGAATACCTGGGCGAGGCCTACCTCATGACCGGCAACCTCGACAAGGCGAAGGAACACCTGCAGATTCTCGACAAGCTGTGCTTCTTTCCCTGCGAGCAGTACAGCATGCTAAAAAGGGCTGTCGCGGATTACGAAACCAGACAGGCAAAAAAATGAAAACACCCGCCATTCTCGTCGCAATCCTCCTGCTCGCGGGCTGCGCCTCCTACAGCGGCAGCGGGCTGGTGCCCGGGCAGTCGACGGCGAACGACGTGCAGGCGCTGATGGGCGCGCCGGCCGAGCGCCTGACCGTCGCCGGCGGCGACACCATCTGGTACTACCCGCGCGGCCCGGTAGGGTTGGACACCTATGCGGTCCGCATGTCCCCGGGCGGCACCGTGCGGTCGGTCGACCAGCTGCTGACCGAGGAAAACATGAGGAAGCTCGCCGCGGGGGTGACGACGACCGCCCAGGTGCGGGAATATTTCGGCCCGCCCGGGCGGGTCAGCCGCCTGGACCGCCAGCAGCGCGACGTCTGGGAGTACCGGATGTGGAACTCCACCCGCCAGGCGTATTTCCTGTACGTGCAGTTTTCCAACGACGGCATCGTGCGCGAAGTGCTGTTCCTGAAGGACAACTACTACGACCTCGGCGGTCCGGCCAAGAACTAGGGGTTAAGCCGCCCGGCGAGTTCCGCCTGGAAGCGGACGATGCGCCGGGCGTTGGTGCCGAAGTCTCCCTTGCCGATGCGCGAGTGCGAGCGGACGTCGACCCGCACGCCGTCGCCTTCGCGCGTCAAGGTGAGGGTGACGTCATCCTTGAAGCGGAAGACGGCGGTCGTCGCCACCGCGCGGATCCCGCCCTTGGAGGGGTCCCACGCGGTCACCTCCCAACCCGCCGCCTGGGCCGTCGCGAGGGCGGCGCCGAAGACGCGGTCGAAGGGCTGCTTGAACCGCTGCGGCTGGAGGCCGGCGTATTCCGGCGTCGCGCCCGTGCGCACGTCGTTGATGATGGGCCAGATGGCGGCGGCCCCCACCCGCAGCGCGACGACGGCGACCAGGACGATGCCGCCCCACTTCAGAGCTTTTTTCATTCGGGGATTCATTTTACCCGCCGGTATTCCCGCGCGAGGCTGTACCAGGTTCCCGTGAAGATCAGCAGCGCGCCGAGGATCACCGCGGGATCGAAGGCCTCCGCGTAGAACACGGCGCCCACTACCGCGATCAGCGGCAGGCGGAAGAAATCCACCGGCACCACCACCGAGGCATCGGCGAGCTTCATCGCCCGCGTCAGGCAGTAGTGGGCGGTGAAGCTGCCGAAACCGATCACGGCGATCCACGGCAGGTCGCCCGGCGCGGGCGCGACCAGGCTCGGCGCCGCCAGCGCCAGGCAGACCGGCGTCTGGATCACCGCCATCCAGAACAGCACCGCCATCGGCGATTCGGTGTCCGACAGGCGCTTGGTGCCGATCATCTGCACCGCGTAGAACAGCGAACCGGCCAGCATCACCAGCGCCGCCGGCTGCACGATGGCGACGCCCGGGCGCAGGATGACGAGCACCCCGGCGAAGCCGAACGCGAGCATCACCTGCCGGCCGCGGCCGATACGTTCGCCCAGCATGAGCGCCGCCAGCAGCGCGGTCCAGATCGGCGAGGTGAACTCGATGGCGAACACCATCGCCAGCGGCAGCGCGCCGATGGCGTATACCCAGCACGCCTGGCCGCCGACGTGGAACAGGTTGCGCCACAGGTGGACGCCGATGCGCCGCGTGCGCAGCGTGGCGATGCCGGTGCGCGTCGCCGCCGCCAGCACGATGAGCAGGGTGATCGCGGTGCGGAAGGCAAGGATCTCGAAGATGCCGAGGTGGCGCAGCAGTTCGCGCGCCGAGATCGCCATGGCGCAGAAGGACAGCACCGCCCCCGACATCCACAGCACGCCGCGCAGGGTGGCGTTCATGGGGTCAGGTTTTCATCTTCGCGGTTGCAGACTGTAAAATCACCCCATGCCTCTCTACGATTACGCGCCCAAATCCGGCAAGTGCAAGGTCTGCCGCGGCCGCTTCGAAGTGATGCAGCGCGTCGCCGACGCGAAACTTGCCCGCTGCCCCACCTGCAAGAAGCCCTGCGAGCGCCTCATCAGCGCGGCCAGGCTGGGCGGCAAGTACAACCTGACGCCCGCCAAGATCAAGTCGCTCGGCATGACACAGTACAAAAAAGCCCAGGACGGCGTCTACGAGAGAACCGCAGGCACGGGGGGGCCCGAGGTGATCAACCGCAACACGGGCGACCAGAAAACCGATTTCGACAGCCCGATCCGCACCGTTTCCGACCCCTGGGATTGACGCCATGACCGCTCCCATCACCGGCGGCTGCCTCTGCGGCGCCATCCGCTACGCCATCGCCGCGCCGCTCGCCAGCCTCCGCGTCTGCCACTGCACGCACTGCCAGAAGACCTCCGGCACCGGCTCGAGCGTGAACGCCGTGATCCAGAGCAAGGACTTCACGCTCACCCGGGGCAGCCCGAAGCGCTACGCGGCCAGGGCCGACAGCGGCCGCATCCTGAGCCGCTATTTCTGCGCCGACTGCGGCTCGCCGATCTACAGCCAGCGCGAGAACAGCCCGGAAAGAATGGTGGTGAGGGCGGGATCCCTGGACGATTCCGCCACGTTGAAAATCGTCGCCAACATCTGGACGAAAAGCGCGCGCCCCTGGTCCTGGATCGACCCGGCGACCGAGCAGCTGCCCGGCAACCCGAATTGATGTTGTCACCGATGTGTAACAGCAAGTTTCCCGTCAGGCGCCCGGTTTAAGCTATGCGCATGTTCGGACGCCTCAGCATGGCGATTTTCCTGATCGCCGCCACCGCGCCGGCCGCGGCCGACACCTACAAGTGGCTGGACGCGAACGGCGTGGTCAATTATTCCAACGCGCCGCCGCCGGAAACGGCGGCCAAAGCGAAGCGCGTCGGCGAACGCATCTCGGTCGTGGCGCCCGACCCGTCGCTCGGTCCGGCGGTGGCGGCGATGAACGCGCGTGCCGCCCGGCGCGCCCAGTACGAGGAAGCCGACTGGCAGATGCGCCAGCGCTACCTGCTGGCGGCGCGGGCCAGCTATCCGGCCAATGCCTACGCCGGCGCCTACGGCACGGGCTACGATCCCTACGCTACGCCCTACTATCCGGTCGCCTACGCGCCGGTTTTCGTGGCCGGCGCCGTGCGCCGGTTTTCCCCGTCGCCGTTCTTCCGTCACCGCTAGAAGGAATCCGCCGCATGGCCAAGGCTTACTGGGTAGTGTGCTACCGCTCGATCAAGGATCCCGAGAAACTCGCCGCCTACGCCAAGCTGGCGGGGCCGTCGATCCAGGCCGCCGGCGGACGCTTCCTCGTGCGCGGCACGCCCGCGAAGACCCACGAAGCCGGGCAGAACATGCGCACGGTGGTGACCGAATTCGAGAGCCTCGCCAAGGCGATCGCCGCGCACGACACGCCGGGCTACCAGGAAGCGCTGAAGGCGCTGGGCGACGGCGCGGTACGCGACCTGCGCATCATCGAGGGCGTGTAGCCGCCTTCCGCTCCCGCGCCTATTCCACCTTGGCGCCGGAGGCCTGCACGACCTTCGCCCATTTCGCGGTCTCGGCGGCGATGACCTTGCCGAAATCCTCGGGCGTGCCCTTCATCGGCTTGCCGCCCAGCTCCGCCAGGCGCTCGAGCATTTTCGGATCGGCCAGCGCGCGGTTCACCTCGGCATTCACCTTGTCGATGGCTTCGCGCGGCGAGCCCTTCGCCATGCCGATGCCAAACCACGCCGTCGCTTCGTAGCCTGGCACCGTTTCGGCGACCGTCGGCACGCCGGGCAGCGACGGCTCGCGCTCAGCCGAGGTCACGCCGAGGGCGCGGATCTTGCCGCCCTTGATGAAGCCGGCCGACGACGGCAGGTTGTCGAAGATCACATGCACCTGGCCGGCGATCAGGTCCGCCAGCGCGGGTCCGGCTCCCTTGTAGGGCACGTGCAGCATCTGGCAGCCGGTCATCGACTTGAACAGCTCGCCCGACAGGTGCACCGACGTGCCGCTGCCGGAGGACGCCATGTTGATGGTGTTCGGATGCGACTTGCAGTAGGCGATGAACTCGGGAATGTTCCTCGCCGGGAAGGAATCGGTCACCACCATCACGTTCGGCGTGCGCACGATGCCCGCCACCGGCGCGATGTCGGTGAGGAAATTGAACGGCAGGTTCTTGTACAGCGTGGTGTTGATGCCGTTCGCCGGATTCACCAGCAGCATGGTGTAGCCGTCCGGGGCGGATTTCGCCACGTAGTCGACGCCGATGTTGTTGCCCCCGCCCGGCTTGTTCTCGATGAGGAACGGCTGCCCCAGCTTGTCGCCCAGCCACTGCGCCACGATGCGGGCGATCAGGTCGGTGGTTCCGCCGGGCGGGTACGGCACCACCCATTTCACGGAATGCGCCGGATAGTCGGCGGCGGCGGCCGGGCCGGCGGCGGCGAACGCGGCGAAAAAAGCGATTACGGCGGTACGTGCGGTACGTGCGGCGCGATTCATGGACTTCCTCCTCCAGCTTGTAGTTGTTCGGCGACAAGTCTAATGCAGGCGCGCCGCCCGCCGCCAATACCGGTGCGAACCGGCGGGCCCGCGGCCGGTCAAAGAAGAGGTGGGAGGGAACCTTCCTATATGGAGATCTCCATGTCGCCATCCGCCAACACTTTCCTGGCCCTCTGCGCGCTGGGCGCGCTGTCCGTTTCAGCCCCGGCGCCGGCCGCGAACCCCGGCCCCGCCGCGGACGCGCACCAGCGCTACCTCGAGGACCGCGCCGCCTGCATGAACAAGTCGGGCGACGACCGTAAAACCTGCCTGCGCGAAGCGGGCGCGGCGCAGGTGGAAGCGCGGCGCGGGCGGCTGACGGACCCCGAGGCCAGCCTGGAGCAGAACAGGCTCGCGCGCTGCGCCTACCACCACGACGCGGCGGAACGCGGGTACTGCGAGCGCCGCATGCACGGCGAAGGCACTGTCGTCGGCAGCGTCGCCGACGGCGGCATCCTGCGGGAGCTGGTCGTTCCGGTACCCGCCGAGTAAGCCGTCCCGAGCGCGGCCCTCGCCCGCCCCGGGGCGGGGGCGACGCTCCTACTTAAGGCAAGCGGCGGTGCTGGTGCTGTCCCATGCCAGCGGATCGCCTTGCGCCGCGGTCAGCTTGCCGAGATCGTCGTTGTTCTTGTCCTTGACCACGCTCAGCTGCAGGTCGCTGAAATTCTTCAGGCGATCCGTCGCAGCCTTGTCGCAGGCATTCACCTTGCGTTGCAGGTCGTTCACCTCCAGCGCGGCCGTCTGCACGTCCGTCCTGAGTCCGAGTTCCTTCTTCTGGTCGTCCAACGCCTGCAGATTCAGCGTTGACGTGCCGATGACGTACTTGCTCTGCGCGTCAGAGTAGGCCTTCATCTTCGCCGCGATCGCGCCGCCGCCCGGGTCTCCGAGCTTTCCGGCGCCCAGCAGTTCGCCGTGATAGCCGGCCGCAAAGGCCGTCGCAGCGGCATCGACGGCTTTCACGTAGGCCGGATTCAGCGTCTTGCTGCCCTGGGCCGCCTGAGTCTTTACTGCTTCCGAAACCGCCTTGGCACCCGTCTTCAGCCTGCTGTCGGAAGACGAGAGCGCAGCGAGCGGATTCACCGCCGCCCCGCCGCCGGCATCCAGGTTCGCCGTCCCGGCATTCCCCGCCGGCGAGGCCGCCTTGTTTGCCGCCGGCGCCGGCGCCTGGTTCACCGTCTGGATTTCATGCTGGACCGCCTGAAACTGGTCGA
>DATBQR010000020.1:0-23630 GCA_036560705.1 Burkholderiales bacterium | reverse complement strand
CGGTAGGCGATGGAGGTGCCGGCTTCGGCCATCATTTTGAGATCGTTGGCACCATCGCCGATGGCGACGGTCTGTTCGCGGGCGGCGCCGAGGCGCTGGGCCATCTGTTTGAACTTGGCGGCCTTGGCGTCGGCGTCGACGATGGTGCCGAGCACGCGGCCGCTCAGTTTGCCGTTGTCGATCTCCAGCACGTTGGAGAGGGTTTCATCCAGGCCGAGGCGTTCTTTCAGGCGCTCGGTGAAGAAGGTGAATCCGCCTGAGACGAGCAGAAGCTTGATGCCGCGGCGCTTGCAGCGATCGATGAGCCGCTCGGCGCCGGGGGAGAGCCGGAGTTTTTCGTCGTAGACGTCTTGCAGCACGTCTTCGTCCAGCCCAGCGAGCAGCGCCACGCGCTTGCGCAGGCTCTCGGGAAAATCGATCTCGCCGCGCATGGCCTGAGCGGTGATCGCGGAGATTTCCTCTTTCTTGTTGATGGTGGCGCCGATTTCATCGATGCACTCGATGGTGATGAGGGTGGAGTCCATGTCCATCGCCAGGAGCTTGAGATCCGCGAAGCGCCGGCCTTCGGGCACCCACGCGTGATCGATGTGGTGCGCCTCACACCAGGCGGCGACGCCTTCGCGGCGCGTGACGCCGCGCAGGCGCCAGGCGTGCTCGCCCAATGCCTCCGGCGCGGCCGAGCCGCACAGCTCAGCGAGCGCCGCAGCCCGCAGGGCGGTGGCCTCAGGGCTTTGAACGACGAGGTTCAACGCGCTGCGCGCCATTGGGTTCATTGGCCGGTTTCGGTTCCGCCTCGCCGGGCTTGAGTTTGGCGCGCTCGCGCCAGGCCTTTGCCTGCTCGGGGTCGGCGACGACGCCGAGGCCCAGTTCGTAGGCGGTCGCCAGTTCCAGCATCGCCAGCCGATGGCCGCGCTCGGCGGCGCGGCGAAACCAGGCCACGGCCGCCTCGGCGTCGCGCGGGGTGCCGATGCCTTTCTGCAGGAGGATGGCGAGGAAGAATTGCGAGTCGGTGTGGTCCTGCGCCGCCGCGTTGTGGAACCACTTGAACGCCTCGGCCGCGTTTTGCGCCACTCCCTCGCCGTCGAGGTAGAGGCGCCCCAGTTGCGCCTGCGCGCGCGGCTCGCCCGCTTCGGCGGCCTTCTGCAGCAGTTGGGCCATCGCGGCGGTGTCCTGCGGCACGCCGATGCCCATGCCGTAGAGCAGGGCGAGGTTGGTCTCGGCGACCGGCTGGCCCTGGTCGGCGGCCAGTTTGTACCAGCGCGCCGCCTCGATGAAATTGCGCAGCGTGCCGCGGCCGTCGTAGCACATCGCCCCAAGGTTGTTCTGCGCGGCGGCATGTCCTGATTCCGCCGCGCGCAGGTACCACTCGTACGCCGCCTGGAGGTCGCGCGACGGCGGCGGCGCGGTTTCGAGGACCGTGCCGAGCACGTACTGCGCCTCGACGTTGCCGTCGGCGGCGATGGGTTTGAGCGAATCGATCGCCTGCGCGTAGTCGCCGTGGTCGAGCGCGCCCAGGGCGGGCATCAGGTTGTCGTAGCTGTTTTTCTCCTTTTCCTGCTGCGCGTGCGCCACCGTAAAGGATGCGGCGAGGAGCAGCAGGACGAGGACGCGCATCGGCTAGGCCGCCAGCTGCAGCAGCAAGTCCTTCACCGCCTGCACGCGCTGCGGCAGCTCCGGCATTTTGGCTTCCAGCCGCAGGCGGTCGGCGCCGGCGAGGCGGATGTTTTTCTTTTTCTGCACCAGCGCGATGACCTTGCCGCGGTCGACCGGCGAATCGCTCTGGAACTGCAGCTGCAGCGCCTCGTGCGTCGCGTCGATGCGCGCGATGCCGAGCGGCCGCGCGAGCAGGCGCAGCTGGTGCGAATCGAGCAGCGCGCGCGCCGGCTCAGGCAGCAGGCCGAAGCGGTCGATGAGTTCCTCGTGCATGGCGTCCAGGTCTTCCTGGGTGGCGCAGTTGGCCAGCCGCTTGTACAGCGTCAGCCGTTCGTGCACGTCGCTGCAGTAGGTCTCCGGCAGCAAAGCCGGCGTGTGCAGCTTGATCTCGGTGGCGGATTCGAGCGGCTGGTCGAGGTCGATCGCCTTGCCTTCCCTGAGCGAGCGCACCGCGCGCTCGAGCATCCTCGTGTACAGGTCGAAGCCGATTTCCTGGATCTGGCCCGACTGCGAATCGCCCAGCACTTCGCCCGCGCCGCGGATTTCCAGGTCGTGCATCGCCAGGTAGAAGCCCGAGCCGAGCTGCTCCATGGCCTGGATGGCTTCGAGGCGCTTCTTGGCCTGCGCGCCGAGAGCCTCTTTCGGCGGCGTCAGCAGGTAGGCGTACGCCTGGTGGTGCGAGCGGCCGACGCGGCCGCGCAGCTGGTGCAGCTGCGCCAGGCCGAACTTGTCGGCGCGGTGGATCACCATGGTGTTGGCGTTCGGGTTGTCGATCCCGGTTTCGATGATGGTCGAGCACAGCAGTACGTTGTGGCGCTGCTGGGTGAACTCGCGCATCACGCGCTCCAGTTCCCGCTCGCGCATCTGCCCGTGCGCCACCGCGATGCGCGCCTCCGGCAGCAGCCGCGCCAGCCGGTCGTGCGCGTGCTCGATGGTGTCCACCTCGTTGTGCAGGTAGTAGACCTGCCCGCCGCGACGCAGCTCGCGCAGCACCGCTTCGCGGATCAGCCCGTCCGAATGGGCGGCGACGAAGGTCTTGATGGCGAGGCGCCTCTCCGGCGCGGTGGCGATCACCGAGAAGTCGCGCAGGCCTTCGAGCGACAGCGCCAGCGTGCGAGGAATGGGCGTCGCGGTGAGCGTGAGTACATCCACTTCCGCGCGCAGGCGCTTGAGGGCTTCCTTCTGGTGCACGCCGAAGCGGTGCTCCTCGTCGATGATCACCAGGCCGAGGCGGTCGAACTTTACCTCCCTGGAGAGCAGCTTGTGCGTGCCGATGGCGATGTCGATCTCGCCGGAGGAAAGTTTCTTGAGAACTTCGGTGCTCTCCTTGCCCGTCTTGAAGCGCGACAGTTCGCCGATCCGCACCGGCCAGTCGGCGAAGCGGTCGCTGAAGGTCTGGAAATGCTGCTCGACCAGCAGCGTGGTGGGGCAGAGGATCGCCACCTGTTTCCTGTCGGCGACGGCGACGAACGCGGCGCGCAGCGCGACTTCGGTCTTGCCGAAGCCGACGTCGCCGCAGACCAGGCGGTCCATCGGCTTGCCCGAAGTCATGTCGACCACCGCCGCCTGGATCGCGGCGGCCTGGTCCGGCGTTTCCTCGAAGCCGAAGCCGTCGGCGAAGGCTTCCAGGTCGTGCTGCTGGACGCTGAAGGCGTGGCCCTGGCGCGCGGCGCGCGTGGCGTAGAGGCCGAGCAGTTCGGCGGCGGTGTCGCGCACCTGCCGGGCGGCGCGGTTTCTTGCCTTGTCCCACTGGCCGCTGCCCAGCTTGTGCAGCGGCGCTTCCTCGGGCTGCGCGCCGGAGTAGCGCGAAATCACCTCCAGTTGCGACACCGGGACGTAGAGTTTGTCGCCACCGTCGTACTCCAGCAGCAGGAATTCGGTGATCCCTTCGCCGAGATCCAGGTTGATCAGGCCGCCGTAGCGCCCGATGCCGTGCTGCGCGTGCACCACCGGGTCGCCGACCTTGAGTTCGGATAGGTCGCGCAGCATCCCCTCCACCGAGGTCTGCGCTTTCGCGCCGCGGCTTTTGCGCCGCACCGTTCCCGCATAGAGCTCGGCTTCGGTGATGACCGCCCAGCCCTCGGTGGGAACGCTGAAGCCGTTGGAGAGCGGAGAGACCGTTATCGAAAGTTGTTTGCCGTTCGATGAGAATTCCTGGAAATTTCCGCACGGGAAAGGCACAAGGCCGTACTCTGAAAGATACGAGAGCATGGTTTCCCGCCGTCCGGCGGATTCGGCGCTCAGCAGGATGCGCAGCTTCGAGCCTTCGACATATCCCTTGAGGGCAGCCAATGGATCCTTCGCGCGCCGGTCCACCGCGAGCGGCGGCAGCGGGGAGGCGGTGATGGGCTGGTCGAGTTCTTCCTCCGGCGCCTCGAGGATGTCGATCCTCGGGTAGGCCTTGGCGCGGGTGTAGAACTCTTCCGAGGAAACGAACAGCTGGGTCGGCGGCAGCAGCGGCCGGTCCGGATCGCCGCTCATCATCTTGAAGCGCGACTGGGCTTCGCGCCAGAACGCCTGGATGGCGTCGGGGACGTCGCGGTGCAGGACGAGGGTCGATGCGTCCGGCAGATAGTCGAAAACGGTCGCCAGCGCGTCGAAGAACAGCGGCAGGTAGTACTCCACGCCGGCCGCCGGCACGCCGTTGGAGATGTCCTTGTACAGGCGCCGCTTGGAAGGGTCACCCTCGAACAGCTCGCGCCAGCGGCCCCTGAACTTGGTGCGCCCCGCGTCGTCGAGCGGGAATTCGCGCGCCGGCAGCAGCCGCACTTCCTTCGTGGCATAGAGCGTGCGCTGCGTGTCGACGTCGAAGGTGCGGATGGTCTCGACCACGTCGTCGTCCAGGTCGAGCCGGTAGGGCACGGCGCTGCCCATCGGAAACAGGTCGACGATGCCGCCGCGGAAGCAGAATTCGCCCGGCGTCATCACCTGCGTGACCGCGTTGTAGCCGGCGAGGGCCAGCTGCCGGCGCAGCGCGTCGCCGTCCAGGCGCTCGCCCTGGCGCAGGAAGAAGGTGTAGGCCGCGAGGTAGGCGGGCGGGCACAGCCGCACCAGCGCGGTCGCCGCGGGGACGATGACGATGTCGAAATCGCCGCGCTGGATCCGGTAGAGCGTGGCGAGCCGCTCCGACACCAGGTCGTGGTGCGGCGAGAAACTGTCGTAGGGCAGCGTTTCCCAGTCCGGCAGCAGGCAGGCGCGCATCTGCGGGGCGAACCAGGCGATTTCCTCCAGCAGGCGCGCCGCATCGAGCGCAGTCGCCGTCAGGACCGCGATGCCGCGGTGCTCACCGGCAAGCTCGCGCGACTCCACCGCCAGGCGCGAGAGCGCCAGGGCATCGGAGGAACCGGTCAAGCCGCAGTAGCGCTTCTTGCCCGGAAGTGGGTCTCGGTGCATGACAAGAAAGAGGCGCCATGCAATTATACGGCGTTGAAAACACGAAAGTTTTCGAATTGGCTTTCTACGCCCTGATTCCTGCCGCCGGCATTGGAACCCGCCTTCATGGCGAGCGGCCGAAGCAGTACCTGCCGCTCGCCGGCAAGCCGATGCTGTGGCACGCGGTGAAGGCAGTTTGCGTGCCGCCCGTCGAGAACGTCTTCGTAGTGCTGGCGCCGGAGGACCGCGAGTTCGCCCGGCACGACTGGCGCGCTTTCGAAGGGCGCCTGGAGCCGCTGTACTGCGGCGGCGCGATGCGGCGCGATTCCGTCTACAACGGCCTGGTGGCGGCGATGGCGGCGGTGGACGCCGACGACTGGCTGCTGGTGCACGATGCGGCGCGCCCCTGCCTGCCGCCGCGGGACCTCGCCAACCTCATCGCCGAGACGCGCGGCGACAGCATCGGCGGCATCCTCGCGCTGCCCTCGGCCGATACCGTCAAGCGGGCCGGCAAAGACGAGGCGGGTACGCAGCGCATCGCCGGCACGGAAGACCGCGCCCTGCTCTGGCTGGCGCAGACGCCGCAGATGTTCCGCTGCGGCCTGTTGATGGAAGCCCTGAAGAACGCCAAGTCACCGGTGACCGATGAAGCCGGCGCAGTGGAGCAGATGGGACTGCGGCCGCGCCTGGTGGCGGGCAGCCGTGAGAACATCAAGGTGACGTTCGCTGAGGACCTGAAGATCGCCGAGGCGATCCTGGAGAGACGATGACGGGTGGCACATGAGGGTGGGACAGGGATTCGACGTGCACGCGCTGGTCGAGGGCCGCAGGCTGGTGGTCGGCGGCGTGGAGATTCCGCACGACAAGGGGCTGGCGGGTCATTCGGACGCCGACGTGCTGCTGCATGCCATCTGCGACGCGCTGCTGGGCGCCGCCGCGCTGGGCGACATCGGCTCGCACTACCCGGACAGCGATCCGCAGTACAGCGAGGTGGACAGCCGCGAGCTGCTGCGCGCCACCGCGAAGAAGGTGGCCGCGGCGGGCTACAAGGTTGTCAACGTCGACGCTACCATCATTGCGCAGGCGCCGCGCATGGCGCCGCACGTGGCGCGCATGACCGGCAACATCGCCGCCGACCTTGGCATCAAGCCGGCGGCGGTGAGCATCAAGGCGACCACCACCGAGAACCTGGGCACCATCGGGCGTGGCGAAGGAATTGCAGCCCAGGCTATTGCGCTCATCGAATAGTTTTTCGATTTATTTCTGTTTTTTTCAGGACGAAAACTGAAAAATGTACTCCCCGATCTATAACCAAGTTGAAGACAGAACTGAATTGCTCGCGTTCATGCGCGCAAACAGCTTTCCCATCCTTGTTACCGGCACCGGCGGCGTGCTGCATGCCTCCCACCTGCCGATCACGGTCCACGAACAGGGCGCGCAGATCGTCCTCGACATGCACATGGCGAAGAACAATCCGCAGTGGAAGGAGTTCTTCGACGACGAGGTGATGGTCATCTTCAGCGGGCCGCACGCTTACGTCTCGCCGCGCTGGTATGCGGACGAGGAGCGCGTGCCGACCTGGAACTACGCGGCGGTGCATGCCTATGGCATTCCCAAAATAATTTCCGATAAAAAGGAAAAACTGGAATCCCAGCGGCGCCTGACCGAAAGTCTCGACCCCCAGTGGCTGCCGAAGTTCGACGCCCTGCGCCGGGAATACACCGACATGATGCTGGACGGGATCGTCAACTTCTCGATCCCGATCGCGAGGATCGAGACGCGCTGGAAGCTGTCGCAGAACCGCGGACGGAAGGAAATGGAACTGATCGCCGCGCAGCTCGACAAGTCCGCCGACACGGTCGAGCGTGCGCTGGCGGCGCTCATGCGCAAGCACTACGTCGAGAAGTAGGCTTTCCCCGCGCTCGCGGCGTTCAGGCCGCGAGGCTGATGCGCGCGACCAGGCCGCCGCCCTCGCGCGCGGCGAGGTCGAGCCGCCCGTCGTGCGCGCGCGCGATCCGTTCGACGATGGCGAGTCCCAGGCCGGCGCCGCCGCGGCCGCTGCGCGCCTTGTCGAGGCGCGTGAAGGGCCGCTTCAGGCGCTCGGCTTCCGCCGGCGGCACGCCCGGGCCGCGATCCATCACCTCGATCACCACGCGGGACCCCTCGCGGGACGTCTCGATGTCGATGGGTGCGCCCGCGTAATGCAGCGCGTTATCCACGAGGTTGGCGACCGCGCGGCGCACCGCCATCGGCGCGAAGCGCAGGGTCGGCAACTGTCCGGGCTTGAAGGAAACCTCCTTGCCCCGCTTGCGGTAGCTCTCCGCGATCTCCGAAATCATCGAGTTCAGGCTCTCTTCCGAATGCGGCTCGTCCTCGCCGCGCGCGAAGGCGAGGAACTGGCCGATGACCTGGTCCATTTCCTCGACGTCCGTACCCATGCCCTCGGCGGTCTCCCGGTCGGTGCCGCTCATTTCGATGGCAAGCCGCAGGCGCGACAGCGGCGTGCGCAGGTCGTGCGAGATTCCAGCCAGCACCATGGCGCGTTCGCGCTCCATGGCGGCGAGGTCGCCCGCCATGCGGTTGAACGCCGCCGACACGGTGCGCATTTCCCTGGGGCCGCTTTCCGCCAGCGGCGCGGGCGCCTGGCCGCGGCCGACTTCGCCCGCGGCGGCGGCGATCGCGCCCAGCGGACGGCTGAGCGCCGAGGCGATCAGCCAGCCGCCGGCCAGCGCGAGGCCGAGCAGGGCGAGGGCGCCGCCCAGCCATTCGATGCCCGAAGGCGGATCGAAGCGTTCGCGCGGCAGCATCACCCAGTAGTCGTCCTCGTCGATGGTGAAGCTCACCCAGAATCCCTGGACGCGGTCGCGCGCGTAGGCGAAGCGCGTACCCGTGCCCAGCGCCGCGCGGATGCGCGCGGCCACCATCTCGAACAGCGGCTCCCTGGGCAGCGGCTGCAGGGATTCGTCGCCGGTGACCGGGGCGAGCCGGATGCCCTCGCGCTCGTTCAGTTCGATCAGCAGGCCGCGCCGCAGCACCGGGTCGGCGTTCACCAGGGCGGCGCGCGTGAGGTTGACGATGCTCACGGTCTGCTGCGCGAGCTCGCGTGCGCGCGGCTCGCGCTCGTAGACGCGGTAGAGCTGGACGGTTGCCGCCGCGGAAGCGAGGATCAGCAGCGCGATCAGCAGGAACGACCGCGTGAAAAGGCTCATGCGTCGCGAGGGGCGCCGTCGGGGACGAACACGTAGCCGAAGCCCCACACGGTCTGGATGTGGCGCGGGTGCGAAGGATCTTCTTCGACGATTTTACGCAGGCGGGAGATCTGCACGTCGATGGACCGGTCGAACACGCCGTATTCGCGGCCGCGCGCGAGCTCCATCAGCTTGTCGCGGGAAAGGGGCTGGCGCGGATGCTGCACCAGGACCTTGAGCACGGAATACTCGCCGGTCGTCAGGGCGACGGGCTTGCCGTCGCGCGCGAGGCTGCGCATCGCCAGGTTGAATTCGAAGGCGCCGAAGCGGTGGATCTCGGTGTCCAGGGCGGGCGCGCCCGGCGGACCGGCGGGCTGCCGGCGCCGCAGCACCGCGTTGACGCGCGCCACCAGTTCGCGCGGATTGAACGGCTTCGGCAGGTAGTCGTCGGCGCCCATTTCCAGGCCGACGATGCGGTCCACCTCGTCGCCCTTGGCGGTCAGCATCACGATGGCCGGCCCGCTGCCCTGCGCGGCATTCGTCCTCAGGCGGCGGCAGATCGCCAGGCCGTCCTCACCGGGGAGCATCAGGTCCAGCACGATCAGGTCGTAGCGCTCGCGCGCCAGCTGGCGGTCCATGCCGGCGGCGTCGGGCACGGCCTTCGCCTCGAAGCCCTGCTCGCCGAGGTAGCGCACCACCAGTTCGCGCAGGCGCTGGTCGTCGTCGACGACGAGGATCCTCTTTTTCAGTTCGGTCATGGGCAGGCAGGGTACATCGGCGCTCTCTCCACGGTGAAACAACGTGTTACCTCGGACCACGGTGGACACGAATTGTTACAAATAATAAGTGCAATGGCCCACGCTGCGCGGCGCGCCCACGTAACATTCGTCAATCCATGAGAGCGCTGGCTGCCCTGCTATTGGCTTTTTTCCTGTCCCCGGCAGCGGCCCAGCATTTTCACCAGGGGCAGGGGAGTGGGCAGAGGCTGATGCCGCCGCCCGAGCGGCGCATGGGTTCGGAAGAGCGCCAGCGGCTGCGCGAGCAGGTGCGCAGCGGCCAGATGACCCGCGAGGAGGCGCGCCAGCGCTGGCGCGAGCAGCGCGGCGCCGAAGCGGGGCGCTTCAGCCCCGAGCAGCGCGAGCAGCTGCGCCGCGACGTGCAGGACGCGAACCGCGACCTGGAAAGGCGCTGAGCATCCGGCTCAGGCCTGCGGCAGCAGGTGCGCGATCGAGTTGGCGTAGTAGCGGATCAGCGGCAGCTCGACCGGCCGCACGGCGTACAGCCCGTCCTTTTCCTCCACCAGGCGGCGCAGCGTGAGCATGCGCAGGCCGACGGCGACCGCGTAGTCGAGGTCCTTGCGGGGAATGTAGACGTGCGCGCCCGCCGCTTCGAGTCTTTCGATCAGCCGTTCCACTTCGGATTTCAGTTCCAATTCCGAAACGGGTTTGTTTTTATCCAAAAACACGGAAGCAATGAGAGGAACGGGAACCACCGGAACGATCCGGCCAACCGCGGCCATCAGGTGCCTGCCCAAGTCGCCGATGGCGCGCTTGCGCTCTTCACCGGAGAGTTTCTGGAAATCCAGGCCGCGTACCGCGCAGTATTGGCGCATCGACACCGGCGCGCCGAAGTTGACGCAGGCGTAACCGAAGCGGCGCCAGGAGCTCTTCAGCATCAGGCGCAGGTTGTTGGCGGCGAAGCCGAGCGTGTTCCATGCCGTCCAGAAACGTCCCGGCTTGCGCGCATCCGGGTCGATCGACAGCAGCAGCGTGCGGTCCTCCAGCACGCGGTCGTAGTTCAGGCCGAGCGGCACGAACACCAGGTCGCGCTCGCCGTCCAGCCAGAAGCCGCGCAGCATGTAGTCCACCACGCCCAGCCTGGGCTCGCGCATCAGGCCGTCGCGCGTCAGGCCGCCTTCCGGGAATACCGCCTGCGGCACGCCGGCCTGCGTCGCCATGGCGATGTAGCGCTCCAGCACGCGCCGGTAGAGTTCGTCCTTGGAATTGCGCCGCACGAAATAGGCGCCCATGGAGCGGATCAGCGCCGCCAGCGGCCAGACGCGCGCCCATTCGCCCACCGCGTAGGAAAGCGCCGCCTGGTCCGCCGCCAGGTAGCCGGCCAGGATGTAGTCCATGTTGGAGCGGTGGTTCATCACGAACACCACCGTGGCGTTCTCGGGGACCGTCTTCAGCGCCTCGGTATCGACGAATCCCAGCCGCACGCGGTACAGGCCCTGAGAAATCCTGCGGCCGATCCAGTTGCCGATGCGGAAGTAGAGGTAGGCGTTGAAGGCCGGCACGATCTCGCGCGCGTAGCGCTCGACGGTCGCCAGCACCACGGGCAGCGCAACCTTGTTCTGCGCGGCATATTGCTCGACGGCCGACTGCACCTTCGGGTCGCCCAGCAGCCGGTGGATGAGGATCTGGCGCCGGGTGCGCTGGAAGGGGCGCACGCTGATGCGCAGGCGCGTCGACACTTCTTCGAGGACGACGTTGGTGCGCCCGGCGAGGAACCAGCGCAGGGCGGGAACCAGCAGCTTGTCGTACGCGGCCCAGGCGGCAAGCGCGCCGCCGAGGACCGCCAGCCAAAGCGGAACCGAGACCAAACCGTTGCCTCCCCCGCGGTTCGCCCGCAGTTTCCCCTCGCGCAAGTCTATACTGTGCCCCCATGGCGAGCGGCAAAATCCACCCCTTGGGCGATGCCCCGGCGCGGGGCGACCAGGAGCGGATGCTCAAGACGCTCCTCTCCCAGCTGGATGGCATGGTCTACCGCTGCCGGGACGACGAGTTCTGGACCATGGAATTCGTCAGCGAAGGCTGCAAGACGCTCACCGGCTATCGTCCCGAGGACCTGCTGTTCAACAGCCGCATATCCTACGAAGAGGTCACGCACTCGGAGGACCGCGCCCGCGTGCGCACGGCGATCCGCGAGGCTGTCGCCGCCGCCCGCCGTTTCGACGTCATCTACCGCATCGTGCGGGCGGACGGCATGGCGCGCTGGGTGCTCGAGCGCGGCTCGGGCGTGTTCGGCCCCGATGGCAAGCTGCAGGCGATCCAGGGGTTCATCCAGGACATCACGCGCCAGCGCGAGGACGAGCAGGCGCTGCGCGACGCCGAGCTGCGCTACCGCAGCATCTTCGAGAACGCGCTGGAGGGCATTTTCCAGACGACGCCGGAAGGGCGCTACCTGTCCGCCAACCCGGCGCTGGCGCGCATCTACGGCTTCGAGTCGCCCGAGATGCTGATCGCCGCGCTGCAGGACATCGAGCACCAGCTCTACGTCGATCCCGGCCGGCGCGAGGAATTCCTGCGCCAGATGCGGGTGCACGGCCGGATCACCGGGTTCGAGTCGCAGGTCTACCTGCGCGACGGCACCATCATCTGGATTTCGGAAAACGCGCGCGTGGTGCACGGCGCCGACGGCGCAGTGCGCTTTTTCGAGGGCACGGTCGAGGACATCACCGAGCGCAAGGCGCAGGAGCGGCGCATCGCCCACCAGGCGACGCACGACGGCCTCACCGGCCTGCCGAACCGCTACCTGCTGCAGGACCGCGTCGAGCAGGCGATCCGCCAGGCCGCACGCGAGAAAACGCACGTCGGCATGCTGTTCATCGACCTCGACCGCCTGAAGCACGTCAACGACACGCTGGGCCACCTGGCGGGCGACGAGATGATCCGCGTCATCGCGCAGCGCCTGCGCCGCTGCCTGCGCACCGGCGACACCGTCGCGCGCATCGGCGGCGACGAGTTCGTCCTGCTGCTGCCGGGAATGGTCGCGGTGGAGGCGATCGCGCAGACCAAGCAGCGTGTGCTGGAGGCGACCAGCGCGCCTTGCCTGATCGACGGGCAGGAGGTGCCGACCTCCTGCAGCGTCGGCTCGAGCGTCTATCCGCAGGACGGCAACGACGTCGAAAGCCTGCTCAAGCGCGCCGACGAGGCGATGTACGCCGAGAAGCAGGCGCGGCGCTAGGCGCCGCCAGCATTCCTACAACGCGCGCTTGACCGCGTTGGTGACGGCACGGGTGTCGTGCACGCCGCCGAGGTCCGGGGTAAATATCTGTTCTTCCGTGGTGCGTTCGATCGCTTTCATCAGGCGGGCGGCGGCTTTCGGTTCGCCGAGGTGCTCGAGCATCATCGAGGCAGTCCAGAATGTGGCGATCGGATTGGCGACGCCCTTGCCGGTGATGTCGAAGGCCGAACCGTGGATCGGCTCGAACATCGAGGGAAATTTACGCTCGGGGTTTAGGTTGGCGGTGGGTGCGATGCCGAGCGAGCCGGACAGCGCGGCCGCGAGATCCGAGAGAATGTCGGCGTGCAGGTTGGAGGCGACGATGGTGTCGAGCGTCTCCGGCTTCAGCACCATGCGCGTCGTGGCCGCGTCCACCAGCACGCGGTCCGTCTTCACGTCCGGGTATTTCTTCGCCACTTCGTAGAAGATTTCGTCCCACAGCACCATGCCGTGGCGTTGGGCGTTCGATTTCGTGACGAGCGTCAGCAGCTTTCTTTTTCTCTTCCTTGCCAGCTCAAAGGCAAAGCGATGAATGCGCTCGACGCCCACCCGCGTGAAGACCGAGGTCTCGGTGGCGATCTCCTCCGGCAGTCCCTTGTGCACGCGTCCGCCGGAGCCGGAATATTCGCCCTCCGAATTCTCGCGGACGATGACCCAGTCTATCGCTTCTCCATTTTTCAGGGGAGAAGCGACTCCCGGCAGAACCCGCGACGGACGCACGTTGGCGTACTGGTCGAAGCCCTGGCAGATCGGCAGCCGCAGGCCCCACAGCGAGATGTGGTCGGGCACGTCCGGCGAGCCCACCGCGCCGAAGAAGATGTCGTCGAAGGTCTTGAGTTTTTCGAGCCCGCCGTCGGGGATGTAGGCGCCGGTCTTGAGGAAACGTTCCGAGCTCCAGTCGAAGGTCTCGATGTCGAGCCGGAAATTCTCCTTCTCAGCAAGAACATTCAGAACCTCGACGCCGGCGGCAATGACTTCCTTGCCGATCCCGTCGCCGGGGATGGAGGCGATCCGGTAGGACTTCAAGCGGCGATCTTGGGCCGCGCGCGGATCGCCTCCGCCACCGCGGCGCCGACCTCCGACGTCGAGGCCTTGCCCTTCATGTCCGGCGTGTGCGGGCCTTCGACGATCACGCGCTCGATCGCGCGCACGACGTCGGCGGCGGCTTCAGGGTGCCCGAGGTGTTCCAGCATCAGCGCGCCGGACCAGATCTGGCCGATGGGATTGGCGATTTTCCTGCCGGCGATGTCGGGCGCCGAACCGTGCACCGGCTCGAATATCGACGGGGCGGTGCGTTCCGGATTGATGTTGCCCGACGGTGCGATACCGATCGTGCCGGCGGTGGCGGGACCCAGGTCCGAGAGGATGTCGCCGAACAGGTTGGAAGCGACGATGACGTCGAAGCGGTCGGGGTTGAGCACCATCTGGATGGAGAGGCCGTCGACGTGGTACTGGTCGGTGCGCACGTCCGGATATTTCTTCTTCATCTCGGCGAAGCGCTCGTCCCAGTAGGGCATGGTGATGGAGATGCCGTTGGACTTGGTGCAGGAGGTGACGTGCTTCTTGCGCGTCTTCGCCAGTTCGAAGGCGTATTTCATGATGCGGTCGACGCCCTTGCGGCTGAACACCGACAGCTGCGTCACCACTTCCTGCGGCGTGCCCTCGAACATGCGGCCGCCAACGTTGCCGTACTCGCCCTCGGTGTTCTCGCGGATCACGTAGTAGTCGATGTCGCCGGGCTTGCGTCCCGCCAGCGGGCTGGGCAGGCCCTCGAACAGGCGCACCGGCCGCAGGTTGACGTACAGGTCGAACCAGCGCCGGAAGTTGATCAGCAGGCCCCAGGCGGAGATGTGGTCGGGCACGATCGCCGGGTTGCCGACGGCGCCGAAATACACCGCCGCGTGGCCGCGCAGGATCTGCTGCGCGTCGTCCGGGCACATCTTGCCGTGCGCCTTGTACCAGTCGCAGCTCCAGTCGAATTCCTGCCACTTGAAGGAAATGCCGTGCTTCGCGCCGGCGGCTTCCATCACGCGCACGCCCTCGGGCATCACTTCGCGGCCGATGCCGTCGCCGGGAATTACCGCGATTTTGTGTTCGGTCATAAACCTCAGTATAACTAATGCGCCCATGAAATTCGCCGCCTTTGAAACCTCCACCGAATGGTGCTCGGCCGCCCTCTGGCTGGACGGGGAGATCGCCGGCATCGAGGAGCACGCGGGCAACCGGCATTCGGAGCGGCTGCTGCCCATGCTGGAAAGGCTTTTCGAAATGAAACACATCGCGGCGCCGCAGCTCGACGCCGTGGCCTTCGGCGCCGGGCCGGGTTCCTTCACGGGCCTGCGCATCGCTTGCGGCGTCGCGCAGGGCCTGGCGCTCGCGCGCGGACTGCTGGTGATCGGCATCTCCACGCTGGAGGCGATGGCCGAGGAGGCGGTGGCGGGAAAAGCAGGCGCGGCGCGCATCGTCGCCTGCCTCGATGCGCGCATGCACGAAGTGTATTATTCGGCGCTGGAGAAAAGCGGCGGGCGCTGGCGCGAAGTCATCGCCGCGCAGTGCGTTGCGCCGGCGGCGGTGCGGGTACCGCCGGGCGAAGGATGGACCGGCTGCGGCAACGGTTTTGCCGCCTGCGGATCTTTGGGGCTGAGCAAGGTGATTGCGGATATCCATCCCTCGGCGGTCTCGGTAGCGCGCCTCGCGGCGCCGCGGCTTGCCGCCGGCGAAGGGGTGGACGCGGCGCTCGCGGCGCCGGTGTACGTGCGGGACAAGGTCGCTTTCACCACCGAGGAGCGCAACGCCCGATGAGCGCGGTACTGAAAGACGCGCCGCGCCTCGCGCAGATGCGCGAAGCGGATCTCGCCGAAGTGATGCCGATCGAAGGCGCGATCTACTCGCATCCCTGGACGCGGGGGAATTTTGCGGATTCCCTGAAGGCGGGCTACCAGTGCTGGACCTGGCGCCTCGACGGCGAGCTGCTCGGCTACTTCATCCTGCTGGTGGCGGCGGGCGAATGCCACCTGCTGAATCTGTCGGTGGCCGTATCGCACCAGCGGCTCGGACACGGCAGCGCGCTGCTCAAGGAAGCGATGCGGATTGCCCGCGTGCGCGGGGCGCAGCAGGTATTTCTCGAAGTGCGGCCGAGTAACCTCGGCGCGAAGGCGCTCTACAGCCGCTTCGGCTTTCGCCAGGTTGCCGTGCGGCCCGCTTACTACCCGGCGCATGCCGGCCGCGAGGACGCGCTGGTGCTGACGCTCGCCCTGTGACCGCATGAGCCGCCGCGGCGAAGTCCTCAAGGAAATGGGCTTGTCTCCGGTTTGGAGGCTGCGAACCGCGGCTTCGGATGAGATTTCCTTGCCTGGGGAAGACAAGCAGGGAACCGAAATTTCAAAAATGAATTGGCCCCAGCTGAAGGCCAAGGTCGCCGGCTGCACCGACTGCAAGCTGCGCGCGGGCTGCACGCAGACGGTGCTCGGCGTCGGCGACGAGAAGGCCGACTGGATGCTGGTCGGGGAGGCGCCGGGTTCCGAGGAGGACCGGCTGGGCGAGCCCTTCGTCGGCCAGGCCGGCAGGCTGCTGGACAACATGCTGGCCGCGATCGCGCTCAGCCGCGGCAGCAACGTCTATATCGCCAACGTGCTGAAGTGCCGGCCGCCGGGCAACCGCAATCCGGAGCCGGACGAAGTGGCCAGGTGCTCGCCGCACCTGCTGCGGCAGATCGAACTGATCCAGCCGAAGCTGATCGTCGCCATGGGCCGCTTCGCCGCGCAGACCCTGCTCGGGACGGATGCCACCATCGCCAGCCTGCGCGGCAAGGTGCACCGGTATGCCGGGCTGCCCCTCATCGTCACCTACCACCCGGCCTACCTGCTGCGCAATTTGCCCGACAAGTCCAAGGCCTGGGCAGACTTGCTGTTTGCCAGAAGGACAATCTCGGGAAGTTAGTGATGCCCGCTTTCGGCGCGGGCGAAGGTGAGCAGCCGTTCGACCTGCTGCGCGTGCGCCTTGCGGTTGTAGTGGTACCAGTACAGCACCAGCGCCATCGCCGTGGCGACGAACGCGCCGAACAGCGCGATTACCGCGTAGATCGACAGGCCGGAGGCCAGCAGCAGCGAGTAGAGCGCGATCATCACCAGGATGGAGGCGTTCTCGTTGAAGTTCTGCACCGCGATCGAGCGGCCGGCGCCCACCAGGTGGTGGCCGCGGTGCTGCAGCAGCGCGTTCATCGGCACCACGAAGAACCCCGCCAGGCCGCCGATCAGCACGATCAGCGGCACCGCCAGCCAGACGCTGTGCACGAAGTCCATGAGGATCACGATCAGGCCCATGGCGATGCCGAGCGGGATCACTTTCACCGCCTGGTCGAGGCGCACGCGCATCGAAGCGAAGACCGCGCCCAGCGCGATGCCGAGCGCGCACACGCCCTGCAGGATCGACGAGTCCGAGAGGTTGTAGCCGAGCGCGGCGGCGGACCAGTCGATGACGATGAACTGCAGCGTCGCGCCCACCCCCCAGAACAGCGTCGTCACGGCGAGCGAGATCTGCCCGAGCTTGTCGCGCCAGAGGCTGTCGACGCAGCGCGCGAAGTCGCGCAGCGTCTCCAGCGGATGCGCCGGCAGCGCCTTCATCTGCACGCCGGTGCGCGGTATGTAGAGGTTGAAGATCGCCGCGACGGCATACACCACGATGATGATCGCGATCGCAGCGTCGGGCGGGGTGTCGATGCCGGTGTCGATGAACGGCAGGTCGTAGCCGAGCAGGACGTCCGAGACGCCGGTGCGGATCAGCATGCCGCCGAGCATCACCCCGAGGATGATCGAGGCCACCGTCAGGCCCTCGATCCAGCCGTTGGCGATCACCAGCTTCGAATGCGGCAGGTACTCGGTGAGGATGCCGTACTTGGCGGGCGAATAGGCCGCGGCGCCCAGCCCGACCAGCGTGTAGGCGACGAGCGGATTGACGTCGAACAGCATCAGCGCGCAGCCGGCGATCTTGATGGTGTTGGAGATGAACATCACCGTGCCCTTCGGCATGCGGTCGGCGAAGGCGCCGACGTAAGGCGCGAGCACCACGTAGGAAATGACGAAAAAGAATTTCAGGTACGGCGTCAGCCAGGCGGGCGAGTCGGCCTGCGCCAGCAGCGCGATCGCCGCCACCAGCAGCGCGTTGTCGGCGAGCGAGGAGAAAAACTGCGCCGCCATGATGATGTAGAAACCGGACCCCATTAGGGCGGTTCTTATAGCACGACGCGCCGCGCCTTGCGCTGGGCCCACCGCGCCGAGCGCGGCCTGGGATGACCTTTGCCGATCCGGCGGGTATCCTGCCTGCCATGCCCAGACCGATCCGCGCGGCCATCAGCGCCGCGGCGCTCGCGCACAATCTCGGGGTCGCGCGGAATCACGCGGGCCCGGCGAAGCTGTGGGCGGTCCTGAAGGCGAATGCCTACGGGCACGGACTGCTGCGCACGGCGCGGGCGATGGCTGCCGCCGACGGCTACGCGCTGCTGGACTTCGCCGACGCGCTGCGCCTGCGCGAGGAGGGCGTCGCCCAGCCGATCCTGATGATCGAGGGGTTCTTCAAGCAGGAGGACATTCCGCTGCTTGCGCGCTACCGTCTCACGCCGGCGATCCACAACATCGAGCAGATCGAGATGCTGGGCAAGGCGGATCTTGGCGGCAAGATCGACATCTACCTGAAGGTCAACAGCGGCATGAACCGCCTCGGCTTCACGGTGGATAACCTGCGCCTCGCCTGGAACGCGCTGGAAGCGCATCCGGCGATCGGGACTGTCACGCTGATGACGCATTTCGCGGATGCCGACGGCGACGGCGGCATTGCCGCGCAGCTGCAATGGTTCAACGAGATGACGCAGTCCCTGGCGGTCGCGAGCCCGGCGCCGCGCTCGCTGGCCAACTCGGCGGCCCTGCTGCGCTTCCCGGCGGAAACGCGCGCCGACTGGGTGCGGCCCGGCATCATGCTCTACGGCTGCTCGCCCTTCGGCTTCAAAAGCGCGGAGGAGCTGGGACTCAAGCCGGCGATGACGCTGGCTTCCGAGATCATCGGCGTCCAGCACCTGCAGGCGGGCGAGCGGGTCGGCTACGGCATGATCTACGAGGCCGGGCAGGAGATGACCATCGGCGTCGTCGCCTGCGGCTACGCCGACGGCTATCCGCGCCATGCGCCCTCCGGTACGCCGGTGCTGGTCGCGGGGCAGCGCACGCAGACCGTCGGCCGCGTGTCGATGGACCTGCTGTGCGTGGACATCAGCGACATTCCCGAGGCCTACGTCGGCACGCCGGTCACGCTCTGGGGCGAGGGCCTGTCCTGCGACGAGGTCGCCCATGCCGCCGGGACAGTCAGTTACGAATTGCTTTGCGCGCTCGCGCCGCGCGTGCCGGTGATCGAGGTCTGATTCCCGCGATTTTTCTTTTCGGAAACAAAGCTTGAAAAAAACCAAATCCGCCTACGTTTGCTCCGACTGTGGCGCCACGGCGCTGCAATGGTTCGGCGCCTGTCCTTCCTGCGGAGCGGCCGGCACGCTGGCGGAGACGATGACGGAGCGCGGCGGCGTAAAGCGCGCAGCGGGCGCGGCGCCGGGCGCGGTTTCGCTGCAGGACGTGGAGACGCGGGAGCTGGAGCGCCTGTCCACCGGCATCGGCGAGCTCGACCGCGTGCTCGGCGGCGGAATGGTAGCTGGGCAGGTGGTGCTGATCGGCGGCGACCCCGGCATTGGGAAGTCAACGCTTTTGCTGCAAGCCCTTTCCGGCATGGGAAGTTCGAGCAAAACCCTCTACATCTCGGGCGAGGAGTCGGCCGAGCAGGTGGCGATGCGGGCGAGGCGCCTGGGGCTGGACGCGCGCGCCGTCCACCTCATCGCCGAGATCCAGCTCGAGCGCATCGCGGCGGCGCTGGATGCGCAGCGGCCGGAAGTGGCGGTGGTGGATTCCATCCAGACGCTGTGGTCCGAGGCGCTGCAGTCCGCGCCGGGATCGGTGGCGCAGGTGCGCGAGTGCGCGGCGCAGCTCGCGCGCCATGCCAAGAAGACCGGCACCGCGCTGTTCATCATCGGCCACGTCACCAAGGAAGGCGCCATCGCCGGGCCGCGCGTGCTGGAGCACATTGTCGACACGGTGCTCTACTTCGAGGGCGATCCGCATTCCAGCTTCCGCCTGGTGCGCGCGGTGAAGAACCGCTTCGGCGCGGTGAACGAGCTGGGCGTCTTCGCCATGACCGACAAGGGGCTGCGCGTGGTCACCAACCCCTCGGCGCTGTTCCTCTCGCACCACGAAAAGAACGTCGCCGGCTCCTGCGTGCTGGCGACGCTGGAAGGCACGCGTCCGCTGCTGGTCGAGATCCAGGCGCTGGTGGACAGCGCGCATACGCCCAACCCGCGCCGTTTGTCGGTCGGCCTGGAACAGAATCGCCTCGCCATGCTGCTCGCGGTGCTGAACCGCCATGCCGGCATTGCCACCTTCGAGCAGGATGTGTTCGTGAACGCCGTGGGCGGCGTGCGGATCGCCGAACCGGCGGCGGATCTGGCCGTTTCCCTGGCGGTCGTTTCCTCGCTAACGGACAGGGCGATACCGAATAAAACGGTCGTATTCGGCGAAATCGGCCTCGCCGGCGAGGTGCGCCCGGCGCCGCGCGGCCAGGACCGCCTGAAGGAAGCCGCCAAGCTCGGCTTCGAGAAAGCGATCGTGCCGAAGGCCAATCTGCCGAAATCGAAAATCGCCGGGATCGAAGTGATCGCGGTGGAACGCGTGGACCAGGCGGTCCAGGTGCTGCGCAATCTCTGAGCTTTTAGCTCTTCATCAAGGTGTACAGCTCCGGCGTCGATACTGAACGGTCCAGATAACTGAAGCTGCCTTTTTCCCTCACTTCTTTGGCAGCCTCCACCAGCCCGCTCATGGCGGCGCGATACAAGGACGTTGCAAGACTGATGCGCCGGACGCCCGCGGCTTCCAGTTCGGCGACGCTGAACGACTTGCCCTTGATGCCGGCCATGAAATTGAACGGCTTGGAGAGCGACGCGCATACCTTCCTGACCGATGCGAGGTCGGGCAGGCCCGGCGCGAACAGCACGTCGGCGCCGGCCTTCTCGTAGGCCTGCAGGCGCCTGATAGTGTCGTCCAGGTCCGGATTGCCGCGCAGGAAGTTTTCCGAGCGCGCGGTGAGCGTGAACGGGAAGGAGAGCGTCCGCGCCGCCTGCGCCGCGGCGGCAATGCGCTCGACGGCGTGATTGATGTCGTAGAGAGGCTTGTCCTTGTCGCCGGTCGCGTCTTCGATCGAGCCGCCGACCAACCCGACCGCGGCGGCGAGGCGGATCGTCTCGGCGGCGGCCGACGGCGCATCGCCGAAGCCTTTCTCCAGGTCGGCGGACACGGGAAGGTCGGTCGCCTCGACGATGGCGCGGGATTGCGCCAGCGCCTCGTCGCGCGTTACCTTGCCGTCGCGGCGGCCGAGAATGCCGGCGGAAGCGCCGCTCGAAGTCGCCAGCGCTTCGAAGCCGAGTCCGGCGAGCAGGCGGGCCGAGCCCGCATCCCAGGGATTGGCGATGACGAAGGCGCGCAGGCCCTGATGCAGATTCCTGAAACGGATGGCTTTTTCGTTCTGGGTCATGGTCACACCGGAGCCGGATTGCGGTCGATAAACGTGCCGCGCTGGTGCCAGTACGGATAGGCAAGCGGCACGGCGCTGGCCGCGTCCAGTTTGGCGATCTGCGCCGGCGTGAGCGCCCAGCCGGTGGCGCCGAGATTTTGCCGGAGCTGCTCCTCGTTGCGCGCGCCGACGATGACCGTCGCCACCGACGGGCGCTGCAGCAGCCAGTTGAGGGCGACCTGCGGAATGCTCTTGCCGGTTTCCTTCGCCGCCGCATCGAGGGCATCCACCACGCGATAGAGATATTCCTCCGGCACCTGGGGTCCCTTGTCGAAGGCGAGCTTGTTCTGCAGCCGGCTCGCTTGCGGCATCGGCTGCCCGCGGCGGATCTTGCCGGTGAGGCGTCCCCAGCCGAGCGGACTCCACACCACCGCGCTTACCTTCTGGTCGAGCGCGAGCGGCATCAGTTCCCATTCGTAGTCGCGCCCGACCAGCGAGTAGTAAGCCTGGTGGGCGACGTAGCGCGCGAGGCCGCGCTTTTCCGAGATCGCCAGCGATTTCATCAGGTGCCAGCCGGAGAAATTCGAGCAGCCGACGTAGCGGATCTTGCCGGCGCGCACCAGGCCGTCCAGCGTATCCAGCGCCTCTTCGATCGGCGTCACCGCGTCGAAGGCGTGCAATTGATAGAGATCGATGTAGTCGGTGCCGAGGCGCCGCAGGCTCGCCTCGACCGCCCGGGTCAGGTGGTGGCGCGAAGATCCCAGGTCGTTGGGGCCTGGCCCCCGCGGAAACGTGCCCTTGGTGGACACGATCACCTTGTCGCGGCGGCCCTTGATCGCCCGGCCGAGGATTTCCTCCGCCATGCCGTTCGAGTAGCCGTCGGCCGAATCGAACATGGTGAGGCCGGCCTCCAGGCAGATGTCGACCAGCCGCGTGGCCTCGGCCACGTCGCTCGCGCCCCAGGCCTTGAAGAACTCGTTGCCGCCGCCGAAGGTGCCGGTGCCGAGGCTCAGCACCGGGACCTTGAATCCCGACGCGCCCAGTTGTCTGTATTCCATCGCTTGCTCCTCGTTAAATCAGTTTTGCCGCGGCGCGGATGCCGCTGCGCACGGCGGCCTCGAGTGTAGGCGGGTAGTCGGGATCGAGATAGTCCCCCGCGAGGAAAAGACCTTCTTCATTTTTCTTCAAATCAATTTCCTTGATTCCCGGAACGCAGGCGATCGTCGCGCGCTTCTCGGCGATGACGCGCGACCACTGCGGGTCGGGCAGGCCGGGCAGCGCCGCCTTCAGCTCGCGGTGGCAGGCGGCGGCCAGTTCTTCCTTCGTCAGTTGCTGGTGGTCGCCCTGCGCGCTGATCACGCAGGCGATAAGGCCGCGCTCGCCGGTGAGCGACGCGCGGTCGAAAGCCCACTGCACGAGCCCCTTGGAGAAGCCGAGCATGGGGGAGCCGAGCGCCGCCTGCTCCGGGTACTGCAGGTAGCAGGTATAGATCGGCTGGTACGCGTACTCCGGCGCGCCATCGGGCAGCAGCATCTTCAACTGGTGCGGGCCGACGGCGACGATGACCGCGCTGAATTCCTTCCGAAGGGCGGACAGTTCGCGGACAGGCGTATTCGTGCGTACTTCGCCGCCGTTCCTGGAGACGAATGCGCTGGCGGGTTCCGGAAACAGCCGGGACAGGTCCACTTTCGGCAGCAGGAAGTCGCTTGCGCCGGCGGGACCGGCGATCGAATCGCGCAGCACGGTGGCGAATACCTGCGCGGAGGCCTGCTCGGGCGGCGTGTTGAGCGCGGAGATGCACAGCGGGCGCCAGACATAGTGTCCGAGCACGCCGTCCTGGCCGTGCCGGCGGAGCAGGGCGGCCACGGATATGTCCTCAGGCAATCGAAAGGATTTTTTCTTCAAAGAGATTAAAAAACGCATTGCACCGAGGCTTTCGCGCAGTGGAATTTTTGCCGAGAACAGCAGGTCGAGCGCGCCCCGCAGCCGGAAGCCGTCGGCGTAGCGCAGGTCGATGGGCATGCGCAGCAGCGCGGAGGGCGGCACGCCGACGAGCCGCATCAGGCGCAGCAGTTCCGAATAGGCGCCGATCAGGATGTGCTGGCCGTTGTCGAGTTCGCGCCCTTCGGTGGTGACGCGTCGCGCGCGGCCGCCCGGCACCGGGCCGGATTCGAACACGGTTACGGGAACGCCCTGCTCGGCGAGAGTCACGGCGGCCGCCATGCCGGCATAGCCGGCGCCCACCACGGCGACCCGGCGCCGTGGTCCTTCGGTGGCTACGTGCCGACCCATGTCTTCCAGGCCAGCCACAATTTGCGCAGCGGGGTGAGCGAGGTGCGTTGCGTGAGGACCTTGAACCCGTCGCGTTCGACCTCGGCCAGCGTGGCGCGATAGATCGCCGCCATGATCAGTCCCGCCCGCTGGGTGCGGCGATCCTCGGCGGGAAGGGCGTCGAAAGCCTTCTCGTAAAAATCGTTCGCACGCGCGGCCTGGAATTTCATGAGCGCGACGAAACCGCCGCTGTGGCGGGCCTGCAGTATGTCCGAGGCCGGAACGTCGAACCGCTTCAATTCGTCCATCGGCAGGTAGATGCGGTTCTTGCGCGCGTCCTCGCCGACGTCGCGGACGATGTTGGTGAGCTGGAACGCGGTGCCGAGGTTTTTCGCGTACTCGAGCGTTCGCGGGTTCCGGTAGCCGAAGATGCCGGCGGCGAGCAGTCCCACCGCGCCGGCGACGTGGTAGCAGTAGCGCTCGAGCGCCGCGAAATCGAGATAGCGCGTCTGCGTCAGGTCCATCTCCATGCCGTCGATGATCTCG
>DATBQR010000019.1:0-26228 GCA_036560705.1 Burkholderiales bacterium | reverse complement strand
CGGGCGCGGGCGTTCGTCCGACAGGGACCGGGGCGGATCGCCGCCGCGCGTGGCGTAGGGATTCGGCGCGCCGACGACGGGCGCGTACGGATTCGGCGCACCGACGACCGGTGCGTAGGGGTTCGGCGCGCCAACCTTGGGCGCATACGGATCCGGCGCGCCGACCTTGGGTGCATACGGGTTCGGTGCGCCGACTTTGGGAGTGTAGGGATTGGGATCGCCGGGCCGGGTGACGCCTTGCGGGTATTGGCTGTCGTGCTCGGACTGGTGGCGGTGGTGCCGGTGTTCGCGATCGGACGCCCGATCGTTGCCACCGCTCGCACCATTGTCGTCCGCCATGGCGGCGGTGCTGAGCAGCGCCCCCAGGACTGCAGCGGTTAAAGCGGCTTTCATGGCTTTATTCTAGTGAATTCGGCGGATTCTCCGGCCGCCGTTACACTCGGTTACCCATCGGACGCCGACCCCACAGCCAGGCTGCGCCGCGCACCCCGCTCGAGTCGCCGTGCACGGGCTTGCTGAGCCGCGTGTCGATGCGGTCCGAAAAAACGTAGGGCCCCCAGAGCCGCGGCACGTTCGTGTAGAGCCGGTCGACGTTCGACACCCCGCCGCCCAGCACGATCACGTCCGGATCGAGAATGTTGATCACCCCCGCGAGCGAACGCGCCAGGCGCTCCTCGTAGCGGCCCATGTCGGCGTCCTTCTGCAGCGCGGGCCCCGACAGGTATGCCTCGATGCAGCCTTTGCGCCCGCAATAGCATTCCGGCAGCGGCAGGTCTTCGCCGCGCGGCAGCGGCAAGGGGTTGTGGCCCCACTCCCCCGCAATGGCGTTCGGCCCGACCAGCACCTCGCCATTGACCACGATCCCCGCCCCGACCCCGGTGCCGAGTATCACGCCGAACACCACCTTCGCGCCCTTGCCCGCGCCGCTCACCGCTTCCGACAGGGCGAAGCAGTTCGCGTCGTTCTCGACGCGGACTTCCCGATCCAGCGCTTTTTCCAGGTCGCCCTTCAGGTCGTGGCCGATCAGGCAGGTCGAATTCGCATTCTTGATGAGTCCCGTGACGCGCGACTGCGAGCCGGGAATGCCGACGCCGACCGTCGCGGTTTTCTTTTCGGAAGATTCGAATTCGAGAACCAGGTTCGCGGCAACCCGCACCGTCGCTTCATAATCTCCCTGCGGCGTGGGCACGCGCTTGCGAAAAACCTCGCGGTCCGACCCGTCGAACGCGATCAACTCGATCTTGGTGCCGCCCAGGTCGATGCCGACGCGGATCGTCATCGCTCAAAGATACCAGCGACGGGCGGCGGCGACACTGTTCGGCGGGCACGTCTGCGACTACAGTGCAGCCATGAGAACCCTTCTGTTCCTCGCTTTCAGCCTCCTCCTGAGCCTCGCCGCCGGCTGTGCATCGTTGCCATCCGGTTTCCCGGGCAGCGGCCAGACCAAAACCTTCGAGGCGCCGATCGCGCGCGTCAAACCCGCGTTCGTGACAACCGTGGTGCAGATGGGCATGTCCATCGCCGCCATCGAGACACGCGGCAAGAACGAAGTTCTCAAAGCCAGGCGGGCCGGCAAGAACGTCGAGATCGAGTTCGAACCCCTGAGCGCCACCTCCACGCGCGTGCGCGTCAGCGGCAGCGACGAAGCTCAAATCATGCGCGACACCGAGAAGCGCCTGGGGGCCGGCTGATTCGTGTATAATGCGTCCTGTAGTTTCCTTTTAGCGTCATCCGGTTAGCTCACTTTAAGTCGTTTCTGCCTGAACCGGTTGGAGGTGTGAACCCTCCCAGGCCGATCGTTCAGGAGAAATACCATTACTACGTCGTTCAATACCCTTGGCCTGTCGGCCGAGCTGCTCCGTGCTGTCTCTGAGCAGGGTTACACCGTCCCTACCCCCATCCAGGCGCAAGCGATCCCCGTGGTGCTCGCCGGCAAGGATTTGCTGGCTGCCGCGCAGACGGGCACCGGCAAGACGGCCGGCTTCACGCTGCCGCTGCTCCAGATCCTCAACCAGAAAGGCGCCGGGCGGAATGTCCGCTGCCTGATCCTCGTGCCGACCCGCGAACTCGCGGCGCAGGTGCAGGAGAGCGTGCGCGTATACGGCAAGTACAAGCCGCTGCGCTCGATCACGATTTTCGGCGGCGTGAACATCAACCCGCAGATCCAGGACCTGCGCCGCGGCGTGGACATCGTCGTCGCCACGCCGGGCCGGCTGCTGGACCACGTGCAGCAGAAGACCATCGACCTGCGCCACATCGAGATCCTCGTGCTGGACGAGGCCGACCGCATGCTGGACATGGGCTTCATCCACGACATCCGCCGCATCATCAACCTGCTGCCGAAGCAGCGCCAGAACCTGATGTTCTCGGCGACATTCCCGGAAGAGATCCGCAAGCTCGCCGGCACGTTCATGCAGCATCCGCAGCTGGTCGAGGTCGCGCGCCGCAACACGCCGGCCGAACTGGTAGCCCAGGTGCAGCACCCGGTGGACCAGTCGCGCAAGAAGGACCTGCTGGTGCACCTGGTAAAGGAGAACAACTGGCAGCAGGTGCTGGTATTCACCAAGACCAAGCGCGGCGCGAACCGGCTGGCCGAGGCGCTCGAGAAGAGCGGCATCGAGGCCGACGCCATCCACGGCAACAAGAGCCAGCCGCAGCGCACGCGCGTGCTGAAGCGCTTCAAGGACAACGAGCTGCAGGTGCTGGTGGCGACCGACATCGCGGCGCGCGGCATCGACATCGACGAGCTGCCGCACGTGGTCAACTTCGACCTGCCGCACGTCGCGGAAGACTACGTGCACCGCATCGGCCGCACCGGCCGCGCGGGCTCCTCGGGCGAGGCGGTCTCGCTGGTCAGCTTCGACGACCGGCCGCTGATGACCGCGATCGAACGGCTCATGACCCGTCAGGTGGAGCAGCGCGTGATCGCCGGCTTCGAGCCGGGCAACCCGCTGCACCAGCAACCTCGCGAACCGCAGCAGCAGCGCGGGCGCCGTCCGCAACAGCATCAGCAGCGCCGCCCGCAGCAGCATCAGCGCCCGCAGCACAACAACCAGCGCCGTGCCGAAGGCAACCGCAACGCGCCCCATCCGCGTCCGGAACAGCCCCAGCCGCAACGCCCGCGCCAGACGCCGGTCACGCCCGGCCCGTCGAGCCGGCCGACCGGCACGCCGGCGCCCGGACCGCGGCCCAAGCAGGCCAACGAGCAGCGCCAGGCCCCGTCGCAGTATCCCCGGACGATAAGCCGGGGCTAGAACCTGGGCTTAGGTAGGTGGAGGGCGGGGGCGCTCAAAGGCGCCCCTTACTTCGACCATCTGCGCCATCGAGGTGAGGAAGCTGAAGTTGCCGTCGCGCATCTGCTTTGCCGCATCCATGAACGCCTTCAGGGCGACCCTGTTCAGGCCGCCGCCGATGCTCACGCGCCGCACGCCGGCCTGGCCGAGCTGCTCCAGCGTGATCTTCGGATCGGCGAATCCCATGACCGTGTTGAACGGCTTTTTCAGCGCCGAGGTCACGGTGCGCATTTCCTCCAGGCTGTAGAGCCCCGGCGCGTAGAGCACGTCCGCGCCGGCGGCCTCGAAGGCCTGCAGGCGGCGGAGGGTGTCGTCCATGTCCTTCCTGCCGTGGAGGAAATTCTCGGCGCGCGCGGTGAGCATGAACGGCACCGGCAGGGAGCGCGCCACTTCCACCGCCGCCTGTACGCGCTCGACGGCGAGGTTGAAATCGTAGATCGGCTTTTGCGCGTTCCCGGTGGAATCCTCGATGGAGCCGCCCACCGCGCCCGCTTCGCAGGCAAGGCGGATCGTTTTGGCCGCCTCGCGGGGTTCATCCGCGAAGCAGTTCTCCAGGTCGGCATTCACCGGCAGGCGCGTCGCCTCGCAGATTTCGCGGCAGTTGCCGATCACCTGCTGCAGGGTCACCTCGCGCGCGCCCAGCACGTTGGCGACGCCGAGGCTGGTGGTCGCCAGCGCCTCGAACCCCATGCTCTCGAGGATCAGCGCCGAGCCCCGGTCCCAGGGGTTCGGGATGAGGAAGGGCCGCGCCCGCGCGTGCAGTCCCCGGAATACCGCCGCCTTGCCCGCCTGTTGGCTCATGGGCGGCGATTGTAAGCGTTGTTAGCGGAGCCGCCGCGCCTAGCGCGCCGTCTTCAAGTATTCAATGAGGTCGGCGCGGTCCTTCGCTTCCGGGACCGAGTAGCCCATTTTGGTGCCGGGGATCAGCTTCCCCGGATCCGCCAGCCAGCGGTCCAGCGTCCTCGCGTTCCAGACGATCCTGGACACCTTGACCGCGGGCGAGTAGTCGTAGTCCTTCACGCCGCCCGCCTTGCGCCCGAACACGCCCTTGTGCGCCGGCCCGACGCGGTTGGCGTCGATCGAGTGGCAGGCAATGCAGCGGGTCTCGTACAACTGCTTGCCGCGCGCGGCATCCGCCGCGGCCGCAGCGGAAGAAAAAACGGCGAGCGCCGCGATGGCGCTCGCCGCTGCTTGCCGGAACTGCAGGTTCACGCGCCGAACGGCATGCCGCCCGCGGGCAGGGGCTTGCCAAGCGCGTTGTTGAGGATCGCCCAGTGCATGGTCTCGTCGGCCGCCAGGCGCGCCGCCACCTTGGCGAGCTGCGGGTCCTTGAGCGAAGGAATCACGCCGAGGTAGGCGTTGGTCGCGCCCAGCTCGAGGCCTGCCGCCAGCCCCAGCACGTCGGCCTGAGTTTTCAACGTATCGGCCTTCAGCGCCTTGGCGTAGTCCGCCAGCGTTTTTTCCTCGACCGGCTTGCCGCCCAGCTTCTTGATGGTGGCGATCAGCGCGTCGCGGTGTTCCTTGTGGTCGGTCTGGAACCGCACGGCGATATCCAGCACAGGCTTCTGCAGCAGGCCGCTTTTCGCGCCCAGCGTGTAGGCATTGATGCCTTCGTGCTCCAGGCCGAGGGCGACGTTGAGGATCGCCACGTCTCCCGAAGAGTCCATCTTGGCGCCCATATGGCTGGCCGCAAGCGCGTCCTTGCCGGCCAGCAGCGCCAGCCCGGCGGCCGAGAGAGTCGCCTTGCCGAGGAACGAACGGCGGCCGCCTTGTGTCACACCCGCGATCAAATCACCTGTTTTATTCATGGGTATTGCCTCCTTTTTTCCATTTGCGTGCCTCACATCGCACAAGGCGACATACGCGGCGGCGGGCGGAAACAGATGCGTAACAAAAAATTCCGTCCGCAGCCGCATCCGGCGGCGCGGCTCGTCCGTACGCGTCTGCGGCTAGAATCCGCGCGGTGGACAAGGTCTTCGGCAGCTACGACTACGTGATCGCCGGCGCGGGCAGCGCCGGCTGCCTGCTCGCCAACCGGCTGTCGGCCGATCCGTCGGTGACGGTGCTGCTGCTGGAGGCGGGCGGCCAGGACGACTGGTTCTGGATCGACATCCCGGTCGGCTACCTCTACACCATCGCCAACCCGCGCACCGACTGGTGCTACAAGACCGCCCCCGACGAGCACCTCGCGGGCCGCTCGATCCACTACGCGCGCGGGCGCGTGCTGGGCGGCTGCTCCTCGATCAACGCCATGATCTACATGCGCGGCCAGAAGGAGGACTACGACCACTGGGCGGCGCTCGGCAACGAGGACTGGTCCTGGGATGCGGTGCTGCCGGTGTTCCAGCGGCTGGAGGACTACGAGCACGGCGCGGTGGAATCCTACGGCGCCGGCGGCGAATTGCGCGTGGAGGATCCGCGCGTGCGCTGGGAGATCATCGATGCCTGGCGCGCGGCCGCCGCCGAATGCGGCATCCCGCCGGTCAAGACCTTCAACAGCGGGGACAACGCCGGCTGCGCCTACTTCCAGGTGAACCAGCGCGCCGGCCGGCGCTGGAGCGCGACGAACGCGTTCCTGAGGCCGGCCCTGCAACGGAAGAACTTGACGGTTCTCTTGCATTCGCAGGTTCAAAAAATAAGGTTCGAGGGGAAACAGGCGCAGGGCGTCGAATTCCTCAAGGACGGGGAGGCGCTGTTCGCAAAAGCAAGCCGCGAAACCATCCTGTCGCTCGGTTCCATCGGTTCGCCGCAGATTCTTCAGCTTTCGGGTATCGGTCCGGCCGATTTGCTAAAGCGTTTTGAAATAAAGGCAGTTCAAAACCTTCCTGGCGTCGGCGAGAACCTGCACGACCATCTGCAGATCCGCATGCAGTACAAGGTGAAGAACGTCCGTACGCTGAACGAGATGGCCAACAGCCTGTGGGGCAAGGCCGCGATGGGGCTGGAATACCTGTTCAGGCACACCGGACCGCTCACCATGCCGCCGTCCCAGTTCGGCGCCTTCGCCCGCAGCGACCCGTCGCAGCCGACGGCGAACATCGAGTGGCACGTGCAGCCGCTGTCGCTGGACAAGTTCGGCGACCCGCTGCATCCCTTCCCGGCGATCACGCCGGCCGTGTGCAACCTGCGGCCGAGCTCGCGCGGCTGGGTGAGGATCACCTCCCCCGATCCCGCCGCCTACCCCGAGATCAAGCTGAACTACCTGTCGACGCCGGAGGATCGCAAGGTGGCGGTGGACGGCATGCGCTTCACCCGCCGCATCATGGCGTCCAGGGCGCTGCAGAAATACGAGCCCGAAGAATACCGTCCCGGAATCGCCGTGCAGACCGAAAAGGAACTGGAAAAGGCCGCGGGAGAACTCGGCACCACCATTTTCCACCCGGTGGGCACCTGCAAGATGGGCAGCGATCCATGGGCGGTGGTCGACGACCGCCTGCGCGTCCAGGGCGTCGACCGGCTGCGGGTTATCGACGCGTCGGTGATGCCGCGCATCACCTCCGGCAACACCAACGCGCCCACTTACCTGATCGCCGAAAAAGGCGCGCGCATGCTCCTGGAAGACAGGGATTGAATGTCCGGGTTGAACCTGCCCGATTGGCCCCCATCTAACCGCCCACGGAGAACCCGAGCCCATGAAAAGAATCTTCCTTCTCGTAGCGACCAACTTCGCGGTGATGTTCCTGCTGTCGATCGTCATCAGCGTGCTGGGCCTCGACCGCCAGCTCGCCCAGCAGGGCATCCAGTACGGGCCGCTGCTGGCGATGGCCTCCATCTTCGGCTTCGGCGGCGCCTTCATTTCGCTGCTGATCTCCAAGTGGATGGCCAGGTGGTCCACCGGCGCGCAGACCATCGACGGCACCGAGGGCACGACGCAGTACTGGCTGGTGGATACGGTGAAGCGCCTGGCGGAAAAAGCCGGCATCGGCATGCCGGAAGTCGCCATCTACGAGGGCGAGCCGAACGCCTTCGCCACCGGCGCGTTCCGCGATTCCGCCCTGGTGGCGGTGTCCTCCGGGCTGCTGAATTCGATGTCGCGCGATGAAATCGAGGCGGTGCTGGGCCACGAGATCGGCCACGTCGCCAACGGCGACATGGTGACGCTCACGCTCATCCAGGGCGTCGTCAACACGTTTGTAATCTTCCTTTCACGCATCATCGGCACCATCGTCGACCGCGTGATCCTCAAGAACGAGCGCGGCGAAGGGATCGGCTTCTTCGTCACCGTGATGGCGTCCCAGCTGGTGCTTGGCCTGTTCGCCTCGATGATCGTGGCCTGGTTCTCGCGCCGGCGCGAATTCCGCGCCGACGCGGCGTCGGCCCGCCTGCTCGGCTCGCCGCAGCCGATGGTGAGCGCGCTGTCGCGCCTCGGCGGCCTGCAGCCGGGCGCGCTGCCGCAGGCCATGGCCGCGATGGGCATCAGCGGCGGCGGCGGTTTCGGCGCGCTGTTCGCCACCCACCCGCCGATCGAGCAGCGCATCGCCGCGCTGCAGGGCCGCCCGCAGTAGCCGCTAGGCGGGCTGCTTCAACGCCTCGCGCATGGTGTTCGCTAGCACGCGGTAGGCGGCGGTCCAGGCGTCGCGGATTTCGCCGGTGAAGGCCGGGCCAAGGCCTTTGCCGATCGTCCAGACCAGCGCCGCGCCGACCGTCTCGTAATGCTCGTTTCTGACGCCGTAGCCCGCATGGCGCCGGCCGAGCGCCCGCAGGCCGGGCTCGATCGCTTCCAGGCGCGCCAGCCCGTTCACCGCGAACGTGATCATCATGGCGAACTTGCGGCCCTGCTCGTTCATGTCGCCCTTGAACAGGGCCTGCAGCGACGGGTCGAGGCCGAACAGGCGGGCGTAAAAGAGCTGCGCGACCGCCTCGCCGGCGGACTGCATCTTTTCCCAGCTGCCCTGCACCAGGGCGGCTTGCTTCGGAGTCATGGCGGCGGATCTCTCTCGAAAAGGCGTGCAGCTTAGGCGCGGCGGGTTTCCGGAAAATGTCGTCTTTGTAATCCGCGCGTATCGCCGCAGGCCGGCGCCGCCCTGTGAGAAAATCGCCGCTCTGCTCCCCTCCTCCGCAACGCTGCTGGCCTGGTATTTCGTCGCGATCTGGGGCTCGGGCTTTCTCGCCACCAAGGTCGGGCTGCATTACGCCGCGCCCTTCACCTTCCTCGCCCTGCGCTATGCCTTCGGACTGATCTGCCTGGCGCCCGTGCTGCTGTGGATGCGTCCCGCCTGGCCACGCTCGCCGCGGGAAATCTTCCACATCCTCGTCGCGGGGCTGCTGATGCACGCGGTGCAACTCGGCGGCAGCCACTACGCGCAATACCTCGGGCTGTCCGCCGGGGTCACGGCGCTGACCATGGCGGCGCAGCCGCTCCTCACGGCGACCATCGCCTGGCGCTGGATGGGCGAGCGCCTGAGCCGCCGCCAGTGGACCGGCGTGCTGGTGGGCCTGGCCGGCGTCGCGCTGGTGATCTGGCACAAGATCGACGTGCATGTCCTCACCGCGGGCGGCCTGGCGGCAGTCGCCACCGGCCTCACCGGGGTCACTGCGGGCACACTGTACCAGCGCGCCTTCTGCCGCCACGTCAACCTGTGGAGTGGCGCCTTCCTGCAATTCGCCATATCCTTCGCGGTGCTGGCGCCGCTTGCGCTGAGGTTCGAGGGCGCGCGCATCGACTGGAGCTGGCAGCTCGCAGCGTCGATCGCCTTCCTGGTGATCTTCGCCTCGATCTTCGCCGTGAATGCCCTGCACACCCTGATGCGCCGGGGCCAGGCCACGCGCGTCACCAGCCTGATGTACCTCACGCCGATCATCGCCGTGGTGCTCGAATTCCTGATGTTCGGCGAGCGGCCGAGCGCGCTGACGATGGCCGGCGTCGCCGTCACCTGCTTCGGGGTGGCGCTGGTGTCGGCGCCACGGCGATCAAACGCCGTCCTGCGCAAGGCATGAGCCGCCTCGCCTTCATCGTGCTGCTGACCGTGCTGAGCCACATCGGCTTCGTCGGCAGCCGCATCACGGTGTCGCTCTCGGCGATCAACCAGGGCGCCTCGCCGCTGACGGTGGGCGTGCTGATGGCGCTCTACGCGGTGTTCCCGATGCTGCTCGCGGTGCAGGGCGGCCGGCTGGTGGACCGCGTGGGCGCCTTCCGGCCGATCGCCATTGCCGGCGCCATCGTCGCCGCCGGCGTGCTGCTGCCCTTCGCCTCGCGCGAGCTGCCGGTGCTGTTCGCCACCGCCGCCGTCGTCGGCACCGCGTTCATGATGCAGCACATCGCCCTGAACCACGTCATCGGCTCGATCGGCGCGCCGGCGGAACGCGCGGTGAATTTCAGCTGGTTCGCGCTCGGCTACTCCGTCAGCGGCTTCATCGGCCCGCTGCTGGCCGGTTTCGCCATCGACCTGGCGGGCCACCGCACCGCCTTCCTGCTGCTGTCGCTGCCCCCGGCCATCGGCACCGCGCTGCTGCTGTGGCAGCGTCCGCCGCTGCCCCAGCGCCACGAGGCCAGGGACGACGCCGCGCAGCGCCACATCGCCGACCTGCTGCGCAATCCGCGCCTGCTGCCGATCTTCCTCTTCAGCGGCCTGCTCGCCACGGGCTGGGACATGTACACCTTCGTGATCCCGATCTACGGCACGCGCATCGGGCTGTCGGCTTCGACCATCGGCATCGTGATGAGCAGCTTCGCGCTGGCCACCTTCGCGGTGCGCCTGTTCATGCCTTCGGTGGCGCGCCGCCTGAGCGAGTGGACGGTGGTCTGCACGGCGCTCGCGATCGCGGGCACGGCCTATTCGCTGTTCCCTCTGGTGACGCAGGTGCCGTTCCTCATCGCGCTCTCCTTCCTGCTCGGCCTCGGCCTGGGCTGCGCGCAGCCGATGATCATGGCGGCGCTCTACGCTGCCTCGCCGCCGGGCCGCCAGGGCGAGGTGGTCGGCATGCGCACCACCATGATCAACGCCAGCCAGACTTTCATGCCGCTCGCCTTCGGCGCGGTCGGCACCGCGCTCGGCATGGCGCCCATCCTGTGGACCATGGCGGCGCTGCTGCTCACCGGCAGCTGGCTGGCCAATAGAAGGAGATAAAAGCCGCGCCGGCAGCCCGGCGGTAAAATTCTCCCCATGCGACGCTCCTCTCTCACCCAGTTCCTCATCGAGCGCCAGCGCTCGGGCCGCATCAACGCCGACCTGCGGCTGCTGATCGAAACCGTCGCGCGCGCCTGCAAGGCGATCAGCACGCGCGTCAACAAGGGCGTGCTCGGCGGCGGCCACGGCTCGGCCGGCAACGAAAACGTGCAGGGCGAGATCCAGAAGAACCTCGACGTGATGTCGAACGAAATCCTGCTCGAGGCCAACGAATGGGGCGGCAACCTCGCCGCGCTGGTCTCGGAGGAAATGGAGGACGTGAAGCCGACGCCGACGCATTACCCGCGCGGCGAATACCTGCTCCTGTTCGACCCGCTGGATGGCTCCTCCAACATCGACGTCAACATCTCGGTGGGCACCATTTTCTCGGTGCTGCGCTGCCCTCAAGGGGTGTCCGTGCCCGACGAGAAGTGCTTCCTGCAGCCCGGCCGCAAGCAGGTCGCCGCGGGCTTCGCGGTGTACGGGCCGACCACGCAGCTGGTGATCACCGTGGGCGACGGCGCCTACGGCTTCACCCTCGACCGCGAATCCTTCACCTTCGTCCTCACCCACGAAAAGATGAAAATCTCCGAGGACACCGCGGAGTTCGCCATCAACACCTCGAACATGCGGCGCTGGGAGCCGCCGGTGAAGCGCTACATCGACGAATGCCTCGCCGGCAAGGACGGCCCGCGCGGCAAGGACTTCAACATGCGCTGGGTCGCCTCGATGGTGGCCGACGTCTACCGCGTGCTCTCGCGCGGCGGCATCTTCATGTACCCGCGGGATTCGAAGAACAAGGACGGCAGGCTGCGGCTGATGTACGAGGCCAACCCGATGGCCTTCATCGTCGAGCAGGCGGGCGGCGCCGCCACCGACGGCAGGACGCCCATCCTCGACATCCAGCCGCACAAGCTGCACCAGCGGATCGCGGTCGTCCTCGGTTCGAAGAGCGAAGTCGAACGCGTCGCTTCGTATCACCGCTGAGCCGGGGCGCGGCCCGCGCGCCGGCTAGCCGATTTCGAAGGAAATCGCGTCCTCGCCGAGTTCGGCCACGCTCTGGCCGAGGCCGATGCTGCCGCGGCCGAGCAGGATGAACTCCTCGCGGTTCAGCTGGACCTCCGCCCGCTGCTGCACGCGCACGTAGGTGCCGTTCGCCGACTGGTCGGCGACGACGAACTTGCCCTGCCGCAGGAAGAAGCGCGCGTGATGGCGCGACACCTTGTCGCCGGCCACGAGAATGTCGCTGGCCGGATCGCGCCCGGCGGCGAGCGCGTCGCGGTCCTCGTCCATGTCCCAGGTCTTCCCCCGGTAGGAGAGCTTGAGCGAGGCCAGCGTGGACACCCCCGCCGCGTCGGGATCGCCGACCACGGTGGTGCCCTTGTCCTGTTGCCAGACGGCTTCGTAGACGAGGATCTTGTCGGCCTTGCCCTTGACCGTGGTGGCGTAGAGGCTGCGGCAGGTGGAGCGCAGGAACGGCGAGAGCCGGTCCACCGACTGGCGGGTGGTCAGGATCTGGCGCGGGTTCGCCATCGACGCCAGGCGCGCGGCGAGGTTGACGGTATCGCCGAAGACATCCTGATTTTCCCGGATCACCGGCCCCACGTTGAAGCCGGCCTCGAGCGCGAGTTTGTCGGACCGGCCGCGCATGAATGCCTGCATCGCACTCGCCGCCTGCAGCGCGTGGTCCGCGCTGCCGAAGTGGGCGATGAGCTGGTCGCCGACCGTTTTCACCACGGTGCCGTGGTGCTTGAGTACCGCGCCCTTCAGGCCGGCCAGGGCTTCGTTGACGGCGTCGGTCGCGCCGCTGTCGCCGCGCGATTCGTAGAGCGCGGTGCCGCCGCTGATCTGGGCGAACAGGACTGCGAGTGTGGCGCCGTCTGCATCCATGCTGGACCGGGACTGGCGTGGGGTGAAGGCCTGCCGAAGGCCCGTGCCTCCGGCAGGGTGCGGCGGGATTACTTGAGGTGCTTGTTGACCAGCTTCGTCATCTCGAACATCGAGACTTGCGACTTGCCGCCGAACACGGGCTTGAGCTTGTCGTCGGCGTTGATCATGCGGCGGTTCTTCTTGTCCTGCAGACTGTTTTTCTTGATGTAGTGCCAGATTTTCTTGGTCACTTCGGTACGCGGCATCGCGCCGCTTCCGATGACCGCCGCCAGCGTCGCGGTGGGGTTCATCGGCTTCATGAACGCGGCATTGGGCTTGCGCTTCTTGCCGGCCTTCTTCGCCTTCTTTTTCGCCATCTTGAGTTCTCCTCTGAACAATCAATTACGGAATGTGTTGGGATCCCGTTATTCCTCCCGCCGACGTGCAGCGGTGCCCGAACAATGCCGAATCCCGGCGGGCATGTCAATCACCTCGGGAAGATTTTTTGCTCATTTCCCCTCTGAATCGAGCCAGGACTCGAGTCCCTGCGCGTTCAGTTCGATGTCGAGCGCGAAGACTTCCAGCACTTTTTCCCTCGGAAAACGCCATTTCTGGCGCTCGCGCTCGGCGAGCACAAGTCCGCTAACGCCTTCCATCAGCAGACGTTTCCGCTCTGCGCCGGCGCCGCGGTGGCGCTCGCCCAGCGCGGCGTGAGCGTCGATCAGCCGGTGCAGATCGGCGCCGAGAACTGTCGGATCCGTCAGCCGGCCGAAGTGCGCGACGTAGATCGCCCGCGGCCCGAGCGACAGCATGCGGTCGACCGAACGGTGCAGCGCAGCGGGGTCGAACTGGGAGGGGCTGGTGGTGGGGAAGGCAAACTGGCGGCCGTCCTGGTCGAGCTCCCGGTAGGAAAGGCCGAAGGTGTCGCCGGCGAAGACATGCCCGGTCCCCGCGTCCCGGATGACGACGTGATGGCGGGCGTGGCCCGGCGCATCGAGGAAAAGCAGTTCCCGCCCGGCGAGTTTCAGCGTCGCACCCTCGGGCGTTTCGATCATCCGGTCCTTCGGCACCGGCAGGATTTCTCCATAGATGCGGCGCGTCTGCGCCTCGCCGTAGATGGCGATTGTCGCCGCCAGGAGACGGCTCGGGTCGATCACGTGGCGCGCACCGCGCGGGTGCACCGTGAGGCGCGCGTTGGGGAAACGCGCCATCAGCTGCCCGGCGCCGCCGGCATGGTCCAGGTGGACGTGCGTGAGGATCACGTAGTCCACCTGCGTCGGCGCGACGCCCCGCGCCTGCAGGGCCGCCAGCACGCGCGGCACGGCGTGCGAAGTGCCGGTGTCGATCACCGCGGCGCGCCCGTCCTCGATCAGCAGGTGGATCGCGGTCTGCTCCCGGCGGTCGTAGACGCTGTCCACGGCGCTGATGCCGTGGCCGTAGTCGAACACGCCTTCCGGATGGTTCACGAGGGCATTATAGAATCTGCACTCGATGAGCATCGCGGCGAACCTTCCCGGCCTGAGGCAGGAATACATGCGCGCCGGACTGGCGGAAGCCGACGCGCACGCGGATCCGCTGGCGCAGTTCGAGCGCTGGTTCGAGGACGCGCTTGCGGCCGGCCTGCCGCTCGCCAACGCCATGACGCTCGCCACCGTCTCGGCCGCCGGCGCACCCGATGCGCGCGCGGTGCTGCTGAAAGGCCTGGACAACGGCGGCTTCGTCTTCTACACCAACTACGACAGCCGCAAGGGCCGCCAGCTCGCCGCGCGGCCCGAGGCCTGCCTGGTGTTCCTCTGGACGCAGCTGGAAAGACAGGTGCGGATCGAAGGAAAGGTCGAACAGGTTTCGGCATCGGACTCGGACAGGTATTTCCTGAGCCGGCCTGTGGGGGCTCGCCTGTCGGCTCGCGCCTCGGCACAAAGCAGCGTCGTAGCTGGGAGAGAAATTCTCGAAGCTGAAATGCAGAAGCAAAAATCCGAACACGGCGAAAATCCGCCGCGCCCCGCCCACTGGGGCGGCTACCGCGTGGTTCCGTCCCGCATCGAATTCTGGCAGGGGCGCGAGAACCGCCTGCACGACCGGCTGCTCTACAGCCGCAGCGGCGATGCATGGAAGATCGAGCGGCTCGCACCGTAAAACGGGCGCCGCTGCCGACGGCAGCTCGTGATATGTTAGTCATATATTCGATTCCCGCATGCGGGAGGGACAGATGCTCAAGCGACTGAGCGGCGACGCCGTGGAGCAATTCAAGCGTGACGGCTATTATTTCCCGGTGCCCGTGCTGAGCCGGGACGAGGCGGCGGGCTTCCGCCGCCACCTGGAGCAGCACGAAGCCAAGACCGGCAAGCCGCTGCAGGGCAACTGGCGCCACAAGACGCATCTGCTGTTCACCTGGGCGGACGAACTCGTGCACCACCCGAAGATTCTGGACGCCGTCGAGGACGTGATCGGCCCGGACATCCTCTGCTGGACCACCAATTTCTTCATCAAGGAAGCGAGCAATCCCGGCTTCGTTTCCTGGCACCAGGACGCCACCTACTGGGGCCTCGATCCCGACGACGTGATCACCGCCTGGGTGGCCTTCACCGACGCCACGCCCGAGAACGGCTACATGCAGTTCCTGCCCGGCAGCCACAAGATCGACCAGCTGCCGCACGTGGACACCTTCCACAAGGACAACCTGCTGTCGCGCGGCCAGGAGATCGCGGTCGAGGTGGACAAGTCGAAAGGCGTCGGCGTGCCGCTCAAGGCGGGCGAGATGTCGCTGCACCACATCAAGCTGGTGCACGGCTCCGAGCCCAACCGCAGCGGCGACCGGCGCATCGGCCTCGCGATCCGCTACATCCCCACCTACGTGAAGCAGACTAAGGTGCGCGATTCGGCGATGCTGGTGCGCGGCGTCGATAAGTTCGGCCATTTCGACTACGAGCCGCGGCCGCGGCAGGACCTCGACGCGGCGGCGCTGGCCGCCCACGCCGATTCCGTCGAGCGGCAGGTGAAGGCGCTCTATTCCGGCACCGACAAGCAGGCGTTCCGCGCCTGAGCGCAAAGGCGAACCGATGGCCGAAGAACGCAAGAAACTGACCGTTCCGGATCTGATCGCGCGCAAGCGCGCGGGCGAGAAGGTCGCCATGGCTTCGATCCCGGACTACCCGACGGCGGTGTGGGCCGAACGCGCCGGCATCGACATCTGCGCCATCGGCGACAGCCTGGGCATGGTGAGCTACGGTTACGCCAACACCCTGCCCGTCACCGTCGACATGATGATCGAGCACTGCCTGGCGGTGCAGCGCGGCGCGCCGAACACCTTCCGCCTGGTGGCGATGCCCTACGGCAGCTACGCGAACCCCGACGTCGGCGTGGCGAACGCGCTGCGCTTCATGAAGGAAGGCGCGGTCGACTGCGTCAAGATGCAGGGCGGCCGCGAGAAATTCACCATCATCAAGGCGATCGCGGATGCCGGCGTGCCGGTGATGAGCCACGTCGGCATGTGTCCACACTTCGTGCACCAGTACGGCGGCTTCCGGCTGCAAGGCAAGACCGCGGAAGAAGCACTGAAGATCATCGACGATGGCATCGCCATCCAGGAAGCGGGCGGCATCGGCTTCGAGATCGAGGCGGTGCCGGCGCCCGTGGCGAAAGCCGTGGACGCGGCGGTGGACGTTTTCACTTTCGGCATCGGCGCCGGCTCGGCGAGCTGCGGCCAGCTGCTGCTGGCGTTCGACCTGCTCGGCATGTTCGACCAGTTCAAGCCGAAATTCACCAAGCGCTACGCCAACATCTCGCAGATTGCGGTGGATGCGCTCAAGACCTACGCGGCGGAAGTGCGCGGCGGGCAATTCCCCGACGCCGACCACAGTTACGCCATGAAACCCGAAGAAGTGGCGAAGCTCGAAGCCGCGCTCGGCAAAAAGCGCGGCTAGCTCTTCTGCGGCGTCCAGCCGTAGGCCCTGGCGCAGGCGCCGCCCATCAGCATCGCCCTTTCGTCCTTGCTCAGGCGGTCGGTCAGGCGGAACGGCTCGACGGCCTGTTCGTAGTTGACCACCGCAAAGGCACGCGTCCAGTCGGTGCCCCACAGGCAGCGATGAAAACCCCAGGCGTCGAACACGCGGGCGAGCGGCTCCCAGATATCCGGGAAGGGATACGGTTCGCGCGACAGCGTGCAGGCGCCGCTGACCTTGATCACCACGTTCGGCCGCTGGGCGAGTTCCAGCACCTTCGGCAAGCTGGCCCAGGGCTGCGGCGGCGCGGGCGGCGGGTTTGGCCGAGTACGTGGCTGCAGGATGCCCAGGTGATCCAGGATGAATCGCGTGTCGGGGTGGCGGTCGATCAGCGCCGTGCCCGCGTCGAGGTTGTCCCAGCACAGCATGTTGACCGGAAAGTCGTGCCGCACGGCCTCGCGCAGGATCCGGTGGATGCCCGGGTGGTTCGGGTCGTTCTTCCGCTCCTTCGTCATCATGATGCGGATGCCGACCGCGCCCGGCGTTTTCTTCCAGTCGGCAATGACGTCGGCCACCGCCGGATTGTCCGGGTCGACCGGCTTGACGATGCCGAACCGGCCCGGATGGGCCCGCTGCACCTCCACCGCGTAGCCGGCGTCGTAGCGATACATGGAAAAGGCGGAGATGAAGATCGCGCCGTCGACGCCGACCTTGTCCATCGCCGCTACCATTTCGTCGCCCGTCACGTGGGCGGGCCAGTTCGGCACGGTGTCCCATGGCCGTTTCGGCGTGTTCGCCTCGTAGGCATGGACCTGGGAATCGATGATCGCCATCGTGGAGCTACATCCTCGCGCCGGCGCCCTTGGCGGCGGCCGCGTCTTCCTTCTGCTGCAGCGAGAAGATCGAGGTGTAGCCGCCCGACCAGTCCGGCGGGATCAGGCAGGGCCGCGGGTCGTGGTGCGCGAACTGAGCGCGCCTGCCGCGGATGATGGCCTGGTCATGCTTGGGCTTGATCGGGTTCACCGTGTAGGGAAAGGCGTCGGCCGACGTCAGCGTATAGAGCAGCAGCGGCCGCCCCAGGTCCGAATCGTTCCTCGGCGAGCCGTGCACCGTGCGGCAGTTGTGCAGCGTGAGCGAGCCTGCCGGCGCCACGGCATAGACCGCCTTGCCGGTGTCGAGCCGGGCGATGTCCCCGTCCGACAGGCAGCCCACCCAGTTGCCCTGCCCGTCGTACTGGTCGAGCACCGGCTCGATCAGGTGGCTCTTCGGGATGAAGCCCACCGGGCCCTGCTCCATGCTGCAGTCGTAGATGTAGGTGCCGATCGTCAGCGGCGAGTAGTTGGTGTGCGGCCAGAACGAGATGTCGTAGTGCCACTTCACTTCCTCGCCGCCCTGTTTCCATTTGAAGTTCAGCTTGGAGTGGTGGAACTTGACGTCCGGGCCGACCAGGTCCGCCACCGCGTCCGGCATCACCGACTTGGTGCAGTACTCCCAGAAAACGGGATGCTGCTCGACCGGGTTGGAGACGCGCCGCAGCCGGGGCGCATCCGGCCGGTGGTCGGGCTCCAGGTCGTAGACCGTGTCCGACCTGGTGATCTTGCGGCTGCGCTCGACCAGCTCGTCGGTGGCGTCGCGCAGCTTCGCGATCCACTCCTCGCCGATGATTTTCTCGAGGATGATGAAGCCGTCGTTGAAATAGGCCTCCCGCTGCGATTGCGTCAGCACGCGGGGCGGGATGGCGAGGATCTGCTCTGGCGTCATGGCGAACTCCTTTCTAGTGGCCCAGGTACAGGCTCTTGATGGCGTCGGTCTGCCTCAGTTGCTCCGCCCCGCCCTCGAGCGAGATGTTGCCCGACTCGAGGACGTAGGCGCGCCCGGCGCAGGCGAGCGCCATGGCGGCATTCTGTTCGGCCAGCAGGATGGTCATGCCGGAGGCCGCGAGGCGGCGTACCGTCGCGGCGATTTCCTCGACGATGATGGGCGCGAGCCCCAGCGTCGGCTCGTCCAGCAGCAGGCATTGCGGCCTGGCCATCAGGCCGCGCGCGATGGCGAGCATCTGCTGCTCGCCGCCGGACATCGAGCCGGCCTTCTGCGCGCGCCGCTCGCGCAGGCGCGGGAACATGCCGAACACGAGATCGATCTCCTTCTGCGCCCGGTCGCGGTCGGCGCGGTGGTAGGCGCCCATCAGGAGGTTTTCGAAGACGGTGAACTTGACGAAGACCTGCCGGCCTTCGGGCACCAGCACCAGGCCGCGGCGCACGCGCTCGTGGGTCGGCAGCCGCGTGATGTCGTCGCCGGCCAGGCGCAGCGTTCCCGAGGTCGCCTCCTTCAGGCCGAGCACCGAGCGCAGCGTGGTGGTCTTGCCGGCCGCATTCGAGCCGATCAGCGACACGACTTCGCCCTCGCCGACCTTGATCGACACGTTCTTGAGAACGTGGTTCTTGCCGAAATGAACGTTGATGCGATCAAGCTCGAGCATTGGAATGGCCCAGGTACGCGGCGATGACGTTCGGATCCTTGAGCACGTCCGACGGCCTGCCTTCGGCGATCTTCGCGCCGTGATGCAGGCTGATGGCGCGGTCGGCGAGCTTGCCGAGAAAACCGACCTTGTGGTCGATGATGCACAGCGTCGTGCCATGCGAGCGGAGGTCGCGCAGCACCGCTTCCAGGTTCTCGATCTCGGACTGGCCGAGGCCCGAGGCGGGTTCGTCCAGCAGCAGCAGCTCGGGCTCGCACATCAGCGCCATCGCCACGCCCAGCATCTTCTCCTCGCCATAGGACAGCTCCGCGGCCGCTTGGTCGCGCGCCGCCTCCAGGCGGCACAGGCGCAGGACTTCGGTGGCGCGCCGCTCCAGGTCCGCGCCGGCGTGCCCTGCGCCGGCGTTGAACAGCGTGGCGGCGCGGCGCCAGCCCAGCCGCCGCTTCAGCATCAGGTGCCCCGCGATCATCAGGTGCTCGAACACGCTTAACTCGATGAACAGCTGCGGATTCTGGAACGTCTTCACGATTCCCGCGGCGGCGACATCATGCGGCCTGGCGCCCTGGATCTCGCGGTCCTTCCACACGATCTTGCCCGCGGTCGGCGCCAGCATGCCGGCGATCAGGCTGAGCAGCGTGGTCTTGCCCGAGCCGTTGGGGCCGAACACGCCGATGATTTCGCCCTGGTCGATGGAGAACGACAGGTCGGAGACGGCGGTGAGGCCGTCGAAGCGCTTGGTCAGCCCGGCGATTTCAAACAGCACGGCGGCGTCCCAGCGAGGCCAGCGCGCCGTAGATTCCCTGCGGCATGAGCAATATCGTGAGGATCAGGATCGAGCCGTAAACGATGGAGCGCAACTCCGCCCCGAGATGGATCACGTGCGGCAGCGCGGTGAGGACGAAGGCGCCGAGCACCGGCGCCGCCACCGCGCCGCGCCCGCCCAGCAGCACCATGGTCACGATAGCGAGCGACTGGTCGATCGACAGGAAGCCGGGTTCGATCGAACCCAGGTAGAACGCGTAGAGTCCGCCGGTGATCGCCGCGATGATGTTGCCCACCGCGAACGCGGCGAGCTTATAACGGAACACGTTGATGCCCAGCGTGTCGCCGAGTTCGTCGTTCAGGCGGATCGCCGCGAAGGAACGTCCCATCCAGGAGTTCACCAGCCGCAGGCAGACGATCACGGTGAGCGCCAGCGCGACGAGGCTGACGTAGTACCACATCAGCGTGCCTTCCAGCTTGACCACGCCCTGCCCCGGCAGCCAGAGGCTCGGCTTCTCCTGCAGGATGACGCCGAGGGAACCGTTGGTGACGCTGTTCCAGTTGAGCACCACCAGCCGCGCCATTTCGGAAAACGCCAGTGTCACCACCGCGAAATAGAATTCCTTCAGGCGGAAGCGGAAGCAGATGGTGCCGACGATCACCGACAGAACCAGCACCAGCGCCGCGGCGAGCAGCATGCCGGTCCAGAAGGACGCGCCCCAGCGCGTCATCGACAGGTAGGTGGCGTAGGCCGAAATGCCGAAGGCCGCCGCATGGAACATGGAAAGCTGCCCGGTATAGCCGAAGATCAGGTTGAAGCTCACTGCGAGCATGCCGAGCAGGAACGAGAACACCAGGATGGTCAGGACGAAATCGCTTTTGACGACCAGCGGCAGCAGCGCGAGCGCAGCCGCCGCCAGCACGAGACGCATGGCGCCGCTCATTTGCGCCCGGCGAACAGGCCCGCCGGCTTGAACAGCAGGATGGCGACGAGGAACACCAGCCCGTAGGCGTCGCGAAACGCGATCGGCAGGTAGATCGAGCCGACGCCCTCGGTGACGCCGAGCAGCACGCCGCCGAACAGCGATCCCATCACGCTGCCGATGCCGGCGAGGATCGCCGCCTCCACCGCCTTGAGGATGTAGACCGCGCCCAGGTTCGGGTCGATCGAATACAGGCTCGCGTACAGGGCGCCGCCGAGGCCCGCCAGTCCAGTGGAATACACCACCACGCCGGATTGCAGCAGCCCGGTACGCACGCCCATCAACGCGGCCGCTTCCGGGTTCTGCGCGTAAGCGTAGGCGGCGCGGCCGATCCAGGTGCGCGTCAGCGCCGCGTAGGTGGCGAGGATCACCGCCAGCAGCACCAGCACCACCAGCAGCTTCATCTTCGGCACCACCAGTCCGGCGACCATGAACACGCCGGGCCAGACGTACTCCATGTTTTTCGGCGTCGAGGTCCAGATCAGCAGCGCCGCGCCTTCCATCACCGCGATCAGCCCGATGGACACCAGCAGGCCGTTGACGAGGTTGTTGCGGGTGAAGCGGAACAGCGCCTGGTCGGCGACCAGCCCGGCCAGCGCGGTGACGGCGACGGCGCCGACCACCGCGACCGGATAGGGCATGCCTACTCCGTCGGTGAAGTACCAGGCCATGTAGCAGCCCAGCATCATGAACGCGCCCAGCGCGAAATTGACGATGCCGGTGATGCCGAACGTCAGGGTGACGCCCAGGGCGATGATGCCGTAGAGCGTCCCTACGATGGCGCCGTTGAGCAGTTGTCCGACGATCAACTGCCCCACGGTTACTTCGGTTCGACGTGGGTCGCGCTGATCGCGCCGCCCTTTTTCATGTGCAGCACGTCGAAGCCGAACACCGCTTCGCCGGTCTTGTCATAGCGGATGTTCCACAGGCCGCTGTAGCGGATGGACAGCAGCGCCGCCTTGACCTTGGCCACGTCATCGACCGTGCCGGCCTTCTTCATCGCCTCGACCAGCATGTAGACGTGGTCGTAGCAGGACGAGGAACAGAGCGGCGCCTGGTCGTAGGGGAAATCGCGCTTGTAGAAAGCCTTGTAGTCCGCGACGAACGCTTTCGTCTTGGGTTCGGTCTTCTCCGCGTTCTCGAAATACTTCGGCAGGTAGGCGATGTAGTCGTCGATCAGGTCCTTGTTCTTCAGCGCCGGGCCCATCGAGCCGCGCACGGTGAAGAATTTCTTGAACAGCCCGGTCTCCGTCGCCTGGCGCACGATGTCGTAGAGCACGGCGTCGACGTAGCCCGGGAACAGGTAATCGGGCTTGCCGGCGGCGAGCTTGGCGAGCGGCGCCGAGAAATCCTTGGTGCCCGGCTCGAACAGCTCGACCTGCAGGTCCATGCCCGCTTTCTTGAAGATCGGCGAGTAGATGTCCACCGCGACCTTGCCGAAGGCGTCGTTCTGGAACAGCATGGCGACCTTCTTCGCGCCCTGCTTCTGCAGGTAGTCCACCAGCAGCTGGCCGAAGCCCGCCTCGCCCGCGTCCCAGTTCCAGGTGCGCACCAGGTACTCGTGGTTGGGGGTGCCGAGCATCGCGTGGATGGCCGTGGCGCCGCCCATCAGCAGGAACTTGCCGTTGTTCTGGGTCGCGTAGGGTTCGATGCCGTTGAACACGTTGGTGAGGAAAGGCCCGAACACGTACTTGACCTTGTCCTGCTCCAGCAGCTGCTTCACCTGGATCAGCGCTTCCTGGGGATTGGCGCGCGTATCGGAGGCGATCAGCTCGAGCTTGTAGGTCTTGGCGCCGACCTTGAAACCGCCGGCCTTGTTGATCTCGTCCACGGCCATTTTCGCGCCCTGGTTGCCCATCCAGCCATAGGTGGCGAGCGGCCCGGTCAGGGCCTCGATCTGGCCGATCTTGACCACATCCTGCGCGAAGGCAGGGGCGGCGGCGAGCAGGGCTGCGGCCGCGCCGGCGAACAGGAATTTGCGTTTGTACATTTTTCTCTCCTCCAGTTGGATGGGATTGCGCCGGGTGCGCGTTGCGTAGGTACGCAATGCGTCCCGCGTTATCGATCGATGCGTTCGTCCGCCACCGATTTGCGCTGCTGCATGTTGAAACGTCCGTCGTAGATCGGCTTGCCGCCGGTCGTCGGGCCGGAATACTGCACGAACACCATCTGCCCGCCGGTCCTGGTGGACAGTTCCTCTTCGTAGTGTGGGTCGGAATAGAAGAACATCGTGCCCGGCCCGTGCAGCTTGCCGCCGATGGTGAATTCGCCCTCGATGATGTACCAGACCTGGGCGAAATCATGCTTGTGGAACGGATGGCTGGAACCCGGTTCGTAGCGCACGATGCCGGCGTTGGGCTCGTTCGGATCCTCCGGGCGCGGATGGAACATCATCTTGCCGGTCTGGCCGGGCCAGCGGATGGTTTCCCACTGGTGCTGGTCGACGTGCGTAACGTGCGGCGGCTGGTGCTGCAGCCCGGCGCTGGCCTTGTCGTTCATGCTTCCCTCCCCCCAGGGTTGTTCTTCTACGCCGGCTGCCCGGCCGGCGGCGGCTTCTGCGTGTGCTTTTGGATCGCCTGCCTCAGTTCCGGCTTGACGTGCGCTTCGCTGTAGCCGTTGAAAATGTGCCCGAGCAGGCCGCGCTTCAGGTCGCTGGTGCCCATCACCCAGTCGGCGATCGGGAAGGTCAGGTTCATGTTGATGTCCATCATGATTCCCTGGTTGTGGTGCGCCGTGTGGTGCCGGCGGATGGTGTTGACGAAGGGCACGTTGCGCACGAACCAGTTCTCATGCACGTGGCAGCAGAAATGGAAGGTCTCGTAAATCAGGTACTGCCCCACCATGGTGACCAGCAGGATGTAGCCCGCGTTTGGGTTGAGCAGCCAGCCGAGCAGCAGCGCCGCCGGCGTGCCCATGGCGATGAAGGTGAACAGCGCGCGCCACGGGAAGAAGATGATGCGGAACTCCCGCGTCGAATCCACCGTCATCACGCCGTCGGTGAAATACTGGTGATGCTGGCGCGTGTGCCGGTCGTAGATGGCGCGCAGCGCCCAGACGTCGACCAGCCGGTGCATGACGTACTTGTGGATCCACCACTCGAACAGGTTGGAGACGAAGAACACCGGCAGCACCAGCAGCCATTCCCAGGTCGCGCCCTGCAGGCGCGACACGCAGGCGGCGATCACCGCGAGCCCGACCGCGTACATCACGCCCACGTGCACGAATCCGCTGTAGAGCGGATGGATCTCCGCCTGGTATTGCTCGCGGAACTTCGCCTGGCGTTCGGACATCGCGGCTGCGGTCATGGCTGGCCTCCTGATATATCAGGAATATATTGAGACATGCTACGCGGCTGCAAGGGGTTTTTCAAGCATCCGCGCTCACTGTGGCGCGCGTAAACTGGTCGATGTAGTCGAGCAGCCGGTCGGAGGCGGCGGCCGCCGCCTTTTCGTCCTGCCCGGCGATGGCGCGCGCCACGTCCGCGTGCAGCTTGGCCGCGCGCGGCATGTCGGCGGCCCGCTTGTAGTGGATGTACCAGAAGCGCCGCGACAGCGAATGCATCAGGGTCATCGCGCCGGCGGCGAATTCGTTGCGCGCGGCGACCACGGTGAGCTCGTTGTACTCGCGGTCCACGCGCATGAACGTCACCTCGTCGTTGCCGCGCGCGCTCTTCTCGAAACTGCGCGCCATCGCGAGGAAGCGCGCCCGCTCTTCCGGCGTGGCGCGGCGCGCGGCGCTCTTCGCCACCAGGCGCTCGACTTCGCGCCGCACTTCGAGCAGCCGCAGCTGGCTCTTGATGTTGATTTCCGAGACGATGATGCCGCGCCGCGGCAGGATGGTGATCAGGCGCTCGCGCGCGAGGCGCTGCAGCGCTTCGCGGATCGGCGTGCGGCCGATGCCGAGCCGCTCCGAGAGCGCGGCCTCGGACACCGCGCTGCCGGGCGCCAGTTGGAGAGTGACGATCAGCGCCTCCAGGTCGCTGTAGGCGCGGTTCGAAAGAGTCGCCTCGGCCCGGCTGCCGGCCGGCGCTTTTGCCGCGGCTTTTTTCGCCATCAGCAGTGCTTGCGCTTTTCGACCAGGCCGACGAATTTCTCGTACTCCTTCTCGTCGACCTTGTAGCTGTGGTCGTCGTCGGGAAAGGTACCGCCCTTCACGTCGGCGATGTAGGCCTTGATGCCGGCCACCGCCACCTCGGTGAGATTGGCGTAGCGCTTGGTGAACTTCGGCTTGAAGTCGGTGAACACGCCGAGCAGGTCGTGGCAGAGCAGGATCTGGCCGTCGGTGCCGGCGCCGGCGCCGATGCCGATGGTGGGAATCTCGAGCTGGCTGGAGATGACCGCGGCGATTTTCGCTGGTACCGCCTCGAATTCCAGCATGAAGCAGCCGGCGTCCTGGATCGCCAGCGCGTCCTCGAGGATCTTCATCGCGGCCTCGGCGGTGCGCCCCTGGATCCGGAAGCCGCCGAACATGGCGATGGTATGCGGCGTCAGGCCGATGTGCGAAGCGGTGGGGATGCCGGCGTCCACCAGCGCTTTCAGGATGTGCGCCTGCGACTTGCCGCCCTGCGGCTTGACCGCGTCGGAGCCGGCCTCCTGCATGAAGCGGGCGGCATTGGTGAGCGCGCGCTCGACCGTGTTGTAGCTCTGGTAAGGCATGCAGCCCAGCACGAAGGTATTGGGCGCGCCGCGGCGGATGGAGGCGGCATGCATCGCCATCATGTCCATGGTCGCCGGGATGGTGTTGGGATGCCCGTGCGCGATCATCGCCAGGCTGTCGCCGACCACCGCCACGTCGACGCCGGCGGTCTCGGCCCACTTGGCGGCGGTGTAGTCCGGCACCGACATGTAGACCATCTTCTCGCCGGATTGCTTGGACTCGCGGATTTCCTGGATGGTGCGCTTCTTGCGCTCCTTCGTCTCGGGCGCCGGTGTCGCTTTTACGGGCTCGGCCACGCTGTTCCTCCCCGGATTTCTGATATACGAAAAGTATATCAATTGCGCATGCAGCGGCGCCGGAAATTGCCGGTGCTAGAATCCCGCCGACGATTGAGCTCCTCGCTGCTCCCTGAAGAAGTCCTCGCGTTCCTGAGAAAGCATCGCCTGGCGGTCGACGGCGAGCTTCCCCATGCCACGGCGCTCGCCGGCGGCGTGTCTTCCGACATCTGGCGCGTCGACCTGCGATCGGGCGCCATCTGCGTCAAGCGCGCACTGCCGCGGCTGCGCGTGGAGCAGCTCTGGGAAGTGCCGGTCGAGCGCAACCGCTTCGAACGCATGTGGATGGAAACGGCGAACGCCATCATCCCGGGCGCGGCGGCGCGGGTGCTGGCGGCGGACGACTCCGGCTGCTTCGCCATGGAGCTCATCGAGAACCAGCCGCTGTGGAAGGCGGAGCTCGCCGAAGGCCGCGCCGACCGGGCTTTCGCGGCGAAAGTCGGCGGCAGCCTCGCGCGCATCCATGCGGCGACAGCCGGCGACAAGAAATGTGCGGCGCAATTCGACACCGACAAGAACTTTCACGCCATTCGCCTCGAGCCCTATCTGCTCGCGGCTGCGAAGGTGCACCCCACGCATGAAGCTGCCTTGAACGCGCTCGTCGAAAGGACGGCGAACACCAGGCTCGCGCTGGTCCATGGCGACGTCAGCCCGAAGAACATCCTCGTCGGGCCGCAGGGTCCGGTGTTCCTCGACGCCGAGTGCGCCTGGTACGGCGACCCGGCCTTCGACCTCGCCTTCTGCCTGAATCACCTGCTGCTGAAAGGCCTGTGGGTGCCCACGCGGCGCGGCGCGTTCCTGAAA
>DATBQR010000018.1:0-113794 GCA_036560705.1 Burkholderiales bacterium | reverse complement strand
TAGAAGCCTGCAATGAGAGACAACTCATTCGCGCGTGCGGCCGCTCGGATCGAACACCACTATTCGACGCCCCTGATGTTGGTCCTGATGCTGGTTGCCGCTGGATTTTTCTGGCTGTTTAATTTCTCCGCATTGCCGCTTTCCAATCCGGAACTGGTAAGGCTGAGCGGCGGTGAAGGACTATTGGATCTCATGCCGTACTACACGGCGCGGGAAGCATTTTCGATTCTTGGCAAATACGGGGCGGCCGGCCGCGAGTTGTACCTGAAGTTCCTCGCTGCGGATTTTGTCTTTATTCCTGTCTACACTTTTGGCTTCGCGTTCCTGACTACGCGGGCGGTTCGAGCCGTATGTGCGTACGGAAATTCCTGGCTATGGCTGAACCTGCTCCCCTTGGGCATCGGCACTCTCGACAATGTCGAAAATTTTTGCATTCTTGGAATGCTCGGTTTCTACCCGGAACCCGCAATGGCGCTGGGAACGCTCTCCGGTATTGTTACGTTAAGTAAATTCGTCCTCTCGTTACTCGCTTTGTTGAGCCTGGGCGGCGTCGGGCTGATAGCGATCACGCGTCGACTTGGTTTCATGAAAGGAGACGGGGCGTGGCATCGATGCAGGCGGTGATGCTGACGAAAAAGGGCGGGCCTGAAGTGCTGGAGGCGGTGGAGATGCCGCTGCCCGAACCCGGTCCCGGTGCGGTTCGTGTGAAGATTTGTGCCACGGGAGTGGGGGCGACCGATATTGCGATGCGCCGCGGCTCCTCCGCGTACGCTCCGCCGATTCCCTTCGTGCCCGGCTACGAGTCGATCGGCATCGTCGACGCCGTGGGCGCGGACGTCACCACTCTGAAAGAGGGGGACCGGGTCTGCGCGCTGCTGGTGTACGGCGGTTACGCAACGCACGTGGTCCGCGGTGCGGAGCATTGGGTCAAGGTGCCCGACGGCCTTGACGACGTGAGGGCCGTCTCGCTCGTCCTTAACTACGTCACGGCATATCAGATGATCCATCGCGTGGCCCGGCTCCAGCCCGGGCAATCGGCGTTGGTAAATGCTGCAAACGGCGGAGTCGGGCAGGCGCTGCTCGACCTATTGCGCGCACATGGTGTCTCGGCTATAGGCGCGGCGGCCAGGACGCGGCATGACATCGTCGTTTCGTACGGCGCGACCCCCATCGAAGGGCGATCTGCGCCGCTGGATCTCGCTGTGCACGCGGTCCGGCCGAAGGGCGTCGATGCGGCATTCGACGGCGTTGGCGGGGCCCAGACGGGCCGGTGCGTGTCTTCGACGAGTCGCGGCGGTATCACCGTCTGGTACGGATTCGTGGGCGTGAAGGGATTTCCGGCAATGATGCACTCGGCCATGTCGTTGTTCGTGGGGGCTCCGTTGCTTGGCCGCAAGGGGGCCTTCTACGGGATCACCAAGCTCTACCGGGAAACACCCCGACCCTTTCTCGAGGACCTGCCGAAGCTGTTTGACCTGCTCGCGCTAGGGAAGATCGCGCCGCGTATTGCCCGGACGTTCCCGCTCCTCGATGCGCGCAAGGCAAATGAACGGCTGGAAAAAGGCGATATCGATGGGAAATTGGTGCTCGTTGCATCCGGAAACAGTTCGGGCATGGTGGCGTAGTTAAAGCAGCCCGGCAGAAATCCGACTGCTGTCGCTAGCAGCGACGCAGGCCGAGCGCCACCGCGCGCCGCAGCAGCCGTTCGCGCACACCCTGCGGCTTGTCGAGTCCCATGCGTGCGAGCGCCGGCGCATGTTCGGGCAACGGCGTCGTGCCGAGAAGGGCACCGGCGAGCGCGAATCGTCCGCGCCAGTCCGACGCGTGCTTCTCCAGCCAGAGCAGGGCGGATACAAGCCGCTGCTCTTCCACATCGAAATCGGTGCCGAGCGGGAACAGCGGCAGCAGGCCGCGCGCGCCCAGCGGCGCGAGGCGTGCGGCGAGCTGCTCCTGGGTGTTGCCATGCGCCTGATCCGGCACCCGCCAGTTGCGCGGTAGCTTGCCGGCAGCCTTGGCGCGCTCGGCGAGCGGCTCCTGGAAGCGCTGTTCGGCGATGCCGATCAGTGCCGCGGCCACTTCGGCGTCGGTGCGGCCGCGCAGGTCGGCGATGCCGTACTGCGTAACGACGATGTCGCGCAGGTGGCGCGGGACGGTTTCGTGGCCGTAATTGAAGACGATGTTCGATTCCAGGCGGCCGCCCGACTCGCGCGCCGCGCGCAGCAGCAGGATCGAGCGCGCGCCCTCAAGCTCGTGCGCCATGGCGACGAAGTTGTACTGGCCACCGACGCCGCTCACCACGCGGCCGTCCTCGAGGCCATCCGACACCGCGGCGCCGAACAGGCCCATCTTCATGCAGATGTTGATGAAGCGAGCGTCGCGCCGCTGCCGGCGGACGAGCGCCTCCTCGCCGAACAGCTGGTTGATGCGCGCCACCGAGGTCATGTCGAACAGGCGGCGCTCGTCTTCGGGGAGATCGCGCAGCGCGCGGTAGAACTCGCCGGGCCCGAGGAAGAAGCCGCCCTCCAGCACCGGGCCATCGCTGCCGTTGGCCCGCCGCCGGATCACGCCGGCCTGGTAGAGCGTCATCAGGCCCCAGCTGAACATTTCGCTGGAGGCGAACAATCCTTCACGAAACTCGCCGCGGCCGCCCTCACGGTCGACGAGTGCCGCTTCGCGGCCGAGGTCCAGCCGTTCCAGCGCCGCAGCGAAGGATCCGGGGTCGGCATGGCGCCGCCCGATCCAATAGGCCACCGCGTCGCCGAGGGAGCCGATGCCCAACTGCAGCGTGCCCCCGTCCTTCACCAGCGCGGCGGCGTGGATGCCGATGGCGTGGTCGGCGGATTCCACCGCCGGGTTCGGCACGCAGAACAGCGGATGCTCCCACTGCGGCGCGTCCACCAGTACGTCGAAGTAATCCTCGCCGACCTCGGCGTCGTTCACCATGAAGGGAAGGCTGCGGTTGACGAGGCCGGCGACCACGCAGGGCTTGCCGCCTATCCTGCTGTCTTCCCTCATGGCGCGCACCACGTCCAGCGTCAGGTCCGGATTGCAGCTGAGGCTGTAGCGTCCGCCGCGCTCGGCGACCATGACCAGCACCGCGTTGACGCCGCGCGAGCGCATGTCGCGCGCGACGTGCGTGTAGTTACTGCTGATGTAGCTCTGCTGCGCGGCCGGCACGCCCAGCATCGCGCCCGGGCGGAAGTAGAACTCGCACAGCTCGATGTTCGGCGGCAGGCCGCCTGAGCGCAGGTCGCGCAGGTAGTCGAGCGCGGGCACGCCGGCGAAGGCGCGGCGCGCGTAAGGTTCGAGAAAGCGGCGCTCCAGGTCGCTCGCGGCATGCGGTACTTCCAGCGACAGCGCTGTGATGATCGACAGTTGCAGGCGGGATTGCGCCTTGACCCGTGCATATAAGGCGTTGAGCAGCGGCACCGGCTTGCCCAGGCCGAGCGGCGTGCCGCAGACGATCCACTCGCCGGCGCGGGAGAGGATGGCATCTACAGCAGCCTGCAAATCGGGTGTGCGCAGGGCAGGCATCAGAAGCCGCCTACCGCGGCAGCCGGCACTCGAGCTCGCGCAGGCGCTGCTCGAGTTCCAGCATGCGCTCGCGGTAGGCGAGCAGCAGCGCGAGGCTGGCGGGCGGCAATTCGAAATCAGTCCGCAGCCGCGCGGCGACGCGCGCCACGGCAAGGGCGCTCTCCGGGAACGTCCACTCTTCGACGGCCCGGCCCGCGGGAGCGAACACGCCGTGCTCCACCAGTTCGACGATCTCGGCGCGCGTCAGGCCCGAGGCGGATTCGAATTCGGCGAAGACGATCAGTTCGTAGTCCACGATGGCCTCAGTTGGGGAAGTGGCTGCGCGGGTTGAAGCTGGACGCCGTGCGCAGGTCCTCGAACAGTTTGCGTTCCTGCTCCGAAAGGCTCGTTGGCATGGCGACGCCGAGCACCGCGTACAAATCGCCCGCCGTGCCCTGCGGATTGGGCATGCCCTTGCCGGTGAGCCGCAGCCGCTGGCCGCCCTTCGAACCGGCTGGGATTTTCAGCGCCACGCGGCCGCCAAGGGTGGGGATTTCGATTTCCGCGCCCAACGCGGCTTCCCAGGGCGCAACCGGCACGTCCAGGTAGAAGTCGCGCCCGCTGACGCGGAACAGCGGGTGCGGCCGAAACGCGATGTTGAGATAGAGGTCGCCCGCGCGCCCGCCGTTGATCCCCGCGCCGCCCTTGCCGCGCAGCCTGAGCTTCTGGCCGTCGGTGACGCCGGGCGGGATGCGCGCCTTGATGTTGATCGGCGAGCGTTCGATACGGCCGTCCTTGCCGATGTTGCGCACCGTGAGATCGAGCGCGACCTCGGTGCCGCGCATCGCCTCGTCGAGGCCGAGCTGCACCGCGACTTCATAGTCTTCGCCGGGGAACGGCATGTCGCCGCCACGCGAGCCCGGGCCGCCGCGCCGGCCGAAGGAGGCGAACAAGTCCGACAGGTCGATGCCGCCGAGGTCCTCCGCGCCGCCGGCGCCGCTGTAGCGCTCCTGCCAGTCGGGCGGCGGCCGGAATTCCTGCCCCGGGTCGATATTGCCGAGGCCGTCGTAGGCGGCGCGCTTTTCCTTGTCCTTCAGCGTCTCGTAGGCTTCCGCGACTTCCTGGAAGCGCTCCTTCGCGTTCGGCTCCTTCGATACGTCCGGGTGGTATTTGCGCGCGAGTTTGCGGTAGGCCTTCTTGATGTCCTCGTCGCTCGCGCGTTTGGCGACGCCCAAGGTGCCGTAATAGTCTTTGTATTTCATGCGCCCGTTGATTATGAGGGCGGCCCCCCGCTTTTTCCAGACGGCGGCGGCGCGGGAGGCGCAAGCGCGCCTACAATGACGGCCGGATCCCGACATGAAGCTATCGAGCATCGTGCTGATTGCTGCCGCCGGCGTTTGCGCCGCGCCTGCGCTCGGCCAGAACCCGGCAGGCAGGCAGGAAACCCGCAGCTATTCCTACGGCATCGGCCGGATCGCCTGGACTTTCCCAGAGGGGCTGGCGGCCGATTTCGCCGTGCCGCAGTGGTCGGCCGGCGCGCGCGTGGAGTGCAACGGCAAGGGCTTGCGCTGCGAAGTGCAGGCCAATACGCGGGACATTTCGCTATCCGACGAAGATCGCCGGGGCGACCTCCGGCAGGCGATGCGCCTGCGGCTGCCGAAGGCGGGCAAGCAGATCTCGAACATTCAGACCTACGGCGCAAGCGCCGGGGTCGTCTACCTCACCGTCGAGGATCCCCGGCGCGGGGAACACTTCCGCTACCTGACTCTCGGTTACGCATACAAGGGCGTCGCCGTGGTCAGCTTCGAGGTGACCGCCAACAACCTGGGAGATATCGGCCCGGTCCTCGCGCTGGTGGACGGGGCGAGGGCGGTCGATGCGCTGGAGATGTGGGCCCAGCGCATGAGGGACTATCGAGCGGTGTGCGAAGAGCGTTTTCCCGCCTACAAGGAAGCCAACGATCGCGTGTTCGCAGCTTCGCCGTTCGCCGCCGCCGGCCTGGAGCGGGAATCCGCGAAGCCGGCGCCGGAACCCTCCAACGTGGTGGCGGTCGCGCGCCAGCGCCTGATGGATTTCGCCGTCGCGTTCGACGGCAGTCCGCTCGAGCGCAGGCGGTCGTTCTGCGAAGGCTTCCCGAAGTGGGTGGCCGAGGCCGCGAAGGGGCTCTAGCGCGTCATCGTCAGATCAGGGGGCGCGTCGAGTTCCGCCGCCCGCTGGATGAGGATGTCGAGCGTTTTCAGCAGGCGCGCGAGTTCGGGCTTGCCGATGCCCTTCGCGAGATAGGCGCTCCTCTGGGCGGCGGTGGCGAGGATCGCTTGGTGGATCCTCTGTCCGCGGCGGGTCAGGTGCAGGCGGGCCTCGCGGGCGTCCTCGCTGCTCACGACGCGCTGCAGCAGTTTCTTTTTCAGCAGATTCGCCGCCCCGCGGCTGAGTTGGCTCTTGCGCAAGCCCGCGCGGCGCGCAAGCTCGGTCAGCGGCAGGCCCTCATCCGATCCAAGCAGGGCGAGGATGCGCCACTCCTCGTTGCGCAGGCCGAACCGGCCGCGGTAGTGGCTGGAGGCCGAGCGCAGCAGCAGATTGCCGAGCTGCACCAGCTTTCCGGAAAGCAGCTTGTTAGTGGTCGCGTCCATTAGGATTGACACCCAATCGCCTTAAGTTTACAAAGTGAACTATATCGCGGAGCCGACCGCAGGAGGCGGACATGGATTCCAAGACGCTCGACCGGGCTTTCGACGAGGGCACGGCGTACCACCGCAAGCCTTCGGAGCACAAAGCCGAGCTCACCGAGGTCGGGCGCGGCACGCCGATGGGCGAGCTGCTGCGGCGCTACTGGCATCCGGTGGGATTAAGCAGCCACGCCACCGGCACGCCGCGCGAGGTGCGCATGCTCGGCGAAGACCTGGTCCTGTTCCGCGACGGCGCCGGCCGCGCGGGCCTGGTCTGGGCGCGCTGCGCGCACCGGGGCACGACGCTCTACTACGGCAAGGTGGAGGAGCGCGGCATCCGCTGCTGCTACCACGGCTGGCTGTACGACGTAGAGGGGCGCTGCCTGGACCAGCCCTGCGAGCCGGAGGGCGGCGCGAAAACCCGCGACCGCGTGCGGCAGCCCTGGTATCCGGTGGAGGAGCGCTATGGCCTGGTATTCGCCTACATGGGCCCGCCGGAGAAAAAGCCGCTGCTGCCGCGTTTCGATGCGCTGGAAGAACTCGAGCCGGGCGAATTCATCGACGTCGACGACACCAGCATCGGGTCGGGCGGCGACGCCATCGCGCCCTGCAACTGGCTGCAGCACTTCGAGAACGTCATGGATCCGTTCCACGTGCCCATCCTGCACGGAACTTTCAGCGGCACGCAGTTCGTGCCGGCGATGAACCGCATGCCCGAAGTCGAATTCGAGCTCACCCCGCGGGGCGTCAAGTCCTCCAGCACGCGCAAGCTCGAGGGCGGCAAAGTCATGCACCGCGTGACCGAAGTCGTGTTGCCGACCTTGCGGGTGGTCCCGAATCCCTACGTCGGCAACTACGGAAAAGTGGAAAGCATCGGCTGGACGATCCCGATCGACGACACGCACTACCGGATCTATACCGCCGGCCGGGTGCGCGAAAAAGGCGTCCTGCTGCCGCGCGCGCCGGACGCGGCCAAGCGTAAGCACTGGCGGGACATGACGTCCGCAGAGCGGCGAGCGGCGCCGAATGATTGGGAGGCGCAGACGGGCCAGGGATCGATCACCTGCCACTCCGAGGAAAACCTGCGCTTGAGCGACCGGGGCATCGTGCTGCTGCGCCGCCAGCTGGCGAGCCAGCTGGACGCGATCGCCAAGGGCGAGGATCCCATCGGCGTGCACTTCGACCAGGCTTCCGCCTACGTCCGGCTGGAGGCTTGCCAGCGCATCGTGGGCGGATAATCGGGAGACGCCATGTTGAAACGCCTTCGCAACATCCGCAGCATTGTCGCAGTCTCCATCGTGCTTGCAGCACCGCTCGCACACTCCCAGAAAAATTACGATCCCGGCGTCAGCGACACGGAGATCAGGCTCGGACAGACCACGCCCTACAGCGGCCCGCTCTCAGCCTACGGCACGTTCGGCCGGGCCGGCGTTGCCTACTTCAACAAGATCAATGCCGAGGGTGGCGTCAATGGCCGGAAACTCACCCTGCTTACGGTTGACGATGGCTTCAGCCCGCCGAAGACTGTCGAGCAGACCCGCAAGCTGATCGAGCGGGATGAGGTCTTCTTCATGTTCGCCCCGGTCGGGACGGCGACCAATCTGGCGGTCCAGAAATACCTGAACGCGAAGAAGGTTCCGCAGCTCTTCCTGCAGAGCGGCATTCCGCATTGGAACGACCCGGTGAATTTTCCCTATTCCATGTCGGGACTGCCCAACTACGGCACGGAGGTGAAGGCTTTCACGAAGTACATCCTCGCCAACAAGCCCGACGCCCGGGTCGCCATCCTCTATCAGAACGACGATTTCGGTAAGGAATACCTCAAGGGGCTCAAGGAAAATCTGGGAGCGGCCGCGGAAAAAACGGTCGTCGGCGTCGCCAGCTTCGAGCTGACCGATCCGACCGTCACTTCCCAGGTGATCAGCCTGCAGGCATCGGGCGCGAACGTGTTTCTGATCGCGGCCACCCAGAAGCAAACGGCTCAGGCGCTGCGGCAGGCCTACGACATGGGCTGGCGCCCGCTGACGCTGATCGCATTTCCTGCTGTATCCATCGGCCGGACATTTATCCCGGCCGGCATCGAGGCCTCCAAGGGGATCATCGCTTCTTCGGTGTTCGTCGATCCTTCGGATCCGGCCAGGCGGGACGATCCGGATTACCGCGCCTATGCGGCGTTCATGGACAAGTACTATCCGGAAGGCGACAAGTTCGACGGCCTAAACGTGGCGGCGTTCGTCGAAGGACAGCTTGTCGTGGAGGTTCTTCGCCGTTGCGGGAACACGCTCACCCGCGAGAACGTCATGAAACAGGCGTCGAACCTGAAAGGCGTAAAGGCGGCCATGCTGATGCACGGGGTGACCGTCAATACAAGTCCGACCAGCTACAACATGTTCAAGGTCGTTCAGCCCGTCACGTTCAACGGCAAGTTCATGGCGCCGATCGGCGGGTTGGTGGGCGATTAGGGGCTAACTGCTAAGCTTGCCGCTCTGACGGAAAGGTGGGCGGGGCATGGATTTCGAACTTAGCGACGAGCACAAGATGCTCAAGGACCTCGCCGCGCGCTTCGTGCGCGAGGAGCTGGTCCCGCTCGAGCGCGCGGTGCTGGAGCGCGATGCGCAGGGCCAGGGCAGCGGGCTGACTGAAAGCGAGCGGGAGGCGGTCGACAAGAAATCCCGCGCGCTCGGACTGTGGGGGCTGGACGCGCCGGAGGAATTCGGCGGCGCCGACCTGCCCGAGCAGGCGATGGTCGGCGTGAACGAGGAGCTGGGCAAAACCGTCACGCCCTACATCCTGCCGCCGGATTCGCCCAACCTGCGCATGCTGATGGCGACGGCCAATCCGGAACAGCGCGCCCGCTACCTCGATCCCTATGCGCGCGGCGAAACGACGTCGGCGATCGGTATCTCCGAGCCCGGCGCCGGCGGCGACCCGGCCGGCATGGCGACGCGCGCGGTCAGGGACGGCGGCGACTGGGTGATCAACGGCCGCAAGATCTGGATCAGCCGTGCCGAGCACGCCGATTTCACCATCCTCATGGCGGTCACCGACAAGGCCAAGCGCGCGCGCGGCGGCATTTCCGCGTTCCTCATCGACAAAGGGACGAAAGGCTTCAACGTGCTGCGCCGCATCCCGATGATCGGCGGCCAGTACACCTACGAAATCGCGCTTGAAGACTGCCGCGTGCCGGAGTCGCGGCTGCTGGGCCGCGAAGGCGAGGGTTTCGCGCCGATGCAGCTGCGGCTCTCGACGCGGCGGCTGCAGATGGCCTGCTGGTGCATCGGCGCGGCGCAACGCGCGTTGGACATGATGTGCGAGCATGCGCGCTTGCGCGTGACCTTCGGCGCGCCGCTGGCGGAGCGGCAGACGGTGCAGTGGTGGGTCGCCGACGCGGCGACGAAAATCCACGCCTGCCGGTTGATGGCGTATGACATCGCCGACAAGCTGGACAAGAAGCACGAGGTGCGCACCGAGGTGTCGATGATCAAGGTATACGCCACCGAAATGGCGGCGGAGATCATCGACCATGCGATGCAGGTGTTCGGTGCGATGGGCATGACCAAGGAGCTGCCGCTGCAGCTGATGGCGGGCAAGGTGCGCACCATGCGCATCTACGAGGGTCCCTCGGAAGTCCACCGCTGGGTGGTCGCGCGCCGCGTGCTCGGCCTGCGCTGAAGCCGATGCTGCCGCTGAACGGAATCAAGGTGGTCGAGGTCGCGCAGAACATCTCCGGGCCGTTCGCCGCGGAGATCCTCGCCAGCCTGGGCGCCGACGTGGTGAAGGTGGAGCGGCCGGAAGGCGACGACGCGCGCGCCTGGGGCGCGAAGCTGACGCCGGACGCCTCGCACCTGTTCCATACCTTCAATTGCAACAAGCGCGGCGTGTCCGTGGATCTGCGGGAGCCCGGCGCCGTCGCCTGGCTCAAGAGCTACGCGGCGGAATGCGACGTGCTGGTGCAGAACCTGCGGCCGGGCGTGATGGAGGAACTGGGGCTGGACGCGCCAGCGCTCACGGCGATGAATCCCCGGCTGGTCTATTGCTCGGTGGGCGCCTACGGCAACAAGGGCCCGATGAAGATGCAGCCGGGCTACGAACCGATCGTCCAGGCGTTCTCGGGAATCTTCAGCGTCAACGGCGCGCCGCAATCGCCGCCGGCGCGGGTCGGCCTGCAGGTGCTCGACATGGGAACCGGCCTGTGGACGGCGATCGGCTGCATCGCGGCGCTGTACCGGCGCCAGGTCACCGGCAAGGGATGCGTGGTCGATTCCTCGCTGTTCGAGACTGCGCTGTCCTGGCTCAGCTTGAGCCTGGGCAACTACAGGACGACCGGAACGCTGCCGACGCGCCACCGCAGCGGATCGCCGCGCATCATCATTTTCCGCTCCTTCGAGACCGCGGACGGCGAAATCGTCGTCGCCGCGGCCAACGACCGCCTGTTCGCCAAATTCGCCGCGGCAGTCGGGCGCGCGGACTGGAACGCCGACCCGCGCTTCAGGACCAACGCACAGAGGCTAGATCACGAGGAACTGTTGATGCCGCAAATCGAAACCCTGATGAAAACGCGCCGCAGCGCCGAATGGATCGATTGCCTGGAATCCGGCGGGATTCCCTGCGCGCCGATCAACACCGTGGTCGACGTGGCGAAGGAGCCGCAAACGGCAGCGATGGAAATGCTGCAGGCCCTTCCCGGCTTGGGCGAATTCGTCCGCATGCCGCTGTCCTTCGACGGCGAGCGCCCCGCGATCCGGCGGCAGGCGCCGCGCGTCGGACAGCACAACGCCGAGATCCTGCCCGGCAGCAAGCTGAAGACATGAACAACGCAAACTACCGGGATATCGGCGTTTCCCTCGCCGGCCACGTCGCCACCGTCGAGATCCGCCGGCCGCCGAACAATTTCTTCGACAACGCGCTGATCGCCGAGATTGCCGCCGCCTTCGAGGCCATGGACCGCGATCCGCAGTGCCGCGCCCTCGTGCTCGCCGCGCAAGGCAAGGCGTTCTGCGCCGGCGCGGATTTCGCCAACCGTCCCGATGTCGCGACGGCGGGCGAGGGCGGCGCCACCAGACATCTATATAAGGAAGCGACGCGCCTGTTCCGCATCCGCAAGCCGGTCGTCGCCGCGATCCATGGTGCCGCGGTCGGCGGCGGCCTGGGGCTCGCGCTGGTGGCGGATTTTCGCGTCACCTGCACGGAGGCGCGCTTCAGCGCCAATTTCAACCGGCTGGGTTTCCATCCCGGCTTCGGCCTGACCACCACGCTGCCGCGCCTGGTCGGCGTGCAGCAGGCGGCGCTGCTGTTCTATACCGGGCGCCGCATCGCGGGCGACGAGGCGGTGCGCATCGGCCTGGCGGACCAGCTGGTCGCGCAGGGCGAAGTACGGACCGCCGCGCAGGCGCTGGCGCTGGAAATCGCGCAATCGGCGCCGCTCGCGGTACTGTCGACGCGCGAGACGCTGCGGCGCGGCCTGGCCGACGCGATCGAAGCTTCGACCGAACGCGAACTGGTGGAGCAGGAGTGGCAGCGCCGCACCGCCGATTTCAAAGAGGGCGTGAAGGCGATGGCCGAACGCCGGCTGCCGGATTTCAAGGGGAAATAAATGACCAATGACCTGTTTTCTCTGCAGGGGCGCGTGGCCCTCGTCACCGGCGGCTCGCGCGGCATCGGCAGGATGATCGCCGCGGGCTTCGTCGCGCAGGGCGCCAGGGTCTACATCTCCTCGCGCAAGGCGGACGCCTGCCGCAAGACGGCGGCCGAGCTGTCGCAAGGCGGCAAGGTCTGCATCGCGCTTCCCGTGGATACCTCGACCGTCGCCGGCGCGAAGGAGCTCGCCGTGGCTTTCGGGGCGTGCGAGCCCAAGCTGGACATTCTCGTCAACAACGCGGGCGCGGCCTGGCTGGAGAAGTTCGACGCGTTTCCGGAGAAGGGCTGGGACAAGGTGCTGGATCTCAACCTCAAGGCGCCTTTCTTCCTCACGCAGGCGCTCATCGGCGCGCTGCGCGCGGCGGCGGGCAAGGCGCGGCCGGCGAAGGTGATCAACATCGCCTCCATCGACGGCGTGTCGGTCAATCCGCAGGAGACCTATTCGTATGCCGCGAGCAAGGCGGGGCTGATCCACCTGACGCGCCGCATGGCGCTGCGCCTGATCGAGGACCACATCGTCGTCTCGGCGATCGCGCCCGGCGCATTCAGTTCCGACATGAATACCCTGGCGCGCGACCATGCGGACGAAGTCGCCCAGCGCATTCCGGCGAAACGCATCGGCACGGACGAGGACATGGCGGGCGCGGCGATCTACCTCGCCTCGCGTGCCGGCGACTATGTGGTTGGATCGACCTTGATTGTTGACGGCGGTGTTACTTACGCACGTTGATGCGGTATTCGATTTTTTCCGTAAACGACCACCACCCGCGGTTGCCGCGGACGGTGCCGCAACTCTACGAGCAAGTGATGCGGCAGTGCGAGCTGAGCGAGACGCTCGGCTACGACACGTTCTTCTGCGCCGAGCACCATTTCCATGAATACGGCGTGGTGCCGGACCCGGCGGTGATGCTGTCGGCGCTGGCGCAGCGCACGCGCCGCGTGCGCCTGGGCACCGCGATCTCGATCCTCACGTTCCACGACCCGCGGCGCATCGCCGAAAGCTATTCCATGCTCGACATGATGAGCGGCGGCCGGCTGGTATTCGGCGCCGGTTCGGGATACCTCGCGCACGAGTTCGCCGGCTACGACGTCGATCCGAAGGAGAAGCGCGACCGCTTCAACGAGAACCTCGACCTGGTGAGGCGCCTGATGGCGGGCGAGACGCTGTCCTACCGGGGCCGGTTTTCGAAAAGCGAAAAGGCGATGCTGAACGTGCTGCCGCACGGCGGCCGCGTGCCGCCGATTTACGTGGCGGTGCTCGCGCGCGAGGCGGCCTTCCACGTCGGGCGGCAGGGCAACCGCGTCTTCACCGTGCCGTACGCCTCGTGCAGGGATTTCGACGACATCGGCGCCATGCTCGCCGAGTACCGCAGGGGCCGCGCCGAGGCCGGACTGCCGGTGGACGACGACGACCATGTGTTCACGCTGCATACTTACGTGGCGAAGAGCGACGCCGAAGCGAAGGCGCAGTGCAAGGCCGCCTACGATCTCTACGTGGACACGCGGCTCTACGCGAAGAAGCACGTTTACGAGGACATCATCGCCAACGGCATCTGCCTGTTCGGCTCGGTCGAGACCGTGGCGGGAAAAATGCGCCGGCTGCACGAGATGGGCGTCCGGCACGTCGCCACCATGCATAATTTCGGCGCCCTGGCCCCGGAGCTGGTCGAGCGCTCGATGGGGCTGTTCGCGCGCGAGGTGATGCCGGCGGTGGCGTCCGCCGCCGAGGGTTCGGCCTCCTAGCCGGGATGCTGCGGCGCGGAAATCGGCTCGAAATAGAACCTGATTGACCAACCTGATTGCGGAATTGTTCCGGTTCGGGCATTGTCGAACGGCTTGGTAAACAAACCCTGAGGAGGGAATTCGCTATGGCTAGTGTTCCGTTCAATCGCAGGCGCTTCCTGAAAACCACCGCCGCCGCCTCGGCGGCGGCCGTCGCAGCACCCTATATCCGTACTTCCTACGCCGCCGGCTCGCTCGCCGTCGCGTTCTGGGACCACTGGGTTCCCGGCGCGAACGACACGCTGACCAAGCTGTGCAAGGACTGGGCGGCGAAGGAAAAGGTCGACATCAAGATCGACTACATCACCTCGCAGGGCAACAAGGACCAGCTCACCATCGTCGGCGAGGCGCAGGCGCGCTCCGGCCACGACATCCTGCAGCACCCGGCGTGGTTCGCGCAGACCTACGCCAAGCAGCTCGAGCCGGTCGACGACGTGATGGAGCCGCTCATCAAGAAGTACGGCAAGGTCGCCGACGCGGCCGCGTTCCTCGCCAAGTCGAAGGGCCACTGGATCGCCGTGCCCGCGGTCACCGGCACGCAGGTGAAGCCGCCGCTGCTCAGGCTCGACCTCTTCAAGAAGGTCGGCATCGACATCCTCGAGATGTACCCGGTGAACAAGCCCGAGACCGCCGCTGCGTCGAAGTGGAACTGGGACACCATGCTCTCGGCCGGCGAGAAGCTGAAAGCCGAGGGCCATCCGATCGGCCTCGGCCTCGGCCAGACGACCGACTCGATCGACTGGGTGGGCGCGATGTTCCATTCCTTCGGCGCCGACCTCGTCGACGCGAAGGGCAACATCCTCGTCAAGAACAACGACGCGGTGAAGCAGGTGCTGGAGTACTCGCAGCGCCTGGTCAAGGTGATGCCGCAGGACGTCTTCGCCTGGGACGACGCGTCGAACAACAAGTACATCATCTCCGGCCAGGGTTCGATGATCATGAACCCGCCCTCGGCCTACGCGGTGGCGAAGCGCGACAACCCGACCGTGGCGAAGGAGCTCTACGAGATTCCCTATCCGGCCGGCCCGAAGGGCCGCTTCGCGGGCTACCTGCCCTACCTGTGGGGCACCTGGAACTTCTCGAAGAACAAGTCGGCGGCGAAGAGCCTGCTGTCGCACCTGCTGCAGCGCGAGAACGTCGAGAAGCTCGTCACCGCGAGCATCGGCTACGACGTGCCCTCGTTCGAGAGCATGCGCGACTTCAAGATCTGGGAAGAAGTGAACCCGCCGGCGGGCGTCGTCTACCACTACCCGCCGCGCAAGGACCAGACTACCTGGGTCGCCTGCGGCCCGGCGCCCGCCAGCATGGCGCAGCAGATGTACACGCAGGCGATCATGACCAAGATGATCGCCCGCTGCACCACGGGCGGCGACTCGATCGCGAAGACGATCGACTGGGCGGCCTCCGAGCTCGAAGGCTACAAGCGCGTCTGACGTGGCAGCGGTAATCCCGGCCGGCCCGGCCGTCGCGCCCTCGCGGCGCGGCGGCGGGCTGCGCCGTTTCGCCCGGCGGCGCTCGACCATCGCGTTCCTGATGGCGCTGCCGCTGATCACCCTGATCGGGGCGCTCGTCGTCTACCCGACGTTCTACGCCGTCTACCTCGCCATGCTCAACAAGAGCCTGGAGCATTTCGTCGGCCTGTCGAACTTCGCCTTCCTCTTCACCCGCGAAACCTTCTGGATGGTGGTGAAGCAGTCGTGCATCTTCGCCGTCAGCGCGGTGATCTTCAAGGCGCTCATCGGCTTCTGCGTCGCGCACTTCGTGCACAACGTGCCGGCGAAGGGGCAGCGCAAGTGGCGCGGCATGCTGCTCATCCCCTGGGTGATCCCGCCGGCGATGAGCACGCTCGGCTGGTTCTGGCTGCTCGACCCGTCCTACAGCGCGTTCAACTGGCTGTTCGTGCGCCTGGGCATCCCGTCGGTCTCCTGGCTGGGCGACGCGAACTGGGCGCGCTTCTCGGTGATCCTGGTGAACGTCTGGTACGGCGCGCCCTTCTTCCTCATCATGTACCTCGCGGCGCTGAAGTCGGTGCCCGAGCAGCTCTACGAGGCGGCCGCCATCGACGGCGCCAGCTGGTGGCAGAAGATCTGGTACGTCACCCTGCCGATGATGCGCAACATCATCTCCATCACGGTGCTCTTCTCGCTCATCGTCACGTTCGCGAACTTCGACATCGTGCGCATCCTCACCTCCGGCGGGCCGATCGACCGCACGCACGTCTTCGCCACCTGGGCCTTCCTGCTCGGCATCAACGGCGGCGACATCCCGCTCGGCGCGGCGGTCTCGCTCTTCATGTTCCCGATCCTCGCGGTCGCGGCGTACTTCATCCTCCGGGACATCAGCAACCGGGGGAACGAGGCGTGAGCGCGGTCCTGGAAAAGGACGTGGTCGGCCAGTCCGCAGCGCCCAGAAGCATGAAGAAAGACCGGCGCAGGACGCTGGCATGGTCGTACTTCTTCCTCGCCCTTTTCGTCATCTTCTTCCTCACGCCGCCGATCTACATGTTCATCACCTCGCTGAAATCCAGCGCGGAGGTGGGCGCGGTGACGAACCCGTGGTGGGTGTACCACCCGACGGTTGAGAACTACCAGGCGCTGATCTTCTCGCCGGAGTACCAGACGTTCTTCATCAACTCGGCGATCGTGTCGGTGATCGTGGTGATCGTCACCATGCTGGTCAGCGTGCCGGCGGCCTTCTCGCTGGCGCGCATGAAGTTCTGGGGCTCCGCCACGCTCGCCATGGGCGTGTTCCTCACCTACCTCATCCCGGAGACGCTGCTGTTCATCCCGCTCTTCAAGATCTTCGCCTGGGTAAACGAGACCTTCGACGTCCAGCTCATCAACCACTGGTGGGTCTGCGCCATCATCTACCCGACGCTCACGGTGCCCTTCTGCACCTGGATCATGATCGGCTACTTCGCCAGCATCCCGAAAGAGCTCGACGAGGCGGCGCTCATCGACGGCGCGGGCTACTTCCAGATGCTCTTCAAGATCTTCATCCCGGTCGCGCTGCCCGGCATCATCGCGGCGACGATCTTCGCCTTCACCGTCTCCTGGGCGGACTTCCTCTACCCGCTCGCCTTCACCACCTCGGCCGACCAGATGCTGCTGCCCACGGGGATCTACAGCACGCTCATCAAGGGCGACGTCTACGCCTGGGGGCAGATCATGGCCGCCTGCCTGCTCGGCGCGCTGCCGCCGCTCCTCATCTACGCGTTCCTGATGGACTACTACATCGCCGGCCTCACCGCGGGCGCAACCAAGGGTTAGAAATGGCGCAAGTCAACCTCCGAAAGCTGGTCAAGAACTACGACGAGACTCCCGCGGTGCGCGGCATCGACCTCGAGATCTCCGACAAGGAGTTCGTCGTGCTGGTCGGCCCCTCGGGCTGCGGCAAGACGACCACGCTGCGCATGATCGCGGGACTGGAGGACATCACCGACGGCGACGTCGTGATCGGCGACCACGTGGTGAACGACGTGCCGCCGAAGGACCGCGATATCGCCATGGTGTTCCAGAACTATGCGCTGTACCCGCACATGAGCGTGCAGGAGAACATGTCCTTCGGCCTGCGCCTGAAGAAGGTGCCGAAGGAGGAGATCGGCCGGCGCGTGGACAAGGCGGCGCGCATCCTCGGCCTCGCCGATCTCCTCGAGCGCAAGCCCAAGCAGCTCTCCGGCGGCCAGCGCCAGCGCGTCGCCATGGGGCGCGCCATCGTGCGCGACCCGAAGGTGTTCCTGTTCGACGAGCCGCTCTCCAATCTCGACGCCAAGCTGCGCGTGCAGATGCGTACCGAGATCAAGAAGATCCACCAGCAGGTGCGCACCACCACCGTCTACGTGACGCACGACCAGGTCGAGGCGATGACGCTCGCCGACCGCGTCGTGGTGATGAACGGGGGCCGCATCGAGCAGGTGGGAGCGCCGAACGACCTCTACCATTCCCCCGCGACCAAGTTCGTCGCCGGCTTCATCGGCTCGCCGGCGATGAACATGATCCCCTGCGACCTGGTCGAGGCCCCGGGCGGGCTGGTCCTGCGCCTCGACGACAAGATTTCTTTCCCGATCCAGAAAGAAAAAGAAGCGAGGTATCGCCCCCACCTCGGCAGGGAGAAACTCCTCTGCGGCCTGCGCCCCGAACATCTCTTCGAGCAGCGGCCGCACCTCGAGCCCGGCCAGGTGCCGTTCCAGGCGGTGCCCGAAGTCGTGGAGCCGATGGGCCACGAGACGCTCGTCTATTTTCCGGTGCGCGGCACGGACGTCAGCGCGTGCGTCGATCCCGGCTGCGGCCCGCAGCCCGGCGCGCCGCTCAAGCTGGTCGCGGACCTGCGGCACATGCATCTCATCGACGACGAAAGCGGGCGCGTGCTGTAGGCGGCCTCCCGGCGCAAGGCCGGGCAGTTGGGCATAATGTGGCCCGGAGGAAACCCCGATGCCGCTGACCGAACTGAACCACTACTTCGTGCGCGCGAACGACCTCGAGCGCACCAGGGATTTCTATGTCGACGTGCTCGGCTTCGAAGTGATGCCGCGGCCGCCTTTCCCGTTCCCCGGCTACTGGCTGGGCGTCAACGGCAAGATCCAGGTGCACATGGGCCCGGCCGGCATCCCGAACCAGGAACTGTACTACCTGGGCACGCCGAAGAACGCCGCCACCGAGTACTCCGGCGTGGTGGACCACATCGCCTTTCTCGCCAGCGAACCGGCGGAATTCGTCGGCCGCTTCAAGAAACTCGGCATGAGCTACCGGCCGCGCAGCCTGCCGGAATCCGAGCTGTTCCAGCTGTTCATCAAGGATCCGAACGGCATCACCATCGAGCTCAACTTCTTCGGCATCAAGGACGCGCCGGACTGGGGCGGCGAGAACTACGCGGCGATGCCGAAGGTCGCCGAGACCGCCAAATGAACGCGCCCTCGGGGGCGGGCCGGGGTTTTGCGGACGTCGCTTACGAAGAGGCGCTGCAGCGGGCGAGGGACCTGGTTCCCGCGCTGCGCGAGCGCGCCGCCGCGGCCGAGTCGGACCGCATCATGCCGGCGGCGACGCAGGCCGACCTGCACCGCACCGGCCTCCTGCGCGTGCTGCAGCCCAAGCGCTGGGGCGGCATGGAATTCGATTTCGTCGCCTACGTGGATTTCTCGGAGGAGCTGGCGCGCGGCTGCGCCTCCACCGGCTGGACGGTCGGCAACCTGCTGATCCACCACTGGATGCTGGCCCTGTACGACGAGCGCGCGCAGGAAGAGGTCTGGGGCGCCAACCCGGATGCCCTGATCGCCTCCGGCATCGCCTATCCGCAGGGCAGCGGCAAGGCGGCGAAGGGGGGCTTCAACGTCAGCGGGCGCTGGAACTTCTCCAGCGGCGTCAACATCGCCGACTGGAACATGCTGGCGGTCACCGTCCGCGAGGGCGATAAAGTCGTTGATCACCGCATGTGCCTGCTGCCCAAATCCGAATACGAAGTGGTGGACGACTGGCACGTGCTCGGCATGCGCAGCACCGGCAGCATGACTGTGGTGGCGAAGGACGTGTTCGTGCCCGAGCACCGGGCGCTCGCCGTGTACGAGGCGCGCGGCGGCGACAAATTCCCCGGCGCGCGCGGCAATCCCAATCCCATCTACCGCGTGCCGCTGTCGGCGCTCGCCGCGCACGGCATCGGCGGGGTCGCGGTCGGCAACGCGCAGGCCGCGTTCGAGCTCAGCGTCGAGGCCGTGAAGGCGCGCAGCACCGCCTACATGGGCCTGAAAATGCGCGACATCCAGTCGGTGCAGGTGCGCGTCGGCGCGGCCGGCGCGCGCATCGACACTGCGCGGCAGATCATCCGGCGCGACTGCTTCGAGGCGATGGAATTCGCCAGGCGCAACGCCATGCCCGACCCGGTCGCCAAGCTGCGCTGGAAGCGCAACCTGGCCTACGCTGCGGGCATCTGCCGCGAGGCGGTCGACATCCTGCACGAGCTGGCGGGCGCCAACGGCATCTACGACGGCTACCCGATCCAGCGCATCTTCCGCGACGCGCACGCGCTGGGCGCGCACATGAGCTTCAACACCGACGCGCAATTCTCGGCCTCGGGCCTGGCCGCCCTCGGCGGCGAAAACTTCCCGCCGACGCTTTAAGCGGGCGCGATGCGTCTCGCAACCTTCATGATGCCGCTGCATCCGCCGGGCAGGCGCCCGGTGGAGACGCTCGCCGAGGACCGCGAGGCGATCCTGCTCGCCGACCGGCTGGGCTACACCGAAGCCTACGTCGGCGAGCACGTCACCGACCTCGCGGAGAACATCACCTCCTGCCTGATGTTCCTCGCCAGCCTCGCGCACGACACGAAGGACATCGTGCTCGGCAGCGGCACCCTCAACATGCCGAACGGCCACCCGGCGGCGATCGCCGCGCAGGTGGCGATGCTCGACCACCTGCTGAAGGGGCGTTTCATCCTGGGCATCAGCCCGGGCGGGCTGCTGTCGGACGCCGAGGCCTTCGGCAACCTCGACAAGGACCGCAACGCGCTCTTCCTGGAATCGATCAACATGGTGCTCGAGCTCTGGGCGAAGGAATCGCCTTATGATCTGCGTGGAAAATTTTTCCATGTAAGCACGGCAAAAACTTCCATGCTGGACATCGGGCAGGGCAGCATCCTCAAGCCGTACCAGAAACCGCATCCGCCGATCGTGGTCACCGCCGTCGCGCCGCATTCGAAAGGCGTCACCGAAGCGGCGAAGCGCGGCTGGACGCCGATCTCCGCCAATTTCCTGCTGCCGGAATGGGTGGCGTCGCATTGGCCCCGCTATCAGGAAGGATGCATTGCCGTAGGTAAAAACCCTGAAACGGCAGATTGGCGCGTGGCGAAATCGATTTTCGTCGCCGACGACGAAAAGACCGCCGAGCGCTACGGCCGCTCGCCCGAGGGGCCGTACCATTTCTATTTCAAGCAGCTGATCCGCAAGCTGGTGGGCGTGGGCGGGCGCGGCAACCTGTTCAAGCTCGACCAGAACCAGCCCGACAGCGAAATTACGCCGGAAGGCATCACCGGGAAGCTGGTGATCGCCGGCACGGTGAACAGCGTGGTGGACCAGCTGCTCGCCTTCCGGGAACAGACCGGCGATTTCGGCACGCTGCTGTACGCCTGCCACGACTGGATGGACCCGGCGCTCGGCCGGCGTTCCATGCAGCTGATGGCGGAGCAGGTGATGCCGCGGATCAACGCGGCGCTGAAAAAATAGGCGGCTGGCGCCCGGCCGCTCAGGCCTTGCGGGCGAAGCGGAAGTCGCAGTGGCTGGCGCCTTCCATGATGGTTTGCGTGCGCTTGAGACGGATGTCGCGGCTGAATCCCTCGCCCATGGCGAAATCGCGGTTGCAATGGAACAGGGTGCCGAGCTCGGGTAGCCCGAGTTCCTTGTAGAACTCCGCGTAGCCGCAGCGCGTGACGTCGAAATCGAGCGTCTCCGCCGATTTGCCGATCTTCCTGATCTCCAGGCTGCCGCCGCCGGCCCAGACGCCCGAGACTTTCTCCATCGCCGCCAGGTCGTCGCCGAACTGTTGCGCCCAGCGCTCGCCGTCCTTGCGCGCGAGTTCGAGGATGACTTCTTTGGCGATTTCGTTCGCGCGTTCCTTGCCGACGGCGCGCTGGAACGCCTGCACCATGGGGATCAATACGCCAGCCTCGATCTTGCGGCGTTCCAGATGGGTGATGGCCGGGGTTGCTGGCATGACTTCTCCTCGTGGAAAATCAAAGCGCGAGCGGCAGCTCCAGATGCTCCGCGTACGTCATGTCCCGGTGCTCGAACAGGACCGGGTCGAGCGCCGCATCCGTCTGCGCGTCCCGCGTCTCGAACGCCGCCCGCGTGCCGGCGTCCATCTGGCACTGCCCGGGCGGCAGCGGGCGGAACATCGCGGCGAAAGTCGCGCTGTAGACATCCGCCGCGGTCAGCGAGTTGCCCACGTAGTAGCGGCTCCCCGCCTTGCGTTGCGCTTTCAGGCGCGCCACCAGCATGCCGGCCAGCTCCGCCACGCGGGGGCCGCAGGTTGCGGCGGTCTCGGGGCCGTAGCCGTACTTCCTGCTCAGGTATTTCGCCACGCGTTCGGGGAAGCCGCCGGCGTTCTGCAGGCCGGCGTGGACCAGCTGCAGGCGGCGCGACCAGCCCAATCCCGCTTCGCCGCAGAGTTCGTGGCCCAGGCTGAAAACCAGCTCGCGCCCAGCCGGGTCCGCCGGCAGCAGCGAGGGCGCGGGCGCCAGGCGCTCGGCGAGCAGGAGAATCTCTTTCCATCCGCTGCGGGGCGGCTCCTGTTCGTAGATGGCTACCGGGCCGCTGCGCTGGCCGGCCCAGTTCTTCAGGGGCTCGCTGTCGTAGACCAGCCGCACGGCGGCCCATTCGATGCCCTTGATATGGAACAAGCCCTTGGCGGCTTCGCCCCAGGGGCTCGGCACGCCGCCGACGACCACCATGCGCAGGCCGCCGCGCTGCATCGCCTCTTCGACGCTTACGTATGGGAAGCTCATCGCTTCAGCGCATAGCGGAAATCGCAGTGGCCGGCGCCCTGCATGATGGTTTGCGTGCGCTTCAGCTGCACGCCGGCGCCGTAGCCCTCCGCCATGGCGAAGTCCGAGTTGCACACCAGCAGGAAACCCAGCTCCGGCGCGCCCATCTGCTTGTAGAACTCGGCATAGCGGCAGCCGGTGACGTTCACCTCGAACGCCTCGGCGTCCTTCTTGACCACTTCGAAATCCAGCGCATCTCCGGCCGCGAACGTGCCGAAGGCCGCAGCCATTTTCTCCCCCACCGTGCGCGCTCCCTGCTTTTGCCACCACTGCTCGCCGAACTTGCGGTACAGGTCCCCGAGCGACTTGCGGACGAGGGCGTTCGCCCGCTCCTCGCCCAGCTCCACCTGCAGCGTCTTGACGAGCGGGACGAGAACCTGCGCCTGAATCTTGACGTACTCAATCAACGGCATGTCCATCGGACGCCTTTCCTGGTTTTCTGGCTGGCTGCTGAATTATGGCCTAGAGGCCTAATTGCCGCCCCTCGACCTTGAACTTCAGCGACGCCGCCTCCTGGGAGAGATAGTGTTCGGTGACGGAGCGAAAGAGCCAGCCCAATGGGCCTCCCAGCAGCCCTTCGAAAGAGAAGCGAAGGGTCACGTGGGAGTTGCCGGGCGCGCTGTCTGCGACGGCGTGCTCCGCCACCATCAGAAGACCCGGCGATCGCGCTTGCCACACGAAGCGGCTGGGCGGCTCAAGTTCGGTGACGACCCAGGTGGCCGGGCGCAGCCGGGGCTGGTGAACGGTGTACTGGAAGCCAACCTCCAACGGGCTTCCGTCGAGCGGCTGAACGCTGCTGACGGTGGGAAGCCATTCCGGCCACGAGGCGACTGCCGAGAGTACGCGCCAGACCGATTCGCGCGGAGCGGCGATTGAGATCGAGGCAGCGTACGAGGGCATGCGAGGACTAACGATTCCTGCCGGTGTTAACCGCCAGTTGAGCGTCGAAGGCCCGCTTGTAGGCGGGCCGCGCTTCGCCGCGGGCGAGATAGGCGGCCAGGTTGGGGAATTCGTCCAGGATGCCCGAGAATTTCAGCCTGAGCAGCACCGACGCCATCATCAGGTCGCCCGCGCTGAACGCGCCATCGAGCCAGTCGGCATTGCCCAGGCGAACGGAAAGCTGGTTCAGCCTGCCGCGAACGCGATCTGCCACCAGCGGAAGGCGCTCCGCATGCCAGGGCCTGTCGCCCTCGAACAGCCTCGCGGTTCCAAACTCAAGGATCGGCGGTTCCACCGTGTTGAGCGCGGCGAACATCCATGCGATCGCGCGCGCCCGGGCATTGGCGTCGGCCGGCAGCAAGCCGGCATGCCGCTCGGCGATGTGAAACACGATCGCCCCCGTCTCGAACAGCGCGATACCGCCTTCCTCATAGGTCGGAATCTGGCCGAAGGGATGGAGCGCCAGATGCGCGGGTTCCTTCATCGCGCGAAACGAAACAAGGCGAACCTGGTAGGCTTGGCCCACTTCCTCGAGCGCCCAGCGAACGCGCGTATCGCGCGCCAGCCCCTTGCCGCCATCGGGCGATCGTTCAAAGGCGGTAATGGTGATGGTCATCGAAACCCTGCTGACATCCCCGTTAGGCCGCCTCTATTCACGTACATAGCGCAAGTGCGTAGCAGCCGGGCTATCAAGCACCTTGTCAATGCGGAACCGCGACACTGACTCGTGCAGGTTCTCGAAGAGACGCCTTCCACCGCTGAACAGGACTGGCGCCAGGGCGATCTCCAGCTCGTCGATGACGCCCATGTTCAAGTACTGTTGAATCACGTGCGCACCGCCTGCGATGCGAATATCGCGGCCACCCGCAGACTCGCGAGCCTGCGTGAGGGCACTTTCTGCTCCGTCGTTGACGAAGTAGAAGGTCGTGCCGCCCGGGCGAACCCAAGGTTCACGCTTCTGGTGCGTTAGAACGTACACCGGTGTGTGGAACGGCGCCTCCTCTGGCCAGGCGCGTTCGCCCTGTTCGAACATTCGCTTCCCCATGATGTTGGCGCCGATGCGCTGCGTGGTTTTCCGAAGCATGTCATTGACCGGACCGGTCTCGCCCCCCGGTCCGAACTTGAGGTTCTCGCGGAAGTACTGCTGATTGAGGATCCAGCCCATGAGCGCACCCCACTTGGCACCCCAGCTTTTATATTCAGGCTTCTCCCAATTCTCCAGAGTCATCCCTTCCGGCGCCATGTAGCCGTCAAGACTGAGCCCGATGTTAACGAATACTTTTCTCATGATTCCCTCTCACTACGTTGGATGTCGGCCTAACGTTTGACATGAGAGGCTCGACCCGGCTTGCCGGGGCGGCTCCTCTCGATGGAAGGGTTAGGTCTCAGTGGATAACACATGTCGTTCTTCTATGTACTTGCCTTGGGCCACCCGACTTCTGCGGCACGCCGAAGACTGGCTTTCACAACCTGGCGATGGAAGGGAGCAATGACCGACAAGTAGGTTCGGCCCAAGAGGTTGTGGCAGTGAACGACGGTTGATAGGGTCAGTTGGTTGCCGGTATTTGGCGGCGAGCCTGGCGTGCAAAGAATCGACACCCTGAAGTCAAGGTGCTTGTCGTTCTCGCCTAAGACGACCTCAGTCTCGCTAGTGCCGAAGACCCTGAAGATGCTGATGCGGGGGGCTGTGGGGTCACTGGAGAGCGTTGCGAGGTGTTTGGCGGTCTTCAGACCAAAACCCGCAACGATTGCATCTCGGACGTTGGTGAGTACTCCGATCCAAGATGGCTGCACGGAGAAGATGAATCGGGCCAAGACAACTGGATTTACGGAAGCGTCAGAAGGAAGTTGAATCGAAAACGCGTCTGCGAGATTCACCGACTTGAATGCAGTAGCGACGGCAGACTGCGAGGGGAGGGCAACCTGCTTTACTAGCGCGAGTTTGTTTGGCATGGATGGACCGCTTGATTCCTCTGGACAGTTTGAGCGCCATCTCGATCACGTCAATTTTGAACGGAAACCGGGTCTTCCTTGAGGCCGAGATAGATGCGCTGCACCTGCGGATCGTTGCTGAGTTTTTCGGCGGGGCCTTCGAGGACGCTGCGCCCGGTCTGTAGAACGTAGGCGTAGTCGGCGATTTCCAGGGCGAGCGGCACGGATTGCTCGGCGAGCAGCAGGGTCAGGCCTTCGGCGTGCAGCCGCTGCAGGGTCTGGTAGAGCGTTTCGACGATGGTCGGCGCGAGGCCGAGCGAGGGTTCGTCGAGCATGAGGAGTTTCGGTTCGCTCATCAGGGCGCGGCCGAGGGCGAGCATCTGCCGCTCGCCTCCGGACAATGTGCCTGCGCTTTGCGCGCGGCGCTCGGCGAGGCGAGGAAACATGGCGAAGACGCGGTCGAGGATCTGCGCGACCTGCTTCTTGCCGGCGAGCGCGGTGGCGCCCAGGCGCAGGTTCTGCTCGACGGTCTGGCCGACGAACAGCCGCCAGCCTTCGGGCGAGAGCGCGAGGCCTTTGCGGACGATGGCATAGGCGGGCAGGTTGGCGATGGCCTCGCCGCGCCATTCGATGGCGCCGCGGCTCGCCTGCGCGAGGCCGGCGATGGCGTTGAGGGTGGTGGTCTTGCCGGCGCCGTTGGAGCCGAGCAGCGCGACGACGCCGCCTTCGGGGACTTCCAGCGAAACCTCGGCGACGCCAACGAGGCCGCCGTAGCGAACTTCGAGTTGCTTGACGCTGAGCAGCGCCGCCACGGCTAATGCGCCGCCTTGCGGCCGTGGCCGCGGCCGAGGTAGGCCTCGATCACCGCTTCCTCGTTGACCACGTCCTGCGGCTTGCCCTGGGCGATGATGCGGCCCTGGTTGAAGACGATGACGCGCTGCGCCAGGTTGAGGATTACTTCCATGATGTGCTCGACGATGACGATGGTGACGCCGCTCTGGTGAATGCTGCGCACCAGCTCGATGGCGCGCTGCACCTCGGTCGGGGTGAGCCCCGCCAGCGCTTCGTCGAGCAGCAGCAGGCGGGGATTGGTGGCTAGGACGCGGGCGATCTCCAGGCGCTTGCGGCCGGGCGTGCCGAGATTGCGCGCGGGCTGGCCGGCGAGTTCCTTGAGCCCGGTCATCTCGATCACCTCGAGCGCGCGGTCGCGCGCTTCGCCGCGGCGCGCATGGCGCAGGAAGGCGCCGACCATGACGTTCTCGAGGATCGTCATGTCCTCGAAGGTGGCGGGAATCTGGAAGGTGCGGCCGATGCCCAGGCGCGCGTGCGCTTCCGCCGGCGCATCGGTGACGTCGTGGCCGTCGAAGGAGATGCGTCCGCCCGAGGGCGCGAAGTCCCCGGCGATGCAGTTGAAGAAGGTGGACTTGCCGGCGCCGTTCGGGCCGATGAGGCCGACGATCTCGCCTTGCGCGACCTGCAGGTCGGCGCCTGCCACGGCCTTGAAGCTGCCGAAGCTCTTCGAGACGTTTTCCGCGCTAAGCAGCATCGCGGGCCTCCGCGCGCTTGTTGAAGCGCGACGATATGTGGCGGTGCCAGAGTTCCAGCAGGCCGCCCGGCTCGAAGCGCGCGATCAGCACGATGATGCCGCCGTAGATGATGTAGGTGAGCCCGGTGCCGCCGCCGCCGAACCAGGTATTGGTCGCCGTCTGCAGCGGCACCAGGATCACCGCGCCCAGCAGCGGCCCGAACAGGGTGCCGGCGCCGCCCAGCGCGGCGGTGATGACCAGCTGCACCGAGACGAGGATGCCCAGCCCGCTCTCCGGATCGATGAAGCCGGTCTTCAGCGCGTAGAGGGAGCCGGCGAGCGAGGTGAAGGTGGCGCTCAGCATCAGCGCGTAGAGCTTGTAGCGCCGCACCGGCACGCCCAGGCTGCGCGCCGCGCGCTCGCCGGAGCGGATGGAGCGCAGGTAATAGCCGATGCGGCTGCGCTGCATCTGCCAGGTGACGAACAGCAGCAGGGCGAGCACGGCGAGGAAGATGTAGTAGTAGGGGACCGCGCTGCGGAAGATCAGGTCCCACCAGCCGCGCGAGATCGCCGGCCCCTGCACGCCGATGGCGGCGCCGGCGAGATCCCAGTTGCTGACGATGATGCGCAGCAGCTCCGCCACGGCGATGGTCGCCATGCTGAAGTAGTGCCCCAGCAGCCGCAGGGTCGGAAAACCGATCAGCACCGCGATGACCAGGCTGACGGCGATGCCGGCGGGCACGCCGAGGATCGGCGGCAGCTGCCAGTGATGGAAGAACAGCAGCGGCAGGTAGGCGCCCGCGCCGAAGAACATCGCGTGCCCCACCGAGATCTGGCCGGCGTAGCCGCCGACGATGTTCCAGGCCGCCGCGCCGAGTGCCGCCAGCAGCACGTTGGCGCCCATGTCTTGCAGGAAGGCGGAGCTGCCGGTGCCGGAAACCAGCCACGGGTAGAGCAGCAGCGCCGCTGCCAGCGCAACGGTGCCCCGGCGCATCACGCCTTGCCCAGCAGGCCTTGCGGCCGGAACCACAGCAGGGCGACGAACAGGCCGTAGACGATGATGTCCTTGTAGATCGGCCCGAAGTAATAGGCCGACAGCGCCTGGATCAGGCCGACCATGAGGCCCGCCAGCAGGGCGCCGGGCACGCTGCCGAAACCGCCCAGCGTCACCACCACGAAGGCGATGAGCGCGAAGGTGCCGCCCACTTCCGGCGAGAACGGGAAGGAAATCGCCATCAGTGCGCCGGCGATGCCGGCGCTCGCCGCGGACAGGCCCCAGGCGAGCGCCTGCATGCGGTCGGGGCGGATGCCCATGAGCATCGCGGCATTGCGGTCCTCCGCCACGGCGAGCAGTTGGCTGCCGATCGCGGTGCGCGTCAGCAGCAGATGCATGCCGATGGTGAGCGCCGCGGCGGCCGCGCCGACGACGAGCTGCGATTCGCGGATGAGAATGCCGTGCAGGTTGATCATGCCGCTCAGATAGCTGTGCGGCAGCGTCACGACATTGGGCGAGAAAATCCAGAAGGCGGCGTAGCGCAAGAGCAGCGCCAGGCCGAAGGTGGAGAGAATCTGCGCCAGCATCGGCCCGCGCATCACCGCGCGGATGAGGCCGAAATAGAGCGCGGCGCCGAGGACGAAGAGGCCGGCCGCCGCGGCAAGCGAGAACGCCAGCGGTCCGCCGTGGAAGGCGACGGCGACCAGGTAGGCGAGGTACATGCCGATCATGACGAACTCGCCGTGGGCGAAGTTGATGAAGTTCATCATGCCCCAGATCAAGGTGAGACCCGAGGAAAACAGCGCGTAGACGGCGCCCAGCAGGAGGCCGCCGACGATCACCTGGACGAGGATCATGCCGGCGCCGCGGCCCCCTGCGCGCTCAGCGCGGCGCTATTTCTTCCAGCCCGTCATCGGCCACCGGATGGGCGCGGTGGCGGATTGCGCCGGCCACACCGCCTTGTACTCCTTGCCCGTCAGCTGGATGAGGTAGGTGGCGGCCTCGGTGTTCTGGCCGGTCTCGTCGAACTTGACGCCGCGGTAGCCCATCATGAGCGCGCTGCGCTTGAGGTCGGTCTGCTGCAGCGCTTTCTGGATCTTCGCCGGGTCGGTGGAGCCGGCGCGGTTGATGGCATCGGCGAGCACGAAGAAGGCCTGCATATCGCGGCCGCTGGTGTCGTCCAGGTCGCGGCCGGTCTTCTTCTTGTACATCTCGTTGATGAGGTAGGTGGCGCTGCCGGGCTTGCCGATGTCCCAGGCGCTGCGGTTCATCACGCCTTGCGCGATGTCGGCGACCGCCGGGATGAAGGACGGGTCGGAGAACCCGGAATCGTCGCCGATGATCATCGCCGGGATGAAATCGAGGTCCTTCATGGTCTTCATGTAGAGGATCGCGTCGGCGGTATAGCTGATGAAGATCACCGCGTCGGGCTTCTTTTCCTTGAGCTGCAGCACTTGCGCCGAGACGTCGGAGGAATTCGCGCTGTAGGGGGTCTGCGCCACCACGTTGAAGCCGTGGCTCTTCGCCGCCTTCTGCACCGTGTCGGCCACCGAGGTGCCGTAATCGGTGTTCTCGTTGACGATGGCGATGTTGTCGACCTTGCGCCCCGCCTTCTTCATGTCGGCGAGGAACAGCATGTAGTTGTTGGCGAAGTCGCCCGCCACCGGCGTCACGCGGAACACCCACTTGTAGCCGCGCCCGGTGATGTTGGCGGCGACCGAATCGCCGACCACGAAGGGGATGCCGTATTTCTCGGACACCGCGGTGGCGGTGAAGCTCACGTTCGACTGGTAGGCGCCCAGCATGGCCGCCACCTTGTCCTGGGTGATCAGCCGCAGGGTCTGGCTCTGGCCGACCGAGGGATTGCCCTGGTGGTCGGCGATTTCCAGCTGGATCTTGGCGCCGCCCAGGTTGGGCAGGCCGGCGGTCTCGGCGAGCGGCAGCCCTTTCAGTTCCGGGTGCGCGTTGTTGACGATCTCGGCGCCGAGTTCGATCGCCGCGCGCGCGGCAGTGCCGGCGCCGGCGGCGTTGCCGCTCAGCGGCAGGACCACGCCGATTTTGACTGGATCGGCCGCTTGGGCCGGGATGCAGAGGGCCGACGACAGCAGCGCGGCGGCCAGGGTGCGCAGGGTGCGGGTAGTAGTGTGGTTCATGGGATCCCCCTCATTTTTTGACTGGTGCGAGATAGTACCAGCACCGAATCAGGCCCGCCGTTTTGCGGAGGCGGACCGGCGCTCCAGCACGGCGCAGACCGCGGCGGTGTCGGCCTTGCCGTAGCCCTGGGCGAGGGCCGCGTCGTAGATCGCCCGGGTGGCGTTGAACAGCGGGGCGGCGCTGCCGAGCCGGCGCAGGAAGGCGCCGATGATTTTCATGTCCTTCTGCCAGATCTCGACTTTCATCGTGGCATCGCCGTAGGCGCGCCGCGCCATCATCGGGCCGCGCACCTGCAGCATGCGCGAAGCGCCCGCGCCGTCGCCGAGGACCTTCACCGCGAGGCCTGCGTTGAGGCCGGATTTCCTCGCCAGCACCACCGCTTCCGCGGCCGAGACGTTGTGGATGGCCACCAGCAGGTTGGCGGCGAATTTCATTTTCGAGCCGTTGCCGAATTTGCCGACGAAGTAGTGGCCTCGCGAGAAGCCGTTGAGGACCGGGATCGCTTTCCTGAAAGCGGCGGGGTTGCCGCTACCGTAGACCACCAGGTCCTTGACCCGCGCCTGCGCGCCGGTGCCGCTCAGCGGGCAGTCGAGCAGCGTCACGCCGGCAGCGGCCAGCCGCCGGCGCGCCGTTTCCTTGACTGGAATGGGGAGTGTGCTGGTTTCGACAACGATCTTTGTCTTTGCCAGCTCATGGGCAACCTGGAGCAGAGCCTTGGCCGATGGCAGCGAAGTAATCACCACGCTCGCGGCCGCGGCCACCTCGTCCGCGTTCCTCGCGACGACGCCGCCCGCCTTGCGGTGCCGGGTCCTGCAGGCGGCGAGCGGGTCGTAGCCGATCACCTCGTAGCCTGCCCGCACCAGGTTCGCCGTCATGGCCGATCCCATGATCCCCAGCCCCAGTATTCCGACGCTCCGTTTTTTCATGTGACTAAGCTACCATCCCTGCCGAGGAGGAGGACATGGCCTATCGTGAAACGCTGCCGCGCCGGGGCGTGCGGCGCAGGGAAATGATGAAGCGCGTGGCGCGCTTCTCGAAACTCAAGGGTTTCGACGGCGGGCTGCCCGACAGCTACATGCCCGGCTGCGAGCGCACCCTCTACAACGTGATCGGCTTCCAGCCGCCCAAGACGGAGCGCGACGGCAAGCAGTCGCCCGTGGGCGAGAAGGCGGCGCGCATGGCGGCGATCAAGATCCGCGAGGGCTTCAACCTCGGCTACTGCCGCGCGCTGCCCGGCCGCGGGCCGATGCTGCACAACCACGACACCAACGAGACCTTCATCTGCATGACCGGCACCTGGCGCGCGAGCTGGCAGAACGAGAAGGGGCGCCTGGAGCACGTGGACCTGAAGCCGCTGGACGTGATCTCGTTTCCGCCCGGCGCCTCGCGCCGCTTCATGAACGTGACCCGCGGGCCGAAGAACAAGCGCTCGATCCTCATGTTCGTCATCGGCGGCGATGCGCCCAGCGCCGAGTTCACCAGCGAATCGATGGACGAGCTGGAGAGGAAAGGCGTGTGGCCGGAAAAGCGGCCGCCAAGGCGTCCCTCGCGGAAAGGCAAGCGTTGAAAGCGCCTGCCTTTGCCTATGCGAAACCGGCTTCCCTGCAGGAAGCCTTCGAACTGCTGCAAAACCCGGACGCCAGGGTGCTGGCCGGCGGCCAGAGCCTGATCCCGTCCCTCAACATGCGCCTGTCCGAGCCCGAACTGCTGGTGGACATCACCGGGCTGCCGGGCCTTTCGGGGATTTCGCTGCAGGGGTCTTCGATAAAAATCGGCGCGCTGGTCACGCACGCGCAAATCGAGCAGTCCGATGAAATAAAAAAACACGTTCCTTTGCTGGCGCAGGCGGTGCCGCACGTCGCCCACGCGGCGATCCGCAACCGCGGCACGCTGGGCGGCAGCCTCGCGCTGGCGGATCCGGCCGCAGAATATCCGGCCTGTGCGGTTGCTCTTGAAGCGGTTCTCGTTGTCAAAAACAAAACAACGGAACGGCGTGTAAAAGCTTCCGAATTCTTCAAGGGCCTGTTCGAAACGGACCTGAAGCCGGGCGAGCTGCTGGTCGCTGCGGAATTTCCCGTCGCGGCGAAATCCGACCGCTCGGTGTTCCTCGAACTGGCCCGGCGCCACGGCGACTACGCCATCGTCGGCCTGGCGGCGCACAACGACCGGTTCGCTTTCCTGGGGGTGGGGGACCGGCCCGTCCTGTTTTCATTCAAGAAAAGCCTTGAGGAGGCGAAGCGGACGCTGAAGGCGGACCTCAAGCCTCCTGCAGACCTCTACAACCACGCCGCCACCAAGCTGCACCTCGCTGGCGTCCTGCTGGAACGCGCATGGAACACGACTACGGCATAACGCTGACGGTGAATGGAACTGCGGTGAGCCGGCGCGTGCCCGCGCGGCTGCATTTGATCGACTTCCTGAGGGACAGCCTTGAATTGACCGGTTCGCACACCGGCTGCGAGCACGGCGTCTGCGGCGCCTGCACGGTGCGCGTGGACGGGCAGATCGTGCGCGGCTGCCTGATGCTGGCGGTGCAGGCGAACGGCTGCCGCGTGGACACCATCGAAGGGCTGTCCGATTCGAAGGAGCTCGCGCCGCTGCAGAAGGCGTTCCACGAGAAGAACGCCCTGCAGTGCGGCTTCTGCACGCCCGGCATGCTGCTGGCCGCGCAAGATTTGATATTGAATTCAAAAAAACCGACCCGGGAAGAAATCAGAAATCACATCTCCGGCAATTACTGCCGCTGCACCGGCTACCAGGCGATCGTGGACGCGATAGAAGAGGTGGTGAATGGGAAAGGCTGAACTTCCGCTCCACGCGCCCGGCACCACGGTGGACCGCGGCTACATCGGCCGGAGCGTGCCGCGGCCGAACGCGAAACGGCTGCTGCAGGGGCGCGGCGCCTACACCGACGACCTGCGGCTGCCGAGGCTCGCGCATGTTGTTTTTTTCCGGAGTCCTTACGCGCACGCGAAAATAAAATCACTCAGATTCGAAAAAGCAAAATCTTCTCCGGGAGTGACAGGAATCTTTTCGGGCAAGGACATTGCCCAGTACTGCACGCCCTGGGTCGGGGTGCTCGCGCACCTGAAAGGCATCAAGTCGCCGCCGCAGCACGCGGTGGCGGTCGAGCGCGCCTGCTGGCAGGGCGAGGCGGTCGCCGCGGTGGTCGCCGAGACGCGCGCGCAGGCCGAGGACGCGGCGGCGCTGATCGAGGTGGAGTGGGAGGAGCTTCCGGTCGTGGTCGACATGGAGGAATCCCTCGCGGGGAAAACGCTCATCCACAGGGAGTTCGCCGACAACATCTGCTTCAGCCGCGAGCACGACACCGGCGGCGTGGACGAGGCCTTCGCCGGGGCCGACGTCGTGGTCGAGGAGACCTTCGAATTCGGCCGCCACACCGGCGTCTGCCTGGAGGGACGCTCCATTCTCGCCGACTACAACGCGGCCGAGCATGCGCTCACGGTGCACCAGTCGACGCAGGCGCCGCACATGATGCAGGACATCTTTTCGCGGCACCTCGGCATCCCCGAGGCCAACGTGCGCGTCATCACCCGGGACGTCGGCGGCTCCTTCGGCATCAAGGTGCACGTCTATCCGGATGAAATGGCGACGGCGGCGCTCTCGGTGATGCTGCGGCGGCCGGTGAAGTTCGTCGCCGACCGGCTGGAGTCCTTCGCCACCGACATCCATGCGAGGGAGCACAAGATAAAAATCAGGCTGGCCGCGACAAAAGCCGGCGAAATTCTTGCCTTCGACCTGGACGACCTGACCGGCATCGGTCCGTATTCCGTCTACCCGCGCACCAGCGGCATCGAGGGCAACCAGGTGGTGAACCTCACCGGCGGCCCGTACCGGCACCAGAAGTACCGGGGCAGGCTGAACGTGGTGTTCACCAACAAGAACGTCACCTGCCAGTACCGCGCCGTCGGCCATCCGATCGCGGTCGCCGTCACCGAGGGCATCGTCGATCTGGCGGCGGAGAAGCTCGGCATGGACCCGGCGGAATTCCGGCGCCGCAACCTGATCCCGGACGACGCCTATCCCTACACCTCGCCGTCCGGCTCGAAGTTCGAGAAGCTGTCGCATCACCAGACGCTCGACAGGCTTTTGACTTTGATGAACTACAGGAATTTAAGGCAAGAACAAAAAGAGTTGAGGCAGAAGAACATCTACCGCGGCATCGGCCTGGCCGCGATGATCGAAGTCACCAACCCGTCGCCGGCCTTCTACGGCGTCGGCGGCGCGCGCATCTCGGCGCAGGACGGCGCGACCTTGCGCCTGGAGCCGACCGGGATGGTGACGGTGATGTGCAGCGTCACCGAGCAGGGGCAGGGCACCGAGGGGATCTTCGCGCAAATTGCCGCAAGCGCCGTCGGGGTTTCCCTGGAAAAAATCAAAGTAATTACGGGCGACACCGGAGTGACGCCCTACGGCGGCGGCACCTGGGCTTCGCGCGGCGCCGGCATCGGCGGCGAAGCGGTATTGCAATCGGGCCGCGCCTTGCGGTCGAACATCCTCGATATTGCTGCGAAGATATTGAACGTCGAAAAAGAAGCCCTCGACATCGAAAACAACGCCGTCATCAGCAAGCTCACGCGGGAGAAAAAGATTTCCCTCGAGGAACTCGGCCGCGTCGCCTACTTCCGCCCCGATACGCTGCCGGCGGATTTCCAGTCCGAACTCACCGTCACCCGGCACTACACGCCGCGCCAGTACGGCTTCACCTTCACCAACGGCATCCAGGCTTCGCTGGTCGAGGTGGATCCCGACACCGGCTTCGTCAAGCTGCTCAAGCACTGGTGCGTGGAGGATGCCGGCACCATCATCAACCCGATGCTGGTGGACGAGCAGATCCGCGGCGGCGTCGTGCAGGGCATCGGCGGGGCATTGTTCGAGGAATGCCTCTACAGCCCGGAGGGCCAGCTGCTCAACGGCAACATGGCCGACTACCTCGTGCCGATGAGCGCGGAGATGCCCGACATCGTCTGCGCGCACGTCGAGACGCCGACGCTGCAGTCGCAGCTGGGCGCCAAGGGCGTGGGCGAGGCGGGCACCGCCGGCGCGCCGGGGGCGGTGATGAACGCCATCAACGACGCGCTCGCGCCGCTGAATGCGCGCGTCACGGCGATGCCTTTTACTCCGGAGAGAATTCTGCGAGCATTGAAGAAATGCCCCTGAGTCACATCGAACATTTCCTGGTGCAGACCGAGAGCATCGAGAAAACGCGCGACTGGTACGTGCGCGTGCTCGGCATGCAGGTCGGCCCCAATCCGGACTTCAAGTTTCCCGTCTGCTGGCTCTACCTCGGCGGCAAGGACATCGTGCACATCACCGAGGGCGGCGCGAAAGTCAGCGAGAACCGCAAGAAGTACGTCGGCCAGGAATCGCAGGCGACCCACGGCACCGGTGTGCTGGACCACATCGCCTTCCGCGCCACGGGCCTGAAAGGCATGCTGGAGCACCTGCGCGCCGAGAAAGTCGACTTCAAGCAGCGCCAGGTGAACGACCAGGGGCTCTACCAGCTATTCATGCACGACCCGAACGGCATCAAGATCGAACTCAACTACGCGAAGGACGAGGCGCGCGGCCTGCGCCCGGACCTCACGGCTTCCGAGCTGCCTTAGGCGGCGCCTTCTGCCGCTCCTTCATGTACCAGTCGAGGATCTGTTCTCCGTTCCAGTGGAGAACGCCCTTTTTCCGGTTGATCTGCTTGTAGACCTCTTCCAGGTACTTGATGCGGAACGGCTGCCCGCTGATGTAGGGGTGGATGGCGATCGCCATGATCTTCGGGCGTTGCTTGCCTTCCTCGTAATAGCGCTCGAAACTGTCCAGGCACTTTTTCGTCCAGTACGCCGCCTCGTGGTGCTGCACCATCATCACCGGGATGTCGTTGGTCTCCACTGAGTAGGGGATGGTGACGAGCGGCCCGTTGGCGGTCCTGATTTCGGTGGGCTCGTCGTCGTAGACCCAGTCGCCGATGTATTTCACGCCGGCGGCGGCGAGGTGCTCGGGCGTGTCCAGGGTCTGCGTGAGGCCCGGCCCGAGCCAGCCGACCGGGCGCTTGCCGGTGAATTGCTGGATGGTGTCGAGCGACCGCCGGATCATGCCGGGCTGGTCCTCCTCCTTGTGGATCGGCCCCTGCTCGTAGCTGTGGCCCATGAATTCCCAGCCGGCATCCAGGCAGGCCTGCGCCACCCGCGGGTAGTCGACGCAGACGCGCGCGTTGAGCGCCAGGGTGGGACGGATTTTCAACTTGCGAAACAGCGCCTCGAAGCGCCAGAAGCCGACCCGCATGCCGTACTCGTGCCAGGTCCAGTTGGGCACGTCCGGCAAGAGCGGCACGCCGGTGGGCGGCGGCAGCACCTGGCGCGCCATGGCGCGGGCAATGTCCCAGACCTCGAGGTTGACGATGGTCCAGACGACCACGCGCGCGCCGCCGGGCAGCTTCAGCGGCGGACGGTCGACGATAGCGGAATAGGGGGCTCTTTCGCGTGGGATCATGGCCATTTCTTACTATAATGCCCCGACACACCCTGGAGGAGGGCTGAAATGAAACTGCATAGACTGCTGGCGGGCGCGGCTGCCGCGTTCGCGTTTTCCGTCTCCGTATTCGCGCAACAGCCGGTCAAGATCGGCATGAGCATGCCGCAGACCGGCGCACTGGGCGCCGGGGGCAAGGCGGCGCTGCTGGCGCTGCAGATGTGGGTCGAGGACGTCAACGCCAAGGGCGGGTTGCTGGGGCGCAAGGTGGAGTTCATCGCCTACGACGACCAGACCAACCCCGGGCTCGTCCCCGGGATCTACACCAAGCTGCTCGACATCGACAAGGTGGACCTGCTGATCGCGCCCTACGGCACCAACGTGACCGCGCCGATCATGCCGCTGGTCAAGCAGCGCGACCTCATCCTGATGGGCAATTTCTCGTTCGACGTCAACGCGCGGATCCGCCACGACAAATGGTTCAACAACGCGCCCTGGGGTTCGGGCGCGCTGGCCTGGGGCGGCGCCTTCCTGGATGCGGCGCAGAAGCTGGGCGGCAAATCCATCGCCTTCATGGCGGCGGATGCCGAGTTCGCGCAGAACCTGTGCACCGGCGGCCGCGCGATCGCCAAGGCGAAGGGCCTGCAGACCGTATACGACCAGAACTACCCGCCGAACTCGGTGGACTTCTCGTCGATCATCCGCGCGGTGCGCGCGGCCAAGCCCGACATCGTGTTCATCTGCTCCTACCCGGCCGAATCCGTCGCCATCGTGCGCGCGGTGAACGAAATCGGCGTCGGCCCGACGGTGAAGATCATCGGCGGCGGCATGGTCGGCCTGCAGTTCACGCCGAACATGGAGGCGCTCGGGCCCCTGCTGAACGGCTTCGTCAACTACAACAGCTACGTCCCGGAAAAGACGATGAACAACCCGGCGGTGCGCGAGTTCCTCAAGCGCTATGAAGTGCGCGCCAAGGCGGCGAAGGTCGACGTGCTCGGCTACTACCTGCCGCCCTACAACTACGCGATCGGGCAGATGATCGAGCAGGCGGTGAACGCGACCAAGAGCTTCGACCAGAAGGTGCTCGCTGCGTACATGCACAGCAGCGAGATGAAGACCATGGTCGGCAACATCCGCTTCGACACGGTGGGCGAATGGGCCACGCCGAAGCTGGTGATGGCGCAGTTCCGCGGCATCAAGGGCAAGGACGTCGAGCAGTTCCGCCAGGAAGGCAAGCAGGTGATCATCGCGCCCGCGGCGATGAAGACGGGCGAAGTGGTGCCCTTCGACAAAGCCCGGAATTAAGCCCTGGACGGGCAGCTTCTCCTCGAGGCGGTCCTCGCCGGGATCCTGCTCGGCTGCTTCTACGCCGCGGTAAGCGTCGGGCTCTCGATTTCGTTCGGGCTGCTCGACGTGCCGCAGGTCGCCCATCCGGCGTTCCTCGTGATGGGCGCGTATGCGACCTACATGCTGGCGGGTTACGGCATCGACCCTTTGCTGGCGGGGCTGCTGCTGATGCCGGTGTTCTTCGTCTTCGGCCTGGGCGTCTACCAGTTCTATTACTCGACCTTCGAGGGGCGCGGTTCCGACCAGGGCCTGCGCGGCATCGCCTTCTTCTTCGGCGTCGCCTTCATCGTGCAGGTGGGCCTGATCCTCGCCTTCGGCGTCGACCAGCAGCTGGTGGACGCTTCCTACATCGGCTCCAGCGTGGAGTTCGGCGAGATGCGCGTGCCCCAGCGCATGCTGGTCGCATTCGGGGTCGCGCTGGCGCTGACCGCGGTGCTGGCGCTGTACCTCTCGCGCACCTTCACCGGTCGCGCGATCAAGGCGGTGGCGCAGGATGAGGGCGCGCTGCGGCTGATGGGCGCGAACCCGGTGCGCATCAAGCGCTGGGCCTTCGGCATCGCGACCGCGACCTGCGCCCTGGCGGGCGCGCTGCTGATCATCGTCGGCCCGGTCGATCCGAACCTGGATCGCCTCTACATCGGCCGCACGTTCTGCGTGGTGGTGCTGGCGGGTCTCGGCAGCATGAGCGGCACGCTGGTGGCGGGGCTCATCCTCGGCATCGCCGAATCGATCGTGCTCTCCACCGCGGGCACTTCGTGGGCGCCCGCGGTCGCGTTCGGCATCCTGCTGGTGGTGCTCGGCGTCCGGCCGGCCGGGCTGTTCGGGCGCTGATGCTTCGATTCGCCATCGGAGCGCTGGGCGTGCTGGGCCTGGTCGCGGCCTTGCCGCTGGTCGTGCACAACGAATACTGGTTCTTCGCGGGCTATGTGGTGCTGCAGCTCATCGTGCTGGCCACCGCCTGGAACATCCTCGGCGGCTATGCGGGCTACGTGAACTTCGGCACCGGCGCGTTCTTCGCGGTCGGCGCCTATACCGCCGTGGCGCTGTACAAGGCGTTCGCGCTGCCGCTGGGGCTGCAGATCCTGGCCGGCGCCGCGGCCTCGGGGCTGCTCGGCTTCGGCGTCGGCATGCTGACCCTGCGGCTGCGCGGCATCTTCTTTTCCATCGCGACCATCGCGGTGGCGATCGTGCTCGAGACCGTGGTGCTGAACTGGCACTACGTGGGCGGCGCCAAGGGGCTGCCGATCCTGCGCCCCGCGGAAACGCCATTTTTCGGCAGCTATACGGTATGGCTGTTCTTCGTCATGACGGTGATCGCCGTGATTGCCGTCGGCGCGGCGCGCTATGTCGAGACGTCCTGGATCGGCCGCGGCCTGCGCGCCATCCGCGACAACGAGGGCGCCGCGGAGTGCTCGGGCGTGCCGACGCTGAAGCTCAAGCTCGCGGCCGCCACGCTCTCGGGCGCGCTGATGGGCGCAGCGGGAGCGCCGTACGCGCAGTACCTGTCCTTCATCGAGCCGACCTCCAGCTTCAGCCTGAACCACGCGGTCAACGCGCTGGCGATGCCGATCATCGGCGGCATGGGGCACTGGATGGGCCCGGTGATCGGCGCGGTGCTGCTCGGCACGCTGCAGCAGGTCGTCACCGTCACCGTGTCGTCCGAGGTGAACGTACTGGTCGTCGGCGTGATGCTGGTGGTGTTCGTCGTCGCCGCCCCCGAAGGGATCCTCGGCCTGGTCAAGAGATGGAAAAAAGCCTCCTCGAAATAAAGAGCGTGTCGAAGCAGTTCGGCGGCTTTGCGGCCCTGTCGGGGGTGAGCATCGATGTCGCGCGGGGCGAGCGCTTCGGCCTGATCGGCCCGAACGGCTCGGGCAAGACCACGCTGATCAACTGCATCTCGGGGGTGCTGCCCAACGACGGCGGCAGCATCGTATTCGACGGCGAGGAACTGTCGGGCCTGCCGGCCTACCAGCGGACGCGGCGCGGCATCGCCAGGAGCTTCCAGATCCCGCGGCCCTTCGCCAGCATGTCGGTGCTGGAAAATCTCGTGGTGCCGCTCGAATACGTGGTGCACCGCGGTTCGCTGCACCTGGCCGACACCGAGGCGGAGGCGATGGAGATCCTGCGCGGCATCGGCCTCGCCGACAAGGCGGCCACCCGGTCGAACCAGCTGTCGCAGGTCGAGCTGCGCAAGCTGGAACTCGCGCGCGCCATGGCGGCGCGGCCGCGCCTGCTGATCTCGGACGAGGCGATGGCGGGACTGTCGTCGAACGAGGTCAGCGAGGTGCTCGAAATCCTTTTCAAGCTGAACGCGGCCGGCATCACCATCATCATGATCGAGCACATCATGCAGGCGGTGATGAAATTCTCGCAGCGCATCGTCTGCCTGGACGCGGGGCGCATCATCTGCGAAGGCACGCCCGGGACCATCGTCGCCAATCCCGAAGTGCAGAAGGCCTACCTTGGCGCTTGAACTCACCGTCGAGGGGGTCGACGCCGGCTACGGAGCCGTGCGCGCGCTGCACGGGATTTCCCTTTCCATAGCGGAAAAAGAAACCGTGGCGCTGCTGGGCACCAACGGCAACGGGAAAAGCACCCTGATGAAGTGCGTGATGGGGATCGTGCGGCCGACGCGGGGGAAAATTTGTTTGACTCTGGATGGGAAGGATTTTGATTTAACGAAGCTTTCGACGGAAGACATCGTGAACCTGGGCGTGGCGCTGGTGCCCGAAGGGCGGCGCCTGTTCCCGAAGCTCAGCGTGGAGGAAAACCTGCTGCTGGGCGCATACCGGCCCCAGGCGCGCCCCGACATCGCCAAGAACCTCGCGCTGTGCTACGAAACCTTCGGCGTGCTGCAGGAGCGGCGGCGCCAGCTCGCCGGCTCGATGTCGGGCGGCCAGCAGCAGATGCTGGCGATCGCGCGTGCGCTGATGTCCTCGCCCAGGCTGCTGCTGGTGGACGAGCCCTCGGTCGGCCTGTCGCCGCTGCTGGTATCGAACACGGTGTCGATGATCAAGCAGTTGAAGGAGCGCTACGGCCTCACCGTGCTGATGGCGGAGCAGAACTTCCACCAGGCGATCCGCATCGCCGACCGCGGCTACATCATCGTGCACGGCGAAATCGTGTTCCAGGGGAACAGCGTCGCCGAGCTGGAAAACAACCCGCTGGTGAAGAACTACTACCTCGGCACTTCCTGAGGCCGACGGTGCCCCAGTCGATTCGATTCGTGCCGGTCGGACTGTTCGGCGCGGTGATGGGCCTGGCGGGCCTGGGGGTCGCCTGCCGGGCCGCGAGCTCCGTGTTGCCGCTGCCGCCGCTGCTGTCCGAGTTCTGGTTTGGCGTGGCCTTGTTCGCGCTGCTGGCGCTGCTGGCGTCCTACGCGGTGAAAACGCTGCGCCACGCGGACGCGGTGCGCGATGAGTTCGCCAATCCCGCGCTGATCGGCTTTTGCGCCGCACTGCCGGTCGGCATGACGCTGGTCGCGGCCGGCGTCGAGCCGCAATCGAGAACCCTCGCGCAACTGCTGTGGTGGTGCGGGGTGCCGGTGATGCTCGCGCTGCAGGGCTGGGCGCTGACGCTGCTGTTCAGCGGCCGCGCGCGCCTGGCGCACGTGAACGGCGGCTGGCTCATCGTGCTGGTCGGCGGCATCGTGATGCCCTTTGCCGGGCTGCCGCTCGGCCACGAGGACCTCAGTGCCGGCATGTTCGGCGTCTCCGCGCTTGCGGCGCCGTTCGTCGTAGGGGCGATCCTCTATCGCGCGTACGCCGGGCCGGAGCTGCCGCCCGCGCTGCGCCCGAGCCTGTTCGTCCTGCTGGTGCCGCCTTCGCTGATCTACGTCAATGGCGATACGCTGTGGCCGGGGCAGGGCGCGGTACATCTCCAATACCTGTACTACCTTGCGCTGCCGCTAGCGGCGGCGCTTCTAGTCTCGGCGCGCGGATTCTGGCGCTGGCCGTTCGGGGCGCCGTGGTGGGCTTTCACCTTTCCACTCGATGCGCTGGCGGGCGCGGCGGCGCACTTTGCCCGGGCGCACCCGGCCGGCCCCTGGCGGCTGCTGGCGGGCGGATTGCTGCTGCTGGCGACGGCGGCCGTCGTTCTGGTGCTGCTGCGGACGCTGCTGGCGTTGCAGCGCGGCAGCCTGTTCGTGCAGAAATAATCCCGACGGGAGAATCGCGCATGGCCAAACCGACCACCAAGATCGCCCACCATACGGCCGAGGCCATCCATGTCCGCGGCGCGAACCTGGTGGACGACCTGATCGGCAAGCTCACGTTCACCGAGATGATGTATTTCCAGCTGCTGGGCGCCAGGCCGACGCCGGCGCAGACGCGGATCCTCGACGCGGTGCTGGTGACGTTGATGGAGCATGGGCTCACGCCCTCGACGATCGTCTCGCGCCTGATCTACGATTCCTGCCCGGAGGCGGTGCAGGCGGCGGTGGCGGCCGGGCTGCTGGGCGTGGGCAGCACCTTCATCGGCACGATGGAAGGCTGCGCGGCGAATTTGGAGGAAATAATTTCTTCAGAAAATCAGCCAAATACCGCCAAAGCCATCGCGCAACGATTCCGCGCGGCGAAGCAACCGATTCCCGGCTTCGGGCATCCGCACCACAAGCCGGACGATCCGCGCTCGCCGCGCCTGCTGGCGATCGCCGACGAGGCCGGCGTGCCCGGGCGCCACATCCGCGCGCTGCGCCTGCTCGCGAAGGAAGTGGACGCGGCCTGGGGCCGCCACCTGACCATCAACGCCACCGGCGCCATCGCCGCACTGCTGGGCGAAATAGGCGTGCCGCGGGAAGTGGCGCGCGGCATCGCGGTGGTGAGCCGCGCCGCCGGACTGGTGGGCCACATCCGCGAAGAGCAGCTCGATCCGTCGGCCCGCCATATCTGGGACGCCGTGACAGAAGCTGTTCCGTATGCGGGAAAATGAGCGGAAAACAAGACTGGAAGATAAAAGGAGACGGCCGTGGATAAAAAATTGTTTCGCTCGGCAGCAGTGACGTTGATCGCGGGCGGCCTCATGCTCGCGGGCATGGCGCGCGCGGCGGAAATAAAAGTGCTGGCTTCCCCCGCGATCAGGGAGTCCTATCTCGAACTGGTGCCGCAATTCGAGAAGGCGAGCGGGCACAAGGTGGTGACGATGTGGGCGGGCACCGCGGACGTGATGAAGCGCATCAAGGGCGGCGAGGCGGTCGATGCCGTGGTCCTGTCGGCGGGTTCCCTGGAGGAATTGATCAAGCTCGGCAAGGTCGCGCCGGGCAGCCGCGTGGACCTCGCCAAATCGGGCGTCGGCGTGGCGGTGCGCGCCGGCGCGCCGCGGCCCGACCTCAGTTCGGGCGACGCGCTCAAGCGCGCGCTGCTGGCGGCCAAATCGATCGCCTATTCCAGCGGGCCGAGCGGCATCTACCTCGCCGGCCTGTTCCAGCGCATGGGCATCGCCGAGGCATTGAAGGGCAGGCTCAAGCAGGTCGCGCCCGGCGTCCAGGTGGGTGGCGTCGTCGCCAATGGCGAAGCGGAGATCGGTTTCCAGCAGGTGAGCGAATTGCTGGCGGTCCCGGGCATCGACTACGTCGGGCCGCTGCCGCCGGATATCCAGAACATCACGGTGTTCTCGGGCGGCGTCCACGCGGACGCGAAGGAGGCCGGCGCGGCGAAGGACTGGTTCAAATTCATCACCGCCCCGGCCGCCGTGCCCGTGCTGAAAAAGCACGGCATGGAACCGGGCTGAGGCCGAGCCGCCGTCCTCAGAACAGGTCGACGAGCACGGCGACCCCGTACGACACGGCGAGCGCGAGGACGAACACCACCAGGCCGCGCGTCATCGTTTTCGGGATGCCCATGCCTTCGAGGTGGCGCCGGATGAAAAAGGCTGCGACGAAATACGCCACCGTCGAAAGCACCAGGCTCAGCATGCGCTGAGCTTACTTGGTTGCGGCAACGCGGACCGTATGCGCCTCGTGATGCTGTTCGCGGGCTTCATGGCGGTGTTCCCAGCGGTCGGCCCTCAACTGGCGTTCGTCGTGGCGCAGTTCATGCCGGTCGCTGCGCCGTTCGGCGTAAGCCTTGTCCAGCGTCTGGCGGTCTTTGTGGATGTTGGCGCCGTCCTGCCTGAGCGCCGCGCGCTCCTGCGTGACGCCGGCCTGGTTGCCGCTGCGCTCGTCGGCGCGCAGCGTGCGCAGATCGCGATCGCGCTGCGCGTCGTCGCTGCGCAGCGTGCCGCGGTCCTGGGAGATGGCGCGATCGTCCTGCCGGAGTTCCTGCCTGTCCTGGCGGACCTCGGTGCGGTCCTGCAGGTAGGGCGGCAGGGCGTAGGGTCCTGGCGTGGTTTGCTGCGCCTGCACGAACGGCACCGAGCCGAAGAGCGCGGCGCCCACAGCGACTGCGAGTATCGATTTGCGGTTCATGGCTGACTCCTTTGTCAGGTGTATGGCAGATGCCATGACCCATTGAACGCGCCGCGGCGGCGCAATCAAATGCGCGAGTTGTAAGTTGTGTTACAGGATATGTCGCGGCTGCAAGAATCTGCGCTGCCGCGTGAACGGCGTCACGCCGCGGCGTGCCGAAAGATGTGCTCATGACAGTCGCCGCGAAGCTGCAGGAGATCGACGGCGTGCGCGGCTTCACGCTTGGGTGAACGCGGGCCGCGGGGCGGCCAACTGTCGCCACCAGACGACGCTCGGCGTCGTGACTTCCTGCCGCAATCGCCGCGCTGGTTTCCTCCCGATGCCGAATTGATCACGCAGCCGCCGCGAAATGCCTGTTTCGCGGGCCGGGCGAGGATGAAAATGGGTTGTTCGATCAAATGTCGGAGGCGATATGCCGACCGAAGCGATCAAGGTTTTCGCACTTCCGCACTGGGCCAGGCTGGGCGCGCTCGCCCTGTGCTATTTCGCCGCAGCGAAAGCATCGTTGATCTTCGCGATCCCGCCCGGTTATGCGACGGCGGTATGGCCCCCTTCGGGAATCGCCCTTGCCGCGCTGCTGCTCTGGGGCGTGCGCGCCTGGCCGGGCGTGTGGCTGGGCGCGTTGATCGCCAACTACTCGATTGATCTCTCGGTTCCCGCCGCGCTCGGCATCGCGACCGGCAATACCCTCGGGGGAGTCTGCGCGGCGTGGCTCGCTTGCCGCCTGACGGACCGCAACGCGGAGTTCACGCGGCCCGAGGAGGTTTTCGTGTTCGCCGCCGTCGCGGCGCTCGGCAGCGCCGTCGCCGCGACCGCCGGCGTATCGAGCCTGTATCTGGCCGGCATGGCGACCGGCGAGCAGTTCCTCGCCAACTGGTATACGTGGTGGCAAGGCGACACCACCGGGATGCTGCTCGTCACCCCGTGCATCCTGGCGTGGACCCGCGGCGCGCGCGGCGCTGAAAATCGCGCCGACGCCCTCGAGCTGGCGGCGTTCGGCGCGCTGCTCATCTTCGTCCTGCTCACGGTGTTCGCGCACCGCTCCGAGACGTACGATACGCAGGCGCTTGCATTCCTGGCGATCCCCTTTTTCGTCTGGGCGGCGTGCCGGTTCAGCGAACGCGCCGTCACGCTCACGGTGCTGGCCGCCAACGGCTGGGCGATCTGGTGCACCGTCAACGGACTGGGCCCCTTCGAGTCGCTCTCGCTGAACCAGGCGCTGCTGACGCTGCAGGCGTTCACCAGTACCGGGGCGCTGGTCAGCCTGGTGCTGTGGGCCCTGCTGCGCTGCCGTGCCGACGCGCACCAGCTGCTGCAGAACTCGCACGAAGCGCTCGGCCGGAGCGTGGCGGCGCGCGTGCGCGTGCTGGACGGGCAGGTCGCGGCGTACCGGGAAGCGCAGGCCCTGGCGCAGTTCGGCTCGTGGGCCTGGGACGGCGGTTCGAGCCGCGTCCTGTGGTCCGAGGAGATCTGCCGGATCTGCGGCGTCGGGCCGGCCGGGCTCGGGGACTCCTTCGAAACCTATTTCGCCCGCGTCCATCCGGCCGACCGGGAGCGCGCCAGGGCCACGATCAAGAACGCTTACGCGAAACAGTGCCCGTGGGAAAGCACCGAGCGCATCGTTCGTCCCGACGGGAAAATCCGCACCCTGCGCAGCATCGGCCGCGCCGCGCCGCGCGAGGACGGCCGCGGCGCGCACATGCACGGCGTGTTCGTGGACATCACGGAAGGAGCGCCGCCGTCGACCGGCCGGGAGCTGGCGCAGATGCTGCGCTCCTGCGCCGAGCAGTTCGAGCAGCGCAGCGGGATCGCCGTCGAAGTGGTCGGCAACGACTCCGTGGGCGATCTCGATGGACGCGCGGCGCGCGTGCTGTTGTGGATCGCGCAGGAGGCGTTGCACAACGTGGCCAAGCATGCGAGGGCGCACAGGGTGGAGGTGGAATTCGAATTCGATGCCGGCCTGGCGACGCTGATGGTGCGCGACGACGGGGCCGGGTTCGCGCCCGGATGGCAGGCGCGCGGCGCCGGCGTGACGCTCATGCGCAGGCGCGCCGAAGCCGTGGGCGGCAGGCTGTGGGTCGAATCGACCCCCGGCTGCGGCGCTACCTTGCGGGCCAGCGCGCGCGGTTGATCCGGCGAGGGGAGGGCGTCAGGACTTTCCGCCGGTTTCCGTCGCCAGCAGCTGCTCCAGGTCCTGGCGCCCCTGCTGCGCCAGCGTGATGAGTTTCTTGGTGTCCTTGCGGTGTTTCGCCTGCTGCACGATGGTCTGCTCGTCGTGGCGGCGGAAACGGGTGACGATGCGCCGCGCCGCGATGGGCTGGTAGCCGAGGTCCTGCAGCGCGCTCTCGGCGGCGTCGAGCGCCGAGCCGAAGGTCTCGCGCACCGCCGGCACGCCCATCTCCGCGAGCTCGAAGGCCTCGGTGCGGCTGCGCGCGCGCACCACGAGCTTGAGGTGGCGGAAGTGCTTGCGCGCCTCGCTGACGATCTGCAGGGCGCTCTGCGGATTGTCCACGGCGACCACCAGCAGCTTGGCCTTGCGGGCGCCGGCGGCTTCCAGCAGGTCGAGGCGGGTGGCGTCGCCGTAGTAGGCCTTGCTGCCGAAGCGGCGCACCAGCTCGATCTGGTTGGGGTCGTGGTCGACGACGGTAGCGCGGATCTTCAGGCCGGCGAGCACGCGCTGCACCACCTGGCCGAAGCGGCCGAAGCCGGCGATGATCACCGGGTTGGTTTCGTCGATGGCGTCGGCCGCGCGCTCCTCGACGCGCAGCAGGCGCGGCGCCAGCACCCGCTCGTAGAGCATCATCAGCAGCGGTGTGCTCAGCATCGACACCGCGACCGCGGCGTTCAGCAGGTCGAGGGTGGCGCGCGGCAGGATGCTGCCGGCGGCGCCGAACAATACGAAGGCGAATTCGCCGACCTGCGAGAGCGCGAGGGCGAACAGCGTGGCGTCGGCCCGGCCGCAGAAGCCGAAGGTCTTGGAGACCGGGTAGAGGATCGCAATTTTCAGGGCTATTACTCCTCCTGCTATCAGGAAAATCAAACCAGGAGAACGCGAAAACAACCCCAGATCCACCGACATGCCGACCGCGATGAAGAACAGCCCCAGCAGCAGGCCCTTGAACGGCTCGATGTCGAGTTCCAGCTGGTGGCGGTATTCCGAATCGGCGAGCAGCACGCCGCCGAGGAAGGCGCCCAGCGCGGTGGACAGGCCGACCAGCTCCATCAGCGCGGCGATGCCGATCACCAGCAGCAGGGCGAAGCCGACGAAAATTTCGCGCTGGCGCGTGTTGGCGACATAGCGCAGCACCGGCCGCAGCAGGAAGCGCCCCACCGCGATCAGCAGCACGATCATGCCCACCGCCTTGGCGGTTGCCGTCCAGTCGAAACTGTTATGGGATTTATCCGAAGAAATCAGTCCCAAAATGAGAATAAGCGGAATCACTGCCAGGTCCTGGAACAGCAGCACCGAGAAGCTCGCCTGGCCGCCCGGCGTGGGCAGCAGGTTCTTTTCCTGCAGCGTGGCGAGGCCGATCGCCGTCGAGGACATGGCGAAGCCCATGCCGACCACCAGCGCCACGCGCGGCGGCGCGCCCAGCGCCCACGCCGCCGCCGCCACCACGACCACCGTCACCGCGACCTGCGTCGCGCCCATGCCGAAAATCGGCTTGCGCAGCTGCCAGACGCGCGCGGGGTTCAGTTCCAGGCCGACCAGGAACAGCAGCAGCACCACGCCGAACTCGGCGAAGTCGAGGATCGCCTCGGGCGCCGAGACCAGCGAGAGGCCCCACGGGCCGATGGCGACGCCGGCGACGAGGTAGCCGAGCACCGAGCCGAGGCCAAGGCGCTTGAATATCGGCACCACGATCACGCCCGCAGCTAGATAGATGAACGCTTGGTGGAGGAAGCCGTCCTGCATGGTAGTGCTCCGCTGCGAGAAGTTCCGGCCAATCTAGCACGGTAGAATCGCCGCATGAGCAAGCCGCCGGACAGCAGCCAGTTTGCCGCCGAGTTCAAGCTCGGCATGCGCAGCCTGGCGGGGGCGGTGAGCATCATCAGCTGCGCCCATGAAGGCCGGCGCTACGGCATGACCGCCACCGCGGTGTGCTCGGCGACCGCGGATCCGCCCACCGTGCTGGTCTGCGTCAACCGCGCGACCAACACGCACGACGCCATCGCCGCGGCGGAGATCTTCTGCGTCAACATGCTTCGCCACGAGGACCGCGAGCTCTCCGGCACCTTCAGCGGCGCGCAGGGCAGCAACATGCGGGGCGAAGCCCGCTTCCGCGACGGCCAGTGGACCCGCCTGGCCACCGGCGCGCCGGTGCTGGCCGATGCGCTGGTGTCGTTCGACTGCCGGGTGGTGAACCGGCTGGTGCACGGCAGCCACACCATCTTCCTCGGCGAAGTCGCGCGGATGCAGATCGGCAGGAAAGGCAAGCCGCTGCTCTACGCCGACGGGCAGTACGCCAAGCTCGCCTCGCTCGCCCACGGCGAGCCGCTCCCCGAAGGCCTGGACTACTGGGGAGAATAGTTGCAACCCGCTCCGCCGAAATCGCTGTGGGAGCTGTACTGGGGTTTTCTTTCCATCGGCGCCAGGTCCTTCGGCGGCGTGCTGCCCTGGGCGCACCGGGTGATGGTGGAGGAGAAGCGCTGGCTCGCGCCGACCGATTTCGCCGAAGTGCTGGCGCTGTGCCAGTTCCTGCCGGGCCCCAATGTAGGCAACGTGTCGGTGGTGCTGGGGCGGCGCTGGTTCGGCCCCCTGGGTTCGGTCGTCGCCTTCGCCGGCCTCATGGCATTGCCGCTGGTCTGGGTTTTCTGCCTGGTCCTGCTCTACGCTGATTATTCCGGCAACCCGGCGGTGAGAGCGGTTGTTACCGGCATCGGCATCGCGGGCGGCGGCCTGTTCATCGGCACCGCGTTCAAGCTCGCCAGGCCTCTCGTGCGCAAGCCCTGGGGTCTCGCGCTCGCCGCAAGCTGCTTCGGCGTCATCGCGCTCGGGCGCGTGTCGCTGTTCGCGGTCCTGCCGGTGGCGATCCTGTTCGGCTGGCTGGCCGCGCGCAGGGGGCTGATCTGATGCTCCGCGAGGCTTCGCGCTGATGCTCCAGATCGCGTTCTATTTCGCGCTGCTGTCGCTGGTGTCCGTCGGCGGCATCCCGTCCGTGATGCCGGAGATGCAGCGGCAGGTGGTGGACGTGCAGCACTGGATGAGCGCCGCCGACTTCATCCAGCTGTTCGCCATCGCGCAGGCGTCGCCCGGGCCGAACGTGCTGGTGACGGCGTTGATCGGCTGGAAGATCGCCGGGCCCGCGGGCGGGATGGTCGCGCTGGGCGCGTTCTGCGGGCCCGCCGCCGCGCTCTCCTATTCACTGGGCGGCTTGTGGGACCGCATGCGCGACGCGCCCTGGCGCAAGGCGTTCCAGCGCGCGCTCCTCCCCGTCAGCGTCGGCTTCATCCTCTCGGGCGGCTACGTCATCGCCACGCCGCACGGCGTGGACTGGAAAAACGCCTGCATCGCCGGGGCGAGCGCCGCGGCGCTCTACGCGACCCGCCTGAACCCGCTGTGGATCCTCGCCGCGGGGGGCGCGCTCGGCTTTTTCCTGTTCTAGGCTTTCCGCCAGAAATGCCGCTCGCGCGAGGCGAGCAGCGGTACCGCCTCCGCCACGTACTTCTTGAAGTGCGCCGTCTGCTGGTGCGTTTCGAACGCCGGCTCGTCCCGGTAGACCTCGTAGAGCATCACTTTTGTCTTGTCGTTCGGGTCCACCAGCACCTCGAACTGGGCGCAACCCTTCTCCTGCCGCGCGTGCGCCGCGTTCTCCAGCACCTTCTCCATGAAGCTGCGGACGTTTTCCGGCTTGATCTGGATATTCACCTGCAGCACGAAGCTCATCTGGCCTCCTTAAGTGTTTGATATAATGCGTCCCTCGCGCCCGTAGCTCAGATGGATAGAGTACTTGGCTACGAACCAAGGGGTCGGGCGTTCGAATCGCTCCGGGCGCGCCAGACAAAGGAAGGGGTTGCGAAATCGCAGCCCCTTTTTCATTTCCGCCGCGTAGCTGTTCCGGTGCCAACTTTGGCACGTTTTTGTCTCTTGCATCAAGATCGGCGCGACTCACGCGGCGGAAGAACTTCTTCGGCGGGCTCAGGTACGATAAGGCATGACCACCTGCACCATCGAGACCGGCCTCCTGCGCAAGAAGCCCTGCGGGCATGCCGCCGTTGCCAAGTGTCTCAACTGCGATCAGCCGCTGTGCGTCGAGCACGCGGTCGCGCAGCTCACGGAGGGCGGCCAGAGAACCGGCAAGTTCATGTGCCAGGAATGCGTCGTCGCGGCGAAGGACCACGCCAAGAGCATGGCCGCCGTCGCGCGGTCCCAGGAGGCGAAGAAAGCCGCCGCCCTCGACAAGGCTGCGAGGGAAGTGGCGGCCGCTCCCCCTGCACCGAAGAAGCCCGCCGCCGCCCCCCAGGCGCCGGCCCAGCCCGCAGCCGCCGAACCGCCCAAGGAACCGGAGGCTCTTGAGTTCACTCCCAAGGACGGCAAACTCAGCTACACCAAGAAGAAAGACGAGCCGGGTTACAAGCCGGACTGAAATATTGGAAAACGAGCTCAAATCGCTGGGCCGCTACCAGATCCAGGGCGTCCTCGGCAAGGGGGCGATGGGGCTAGTGTACGACGGGCTCGATCCCAACCTGGGCCGCAGGGTGGCGATCAAGACCATCCTCACCCGCAAGCTCGATCCGGAGGCCGCGCGCATGATTTCCGTGCGCTTCGAGCGCGAGGTGCGCGCCGTAGCGCGGCTCAACCACCGCAACATCGTCCAGGTGTACGACTTCGGCACTGATGGCGATCTCGCGTACATCGTCATGGAATACATCCAGGGCAAGGAGTTGCAGGACCGCTTCGAAGCCAAGGAGCCGTTCGACCTCAAGACGATTTTCCGCCTCATGCTCGAGCTGCTCGACGCGCTCGAGTTCGCGCACGAGGCGGGGATCATCCACCGCGACGTCAAGCCGGCCAACGTGATGGTCGACGCGAACGGCCACGCCAAGCTCACCGATTTCGGCGTGGCGCGCGTCGCCGATCCCGATGCGCCGCAGGCGGAGGCGACTCGGGTCGGCACCATGGTCGGCACGCCGTCCTACATGTCGCCGGAGCAGATCCAGGGGCAGACGCTCGACCGGCGCACGGACGTCTTCTCGGCCGGCATCATTTTTTACCAGTTCCTCACCGGGAAAAAGCCGTTCGACGCGGCGAATCAGTTCGGGCTGCAGGCGCAGATCATCCAGGACGATCCGGTCTGGCCCTCCGCGATCGTGCAGGTGCCGCCCGAATTCGACCGCGTCATGGCGCGCGCCCTCGCCAAGGACGTCGAGCAGCGCTACCAGAGCGCGCGCAATTTCGCGGATGCCCTCAAGCGGATCCTCGCCGGCAAGCCGCCCGAGGATCCCGACGAGGTTCTCGCCAAGCCGCTCGCCATGCCGGCGCCGGCGCCCGGCGGCGAAGGCAGCGAGGCCGAGACGGAATTCTGGGAAGAGGTCAAGGACAGCGACGATCCAGAGGACCTGAAGCTGTACATCGAGCAGTTTCCGCGCGGGGTATTCATCGAGGAGGCGAAGCGCAAGATCGCCGCGCTGGAAGGCTAGGCTGCGCGCAGCGCGCGGGAACATGCAATTACACTAGGCGACTTCGCGGAGACCTTCATCCATGGCCTTTCCACCACGTCCGATCGCCTTCGTCCTGGCCGCGTGCAACCATGGCGTCATGATCGTCAATCGCAATGATTACCAGATGACCGATGCCACCAGCGGCTACGGCGTCGGGTTCCAGATCCTCAACAGATCGGGTTTCGACGAAGAAGAGGTGTGCCTCGCCTTGTCCCTGCTCGACTGCCGCCGCCGGCATTTCGGCGACGGCGTGGTCGCCATCGACGGCGGCGCCAACATCGGCGTGCACACCATTGAGTGGGCGAGGCACACGGCGGGTTGGGGGAATGTCATCGCCTTCGAGGCCCAGGAGATCCTGTTTTACGCCCTGGCCGGCAACGTCGCCTTGAACAACTGCCTGAATGCCCGCGCGTGGTTTGCCGCCCTGGGCGAGATTTCCGGCGAACTGGCCGTGCCGCAACCGGACTACTGCGTGCCGTCGAGTTTCGGCAGCCTGGAATTGCGGCGGGGCGCCGGGAACGAGTTCATCGGGCAGAATTTCATACGAGGCCGACGCCAGCGCCAGCGTGCGCGTGGTGAACCTGGATTCTCTCGAAATGGCCCGGCTGGACTTGGTGAAGCTCGATGTCGAAGGGATGGAGCTGGAAGTGCTGCGCGGCGGCCGTGCCGCGCTGGCTCGCCACCGTCCAATCATGATCGTCGAAGTCATCAAGTCGGACCGCGCTGCGATCGAAAATTTCGTGGCCGAGCTGGGTTATCGCTCGTTCATCTTCGGCATCAACATGCTGGCGGTCCATGCCGACGATCCGACCGTCAATCAGGTCCAGCTGAAGGACGGCCGGCTGGTGCTGAAGGCGTGACGCCTCAAGCGCTGCGCTGGAACCTTACGGGCTTACTATCGTATTGGCGTCGAGTGTAACTGTCGTTTGCGACAGGAACCTGCCGTTTGCGGTAGCGCCGGTATTCACGGTGACCGCTTTCGTAGCCAGCAGGACGCCTTCGAAATGCGCAGTCGTTCCAAGGGCCACGCCGGTCGGGCCGCCGGCCTGCCAGAAAACGTTCTTTGCCAGCGCGCCGCCAAGGAGCGTCACTTTCACCGCGCTTGCCATGGTGATGTCGCCCGCGATCTCGAGGATCCAGACGTCGTTCGGGCCGCCTGCGAGAAAGACGTCCGACAGGATCGATACGCCGGTGCTCCACTTGTAGACGGCAGGCGGCAGGGTCATCCCGCCGATCGCTCCGGCACCCAGTTCCACGTAGTCGGGCGCACGCCCGGCGGCGTCCGCGTAGGCGGTTCCCTGGTCGAGCACCGCGTTGTCCACCAGGGTCTTGTTGGACGCCGGCGGGTTGCCCGCAAAGCATACCTGCGAGCCGCTGCCGACATAGGCCGCGTCGACGCCGAATATCGTTCCGGCTATTTCCGTACAGAACACCGTATTCATCGCTGCGGAGGTGATCGGGCTGGAGCCGATATTCCCGGTGATATGGGTTCCATGGCTGCCGGTGTTGGTGATCCCGGTTTTCGTCAGGATCACGAGATTGTTCGTCAGGATGGACATCAGATCGACCGGCGCCGGGCCCGTGCCCGCGCCTCCCACGCCGTGGCCGGCGCCCGGGGCGACGGTCAGGGTCCGGCCAGCGGCCGCGGCAGCGAGCGCGGCCGCGCTTGTGCCTGAGCTGCTGCCGCCTCCGCCACCGCCACCGCCACCGCATCCGGCCACGAAGGCAGTCAGCAGCAATGCCGCAATCGATGTCAGCGGTTTGAAGTGGATTTGAATTCTGCTCATTTTCTTCTCCTGGATTTCGCTTTGAAGTAGATCCGCGCGCACCTGATTCGGTGCGCTTACGGAACCGTGACCGTGGACCCGGTGTTCACCGTCGCCGCCGCCGAATTTGAAAACAATCTGCCGGCGACAGTTGTGCCGTTGTTCACCGTGACTGCTCCCGTATCGGCCAGGACGGTTCCCACGAAAACTGAAGTCACGCCGAGAGTTGCCCCCGCCGGCGCAATCCACCAGACATTCTTGGCCTGCGCGCCGTTTGCGAGGACGACCGTGCTCCCGGTTCCGGTGGTAAGCGCGGTGCCCATCTGGAACATGAAGACCCCGTTCGCGTTGCCCTGGGCGTCGAGAATGATCGTTCCGCCCGCCGCTATCGTGAGCGTGCTGCCGGATTTATAGAGCCCGGGCGTGAATGTGCCGGTGTTGGTGCCGCATGGCGGCGGGGGCATCGCGACCAGGTTGCCGGACACGGCGCAGGTCTGCGCGCTCGATCGGGTGCTGGCATCGGTGAACGCGGCGTTCTGGTCGAGTCGCGCCTGGTGCGCGATGACGTCGCCGTTGTGTATGGATCCGCTCACCGTTCCAGTGCCATTCAGGGCATTGGCCGGATCGATCGCAAGATCCCCGACGATCCTTGCCGTGCCGTTAAGGGTGACCGCCGCACCGGAAATCATCCCGTAAGTGCTGGCCGTGCCGAGATTGGGCGACACGCCGGCGGGGCCTGCCGCTGCCGTTGCCGCTGCCGCCGCAGCTGCCGCCGCTGCCGCCGGGTCGGAACTGCCGCCTCCGCCGCCACATCCGGAAAGGAACCCTGCGAGAATCAAGGCGATCAAAGGCAGCTGCGTCTTGGGATTGATTGAGTGGATGCTCATTGCATTTCCTTTTGTGTTCGTCAGAGTCGACGCTCGGCGGGCCAGCGTCCGGTAGCTGTTATCCTCCTTTTGCGAAGTCTGCACTGTGCGGTGGCCCACACAGCGCCGGCCGGCTAAGGTCGGAGCGCTGGCATGTTCGAGCTGAATTCGAAGCTGCCGGCGCTGCGCTCGACGCCAATCAGGCGCAGCAGTGGACTGAGCTGCTCCCGGTACTGCGCGGGGACCCGCGCAACGGCAAGAAAGCTCGGCGGCGCGCCGTTGGACCAGCTGCCGTTGCCTTCGAGCTGCAGCGGCCCCTCGAGCGTGCTCAATGCCGCGCGCACGGCCGGGCCCGCGGCATTGAAGCGTACTTCATAGTCGCCGAGAGGCGAGATGGGCGTCAGCACGGAGCCGGCCCCACGCCATTGCAGCGTCCCGCTTCCTTCCATCCCGTCGCGTGCGACGGACAGACTCGTTATATGTATTTGCATATCACCCGTGAGGCCGAGCGGCGCAAGCCTGGGTACGCCGAGACCCAACGCTGCGGCCGGCAGGCTGATGTCGGCGTTCGCGAACTCGATCCGCGACCAGGAAAGCGCAAACGGGAACGGCCGTGGGCCCGATTCTAGGGTGATCTCGTAGGCGAGCCGCGCGCGCAGCAGCGCGGCAGGCCGGAGGCGCCACGCCAGCCGTTTCGCCGTGCCGATGCGGCCGCCCGCATCGCGGATCTCGATCTGGCCACCGCCCGACCACAACGTTCCCTCCGCGTCCGCAAGGCGCAGCCGTCCGTCGCTGGCACCCTGCAGGGCGGCGTCGGCCAGCGTCGCCGGCGCCATCGCGATGAGCGCCGCTGCATATGCACCGGCCGCCACCGACCACCAGCCCATGGCCATTTGCATTGTCGCTAATTGGCGCGCGTGAACGTTGCGGTCACGCTTACGAGGCCGGGCGTGGAATGCGCTTCAATCCGGCCGGTGTCGAGACGGACTTGTAGTGTCTGCAGGCTGGCGACCCAGGCTTGCCAATCGGCGAACGGCAGGGCGCCGAATGTCGCCGTGACATGATTGACGTCCAGGGCATCGATGCGCACCAGCGCGCGGGAGAGCCCTGCCTCGCCGATCCGGGCCTGAAGCAGCGTGCGCAGATCGGTTGGCGAGGTTGCCGGTGGCGGCGCCGCGCGCAGGCGGCTGTATTCATTCGCCTGCTGGTCGAGGCGCGCCGCCTGCGCTCTGAGCGTCGAGACGCTCGCGTGCAACTGCGCGCGGGCCCGCCAGGCCGAGTGGACGAGCCACACATACAGGAAGATCCCCAGCACGGCGGCGAGCGCGGCGATGATCGCCTTGTCTCGCGGCAAGCGCGATTCCCAGGCCCTGCGCAATTGCGCCCTCATGGCGCGTGCACGGTCAAAACCACCGTCGTGCTGGTCGCGCGCGCGGGCGTCGACGACAAAGCCCCGACTGCATCGACGCCCAGACCCGCCTGTAGCAGGCGCGCCACGACGCGCCGCACGCCCGCGTCGTCGACGGCGGAGAGCTCGAGCGTGATGCGTCCGCCCTCATAGGAAAGAGCGCGTACTGCGCCGGCCGGAAGTCCTTCCGCTGCCGCCGCCACCTGCTCGATCATCGGCAGGAAGTCGCCGCCGTCGGGGCGACCCGCGGCATGGCGCGCGTCGGCGACTTTGCGGCGCATCTGCAGCGCAGGATCCGCCACGGCGACCGCATCCGGGAACACCGAGCGAAAGCGCGCCGCCATGCCCTGACGCAACGTCTTCTGATCGCCGGCAAGCACCATCCAATCCGCGACCAGACCGACCGCCATCATTGCGAGCGCGCCGCCGGCGATCCATGCCGCAGGCCGCAGGCGCGCCAGGACGCCCGGTGCCATGCGCCAGCGTTGCCGCGGGCGCGCCAGGCTGACGCCGGCCTGCGGCGCGGCCGCACGCCACTCCCAAGGTCCGGCAAGGTGCAAGGCAACGCCGAGTTCGCGTTGCCATGCTTCGATATCCGGTGCGGCGGACGGCGCCGCGACATAAAGCGCGATCGAAGCGGGCCGCTCGCCGCGCGATTGTGCTTCCTCCAGCAGCAGACGAAGTGACAGCGGCGGTGATTCCCGATCGCCGCAATCGGTAGCCGCGCCTTCCAGCTTCCCGTTGCGCACAATGCCTTCCCGGCCGTCCCAGGCGACGCTCCATTGGCCGGCCACCCAGGGCAGCAGCAGCGCCTCGCAATGAACTTCCGGAGCACGGATTCCGGTGGCGGCCAGCGCATCGAGCCAGCGTTTCAGGCCTTTCTTGTCCATCACCGCGACGACGTCCTCGTCGCCCGCCGAGCCGAGCCAGCTCGCCTGGCCCGCGTCGGGCTCGCCGACGATTTCATCCTCGATGGCATAGGCAAGCACCGATCCGGCGTGGCGTTTGGCCGCGTGCGGCAGGCTCACCCGCGTGATCAGGACCTGCGCGGCGGGAATCAACAGTTGCACGCGCTCGGCGCGGCGCGGCAATTGGGAGAGCGGCCCTTCCCCGGCAACCGGTTCGCAGCCGGCGGCGATGAGCGCCCACTGGCAGCGCGATGGCGCCTCGTCGAGCGGGCCGCGGATGCGCAGCAGGCTCACGGGTATTTGCGCCAGACGACGGCGGGCCAGCCGGTATTGCCGCGAGCGAGCAGCGCCGATCCGCGCGCCTGCGCTCCGCCGATGTTCGCCCGCATGGTGGCGATGAAGTAGTCGCTGCTCACCGAGACATCCCCGGTCGGGATGATGCGGCCGGCGGGAAGGCGGTTGAAGAAGTCGGAGAAGTCGCGAAAATAGCCTCGCTCGCGTTGCGCCACGACGGCGCGGGCGGCATCGAGATTGAGGCCGTCGATCACCGCGGAAATGACTTCAGGCGAGGCCGTGTTCGCGTTGATGGCGGTGAAGAGGGGCAGCGCCGTCACGAACGGGCGCAGTCGCGCACGAACGCCCTCGTCGAATCCGCGCACCAGCGCGAGTTCGGCCACGTCGGTGAGCGGACGGTTCGCGGCGAGATACGGCGGCTGCAGGGAGAGGTAATACGCGTCTTCGGCGCCGTCCTGTGGCTGGGGCTCGCCGTCGGGGTCGAGCCAGTCGGCCAGCGCGCCGGCGGGTTCGGGAGGCAGGCCCAACACCGACAGCAGCCGCCGGAAATGCGCCAGTTGCGCCAGGTCGATCTTGCCGTTCCTCAGCAGATTGTTGAGATTGAACTTGCCCTGTTCGTCTTCGATGCTGCCGGCGAGGCTGCCGTTGTCCACTGGAATGGGCGGCACCTGCAGCGCCCATGGCTCGCCCAGATGGTCGACGTTACTGGCGAGGCGATCGTCGCTCAACACGGCGCAGGCCCAATTCAGCCCGGCCTGGATGAGGAGCTGCGCCTGGACGTGGTCGGCGGTCAGCTCGACCTGCCTCGACCAGGTGCTTTGCGACACCATGATTCCAGCTGCGGCGAGGGCGGCGAGCGCGACCACGCCCATGGCGAGCACGATAGCCACGCCGCGTTGCGGCGTCCTGATGATGCGCGGTGGTTCGTTCACGAGTTGAGCGCAAATACGCGCACGATTTCTTCACCGGAGGCGAGGGTGACGCGTAGGCGCACTGCCCGGGGAATGGCGGCGTCACGCGGCGACGTCGGCCACGCGCCCACCCATGCCAGATCGGCATTCAGATACTGAAATTCGAATTTCGCAACCCCGCGGAGCACGGGGTAACGCGCGGGCAGCGCGGACGGCGCCACGTCGAGACCCGGCCACAGCCAAAGTTCGACCTCCTGCTTGTCATTCAGCCCGTAGGCGACCCGTCGCGGCGCATCCGCACCCTCGGCAGTGGCAAAGCGGCTGAACTCGAGGAGCGGCCCCGGCGCCGTAGCGGGCCTGCCGAGCCACGCCGGTGCGCTGCCCGACGCAGCCCGTACCGGGCGCGGCGCCGCCAGCAGCACGTCCTGCTCGAAGCGCGCACAGAAAGCCGCCAGGCGCTGCCAGTTCGCGGTCTCCTGGCTGAGGTGTGCGCGCGTATCGAGTACGGCGCCGAGGCCGCGGTACGACATCGTTGCCAGCAGCGACAGGATAAGGAGCGCGGCAAGCAGCTCGATCAAGGTGAAGCCGCCCCGGGCAGGAACGCACTTCATTTGCCGGCCGCCGGCGGATTCACCACAAACCCGGTGAGATGCGCAAGCGCGCGCGATTCCCCGGGATCCGGAAACACGAACACGTCGATGCGACGGAACGCAGCATTCGGCGTCGCGACGACTTCCTCGCGCCATGCGAATTCGACGCCACCCTCCAGTTGCCTGCCTCGCTGCAGGCCGAGCGGCAGCCAGTCGGCACGGGCTCGATGCTCAGCCAGAAGGTTCTCCGCGACCCAGCCGGCAAGCAGCCGCGCGCGCAGTTCGCCCGCGCTCGCGGTACCCTGGCCCGCCGCCCGCAGCGCCGCGAGCAGCGCGATCGCGACGATCGCCAGCGCGACCAGCACTTCAACCAGCGTGAATCCGGTTCGTCCACAGCGATGCCCAAGCGGCATTTCAATTTCCTTTGCCCGGAGACACCCGCAGTTCTCCGATCGGAGATGCCGCCACCGAGTAATGCGCCGGACCCAGGGAAATCTCGACGCGGAAGGAAGGCGTCGGCCCGTATGCGGCGAACTCCACGCGCATGGCGCCCTGCGCGGGCCTGTTCTCCACCTGCAGGTTCGAAATCGTCATGCCCTGCGGCAGAGTCCGCGCCCGCAGCAGATCGTTGTCGCGAATTTCGGACCATTGCGCGGATTCCCCGGCGTCCCCGGCCAGGCGCCAGAACCGGTAGCCGGTTGCCTCTGTCGTCCATGCGATGGACTTCCCCGCAAGGTGCGATTCGGCTGCGGCGAGGTCCAGCAACTGGGCGAGCCGCTCGGCCTCGACGCGAAGCAGCCCGCGTTCGTCGGGGCGCACGATGGTGCTTGCCAGGCCGGCCAGCAGGCCCATGATCAGGAGCACCACGAGTACCTCGATCAGCGTGAAGCCGCGAGGCCTAGAGATTCCAGGAACCGATATCGGCATCGTTACCTTCGCCGCCAGGCGCCCCATCGGCGCCGAAGCTGAAAATGTCGATCTCGCCGCGCAGTCCAGGATTCAGATATTGGTAGGGACCGCCCCACGGATCCTTCGGCAAGCGCTCGAGATACCCGCCCGCCTTCCAGCTGGGCGGGATCGGCGCGGTGGCCGGCCGTACCACCAGCGCCTGCAATCCCTGTTCGGTCGCGGGATAGCGCTGGTTGTCGAGACGGTAGAGCTTGAGCGCCTGCATCAGGCTCGCGATGTCCTGCTTCGCAGCGATGACGCGAGCCTCGTCGGGGCGGCTGATGATTTTCGGCACCACCAGCGCGGCGAGGATGCCGAGGATCACCACCACCACCATCACCTCGAGCAATGTGAATCCACGATGCTTTGAATTCATTGGTCATTATCGCTATCGTCCGCAAGGACGCTCTGTACGGCAGCGTACATACGGCTGCACGACGGTCCCCTAGGATGTGTCCATTCCCCGGGCGGCATTCCGCTTGACAAATGATGGAAGCGATCTCCCTAGAACGATCAAGTCCCATCCAAACGGCGATCGTGTCGCTGGCGACTTTCGCTGCACTCGCGCTGCTCGGTCTGGTCCTGGCGTACTGGACCTGGACGTGGCTTGCCCCGGATCCTGAACCGCGTGCGGCGGTACAGGCGGGCAACCGCGTCGCGGGGTCCGCCGCCGGTCCGCCGCCGGCCGTAGCGGGCCTGTTCGGCAACGCCGGGAGGGATCAAACCGGTGCCGCGCGGACGGGAACCGCAATCGGGTTGCTCGGCGTCGTGGCTGCAAGGAAGAGCAGACCGGAGATCCAATCGGGCTACGCGGTGCTGCGGCTGGACGCAAAGCAGACGATCGTGGTGCGCGAAGGCGGAGAAATCGAACCAGGCGTTCGTCTCGCCGAGGTGCATGCGGACCACGTCGTGCTGGAGCGCGGCGGGGTGCGCGAGACGCTCGCCTGGCCGCAACAGGGCAAATCCGCGCCATCTCCCGCGCCGGTCGCCGGCAAATGAGGTTGCGAGCCGGGATCCTGTGGGTGGCCATACTGCTCTGCACCGGGCCGGCATGGCCGGCAGACGCCGACCAGGTTACCCTCAATTTCGTCAACGCCGACATCGAGGGCGTGGTGAAGGCGGTGAGCGAAATTACCGGCAAGAACTTCGTGCTCGACCAGCGCGTCAAGGGCACGGTCAACATTATTTCCGCACGGCCGATGTCGAGGGCGCTCGTTTACGAAGTTTTCCTCTCGGCGCTGCGCCTGCAGGGTTTCGCCGCGATAGAAGAGCGCGGCATCGTCAAGATCGTCCCCGAGAGCGAGGCGAAGCTGCAGTCCGGCCCGACGCTCGGCCCGCAGGACAGGCCGCGCGCGACAGGCGACCAGATCCAGACCCAGGTGTTCGCGCTGAAGTACGAGTCGGCCGCGCAACTGGTGCCGATCCTGCGCCCGCTGATCGCCCCCAGCAACGCCATCACGGCCTATCCGGGCAACAACACGCTGGTCATCACGGACTATGCGAACAATCTGCAGCGCATCGGCAAGATCATCGACTCGATCGACCAGCAGAGCAGCACGGAGCCGATCATGATCCCGCTGGTTTACGCGTCGGCGCTGGAGGTGGCGCAGACGGTCAACCGGCTTTTCGCGGAGACGGCGCAGGCCCCCGGTCCGTCCGGCACGGAGACGGCGCAGCGCATGACGATCATGGCGGACACGCGCTCGAACAGCCTTCTCGCGCGCTCGGACAATCCGTCGCGGCTCGCACGGTTGCGCTCCTTCGTCGCGGTGCTCGATTCGCCCACCGGTGCCGGCGGCAACATTCACGTCGTGCATCTGAAGAATGCCGAGGCAGTGAAAGTCGCTGAGACCCTGCGGGCCATTTTTCTCGGCGAATCCGCCCCTGCCGCACCGCGCGCAACGGCGTCCTTCGGGGCGCAGGCAATGGCTGCACCGCCCGCGACGTCGTCGATGGCCACGCCTCTGAGCGCGGCTGCGCCCACGCAGTCCGCGGCAGGATCGCCCGGCATCATTCAGGCGGATGCAGCGACCAACTCGATCATCATCAATGCGCCCGACGCAATCTACAATGGCCTGCGAGCGGCGCTGGACAAGCTGGACGTGCGCCGCGCGCAGGTTTACGTCGAAGCGGTGATCGCAGAAATCACCGGCGACATGGCGGCTGAATTCGGCATCCAGTGGCAGAGCCTGGGCGGGCTGGCCAAGGCTTCGACGCAGTCGTTCGGCGGCACTAATTTCGGCACTCCCAGCCAGAACATTCTCGGCATCGCCGCGAACCCGGCAGGCGCAGGCCAGGGACTGAATGTCGGCGTCATAAAGGGCAGCGTCACCATTCCCGGTACTTCCACGCAGATCCTCAATCTTGCTCTTCTGGTGCGCGCGCTGCAGACCGACAACAACGCCAACATCCTGTCCACGCCGACCCTGCTCACGCTGGACAACGAAGAGGCGAGGATCGTCATCGGGCAGAACGTGCCGTTCATCACCGGCTCCTACGCGGTGTCGGCCGCGGCGACCACGCCGACGCCGTTCCAGACCATCGAGCGACGCGATGTCGGCCTGACGCTGCGGATCAAGCCGCAGATTTCCGAGGGCGGCACCGTGCGGCTGCAGATCTACCAGGAAGTGTCCAGCATCCAGGACACCACCAACGCCGCCGGCGTCATCACCAACAAGCGCGCGGTCGAGTCGACGGTTCTGGTAGACGACGGGCAGATCGTGGTGATCGGCGGGCTCATCCAGGATACGGTCATGGACGGCATGCAGAAAGTCCCGGTGCTCGGCGATATTCCGGGCCTCGGCGCCCTATTCCAGTACAAGACGCGCTCCCACGCAAAAACGAACTTGATGGTGTTCCTGCGGCCAGTGATCCTGCGCGACGCCCAGAGCGCAGATACGCTGGCGAGCGAACGGTACGGTTACATTCTTGGCGCGCAAGGCAGGGCGAGGCCGGCACCCGACCCCGTTCTGCCGGCGGTGGATTCGCCGGCGCTTCCGCCACGTTGATTCCATACGCCTTCGCAAAGGCCAACGGCGTCGTGGTAGGCGCGATCGACGCACAGTCGGCTGAAGTCGCGGTGCGCGCAGGTGCCCGCGCTGGTACGCTCGCTGAACTGCGCCGTGCGCTCGGCGTTCCGCTGCGCACCCGGAGCGTAGGCGCGGAGGAGTTCGACGAACTCATTGCCGCGACCTACAACGGCGCCGGAGCAAGCGCAACTGCCGGAGCGGCTGCGCTCGCCGGCGAACTGTCGCAGGACGTCGATCTCTCGCGGTTGCTGCAGGAGATTCCAAAAGTCGAAGACCTTCTCGATGCCCGCGATGACGCGCCGCTCATCCGCCTGATCAATGCACTGCTTACGCAGGCGCTGCGCGAGGGCGCGTCGGATATCCATATCGAACCCTTCGAGACACGCTCGGTCGTGCGGCTGCGCATTGACGGCACGCTGCGCGACCTGATCGAGCCCGCGCGCGCATTGCATGCGGCGATCGTTTCACGCGTGAAGATCATGGCGCAGCTCGACATCGCGGAGAAGCGCCTGCCGCAGGATGGCCGCATTACGCTGCGCGTGGCCGGCAAGCCGGTCGATGTGCGGGTATCGACGATACCCACCGGGCACGGTGAGCGCGTGGTTCTGCGCCTGCTTGACAAGCAGGCCGGGAGGCTGGACCTCGCGCGCCTTGGAATGGACGACGCCACGCTGGCGCACATGGACCGGCTGATTCTCGAACCGCACGGGATCGTCCTAGTTACTGGTCCGACCGGCTCGGGCAAGACTACCACGCTCTACGCAGCGTTGTCGCGGCTTGATGCCGCGGAGCTCAACATCATGACCGTCGAGGATCCGATCGAGTACGACCTCGACGGCATCAGTCAGACCCAGGTCAACGCGAGGATCGACATGAGTTTCGCGCGGGCGCTGCGCACCATCCTGCGCCAGGATCCCGACGTGGTCATGATCGGCGAGATCCGCGACCTGGAAACCGCGCAGATCGCGGTGCAGGCGAGCCTCACCGGCCACCTGGTGTTCGCCACGCTGCACACCAACGATGCCGTGAGCGCGGTCACGCGGCTCGTCGACATGGGCGTGGAGCCGTTTCTGCTCGCCTCCAGTCTGATTGGCGTGGGCGCACAGCGCCTGGTGCGGTTGCTCTGCCTGGAATGCCGCAAGCCTTTCATCCAGGGCGGCGTGACGTACTATGCGCCGCAATCCTGCCTTGCCTGCAACCGCACCGGCTATCGCGGCCGTACCGGCATCTATGAACTGCTGACTGTCGATGACGACCTGCGGCGTCTCATCCACGACCGCGCCTCGGAGCGCACCTTGCGTGAGCACGCGGTATCCCGCGGCATGCGCACGCTGCGTGACGACGGCATGCGCTGGGCGGGGCAGGGCGTAATCAGCCTTGAAGAAGTGGTGCGCGTGACGCGCGAATAGGCGAGGTTGCGCGCCGCCGCCGTGGAAGCATTCCAATACCAGGCACTGGACGCTGCAGGCCGCGCGGTATCCGGCGTGGTGCAGGCCGACACGGCGCGGCAGGCGCGCAGCCAGTTGCGTGCGCAGGGGCTTCTGCCGTCGGCCGTCGATCAGGTGCGCGCTCGCGAGCGCGCGCGGCAGAGCTGGGCGCGCGGCATCTCCGCCGCCGAGCTGAGCCTGCTCACCCGGCAGATGGCGATACTGCTTGCCTCCGGCCTCACGATGGAGCAGTCGCTGAACGCCCTGATCGAAGAGGCCTCGGAGCCGATGACGCGCGAGGTGCTTGGCGGCGTGAAGACCGAATTGACCGCCGGCAGTTCATTGGCGGGCGCGCTGGGCTCTTACGAGAAGAGTTTTCCCGACTTCTACCGGGCACTGGTGCACGGCGGCGAGGAGTCGGGCGCGTTGCCGACCGTATTGCAGCATCTCGCCGATTATCTTGACGCACGCCAGGTGCTGAGACAAAAAACCAGCCTCGCGCTGCTTTATCCAGTTCTGGTCACCAGCGTCGCCGTATCGATCGTCACCGGACTGCTGATCTACGTGGTGCCCCAGGTGGTGCAGGTGTTCCAGCAGTCGCGGCAAAGCCTGCCCTTGCTCACTCGCGCGCTGATCACGCTCAGCGACTTCCTGCGCGCCGCCTGGCCCTACCTCGCGGCGATCGTCGTCGGCGCGACTGCGGCCGCGCGCCTGGCGCTGCGCGGCGCTGCTGCAAGGCGCCACTGGCACCTGCTACTGCTGCGCACGCCCTGGCTGGGAGCGCTGGTACGCGGGGTCAATACTTCGCGCTTCGCCAGCACGCTGGCGATCCTGGTCGGCGGCGGCGTGCCCTTGCTGGCGGCGCTCCATTCGAGCGCGCGGGTGATGACCAACATCCCCATGAGAGAGGCCGTCGAGCGCGCGATCGAGCGGGTGCGCGAAGGCGCAGGTCTGGCGCGCGCCCTGCGGGATACGCGCGCGTTCCCGCCGCTGCTGGTGCATCTGGTGGCGAGTGGGGAGGCGAGTGGCAAGCTGGAACAGATGCTCGAGCGCGCGGCGCGCCTCGAGACCCAGGCGCTCGAGCGGCGCTTGGCGGTGTTCCTGACGTTGCTCGAGCCGGTGATGATCCTGTTCATGGGCGGCATGGTGCTGATGATCGTGCTCGCCATCCTGCTGCCGATCATCGAAATCAACCAATTGGTGCGCTGAGCGCGGCGTACGCTGTCAATGATCGGTAACGTACAGAGCCGGCGCCTGAAGCGGGCAAGACTCCACGGCTATGGGGATGATCCGCCTCCTCGTGATTCTTGCGCTGCTGCCGGGCTGCTCGACCAATCCGGTCACCGGCCGGGACCAGATCCTTTTGCTGCCCGGGGTGCAGGCAGTGTATGCCGACGCGCGCTTTGCCCTCTCGACGGGCGCCCAGCGGATCGTCCTGCCGGCGCCCTGCGCGCAGGCTTGCGGCAGAAGCGAAGCCCGGACGCAGTTCGTCGTCCGGGTGAGGGCCATCGGCCTGCTGCTCGAGGCGGGGGCGCGCGAGATGTTCCCTGGGCCGTTGCGGCGAATCGACGGATTTCAGATCGAAGTCGACGATGCGCTGGGCGCCGGCACCGGATCCAGCGCGGGCGGCCGCATCGTCCTGGGATCGGGGCTGGCCGGGCTGGAGCCCTCCGATGCCGTGATCGCCTTTCTGATCGCCCGCGAAATGGCGCATGTGATCGCGCGGCACGCCGAAGAGGATTCCGGGGCAGCCCTCCTGTTTTCGGTGCTTGGCATGCTGCTGCCCGTGCTGAACGTGGCGATCCGGTTCGCCGCCACCACGCTGAGTTCGGGGGTCCTGAAAAGCAGCTGGGCGGTGCAGCAGCAGCGCGAGGCCGACGGGATCGCGCTCGCGCTGCTTGAGGGCGCCGGCCTTCCGGCTTCGAGCGTCGCGCTCGAGCTTGAGCGCGGAATCAACCGCGCGCGGATGCCCGACGACGAATGGAGCGCGCGTTACCTCGAGTCCGCGCAGCGCGTCGCGCGGATTGCGTCGTCGTCGCCGCACACCGAGAGCGCTTACCTACTGAACGGCAGGCTGAGGTAAAAGCCGAAGACAGCAAATTGGTTCTGCTGGAATCGCGGGGCGTAGACGGCGTTAAGCTTCGCCACCCCCAGGTCGTAGCTGAGCAGCGGGATCGGCGCGACAAAGGCGCGGCCGTTGTTGTAGGTCCGGCTCTGGATCAGCGGAAGGGTGGCGCCGAGTCGCCAGCGGTCGCCCAGCTTGAACTGATAGCCCGGCCCCACGAGCTTTGCCCAGTTGCGCCCGGAATCTTTGTAAAATCCGGCTGCGACAAAAGCCGTGCCCCGGTCGTCATTGTGGAACTCGTAACCGAGACCGAGCCCCAGATTGAGCTCGTTGTCCACGTGATTGCGGCGGACGCCTTCCCGGTCCGTGTGGTACGAGAATCCGTAGACATGCAAACTGAGATTGAGTCAGGGATCCGGCGGCACGGCATCGACCGCAGGTTCGGCGCTTGCTCCGCCGCAGCGCAAAAACAGGGCGGCCGCCAGAAGCGGCATCAACCGATGCATGAAATGTTTCATATCCTCCCTGCCTGTCGCACGAGCGCGGCTGGCCGGATGAATTTTGGGGACCAGGCACTGGGCTTACGAGGCGCGCGCGAGTATGTTCCTTCGCGGCCCGATCATCAACGTGGGATTTCGTCTGTGCGCTGACGAACGCAACCGGGAGGCTGCAGAGCATGAAAATTTCGATACTCGACGATTACCACGACACGCTGCGCACGCTCGCCTGCTTCGGCAAGCTGGCGGGCAACGAAGTGAAAATCTGGAACGACCACGTCCAGGACGTGGATGTCCTGGCCGAGCGGCTGAAGGACACCGAAGCGCTGGTGCTGATCCGCGAGCGCACGAAAATCCAGGCGCCGCTGCTCGAGCGGCTGCCGAAGCTGAAGCTCATCAGCCAGCGCAGCGTCTACCCGCACATCGACATCGATGCCTGCACGCGGCTTGGCATCCTGGTGTGCTCGAACATGCACGCCGACACGCCGTCGTATGCCACCGCCGAGATGACCTGGGGCCTGGTGATCGCCGCGATGCGCCAGATCCCGCAGCAGATGGCCTCGCTGCAGGCGGGGAAGTGGCAGATCGGCGTCGGCCGCACGCTGCGCGGCAAGACGCTGGGCGTCTACGGCTACGGCCGCATCGGCGGCGTGGTGGCGGGCTACGCGAAGGCGTTCGGCATGAAGGTGCTGGTCTGGGCGCGCGAACCGGCGCTGGCGCGCGCGCGGGCGGACGGCTATGCGGCGGCGCGGTCGAAGGAGGCGTTTTTCGCGGAATGCGACGTCATTTCCCTGCACATGCGCCTGGTGGACGCGACGCGCGGGATCGTGACCGTGCAGGACCTCGCCCGCATGAAGCCGACGGCGCTGATGGTGAACACCAGCCGCGCGCAGCTGATCGAGGCGGATGCGCTGGCAGATGCCCTGAAGGCGGGCCGCCCCGGCATGGCCGCGGTGGACGTGTTCGAAGAAGAACCGCTACGGGATACCGGCCATCCGCTGCTGACGATGCGCAATGTCGTCTGCACGCCGCACATCGGCTACGTTTCGCGCGACGAGTACGAGATCCAGTTTTCCGACATCTTCGGCCAGATCGCTGCCTACATCGCCGGCAAGCCGGTCAATGTGGTAAATCCGGCAGTGTTGAAGTAACGCTGTTTTGAGCGGGCAGGGCGGCAGGCTCAGCGCTTTGCCTGCCCCGCAATCAGGTTAGGCCTGCGCTCCTGGACGTGCGACGAGTACAGCTTGAGGCTGTCCGTGATCTCTATTTTTTTCTTCTCGGTGATGTCCCGGCCCGAAAGGAATATCGTCTGCTCGGCGGCGACCGGGCGCCGCTCCCACACGAAGGCCTTGTAGGTGCCATCGCTGCACTTGAAGGACAGTTCGATCGGCGCGGGGTCGCTGGCCGCGAGCCGCGGATTGATGAGCCGCAGCACGGTGGCGCGGTCGTTGGCGTCGGCCAGCGAAGCGAGCTTGCGGCCGACGAGCGCATTGAGCGGGTAGCCCAGCGCCTTCTCCCAGGCGGCGTTGACGACCTTCAACGTACCGTCGAACGTCACCACGCCCAGCAACTGGGGAGACTGGTGGAAGGCAGTGCTGTTGATCCGGCGATCAGGTTCGTCCATGGCACTCTGCCGAATTGCGCTTAGGGTGCATCATGAGCCTAGATGGGCCTGAGTACAATAACCCGGAGTTTTCCTTATCTCATCGTCCTGCCGGCCGGAGCTGGAGCAATGGCTTGACCTCGGGGACGTCGCAAGCGGAGGGGCATTGTCCGTTCCGGAAATGAGGCAGCGCCTGGCGGCAATTCTGGCCGCCGACGTGGCGGGGTATTCGCGGCTGATGGCCGCGGATGACCGCGCGACGGTGGCTGCGCTCGACGCGGCGCGCGGTGTTTTCCGCAGGATGATCGAAGCGAACCAGGGCCGCGTCATCGACATGGCCGGGGACTCCGTGCTCGCCGTGTTCGAGATCGCCACCGGAGCCGTCCTCGCGGCGCTGGCGATTCAGAAAGAGATCAATGCATTGGCCGAGAGCGCAACCGAAGACCGCCGGATGCGATTCCGCATCGGCGTGCACCTGGGCGACGTGATCGAGAAAGCCGACGGCACGGTGTACGGCGACGGCGTGAACATCGCCGCGCGGCTGGAGGGGCTTTCCGAGCCGGGCGGCGTCGCGGTATCGGATTCGATCCGCAATGCGGTGAAAGCCAACATCAACGCCAGTTTCGAAGACCAGGGCGAGCAGCAGGTGAAGAACATCGCCGAGCCCGTGCGGGCGTACCGCATCCGCGGCGCAGGCGTCGAAGGCGCGGGCGGCAGCGGCGGCCTCGCGCCGGCGGCGCGCGCGGCGCCCCCGCTCGCGTTGCCCGACAAGCCGTCGATCGCGGTGCTGCCCTTCGACAACATGTCTAAGGATCCCGACCAGGAATTTTTCGCCGACGGCGTGGTCGAGGCGATCACCGCGACGCTGTCGCGCATCCGCTCTTTTTTCGTCATCGCGCGCAATTCCGCGTTTCTCTACAAGGGCAAGGCGATCGACGTGCAGCGCGTCGGCCGGGAACTCGGCGTGCGCTACGTGCTGGAAGGCAGCGTGCAGAAGGCGGGCAACCGGCTGCGCATCACGGTGCAGCTGATCGACGCGGCCAGCGGGACGCATGTCTGGGCGGACCGCTTCGACGGTTCGCTCGAGGATGTCTTTGACTTGCAGGACAAGATCACCGAGCAAGTGGCGGGGGCGCTGCAGCCCTCGATCCGCCTCGCCGAGGTGGAACGCGCGCGGCGCAAGCGCCCGCAGGACCTGGGCGCCTACGACTACACCATGCGCGCGATGCCGCAGGTGTGGGCGCTCGAGAAGGAGGCGAGCACGGCGGCGCTGGAACTACTCGGACAGGCGCTGTCCATCGATCCCGCGTACCCGCTTGCACTCTCGCTCGCCGGCTGGTGCCACGCGCAGCGTTCGGTCTACAACTGGGCCGAGGATTCCGAAGCCTCCAAGAAAGAAGCGCTCCGGCACGCGGAGAAGGCGGCCGAACTGGGCGGCGACGATCCGCTTATTCTTGCCGTGCTCGGCGCCGTGCACACGTTCGTGCGCAACCTGGGCACGGCGCGGCTCCTGCTCGAACGCGCGGTGCAGCTCGACCCGAACGCGGCCTGGGCCTGGAGCCGGTTGGGGTGGGTGGAGAATTACAGCGACCATCCGGAGCGCGCCATCGAGAATTTCCAGCGCGCCATCCGGCTCAGTCCCCTGGATCCGATGAATTTCAACAACACCGTCGGTATCGGCTCGGCCCACGAGATTTTCGCGCGCTACGACGAGGCGCTTGCCCTGTACCGCCGCGCGCACCAGGAGCGTCCGCATGCGAACTGGCTGTTGCGCCACACGGTATCCTGCCTTGCCGGGGCGGGCAGGATGGAGGAGGCCGCGGCCGAATTGAAGCGCCTCTACCAGTTTTATCCCGGCATTACCATCTCGAAGTTCCGCGAAGCCATGGTGTTCTCGCCCGCCACGATGGAAAGAATAACCGCTAACCTGAGAAAAGCCGGGTTGCCGGACTGACGCTCCCAAGGAGATTTTCATGGCAAAACGATACTCGAGCATTCTGGAAACGATCGGCAACACGCCGGTGGTGCGCGTCAACCGCCTGGCGCCGGCCGGCGTGAACCTGTACGTCAAGGTCGAGGCCTTCAATCCGCTCGGCTCGGTCAAGGACCGCCTCGCGCTCGGCGTGATCGAGGCGGCGGAGAAGTCCGGGGCGCTGAAGCCGGGCCAGACCGTCATCGAAGCGACCAGCGGCAACACCGGCATCGGCCTGGCCATGGTCTGCGCCGCCAAGGGGTATCCGCTGGTGCTGGTCATGGCGGAGCCCTTCAGCGTCGAGCGGCGGAAACTCATGCGCTTCCTCGGGGCAAAAGTGATAATCACCCCGGCGGCCGAGCGGGCGCTCGGCATGATCACGAAGATGGAAGAGCTCGCCGCCGCGCACGGCTGGCTGATGACGCGCCAGTTCGAGAACGAGGCCAATCCCGATTACCACTCGCGCACGACCGCGCGGGAGATCGTCGATGATTTCGCCGATACGAGGCTCGACTACTGGGTGACAGGCTACGGCACCGGCGGCACGCTGAAAGGCGTGGCGCGCGTGCTGCGCAAGGAAAGTCCGAAAACCCGCATCGTCGTCTGCGAACCGGAGGAGGCGCCCCTGCTCGGCAGCAAGATCGAGCAGAAGCGCAAGGCCGACGGCACGCCCGCCGTGCCGCACCCGAGCTTCAAGCCGCATCCGATGCAGGGCTGGACGCCGGACTTCATCCCCAAACTGACCGGCGACGCCGTCGACATGAAGCTGATCGACCGCCTGCTGCAGATTCCGGGGCCGGAGGGCATCCGCTGCAGCAAGGACCTTGCCGCCAGGGAAGGCATCTTTGTCGGTATCACCGCGGGCGCGACCTTCGCCGGCGCGCTCAGGGTGGCGGCCGAGGCGGAGAAGGGCGCGAACATCCTGTGCATGCTGCCCGATACGGGCGAGCGCTATCTCAGCACGCCGCTCTTCGCCGACGTCCCCGCGGACATGACCGAGGAGGAATTGAAGATTTCGCGCTCGACGCCGGGCAGCCAGCTGAAGGCCTGAGGCATGGACGCCGCGACCGACGACGTCGAAACCACCATCAAGGAGCCGTCCCAGCGGATCGGCAAGTTCGCCATCACGGAACGGCTGGGCAAGGGCAGTTCCGGAACCGTCTACAAGGCGCTCGACACGTTTTCCGGGCAGGAAGTGGCCCTGAAGGTGCTCGACGAGAGCCTGTTCGCCGGCGAGGGCATCAACGAGAGCGGCCGCCAGCAGTTCATGAACGAGGCCGCGCTCGCGGGCCGGCTGCAGCATCCCCACATCGCCGCGATCCTCGAGGCGGCGATCGACGAAAAATCCGGCTACATCGCGGTCGAGTACGTGCCCGGCGGCAACCTTTCGCGCGCCGTGCTGCCCGACAGCCTGCTCAAGGTCGAGGAGGTCTTCGAAATCGCCTTCAAGTGCTGCGGCGCGCTGGACTACGCGCACCGCCAGGGGATCATCCACCGCGACCTCAAGCCGGCAAACCTCATGGTGTCGGAGGGGACGGCGATCAAGATCGTCGATTTCGGCGCCGCGCTGACGGGCAACAGCCAGCTGACGCAGATCAAGGACGTCGGCACGCCGAGCTACATGTCGCCGGAGCAGGTGCGCGGCGAGGACCTCAGTTTCCAGAGCGACATGTTCTCGCTGGGCGTGGTGCTTTATTCGCTGTTCACCGGCGCCAAGCCCTTCAACGGCCAGACGGTGCCCGAGGTCCTGATGAACATCGTCGACAAGGAGGCGCCGCCGCCGAGCGAGCTGCGGCCCGGACTCGACCGCGAGGTGGACCGCGTCCTCATGCGCATGCTGCGCAAGGAGCCCGGGAAGCGCTATCCGAACTGGGCGGATCTCGCCTTCGACCTGGCCGACATCGGCCGCTTCAGCATCTACGAGCAGGAAATCTCGGACCGCGAAAAGTTCGCCGCGCTGCGGGCGTTCAAGGCGCTGGGAGGCCTGAGCGACGCGGAAATCTGGGAGCTGGTGCACGCCAGCCAGTGGGCGCGCTTTCCCGCGCAGACGATCCTCATGCGCGAAGGCGATACCAGCGCGCAGCTGCTGTTCCTCGCCAGCGGCGAGGTGAAGGTGGTGAAACAGGGACGGCTGCTGAACGTGCTGCGCACGGGCTCGTACTTCGGCGAGATGGCCTACGTGAAGACGGGGGCGATCGCGCGGCAGGCCACGGTCGAGACGATCACCGATGCGCTGATCGCCGAATTCCGTCCCGGCGCGATGAGGAAGCTGAGCGTCAACTGCCAGCTGCAGCTCTCCCAATCGCTACTGCACACGGTCGTCGACCGCCTCGCCTTCGCCGACGAGCGCATCGCCCACGCCTGAGCGGCGCGCCAGTGGCCGCTCAGTGGCCTATATCCAGCGCGCCGCCGCCGTCCACCAGCAGAGACACGCCGGTGATGAAGTTGGCTTCCTCCGAAGCGAGGAACAGCGCCGCGTTGGCCACGTCCCAGGCGGTGCCCATCTTGCGGCGCAGCGGCACGCGCGCATCGCGCATCGCCGCCACTTCGGCCCGGCTCTTGCCGCTTTTGCGCGCGCGCGTGTCCACGGCCATCGGCGTATCCATCAGGCCGGGCAGGATCACGTTGGCGCGCACGCCGAACTCGGCGTTCTGGATCGCCAGCTGCTCGGTGAAGGCGATCATCGCCGCCTTGGTCGCCTTGTAGGTGACGTAGGGGTATTTTTCGATCGCGGCGAGCGAGGAAATCATCAGGATCACTCCGGACTTCTGTTCGCGCATCGCCGGCACCGCGTGCTTGCAGGCCATCACCGCGCCGCGCAGGTTGATGGCGACGATGTTGTCGAAGGCCTGCTCGGTGATTTCGAGCGGCGAAGCATCGCCGCCGCCCAGGCTGACGCCGACGTTGTAGTGCAGGATGTCGATGCGCCCCCAGCGTTTTTTTGCTTCGGCGACCATCGCCGCCATCGCCGCTTCCTTCGTTACGTCTGCCTCGAAGGAGAAGCAATCGCCGCCTGACTTGCCGCATTTCTCCCTCACGAGCGCGGCGGTCTCCTCGGCGAGCGCAAGCTCGCGGTCCACCGCCATGATTTTCGCGCCTTCCTGCGCAAACCGCAGCGCCGTGGCGCGGCCGTTACCCATGCCGCTGCCCGGGCTCTGGCCGGCGCCGATGATGACGGCCGTCTTCGATTCAAGCCGCATTGCGGGCCACGATGAACAGCCGCCGGAAGGGGAACAGCGTGCGTCCGTCCGCTTCGGGTTTGTAGACTTTGCCGACCCGGGCGCGGTAGTCGGCCTCGAAGGCGCTGCGCTCGGGTTCCTGCAGCCGGTCGAGGAACTGCTTCAGCCACGACCCCTTGGTGAACTCCGCCACCGCGTTGTCTCCCTTGAGCGGCTGCAGGTACTCGGTTTCCCAGATTTCCAGCGACGATGTTTTTCCCTGGAGCAGCCGCCAGTAATGCTGAGGCTCGGCGACCGGCTTGCGGCGCAGGTGCGGCTCGAGTTTCGCGCGCCACGGGCCCTGTTCGATGGCGTCGACGATGCTGGTGTGGGAAGGCGCGCCGAAATTGCGCGGCATCTGGACCGCCAGCCAGCCGCCGGGTTTCACCGACGCGAGCAGGTCCGGGATCAGCGAGTCGTGGCCGTCGAGCCAGTGCAGCGTCGCGTTGCTGTAGAGCACGTCCACCGGCTGCTTGGGGCGCCAGGTGGCGACGTCGCCCTGCTCGAAGCTCGCGCCCGGATGGTCGGCGCGCGCCTTGGCGAGCATTTCGGGCGAACTGTCGACGCCGAGCAGCTTCGCATCCGGCCAGCGCTGCAGGAACAGCGGGGCGAGGTTGCCCGCGCCGCAGCCAAGATCGACCACGGTGTCGGGCGTCGTGGCCGGAATGCGCGCCAGCAGGTCGAGCGCCGGGCGCAGGCGCTCGCCGGCGAACTTGAGGTACTGCGACGGATCCCAGCCCATCCGCTCAATCGACCCTGGCGCCGGTCGCCTTGACGACGCTGGCCCACTTGGCGATGTCTTCGCGCAGGAACTTGTCGAACTGTTCGATCGACATGGCCATCGGCTGCGCGCCCTGCTTGCTCCAGGAATCCCGGACTTCCGGCGCATGGAGAACCTTGAGAACTTCGGTATTCAGGCGCTCGAGCACCGGTCGCGGCGTGCCGGCGGGCGCCATCAACCCCAGCCAGATGCCGGTTTCATAGCCCGGGACGCCCGCCTCGGCGATGGTCGGCACGTCGGGCAGGACCTGGGAGCGCGTCTTTCCGGTTGTGCCCAGGGCCTTCAGCTTGCCAGAGCGCACGTTCGCGGCCATGGTGGTGATGGCGTCGATCATCATCTGCACCTGGCCGCCGAGGATGCCGGTGCGCGCGCCGTCGCTGCCCTTGTACGGCACGTGCACGATGTCCACGCCCGCCATCGCCTTGAACAATTCACCGGCCATGTGGTACGGCGTGCCGGCGCCGGAGGAGGCGTAATTCAGCTCCCTCGGTTTCGCTTTCGCCAGTGCGATGAATTCCCGCAGGTTGTTTGCCGGCACCGACGGATGGATCACCATCACCAGGTCGGAATAGTTGATGCCGGTGATCGGTGCGAAGTCGCGCATCAGCGCGAACGGCTTCTGCGGAATCAGGGTTTCGTTCACCGTGTGCGTGTTCGACATCATCAGCAGCGTGTAGCCGTCCGCCGGCGATTTCTGGGCCGCCTCGGTGCCGACGATGGAACCGGCGCCGGGCCGGTCCTCGATGACGAACGGCTGGCCGAGCGCCTCCGAGAGCTTGGCGCCGATGAAGCGCGCATACAGGTCCGCCGGGCCGCCGGTGCCGAACGGCACGATGATCTTCACGGGATGCGCGGGGTAGGCCTGCGCGTGCGCCGTCCCGTGAACGGCGAAGAGAAAGGCGAGAAGCGCGGCTGCGATACGGTGCATGAGTTCCTCCTTGGGGGCAGCTTAAAATAGCCCGGCGGAAATGAAAACCGGAAAATCGAAAGTAATCCCGATTCTGCCGCGCATCTTACCCTCACGGGTCACGGTCGAGGGGCTGGATCGCGCGCCGCACCGCGCTTTCCTGCGCGGGCTGGGGCTTTCGGACGCCGACATCGGGCGCCCGTTCGTCGGCGTCGCCTCCACCGACGGCCGTGTCACGCCCTGCAACGCGCTGCTCGGCGCGCTCGCGCGCGAGGCCTGCGACGGCGTGCGCGACGCGGGCGGCACGCCGTTCGATTTCGCTTCCATCTCCGTCGCCGACTCCATGTCCATGAACCACGGCGGCATGCGCTACTCGCTGGTATCGCGCGAGATCATCGCCGACGGCGTCGAGGCGGTCGTGCGCGGCCATGCCTACGACGCGCTGGTCACCTTCGCGGGCTGCGACAAGACGCTGCCCGGCATGATGATGGCGATGGTGCGGCTGAACCTTCCCTCGGTGTTCATGTACGGCGGCGCCGCGCTGCCCGGGCGCCTGAACGGCAAGGACGTGACGGTGCTCGACACCTACGAGGCGGTCGGCGGCGTCTATGCCGGTACCGTGACGCGCAAGGAGCTCGACAAGCTCGAGCACGTCTGCCTGCCCGGGCTGGGTGCCTGTCCCGGCCAGTTCAGCGCCAACACCATGGCGATGGTCTCGGAGACGCTCGGCCTCGCGCTTCCCGGATCCGCCACCATGCCTGCCGTTGTTCCTGAAAGAAAGGCTTTTTCAAGAGGCGCGGGCAAGACCGTCATGCAAATCCTGAAAGACGGCGGCCCGCTGCCGCGCGACCTCGTGACGCGCAAGAGCCTCGAGAACGCCTGCGCCGCCGTCGCCGCCACCGGCGGTTCCACCAATGCCGGGCTGCACATCCCGGCGATCGCGCACGAGGCCGGCATCAAGTTCTCGCTCGATGATCTCGCGCGCGTTTCCAGGCGCACGCCCTATCTCGCCGACATGAAGCCGGGCGGGAAATATCTCTCCAAGGACCTGCACGCCATCGGCGGCGTCTATGCGGTGCTGAAGGAGCTGCTCAAGCGCGGCGACCTGCACGGGGATTGCCTGACGATCTTCGGGACTTCCCTCGAAAAGGAATTGCTCGGCCATCCGGGGTCCGACGGGAAAGTCATTCCGCACAAACCCATTTCTCCGACGGGCGGCATTGTCGTCCTCAAAGGCAACCTCGCACCCGACGGGGCGCTGCTCAAGGTCGCGGGCCTGAAGTCGCTGCGCTTCGAGGGACGGGCGCGCGTATTCGATTCGGAGGAAGCATGCGCCGAGGTCGTGCGCAAGCGCTCCTACAAGCCGGGCGACGTCCTCGTGATCCGCTACGAAGGTCCTAAGGGCGGCCCCGGCATGCGCGAAATGCTCGGCGTCACGGCGCTTCTTTATGGGCAGGGCGTGGGCGAGAAGGTCGCGCTGGTCACCGACGGCCGCTTCTCCGGCGCGACGCGGGGGATGATGGTTGGATACGTATCGCCGGAAGCCGGCGTCGGCGGGCCGCTGGCGCTGGTGAGGGATGGGGACCGGATCGTGATCGATGCGGTCAGGGGTTTGCTCTCAGTTGAACTTTCCCCGGGGGAATTAAAGAAAAGGTCATTCAAAAAACCCAAACAGTCGCTTTCCGGCGTCCTCGAAAAATACGCGGCCCAGGTCGGCTCCGCGTTCCGCGGTGCGGTCACGCATAGCGGACCCAGAAAATAAAGAAGGATCCCGCCGTACGGGTCGAGTTGCTGAGCGGGAAGATCTGACGCCCGGCTGCTACGCCGGCGCGCCGGTCGCCTGGCCGAAGATGCGGACGAAATTTCCGCCGAGGATCTTCGCGGTCTCGTCGGCATTGAATCCGCTTTTCAGCATCTGCTCGGCGACGTTGCTGTAATTTGCGTAGTCCTGGAGCGTGCCGGGAGCGGTCTGCTGGTCGGTGCCGACGCCGACATGGTCCACGCCGACGACGTCGACCATTTCCTTGATGCCCTGCACGTAGCGCTCGATGCCCGGAAAGAAATGCCACAGGCCGACCACGCCGCCCGTGTCCGCGACCATGCGCGCGTGGTCCGGGGTGATCTGCCGCCCGGCGAGCGGCGTGGTGCCCTGCGCCTTCGAGCCCTGCAGCGCGGTATGCGACAGGAGCAGCGGTTTCGCCGAGACCTTCACGGCCTGCCGCACCAGCGGCTCGGTTGCGTGCGCCACGTCCACCAGCACGCCGAGACGGTTCAGCTCGCGGATGGCTTTCGCGCCGAACTCGGTCATGCCGTTGTGCACGACGGGGCCGGTCTGGAAATCGCCGATGTCGTTCGGGATGTAATGCACGAGCTGCACTACCCGGACGCCGCGCCGCTGCGCCTCCTCGAGGCGCTCGAGCTTGCCGTCGAGGAAATCGCAGCCCTCGATGTCCTGGATGAACGCGGGCTCGCCCTTCGCCTTGGCGTCCTTCAGTTCGGCGAGCGTCGCCACGCGGCGCATGCCGTGGCCGGTGGAGAAGCGGTCCATCCAGTCAAGGCGCTCGAGGTGCGCCTTGTAGAGGTATCCCGGCTCGGGTGTGCGCACCAGGCCGAGCACGCCTGCCGCGTTGCGCCCGATGACCGGGCCGTCGGCCACGTGGGCGAGGCAGATCGCGCTGAGCATGCCTTCGCGCATGCCGGCGGCGAGGCTGTCGTCCATCTTGGGGCCGAACACCATGCCGCGCGCGTGGCTGTGGGCGTCGACGGTGATCGTCTTCTGCAGGACCTCCTTCGCGGCGGACGACAATTCCGCCGCTTGCGCGCGCTTCCCGGGAAGCATCGTTCCGGCGGAGGCCGTCAGGGCCATGGTCAGCAGCTGCCGGCGAGTCAGGGTGATTCCGCACAAGCACATGGCGTTCTCCTCAGCTTGACTGGCAGCGCCGCGCCCAGTAGGCGAAGGTGCCGCGCACGATCGACGGCTGCAGCAGGAAATCGCGCGCCTCGGCCGCGAGTTCGGGTTTTACTTCCTTGAAGCCGCCCGCCGCCATCGCGCGCATCTGCATGCGCGCGGCGCGCTCGAAGAAAACCGCGAGATAAGTGGCTTCTTCAATTGAATTTCCTGCAGCCAATAAACCATGATTCGAGAGCAGGATGGTTTTCGCCGACCCCAGCGCGCCGGAGATGATGCGCCCCTCGTCGTCGGCGACCGGGACGCCGGGCCATTCCGGCAGGTGCGCGGTGCCGTGCAGCATCGCGCTGTCCATGTGGATGGTCTTCAGCGGCGTGCCGGTGGCCGCCAGCGCGGAAGCGTAGGGCGCATGCGTGTGGACGATGGCCTTGACGTCGGGACGATGGCGGTAAATCCAGACGTGGAAGCGCACGCCCGGATTGGCGCGTCCTCCAGAGAGTGGCTTGAGGTCTTCATCCACCAGCACCATGCGCTCGCCGGTGGCTTCCTCGAAACCGAGGCCGAATTTAAGCGTCCACCAGCTGTTCGGTTTTTCGCCGAGGGCCGTGACTTGCCCGGCCAGTCCCGACTCGTGGCCTTCGCGGGCGAGGATCCGGCAGCAGGCGGCCAGCGCGTCGCGGGGAGACAGGTCGAGGATGCCCAGGTCCTCGTCCATTTCGCGGCTGACTCTTTCGAGAAAATGCGCTTTGTCGGGCTGGTTCATGGCAGCATTCTATCCCCCGTTTGGTTTATCCCCTCATGGAACCCGGCTCCCAGGAAGGCAGGTCCTCGCGCGCCGCGCTCACGCTGGCGGCGCTGGGCGTGGTCTACGGCGACATCGGCACCAGTCCGCTCTACGCCGTCAAGGAAACCTTCAACCCGGCCCACGGCATCGAGCTGAACCCGGAAAACGTGCTGGGTGGCCTGTCGGCGATTTTCTGGGCGCTGATGATCGTGGTCTCGCTCAAGTACGTGATTCTCATCATGCGCGCCGACAACAAGGGCGAGGGCGGCATCATGGCGCTGCTCGCGCTGGCCTCCGCCGCGGTCAAGGACCATCCGCAATGGCGCTCCACGATCCTGCTGCTGGGCGTGTTCGGCGCCTCGCTGTTCTACGGCGACGCGGTGCTCACGCCTGCCATCTCGGTGCTGTCGGCGGTCGAGGGACTGGAAATCGGCACCGGGGCGTTCCATCCCTACGTGGTGCCGCTGTCGGTCGGCGTGGTGATCGGCCTGTTCGCGATCCAGCGCAAGGGCAGCTCGGTGATCGGCGCGGTGTTCGGGCCGGTGATGGTCCTGTGGTTCGGCGCCATCGCCGCGCTCGGCGTGGCCGGCATCGCCCGCAATCCCGGGGTGCTGCGCGCGCTCGACCCGGTGCACGCGGTCCGTTTCGTCACGCAGCACGGCTTCGCCTCGTTCGTCGTGCTGGGCGCGGTTCTGCTCGCCTTTACCGGCGCGGAGGCGCTCTACGCGGACATGGGGCATTTCGGCAAGGCGCCGATCCGCATCGCCTGGTTCGGCCTGGTGTTCCCGGCGCTCGCGCTGAATTACTTCGGCCAGGGCGCGCTGCTGATCGCCGATCCGCAGGCGCTCGACAACCCGTTCTACCTGCTGGCGCCGGGCTGGGCGCTCTATCCGCTGGTGGCGCTGGCCACCGCCGCCACCGTGATCGCCTCGCAGGCGACGATCTCGGGCACCTATTCGCTGACCCGTCAGGCGATCCAGCTCGACTACCTGCCGCGCATGCGGGTGCGGCAGACTTCGGCACGCGAGATCGGGCAGATCTATATCCCGGGAGCGAACTGGATCCTCGCGCTGATCATCGTCGGCGTCATCGTCGGCTTCGGCTCCTCGGCGAAGCTCGCCTGGGCCTACGGCGTGGCGGTCACCGGGACGATGCTGGTGACCACCATCCTCACCTTCTTCCTGCTGCGCTACGGCTGGGGCTACCCGCTCGCCGTCTGCATCGCCGCGACCGGATTCTTCGCCTTCGTCGATGTGGCGTTCTTTTCCTCCGCGCTGACGAAGATCGCGCAGGGCGGCTGGTTCCCGCTCGCGCTCGGCACACTGGTATTCACCTTCATGACGACCTGGCGCCGCGGCCGCGTGCTTACCGTGGCGGCGCAGCGCCGCCTGGCCATCCCGCTCAAGGTGTTCCTCGAGTCGCTCGCCGCGCATCCACCGCACCGCGTTGCCGGCACCGCCGTGTTCATGGCGGTGGATCCGCACAGCACGCCGAACGCGCTGCTGCACAACCTGAAGCACAACAAGGTGCTGCACGAGCGCGTGGTGTTCCTCACCGTGGTGATCCGCGGCGTGCCCTGGGTGCCGCCCGCCGAGCGCGTTTCCGTGGAGCCGATCGGCGACGGTTTCTTCCGTCTCTTCGTGCATTTCGGCTTCATGGACCGGCCCGACGTGGCGTCCTCGCTGGAATACTGCGGGGGCTGCGGCCTCGCGTTCGACCTGATGGAGACGACGTTTTTCCTCAGCCGCGCGACGGTGGTGCCGACGGCCGGCGCCGGCATGGCGCTGTGGCGGGAGAACCTGTTCGCCACGATGGCGCGCAACGCGCGCACCGCCGCCGACTACTACAACATTCCCGCGAACTGCGTGATCGAGCTCGGTACAAAAGTCGAAATTTAATTACCTGTCCTAAAATAGAGGGTAGTGACTCCTCAGGATCCCCGCATCCCGCGCTCGTCGACGGCGGCGCTCACGCTGGTCGCGCTCGGCGTCGTCTTCGGCGACATCGGCACCAGCCCGCTTTACGCGGTCAAGGAGACCTTCAACCCGACGCACGGCATTCCGCTCACCCCGGAGAACGTGCTCGGCGGCCTGTCCACGATCTTCTGGTCGCTGATGGTGATCGTCTCGCTCAAGTACGTGGTGCTGATCATGCGCGCCGACAACCGCGGCGAAGGCGGCATCATGGCGCTGATCGCTCTGGCCACCTCGGCGGTGAAAGACCATCCGCACTGGCGCGTGCCGCTGATCCTCATCGGCGTGTTCGGCGCGTCGCTCTTCTACGGCGACGCGGTGCTGACCCCCGCGGTGACGGTGCTGTCGGCCGTCGAGGGGCTGGAAGTGGGCACCTCGGCCTTCAAGCCCTACGTGGTGCCGCTCGCGGTGGCGGTGATCCTCGCGCTGTTCGCCTTCCAGAGCCGCGGCACCGCGACCGTCGGCCGGCTGTTCGGACCGGTCACGCTGGCCTGGTTCATCGCCATCGGCGCTACCGGCCTGCACGGCATCGCGCAGTTTCCCGGCGTGCTCGCCGCCCTCAACCCGGCCCATGCGGTGAATTTTCTGGCGAGCCACGCGGCGACGTCGTTCGTGGTGCTGGGCGCGGTGGTGCTGGCGGTCACCGGCGCCGAGGCGCTCTACGCAGACATGGGTCACTTCGGCAAGGGGCCGGTGCGCATCGGCTGGTTCAGCGTGGTGGCGCCGGCGCTGATGCTGAATTACTTCGGCCAGGGCGCGCTGCTGATCGTGCGGCCGGACACGGTGCAGAACCCGTTCTTCCTGCTGATCCCGGAATGGGCGCTCTATCCGATGGTGGGCCTGGCGACGGCGGCGTCGGTGATCGCCTCCCAGGCGGTCATCTCGGGCGCCTATTCCATGACCAAGCAGGCGATCCAGCTCGGCTTCCTGCCGCGCGTCACCATCGTGCAGACTTCCGCGCGCGAACGCGGCCAGGTCTACATCCCCGGCATCAACTGGCTGCTGCTGATCGCCGTCCTCTCGGCGGTGATCGGTTTCGGTTCTTCCACCAGTCTCGCGGGCGCCTACGGCATCGCGGTGACCGCGACCATGACGGTGGACACGCTGCTTACCTTCTTCGTCGTCCGTTACGCCTGGAACTATCCGTTGCTGCTGTGCATGGGCGCGACGGGGTTCTTCCTCATCTTCGACTTCACCTTCCTGTCGGCGACGATGCTCAAGGTGGCCGACGGCGGCTGGTTCCCGCTGGTCATCGGCGGCGCGGTCTTCACCATCATGCGCACCTGGCGCGCCGGCCGCGAGATCCTCTTCCACCGGCTGCGCGAGACCTCGGTGCCGCTGAAGGACTTCCTCGACTCGCTGTTCCGCGATCCGCCGATCCGCGTGCCCGGCACCGCGGTGTTCCTCACCGCGACGCCAGACGCCACTCCCAGCGCGCTGCTGCACAACCTGAACCACAACAAGGTGCTGCACGAGCGCGTGGTGTTCCTCACCGTGCAGATTACCGAGGAGCCCTGGGTGCAGCTGCTCGAGCGCCTGTCGCTGGCGAAGCTCGGCCACGGCTGCTGGCGCATGACCATCCGCTACGGGTTCATGGACGAGCCCGACGTGGTGAAGGCGCTGGAGCTCGCCGGCGCGCTCGGCCTGGAATTCGAGATGATGACCACCTCGTTCTTCCTCAGCCGCGAGATGGTGGTGCCGGTGGCCGCCGTGGAGAGCGGCATGTCGCTGTGGCGCGAGCGCGTGTTCGCCGCCATGGCGCGCAACGCGGGTAACGCCGCCGACTACTTCAAGCTGCCGACCAACCGGGTGATCGAGCTCGGCACCAAGGTGGAGATCTAGCCGGCGCCGCTCACGGCGAGGTTCCGGAAAAATAAGCCGGGGCGAATCAAAGGGAAGAACTTTCGCCCCGGCTTGCCCCTCCTCGGGCATGCAATCCGCCGTGCGCGGTCGCGAGCGGTTCCACTCACGACTGCGCACGACCGGGCAATCCTACGTCGGAAATTATATTTGCACAAATGTTAACCCAAGCCGCTGCCACTGCTGGACGCTCGCGACCGGCCGCCGCTGCAAGCGTCCTACAGGTCGGAAAGGGGCGTGGCGCGCGCGCTGGAATCCCTCGAGCGCATCGAGGCGGTCAGGCGGCCGAGGTTGCGATGCAGGGCGTCGAGGTGGCCGGGCGGTAGATTCGAGAGCGCCTGCTGGAGAACGCCGATGAGAGGGCGCGGGGCGCGCTTGAGAACGGCCGCTCCCTTGCTCGTTGCGTACAGCCGGACCATGCGTTGGTCCTCGCTGCCGCGGCGGCGCGTGAGCAGTGCGGGCGCCTCCAGGTCGCGAATCAGGTTGCTCGCCGTCGACTGGTGCACCGCCAGCGCACGGGCCAGTTCGCCGACCTTGATGCCGGGGTTCTCCGCCACCTGCACGAGCGCCCAAAGCTGGGCACCGCCCATGCCGGCCCGTTTCTGCACGCTCTTGTAGTGGCGCCTGACCGACTTGAAGACGATGCGGAACAGCCCGAGTACTTCGAGCATCTTTCCGTGCTTGGCGGCGAAACGGCCCTGCGGACGCGAAGGGCGCTTGGTGGACGGCACCGCGCCTTTATATAGCGAGATCGGGGCGATGACAACCAGCGGCAAGCAGCCGGCTTGTGGAGCCAGAACCCGGCTTTAACGCGCGGCCCGGTCCGGTGGTTGACGGCGGCTGTCGCCTTATTATATTTGCGCAAATGTATATCGCGTCCTAATATTCCGGCTTCACAGCACCAGCGGGGAAGCGGCATGGCATACCAGGAAAGACAGGTAAAAACGGGGCGGATCACCGGGCGAATCTGTGCCCTGGCCGTGGCGGCGCTGCTCGCGGCCTGCGCCAGCGAAAAAACCAAGGAACAAACTCCACAGCCGAGTCCCGCCCCGGCGCCCCGGACGGCGCCGCAACCGCGCCCGGTGGTCCAGCCCGCGGTGCCGGAGAATCCGTTGCACGATCCGGCCAACATTCTGGCGAAGCGCTCGGTGTACTACGCTTTGGACAAATACGACGTGACCGCGGAGTACCGGCCGCTCGTCGAGGCGCATGCCAAATACCTTCGCGAACACCCCGGGGCGACCATCGCGGTCGAAGGCAACACAGACGAACGGGGCAGCCGCGAGTACAACCTCGCGCTCGGGCAGCGCCGCGCCGAAGGCGTGATGAAGATGATGACGCTGCTGGGCGCTTCCGAGCGGCAGATCGAGGCAGTGAGCTTCGGCGAAGAAAAGCCGCAGGCTGCCGGGCACGACGAGGCGGCGTGGGCGCGGAACCGCCGGTGCGACATCGTCTACCGCCGGGAACAGTAGTGCCGGAAGACCGTCCCTACCTGAGGCCGCTCGAACCCTCGGGGCCCGGCGCGTCGGTCTGGCTGGCGCTTCTTGCCGCCGTCGTGGCAGGCGGCATCGGGGCCTTTTACTTCTGGCAAAGGAATCAAAGCCCGCCTCCGGCACAGCCTGCGCCGCGCGCCGTGGCTGCCCCGGCCCCGTCCACCGCCAGCGCGGCGCCGGCCATCCGCCATCCTCTTGAAGAATCTGATGCGCAGTCCTTGCCCACGCTGCAGGACAGCGATGCCGCGGTCTGGGCGGCAATAGGCGGCCTCCTGAACAACAGTTCGCTTGCCGGGCTGCTCTATTCAGACCGGATCGTCCGCCGCATCGTGGCCACCGTCGACAATCTCCCGCGCAAATACGCGCCGGCGCGCATGATGCCGGTCAAGCCGGTCCCGGGGACGTTCAAGATCGGGCGCAGCGGCGTTACCCGGGCGATCGCGCCCGAAAATTCCGCCCGCTACCGGCGCTATGTGCGTCTTGCGCAATCCGTCGATGCCCGCAAGCTCGCCGTCATTTACCTGCGTTTTTACCCGCTGTTCCAGAAGGCCTACGTCGAATTGGGTTTTCCGAACGGCTACTTCAACGATCGCCTGGTCGAGGCGATCGACGACCTGCTGGCGGCGCCGGCGGCAACGGCGCCGGTCCGGCTGGTGCAGCCGAAAGTGCTGTATCTGTATCAGTCGGAAGAACTTGAAGCGCGCTCGGCGGGCCAGAAGATCATGCTGCGCATGGGCAATGAGAACGCCGCCAGGATCAAGGCGAAGCTGCGCGAGATCCGGGCCGAAATAGTTCACCGGACGCCGAGAGGATGACCTTTATCAGCTGAAGAAGGCCTCTTCGTCCACCAGCCGGTAACCCACGCCGGTTTCAGTGAGCAGGTGTTTCGGACGGATCGGGTCGTCCTCCAGCTTGTCGCGCAGCTGCTTCATGTAGATGCGCAGGTAATGGGTGTGCTCGATGTGCGAGGGCCCCCAGACTTCGCGCAGCAGCTGGCGGTGCGTGACCACCATGCCCAGGTGCTGCGCGAGACAGGCGAGCAGGCGGAATTCGATCGGCGTGAGATGCACCTCTGCGCCGCCGCGCGTGGTGCGCCGCCGTTGCAGGTCGATGGAGAGTTTCCCGAGGACGAGCGTCTCCTTGCCCGAGGGCGCGCGCGCGCCGTGGCGCAGCGCGACGCGCACGCGGGCGAGGAGTTCGCCGACGCCGAAGGGCTTGGTGACGTAGTCGTCGGCGCCGGCGTCCAGCGCTTCCACCTTGGCCTGTTCGCGCGCGCGGGCCGACAGCACTACGATCGGCATGGGCGACCATTTGCGGATGCGCCGGATCACCTCGACGCCGTCGATGTCAGGCAGGCCCAGGTCGACGATAGCCAGATCCGGCTTGTGCGTTGCCGCGTCGGTCGCGCCGCGCGCGCCGCTCTCCGCTTCGAATACCCGATAGCCCTCGGCGCCCAGGGAGGTCCGGAGAAACAGCCGGATTTCCGGCTCGTCCTCGATCACCATGATGGTCGCCCGCGCTTCGGTCATTCGGTTTCGGCGGGTACTGCGGGCGCTTCCTCGATCGGCAGCGTGAAGCGGAACGCTACGCCGCCGCCCGCCGGGCGCTCGGCCCAGATTTTCCCGCCGTGCAGCCGGACGATGGCGCGGCAGATGGCCAGGCCGAGGCCCGCGCCGCCGATCGCGCCTTCGGCCGCGCCGCGCTGGAACTTGGCGAACAGCTTTTCCGGGTCGCCGGGCGGCAGGCCGGGTCCGGCGTCCTCCACCGAAACCAGCAGGGCGCCGTTGCTGCGCTCCGCGCGCAGCGCAATGGCGGTGCCGGGCAGCGTGTACTTGGCCGCGTTCTCCAGCAGGTTGGCGAACACCTGCTCGATCAGCGTCGCGTCCACCCGCACGAGCGGCAGGTCGCCCGGCAGCGCGAGCGTGACCGGATGCGCGGCGAGCGGTTCTTTCAGCCTGCGCAGCACGGCGCCGGTGATTTCGCCGAGCGCGTGCCAGTCGCGGTTGAGCGCGATCGCGCCGGCCTCCAGCCGCGTCATCTCCAGCACGTTGGCGATCAGCTGTCCCATCTGCTGGGACTGATCGAAGATGCTTCGGGCGAGCGTCGCGCGGTCCTCGGCGCTCAGGCGCTCGCCGCGCTCCGCGAGGCTGGACGAAGCGCCGGAAATGACCGCCAGCGGCGTGCGCAAGTCGTGCGAGATCGAAGCCAGCAGCGCGTTCCTGAGACCTTCGGTCTCTGCATCGATGCTCGCCTGCTGCGCATGCTCGGCGAGCCGTGCACGCTCCAGGGCGAGCGCGATCTGCGCGGTGAAAGTCTCCAGCAGGTGGAATTGCTCGGGCAGCAGCACGCGGCGCGGGTTGGCCGGCAACACGCCCAGCACGCCGAGCACCAGCTGGGTGCCGGACAGCGGCAGATAAAGGGATTCCGTTCCCGGTAGTGTGTGGGTGCCCAGCCCGGCCGGCTCGCCGTGATCCTGCACCCATTGCGCGACGCCCAGGTCGGCGCCGTGCAGCGATCCCGCGATGCTCTCGCCCTGCGGATGCCGGACCTGCCCCGAGGCGTCGGGAAGCAGCAGCACCACCTGGCTGTCGAAGACCTCGCTCACGTGGCGCACCGCGACGCGCGCCATGTTCTGCCCGCCGCGCGTGGCGGCGAGCTCGCGCGTCATCGCGTACAGCAGCGCCGTGCGCCGCTCACGGTGGCCGGCGACGTTGGCCTGCAGGCGCACGCTTGCCGCGAGGTTGGAAATGATCAGCGCGACCGCCAGCATGATTATGAAGGTGAGCAGGTACTGGATGTCGCTCACCGCGAACGACAGCTGCGGCGGCACGAAGAAGAAATCGAACGAGGCCACGCCAAACACCGAGGCGAGGACGGCCGGCCCGCGGCCGAAACGAAAGGCGATCAGCACGACCGCCAGCAGGTACACCATGGCGACGTTCACCAGCTCGAAGGACGGCGTCATCGCGCGGCCGAGCAGCGTGCAGGCGACCACGGCAGCAAGGCTCCAGGCGTAGCCCGGCCAGCGTGGCTTGGCGCCGCCGGGCGCGGCGCCGGTCTGCGCCGCCTGCAGATAAGTGCGGCTGCGCGCGAGGAACGGGCTGCGCAGCGCCGCGGCCTCGCCGGCGCCGCTCACCACCAGGATGTCGACGCCGTCGGTCAGCGCGAGCAGTTCGCCATAGGTGGACGGGCTGAACAGGCGCCGCCACAGCGGGCGCCGCGGCCGGCCGATCAAAATGTGCGTGACGTTGCGGGTGCGCGCGTAGTTGGCGAGTTCCTCGCCTACCGAGGAGCCGCCCAGCGTCACCGGTTCCGCCCCGAGCGACTCGGCCATGCGCAGTAGCGCGATGCGCCGGTCGCGCTCGTCCTCGGGCATGCGCAGCAGCTCCGGCGTTTCGATGTACACCACGATCCAATCGGCGTGCAGCGCGGTTGCCATGCGCTTGCCGGCGCGCACCAGGCTCTCGGCGTCCTCGTAGGGGCCGACCGCCACCAGCAGCCGTTCGCCCGCTGCCCAGGTGGCGCCGATGGCGTGGCCGTCCTTGTATTCACGCATCGCCGCGTCGACGCGGTCGGCCGTCGTGCGCAGCGCCAGCTCGCGCAACGCGATCAGGTTGCCTTTGCGGAAAAAACTGTCGATGGCGCGCCGTGCCTGCTCAGGCAGGTAGATCTTGCCCGCGCGCAGCCGCTCGAGCAGCTCGTCGGGTGGGATGTCGATCAACTCCACCTCGTCTGCGGCCTCGAAGACGTGGTCGGGGACGGTTTCCTGCACGCGCACGCCGGTGATGCCGGCAACCACGTCGTTCAGGCTCTCGATGTGCTGGACGTTCACCGTGGTGCAGACGTCGATGCCCGCCTCGAGCAGCTCCTCGATGTCCTGCCAGCGCTTGGCGTGGCGCGGCCGGGGCTCGCCTTCGGACGGATTGGAGTGCGCCAGTTCATCGACCAGCAGGACTTGCGGCTTGCGCTTGAGCGCGGCATCCAGGTCGAATTCGCGCATGCGCGCGCCGCGGTATTCGGTCCACAGGTAAGGCAACTGCTCCAGCCCCTCGAGCAGCGCCTCGGTATCGGCGCGGCCGTGCGGCTCGACGTAGCCGACCGCGATGTCGACGCCGCGCGCCTTCAGGCTGTGCGCCTCCTCCAGCATCTTGTAGGTCTTGCCGACCCCGGCGGAAGCGCCGAAGAAAACTTTCAGCCTGCCGCGTTTTTCCTTGGTGTCCTCGCGCTGGACCCGTGCGAGCAGGGCATCCGGGTCGGGACGGACCGCAGTCATACGGTCACTTTAGCGCATCGAGGGCAAGGTTGAGTTCCAGGACATTGACGCGCGGTTCGCCGAGGAAGCCGAAGCTGCGTCCTTCGGTATTTTTTTCAATCAGGGTTCTTATTTTTTCCTCGGCAATGCCCCGCTGCTTGGCGATCCTGCCGGCCTGGTAGGTGGCGGCGGCGGGGCTGATGTGCGGGTCGAGCCCCGAACCGGAAGCGGTGACGAGGTCTACCGGCACCGGTTTCGAGGGATCGCCGCCTGCGTCGCGCAGCGTCTTGACGCGCCCTTCGACCGCTTCCTTCAGCGCCGGATTGGTCGGGCCCTGGTTGGAGCCCGAGGAAGAAGCGCCGTTGTAAGGCATCGGCGAGGTGGCGGAAGGCCGGCTCCAGAAATACTTCGGATCCGAGAACGGCTGACCGATGAGGCGCGACCCCGAGATTTTTCCTTTTTCAAAAATGAGACTTCCATTGGCTTCCGCCGGAAAGACAATTTGCGCGATGCCGGTGACGAGCAGGGGATAGGCCACGCCGGTGAGCACGGTCATGAAGACGAGCATGCGGATGCTTTGCAGGATCATGTGAGCCTCAGCGCGACGAGAAGAAGATCGATGGCCTTGATGCCGATGAACGGCACGACGATGCCGCCGACGCCGTAGACCCACAAGTTGCGCTCGAGCACGGCCGCCGCGCCCTCCGGGCGGTAGCGCACGCCCTTGAGCGCGAGCGGGACCAGCGCGATGATGACGAGCGCATTGAAGATCACCGCCGAAAGAATGGCCGATTGCGGCGTGGCGAGGCCCATCACGTTGAGCACGTCTAGCTGCGGGTAGGTGGCGGCGAACGCGGCGGGAATGATGGCGAAGTACTTGGCGACATCGTTGGCGACGGAGAACGTCGTCAGCGCGCCGCGCGTCATCAGCATCTGCTTGCCGGTCTCGACGACCTCGATGAGCTTGGTCGGGTTGGAATCGAGATCGACCATGTTGCCGGCTTCCTTGGCGGCCTGCGTACCGGTGTTCATCGCCACCGCCACATCGGCCTGCGCGAGTGCCGGCGCGTCGTTGGTGCCGTCGCCGGTCATCGCTACCAGTCGCCCGGCGGCCTGGTGCTCGCGGATGAGCTTGAGTTTGCCTTCGGGCGTGGCCTCGGCGAGGAAATCGTCCACGCCGGCTTCGGCGGCGATGGCCGCCGCGGTGAGCCGGTTGTCGCCAGTGATCATCACGGTCTTGATGCCCATGCGGCGCAGCTCGGCGAAACGGTCCTTGAGTCCTCCCTTGACGATATCCTTCAGTTCGATGACGCCAAGGACGCGAGTGCCGTCGGCGACCACCAGCGGCGTCGAACCCCGCCGCGCATAGGAGTCCACCGCTTCCCGTACTTCAGCCGGATAGCGGCCGCCCAGCGCCTCGACGTGTACACGCACGGCGTCGGCCGCGCCCTTGCGCAGCTGGCGCCCTTCGAGGTCGACGCCGCTCATGCGGGTATGCGCCGAGAACGGCACGAAAGTCGCCTTCAGGGAAGTGAGGTCCCGCTCGCGCAGACCGTGCTGCTGCTTGGCGAGGACCATGATCGAGCGGCCCTCGGGTGTCTGGTCGGCAATCGAGGCGAGCTGAGCGGCTTCGGCGAGCTCGCGCACGGCGACGCTGTGGGCGGGAAACAATGCGGTGGCCTGGCGGTCGCCGAGCGTGATGGTGCCGGTTTTATCCAGCAGCAGCACGTCGACGTCGCCCGCTGCCTCGACCGCGCGGCCGGACATGGCGATGACGTTCTTCGCGATCATGCGCCCCATGCCGGCGATGCCGATGGCCGACAGCAGGCCGCCGATGGTGGTGGGGATCAGGCAGACCAGCAGCGCGACCAGCGTGGTGATCGTCACGACGCTGCCCTGCCTGGCGGCATCGACCGCGTAGATGGAATAGGGCAGCAGCGTGGCGCAGGCGAGCAGAAACACCAGCGTCATCGCCACCAGCAGGATGGTGAGCGCGATTTCGTTGGGGGTCTTCTGGCGCTTGGCGCCTTCCACCAGCGCGATCATGCGGTCGAGGAAGGATTCGCCCTGCCTGGCGGTAATGCGCATCACCAGCCAGTCGGACAGCACCAGCGTGCCGCCGGTGACCGAGCCGAAATCGCCGCCCGATTCGCGGATCACCGGGGCGGACTCGCCGGTGATCGCCGATTCGTTGACCGAGGCGACGCCTTCGATCACCTCCCCGTCGAGCGGGATGGTGTCGCCCGCCTCGACCAGCACCACGTCGCCTTTGGCGAGCTGGTCGGCCTTGACGAGCGTGCGGGTCGCGCCGCGACGCGGTTCGACGAGTTTTTTTGCCACGATGTCCTGCCGCGAGGCGCGCAGCGCCGCCGCCTGCGCCTTGCCGCGGCCTTCGGCGATGGCCTAGGCGAAGTTCGCGAACAACACCGTGATCCACAACCATGCCGACACCGCGAGAATGTAGCCGGCCTGCGCTTCACCTTTGCCGGACAGGGCTTGCGCGTACAAGCCGGTGGTCAGGATCGCGCCGATGTAGCAGACGAACATCACGGGGTTGCGCCACTGCGCGTGCGGCGTCAGGCGAAGGAACGATTCCCGGATGGCGGGAACCAGGAAAGATGAGTCGTACATCGATGCTGCGATCATGGCAGGGTCCTTATTTCGCAGCGATCATCTGAAGGTGCTCGATGATCGGTCCCAGCGCGAGCGCGGGGACGAAGGTGAGGGCGCCCACCAGGATCACTGTGCCGATGATCAGCGCGATGAACAGCGGCGTGTGCGTCGGCAGCGTGCCGGGGCCGACGGGCACGGTCTTCTTCGCTGCGAAGGAGCCCGCGATGGCGAGCACCGGGATGATCAGCCAGTAGCGCGAAATCAGCATGGCAAAACCAAGGGCGACGTTGTAGAAGGGCGTGTTGGCCGACAGGCCGCCGAAGGCGCTGCCGTTGTTGTTGCCGGCGGAGGAGAAGGCGTAAAGGATCTCGGAGAAGCCGTGCGCGCCGGGATTGGCGACGCCCGCCTTGCCCGGGTCCACGAGTACGGCGATCGCCGTGCCGACTAGCGCCACCAGCGGCGGCAGCAGGATGGCGACGGAGGCCATCTTCATTTCGAAAGCCTCGACTTTCTTGCCCAGGTATTCGGGCGTGCGGCCGATCATCAGGCCGGCGACGAATACCGCCACCAGCACCATCATGACCATGCCGTACAGCCCCGAGCCGACGCCGCCGAAGACGACCTCGCCGAGCTGCATGAGCCACATCGGCACCAGACCGCCGAGCGGGGTAAAGGAATCGTGCATGGCATTCACCGAGCCGTTCGACGCGGCGGTGGTCGCTACGGCCCAGATGGCGGAATTGGCGATGCCAAAACGCACTTCCTTGCCTTCCATGTTGCCGTCCGCCGAAGCACCGGCTCGTTCAAGAATGGGGTTTCCCGATTGCTCCGCCGCCACCGCGACGGCGAGCAGGCCGACCAGCAGGATCGTCATGGCGGCGAGCACCGCCCAGCCCTGACGCGGGTCGCCCACCATGCGCCCGAAGGTGATGCATAGCGCCCCGGAGATCATCAGGATGGAAAGCATTTCCAGGAAATTCGCCACCGGCGTCGGGTTCTCGTAGGGATGGGCCGAGTTGACGTTGAAGAATCCGCCGCCGTTGGTGCCGAGCTGCTTGATGGCGATCTGCGAAGCGGCCGGCCCCATGGGGAGGATCTGTTCCTGGGTGGATTTTCGAGCCTTGTCTTCCTCGTAGGCGATTTTCTCGACGGTTTGCGCTTTCACGTAGGGCTTGAAGTTCTGCACCACGCCCTGGCTCACCAGCGCGAGCGCGAGGACGAGCGACAGCGGCAGCAGGATGTAGAGCGTCGAGCGCGTGAGGTCGGACCAGAAGTTGCCGATGGTGTTCACCTGCCGGCGCGAGAAGGCGCGCGCGAGCGCCGCGAGCACCGCGATGCCGGTCGCGGCGGAAACGAAGTTCTGCACCGCCAGCGCGAGCATCTGCGTGAGGTAGCTCATGGTCGATTCGCCGCCGTAGCCTTGCCAGTTGGTATTGGTGGCGAAGCTCACCGCGGTGTTCCACGACGAGTCGGCCGACACGGCTGCCAGTCCCGCCGGATTGAGCGGCAGCAGGTGCTGGACGCGCTGCAGCGCGTAAACCGCGAACAGGCCGGCCAGGTTGAACACCAGCGTGACGATGGCGTACTCGGTCCAGCGCATCTCGCGCTTTTCGTCCACGCCGGAGGCGCGGTAGGCAAACCGTTCCATCCAGCCAAGGACCGGATTCAGGAACGTCTGCTCGCCCAACAGCACGCGGGCGAAAAACTCGCCGAGCGGTTTTGCCAGCGCGAGCAATGCGACCAGATAGAACACGCACTGGATAAGCAGGCTGGAGGCTGCGGAGGTCATGAGAAATCCTCCGGTCGGAATAGAGCCCAGACGAGGTAGACGCCGAGGCCGAGCGCGACCAGCAGGGCGATGGCGTAGAGCGCGCTCATTTGCGCTCCCACAGGCGGTCGAAGAGGTGGACCAGGCCGATGCTCGCCGCGAAGAAGGCGAGGGCCAGGCCGAGATAGAGGATGTCGTCCATGCGCGTCTCCTTGCGGGCCACTCTAGAAGGGCGCGCGTAAAGACGGCGTAAGGATTCGGCTTACTTCATCAGGCCTGGAAGGTAGAGCGAGATGATCGGGAAGGCGACCAGAATCGAAAGCCGTACGCAGTCGGCGACTACGAAAGGCATCACGCCGCGAAACACGGTACTGGTCGGTACCTGCGGCAGCAGCGTCGAGAGCACGAACAGGTTCATGCCAACCGGCGGGCTGATGAGCCCGATTTCGACCACGCAGACGATCAGGACGCCGAACCACACCGGGTCGAAGCCCAAGTGCACGATCAGCGGGAAGAAGATCGGCACGGTGAGCAGGATCATCGACAGTTCTTCCATCGCCGTGCCGAGAATCACGTAAATCACCATGATCGCCACCACGACCATGATCGGGTGCACTTCGAAGCGCGTGACCAGGCCCATCAGTTCGGTCGGCATGGTGGTGATGTTGACGAACTCGGCGAACATCAGGGCGCCGATCAGGATCAGGAACAGCATGCTGGTGGTGCGCGCGCTTTCCACGAGAGACTCGTAGAGCGTCCTCCAGGTCAGCACGCCCCGGGAGATGGCGAATACCATGGCGCCGACCGCGCCCACCGCCGCGCCCTCGACCGCGGTGAAGACACCGCCATAGATGCCTCCCATCACCAGCACGAACAGTGCGATCACGCTGGTCACGCCCTTGTAGATCATCGCCAGCCCGAACACCGCGAAGGCGCCCACCACCGCCGCGTTATCGCCCGCTATCCAGCCCATTTTGTTCGCCGCGATCAGGGCCACGGCGACGCCCGCAAACCAGCCGATCCCCTGCAGGGTCGCGAAGCGCTCGCGCCATGGCATGCGCTCGCCTCTGGGCCCGGCCTTCGGGTCGCGCCAGGTGATGAACTGCACCGCGGCGCAGAGCAGCAGCGCGCCGAGGACGCCCGGCAGGATTCCGGCGGCAAACATCTTGCCGATATTGGTCTCGGTCATGATCCCGTAGATCACCATGATGGTGGAGGGCGGGATCATGATGCCCAGCGTGCCGCCCGCCGCGATGGCGCCCGTCGACAGCCGGTCGGAGTAGCCGTACTGCTTCATCGAGGGATAGGCGACCTTGGCGAAGGTCGCCGCGGTGGCGATCGACGAGCCGCAGATCGCGCCGAAGCCCGCGCAGCCGGCGATGGTCGCCATCGCCAGGCCGCCGCGGAAATGGCCGATGAACGAGTTCGCGGTGCGGAACAGTTCCTTCGACATGCCGGCGCGGGTGACGAAATTTCCCATGAGGATGAACAGCGGCACCACCGACAGCGTGTAATTGCGCCCGGTCTCATAGATCTTCGTCTGCGCGGTGGCGAAGGCGACGGCCCAGTTCCAGTCGCGCATGTAGGCATACCCGACGATGCCGACGATGCCCATGGACAGCGCGATCGGGATGCGCACGAACGCCAGGATCATCATGGCCAGCAGGCCCAGAAGCGCTTCAGTCATGACCGGTCAGAGGGTGGCCTGCGGCTCGCGCCGCTTCGGCAGGATGAATACCTTGATCAGGTGCACTGCGCCGGTCAGGGCGATCGCCGCCGTCATGAAATAGACGAAGGGCGCGACGAGGATCTTCATCACGTCGGTGGTATCGCCGTAGGCGGCGATCTTGCCGGCTTTGAGCCAGATCAGCCAGGCGAGGAAGAAAAACACCGCGGCGCACAGCACGTGTACCGCCCGCTCGAGCACCCGCAGCGCCGGCTCGGGGAGCATGTGATCGATGAAATCCATCGTCACGTTCTCGTCGGCATGCGAAACCAGCGGCAGCCCCGCGAATATCAGCACCAGCAGCATCAGCTCGGTGACCTCGAAAGCGCCGCGCAGAGGAAAATCGAAGAGGTAGCGCGCCACGACGTCCGCGAAAGTGAGCAGCATCATGGCAAACAGGATCGCCGCGGACGCCGCGCCCAGCGCCGCATCCACGCGGCGTTCCCACTTCGGTTCGGGCGCATTCATGGAAAGGGGGGCGCGGCGTTTCTCCGCGCCCCCGGGTTTTGCGTCAGTCGGTTATTTGCCTGCTGCGACTTTCTTCAGCTCTTCGCGGAATTCGGCGAGCACCTTGGCGCCGTCGACGCCCTTGGCGTTGGCCGACTTGATCCAGTCGTCGTCGAGGGTCTTGGCTTTCGCCATCACTTCCTTGACGAACGCCGGGTTGGCGTTGTCGATCCTGGCGCCGGCCTTTTTCAGTCCTTCCAGGCCGACCTTGTCCGCCGCGTCCCAGGACTTGCCGCAGCTGCGGGCGACGTATTCATAGCTGTATTTCTCGATGATGGCCTGGTCCTCCTTGGACAGCTTGTCCCACTTGTCCTGGTTCATGAAGAACCCGAACGCCGAGCTGTAGAACCCGCCCGGGAACATCGTCGCGTACTTTACGATCGAATCCAGCTTGAAGGAAACGATCGATTCGAGCGGAAAGAACACCCCGTCGGCGACGCCCGAACTGAGCAGCTCGAAGGATTCCGGCGCCGGCTTCACGAACGCCGAGGCGCCCAGCAGGTTGCCGAATTTCTCGGCGATGCCGCCCCCGGTGCGGATCTTCATGCCCTTCAGGTCCGCGAGGCTGTCGATCGGCCGCTTGGTGTTGAACATCTGTCCCGGCCCGTGCGTGAACACGCCGAGCAGGTGCACGCCCTTGTACTCGCCGACCTTCTGGAAGTACTTCCAGTGAATGCGGCTGAAGGCCACCGAATTGATTTCCGCGGTCGCGCCGGCCCCGGGCAGTTCCGCCATGTACGGCAGCACGTGGCGTGCCGGCGTATAGCTGGCGGTGACGTACGACATGTCCACGAGACCGTCCTTGACCGCATCAAAAGTGCCCGGCGGGGCGGCCGGCGCCTTCGGCAGCGACTGGAACTTGACGCGCCCGCCGGTCGCCTTCTCGACTTCCGCGGCCCAGCCCTGCTGCCAGAGCGTCAGGTGATGCGTCGGCGGCACCCATGACGAAAATGTAAGGGTGGTCTGGGCCTGCACCGGGGCTGCCAATGCCGCAACGACGACACCGGCGAGCGCCAGTCTTTTTATCTCGATCATTATTTCCTCCTCCTTCTTATCTGAACGTCTAGTCTAACAGCGCCTCCGCCATCTCGCGCAGCCTGCCCTTCTGGATTTTGGTCGCGTTCGCACCCGGTGTCACCGGGAATGCCGCAATCGGCAGCACGCGTGCCGGGACCTTGTAGCGGGCGAGCCGGGAGCCCACGTACGCGACGATCGCGGCCTCGTCGAGCACTGCATTATGGTGCAGCACCACAAACGCCACCGGAACCAGTCCCGCAGCCCGCGGCACGCCGACGACCTGGCAGGCGGCGATGCCGGGCGCTTCCTGGACCACGGCCTCGATCTCGGCCGGGCTGACCAGAAAGCCGCCGAGGCGCAGCGCATCCCCGATGCGAGCCAGGTAGATGAAGCGGCCATCGGCGAGCGTGTAGCCCAGGTCGCCCGAGCGGTAGAAGCCGTCCGCCGTGAACGCGTTCCCGGTCGCGCCCGGGTTGCCGTGGTAGCCCGTCATGCGGCTAGCGGGCGCAAGGAATTCCAGTTCGCCCTGGACGCCGTGGGGCAGCACTGCTCCCGACCCGGGATCGCGCGTGCGCACGCGGGCGGCCGGGCTCACCGGCCGCCCGCCGCCGAGCATGCGCTCGGCGACCGGCGCGCTTTCTTCCTGGCGCGCGAACAGCGCCTGGATCTCGCTGGCGCCGTACAGGCCGACCAGTTTGAGGCCCCGTGCATCGGCGCGTTCCACGACGCCGGCCTGCGCCGGGTTGAAGGCGGCATACCCGAAGAAACGAATGTTTGAAAAAGATACCCCTTCGACATCTAGCAGCTGGGCGGCGGCTTCGTCGGTGCCGTTGATGTGCGTGACGCGGTGCGCAACGATATCGCGGGCGGCCTGTTCCGCATCCCAGGCCGCCGCCATGACCATCGGGCGCGCGGCCCACAGCGCGGCAAGGGCGCTGCAGAACCCGAACACGCCGCAAAGCGGCGGCGCGAGCAGCAGTACCGAATCGCTGCCGAAACCGAAGCCTCTAGCGACGTCGCCCGCATGTGCGAGCACAGTGCGTTGATCGTGCAGCACAAATTTCGGCGCCTTGGTGGTGCCGGAGGTGGTGAAGATGGCGCAGCCCGCGTCCGGCGCCGCACTGCTTTCGAGCAGAGGCGCACTCCCCGCGAGCAACATATATGGGTGCGCCGCTTTTCCGAGCACCGTTGCCGGCGTTTGCGCGCCGGCCTCGCCGTAGACGACCGCGGCTTCGAGGTGCTCGAGCGCGCGCGGATCGCAGGCCGCGAGAATACCGGCAAAGTCTATCCCCTTGAATTCCGGCCAGAACACCAGCACGCGCGAGCGCGAGCGATGCAGGATGTCGGCCAGCTCATGGCTGCGGAAGCGCGTGTTCACCGACACGGCGACCGCGCCCAGCTGCGCGCAGGCGAAGAACGACGCCAGCCATGCAGGCACGTTCGGCAGCCAGAGAGCGACGCAATCGCCCGCCCGCACGCCGAGCTGGCGCAGTCCTTGCGCGACGCGGCGGCTCTCGTCGGCAAGTTCGCGGAAGGACCGCGGACGGCCGCGGTCGATCAGCGCCGGCGTGACGGTGTTCACGCGTTGCGCGAGGAGCGCAGGCAATGTGCCGGGAATCATGTTCAAAATTTTTCCGAGTTCAGGAAAGAATCCGCAGCGGCGCAAAAAAATCCGTTGCGGCGATTGTATTCGCGAACCGTTGTCGCTATCATTCGCCGTCGGTAGCGCAAGCACAGCGAGCAGGGGGAGAAAGCATGCCATCCGTGGTAACCAAGTCCGACCTGGTTCATGCTGCGGCGCGCGCCGGCAATCTCAGCAGGACCGCGGCAGGCGAAGCGGTCAACGCCATCTTCGATGTGATCGTCACCAGCGTCGCCAAGGGCAACCGCGTCACCGTGATCGGCTTCGGCACTTTTTTGCCGCGCAAGCGCAAGGCGCGGGCCGGCCGCAACCCGACCAACGGCAAGGAAATCAAGATCAACGCCAAGACCGTGCCGGCATTCGCCGCGGGGCAGGGCTTCAAGGACGCGGTCGGCGACCGCTGAGAAAATCGGGGTCAGAGCCCGATTCTGAATCGTCGCGAACGCCGGAAATCGGGCTCTGACCCCGATTTTCTCCAAGGGCTGTGAGGTTTTCCTCACAGCCCTTTGTTTTTGCGGGGATTGCCAAGCCGGGGGCGAATTGGCAGAATCACTCGCCCATCATGGACGGACCCCTCATCCTCTCGCTCGATAACCACGGTGTTCCGCACCGCTGGATCAGCTGGCAGCAGGCGTGCTTCTACTACGCCAAGAACCTGGTCGCCTGGACCATGGGCGAGGAGACCTTCACGTTCTACGGCGGCGTCTCGCGCATGACCGGCGAGCGCTCGAGCATCACCGCGCATTCGATCATCGCCATCCGGGGCAAGGCGCTGGCGGCCCGGGGCTTCAACCAGGTACCGCCGCTGAACAACCGAGAGCTGTTCCGGCGCGACCGGCACATGTGCGCCTACTGCGCCGGCGAATTCAATTTCTTCAGGCTGACGCGCGACCACATCCGGCCGCTGTCGCGCGGCGGGCGCGATACCTGGATGAACGTGGTGACCGCCTGCCGGCAGTGCAACGGGCAGAAGCGCAACCGGCTTCCCGAGGAAGCCGGCATGGAGCTGCTGTACACGCCCTACGTGCCGAACAAGGCGGAGTACCTGATCCTCACCAACCGCCGCATCCTCGCCGACCAGATGGAATTCCTCAAGCAGCACGTGGCGGCGCACTCGCGGCTGGTTTTGGCTCCGACCTGACATCCGCTGGCCAGCGGATACTGATGAAGCCTGAATACTGGGAGCGGGCGAAGCGGGCGTTGATGCGCCGCGATCCGGTCATGGCGAAGATCATCCGCCGCTTTCCGCGCATCCATCTCGAACCGCGCGGCGATCCGTTCCACACGCTGTCGCGCGCCATCGTCGGCCAGCAGATTTCCGTGGCGGCGGCGCAGAGCGTGTGGAACAGATTTTCGGGGGTTGCTCTTGAAATTCGCCCCGAGAAAATTCTTCGGTTGAAGACGGCCCAGATGCGAGCCTGCGGCCTGTCTGAACGCAAGTGCGAATACATCTCCGACCTGGCGCGGCGTTTTGCCGACGGTGCGGTGCATGTGCACAAGTGGCCGGCCATGAGCGACGAGGAAGTGGTCGAAGACCTTACGCAGGTGCGCGGCATCGGCCGCTGGACCGCCGAGATGTTCCTGATGTTCAACCTGCTGCGGCCGGATGTGTTTCCGTTGGGCGATCTAGGCCTGCAGAAAGGCCTCCGGGTCGCGTATCACGGAGGAAGAAAAATTTCATTGAAAACCATGAGAATCCGCGGCGAGACGCTGCGCCCCTGGCGCTCGGCGGCGACCTGGTACCTGTGGAGGTCGCTGGACCCCGTGCCGGTAGAATACTGACCGACATGAAAACGGTTTTTCTCGATTTCGAGCAGCCGGTCGCCGAGCTGGAAGGCAGGATCGACGAGTTGCGCTACGCGCAGGACGATTCCGCGGTCGACATCTCCGAGGAGATCCAGCGCCTGACCAAAAAGAGCCAGGCGCTCTCCAAGGACATCTACGCCAAGCTCACGCCCTGGCAGGTGGCGCAGGTGGCGCGCCACCCGCAGCGCCCCTATTCGCTCGACTTCATCGGCATGATGTTCAGCGGCTTCGAGGAGCTGCACGGCGACCGCGTGTTCGGCGAGGACGCCTCCATCGTCGGCGGCCTGGCGCGCTTCGACGGCGAGCCCTGCGTGGTGATCGGCCACCAGAAAGGCCGCGACACCAAGGAAAAAATCCTGCGCAACTTCGGCATGCCGCGGCCCGAGGGCTACCGCAAGGCGCTGCGGCTGATGCAGCTCGCCGAAAAATTCACGCTGCCGGTATTCACCTTCGTCGACACCCCGGGCGCCTATCCGGGCATCGAGGCGGAGGAGCGCAACCAGTCCGAGGCCATCGGGCGCAACCTGTACGCGATGGCGAGTCTGAAGACGCCGATCATCGTCACCGTCATCGGCGAGGGCGGCTCGGGGGGCGCGCTGGCGATCGCGGTGGGCGACACGGTGCTGATGCTGCAGTACGCCACCTATTCGGTGATCTCGCCCGAGGGCTGCGCCTCGATCCTGTGGAAGAGCGCGGACAAGGCGCCGGAGGCGGCCGAGACGCTCGGCATCACCGCCACCCGGCTGAAGACGCTGGGCCTGATCGACAAGATCGTGCCCGAACCGCTGGGCGGCGCGCACCGCGACCCGCAGGCGACCGGCGCCGCGCTCAAGAAGGCGCTCGCCGAGGCGCTCGCGCAGCTGCAGGAAAAGAAACCGAAGGAGCTGGTCGAGGAGCGCCTCGATCGGCTGATGGCCTATGGCCGCTTCAAGGAAAGCGCTGAACGTTGATACCGCGGTCCTCGCGTCCATGCGGGGGAAGCGCGTGGCGGTGGGGCTGTCGGGCGGACTGGACTCCGTGGTGCTGCTGCACGCGATGCACGGTCTCGCGCCGCGGCTCGGGCACAAACTCTCCGCGATTCACGTCAATCATGGGCTGAGCCCGAACGCGGGCGACTGGCAGAAATTCTGTGCGGCTTTTTGCCTTGAACTGGGTGTTCCATTCAAGGCATTCAAGGTCACGGTAAAAAAACAGCACCATGGGCTGGAGGCGGCGGCGCGTGAAGCGCGCCGCGCAGCCTTCACGAAGCTCGGCGTGCACGCCATTGCGCTTGGCCACCATCTGGACGACCAGGCTGAAACCGTCCTCTTCAACCTGTTGCGCGGCGCGGGACTGGCGGGCGCGAGCGGCATGCCTGCAGCCGGAAAACTGGGCCGCAAGCTGCTGCTGCGTCCGCTGCTCGCCGTTCCGCGCCGCGCGATCCGCGCTTATGCCATGGAGCATCGCCTCGGCTGGATCGAGGACGAGTCCAACGCCGACGAGGCGCTGACGCGCAATTTCATCCGCCGCCGCGTCGGCCCACTGCTCGAATCGAGGTTTCCGCGATGGCGGGAAAGCCTGGCGCGGGCGGCGCGGCATTTCTCGGGCGCGGAACTGGATGCGCGCAGCCTGTTGCGCGCCTATCTGAAGGAAAAAGACCTGCGCGCGCCCAGCGAAGCGAAGCTCGTGGAAATGCTGAAACAACTGGGTTCTGCGAGCGCCGCAATCGTGCATGACGGGATGGTTTTGCGCCTTTACCGGAAAAAAGTTCTTATCGAAAAGAAAAAAATCCAGTCGCCGTTCAAGCCACAGACCTGGAACGGGGAATCCCGCCTTGTCTTGCCCGCGCTCGGCGGCGAATTGCGGTTCCGGCGCGTGCGCGGACAGGGGATCGACAGCGGCCTGCTGCGCAAGCAGGCCTTCCAGGTGAGGCTGCGTTCCGGCGGAGAGCGCCTGCGGACCGATGCGCGCAGGCCGAGCCGCACGCTCAAGAATCTTTTTCAGGAAGCCGGCGTTCCGCCCTGGGAACGGGAGCGGATGCCGCTGCTGTTCTGCGGCGGCGACCTGGTGTGGGCTCCGGGACTGGGCGTGGACGCGAAATATCTCAGCGCCGGCCGCGCGCCGGGGATCTTGCCGGACTGGCGGCCTTCTTCCGCTTAGCCGCGAAGACTTCCCGCGCGGCTCGCGCCTCGCTGCTTGCTGCCGCCAGTTGAACCTGATCGTGCACCATGTGGCTGGCCGCATGCGCGCCGATGCCGGCGTCGACTTTGCGCATCAGCGCGGCGGACATCGCGTTGCGTGCATCCGGCCGGTTCAGGGCGACCGTGGCGATGGTGCCTTTGATTTCGAGTTTCAAGGTGCGATGCATGTGCTTAACCCCTTGTTTTTATGTGGAAGTACGCGCCATCGTGCTATACTCTAGAGCTAACCAGCAACAGTTCACGGGGATCATGGCATGGCGGTAGAACGCACCTTTTCGATTATCAAGCCGGACGCGGTCGCAAAGAACGCCATCGGGCAGATTCTCACGCGCTTCGAGAAGGCCGGCATGAAGGTCATCGCCGCGCGCATGATGCACCTGTCGCGCGCGCAGGCCGAGGGCTTCTACGCGGTGCACCGCGAGCGGCCGTTCTTCAAGGACCTGGTCGATTTCATGATCTCCGGCCCGGTTCTCGTGCAGGTGCTCCAGGGAGACAACGCGATCATGAAGAACCGCGACCTGATGGGCGCCACCGATCCGAAGAAGGCCGCCAAGGGCACCATCCGCGCCGACTTCGCCGATTCGATCGACGCCAACGCGGTGCACGGCTCGGACGCGCCGGAGACCGCGCACGCCGAGATCGCCTTCTTCTTCCCGGGGTACGAAGTCTTTCCGCGCTGAAGATCATGACCGCCAACCTTCTCGGCCTCGACTCGGAGGGCATGCAGGCGCTCTTCGCCGGCCTTGGCGAGAAGCCGTTCCGCGCGCGCCAGGTCCTGAAGTGGATCCATCGCAGGGGCGCCGCCGATTTCACCGCGATGACCGACATCGCCAAGGACCTGCGTGCAAAACTGAACGGCGCCGCGCTCATCGTGCCGCCGGTCGTCGTCGGCGACGGCACGGCGGCCGATGGCACGCGCAAGTGGCTGCTGAAGGTGGACGGCGCCAACGCGGTCGAGGCAGTGTTCATTCCTGAGGACGGCCGCGGCACGCTGTGCGTCTCGAGCCAGGCCGGCTGCACGCTCGACTGCCAGTTCTGCTCGACCGGCAAGCAGGGTTTCAGCCGCAACCTGACGTCCGCCGAAATCATCGGCCAGCTCTGGATCGCGAACCAGGCGCTCGGCGTGCACGGGCAGCCGGGCGGCGTGGGCGCAGGCAATCGCGCGGTCAGCAACGTCGTGTTCATGGGCATGGGCGAGCCGATGCTGAACCTGGACGCGGTGATCCCGGCCGCGCGCCTCATGATCGACGAGAACGGTTACGGCCTGTCGCGCCGGCGCGTCACGGTATCCACGTCCGGCGTGGTGCCGGGCATGGACCGGCTCGCCGAAGAATGCCCGGTGGCGCTCGCCGTGTCCCTGCACGCGCCCGACGACGCATTGCGCGACCGGCTGGTGCCGATCAACCGCAAATACCCGATCCGCCAGCTGATCGCCGCCTGCAAGCGCTACCTGGAGCGTGCGCCGCGCGATTTCATCACCATGGAGTACGTGATGCTCGACGGCGTGAACGACTCCGACGCGCAGGCGAAGGCGCTGCTGGGGATCGCGGCGCAGCTGCGCTGCAAGTTCAACCTGATCCCGTTCAATCCCTTCCCTGATTCGGGCTTCAAGCGCTCGGGCCCGGAGCGCATCCGCCGTTTCGCGGAAGTGCTGCAGCGCGCCGGGCTCACCGTCACCACGCGCAAGACCCGGGGCGACGGCATCGACGCCGCCTGCGGCCAGCTCGCGGGCGACGTCACCGACCGCACCCGCCGCCGCAAGACAGTGCCAATCATGGAGCACCGCGCATGATCCGCTCATCGTTTTCCCCGCTTGCTTGCGCCGCGCTGCTCGGCGCGCTCATCCTTGCCGGCTGCGCCGACATGTCGCCGGGAGGGGGGGCCACGGAACCGGTCGTCGAGTCCTCGGGCATCACCGGAGACGTCAGCGACGCGCGCAACCGCGCCAAGGTCCACGCCGAACTTGCGGCGCTCTACTACGGCCGCGGCAACATGGCGGTGGCGCTGGAGGAGCTGCGCATCGCCCAGTCGGCCGATTCAGGTTATCCGCTGACCTACAGCCTGTTCGGGCTGGTTTACATGGATCTGCGCGAATACCAGCTGGCGCAGACGAACTTCGAGCGCGGGCTGCGGCTGGCGCCCACCGATCCGGACATCAATCACAACTACGGCTGGTTCCTGTGCCAGACCGGCCACGAGAACGAGTCGATCAAGTATTTCCAGCAGGCGGTTCGCAATCCGCTTTACCCGGCGCCGTGGCGCTCGTATTCCGCCGCCGGCATCTGTTTGATGCGCAAGAACAACCTGAAGGAAGCCGAAGGCTTTTTCCAGCTTGCGCTGCGGCAGGAACCCGATGATCCGCCCGCGCTGCTGCAGCTCGGCCAGATCCGCTACCGCCAGGGAAGCTTGGACGAAGCGCGCAAGCTGGTCGGCCGCTACAACAAGGTCGTCGAACCGACGGCCGAGTCGCTCTGGCTCGCGCTGCGGGTGGAGCACAAGCTCGGCGAACGCTCCATCGAGGCGGACTACGCCAATCGGCTGCGGCGGCGCTTCTCGGGCTCGCGCGAGTACCAGCTGCTGCAGCGCGGGGAATATGACTGACGGCGGTGAGCCAGAAGCTGCGGCCGGCTTCGGCGTTGGCGAGGAACTGGCGCACGCGCGGGCCGCGCTGGGATTGTCGCTCGGCGACGTCGCGCAGCAGCTGAAGTTCGCGGCGCGGCAGATCGAGGCGCTGGAACACGGGCGCTTCGAGGAACTTCCCACGGGAACTTTCGCGCGCGGCATGGTGCGCGCCTACGCGCGGCTGCTCAAGCTCGACGCCGAGCCGCTGGTCGGGCGGATGGCGGCGCGGGTCGCCGTGCCGGATAACGCCGTGGCGGTCGCTTCCGTCCGGCGGCCGATCCCGATCACCGACAGCACCCGGCGCACCAATCTGATCTATGTCGCCGGCTCGCTCGCGGTCCTGGGCGTGATCGCGGCGGTGGCGTTCGAGTGGCAGCACGAGCGCAACGACGCCGCGCGGCTCACTTTCGTGCCGGCCGCGCAGGTCCCCGGCGCGCTGTCCGAGCCTCGCGCGGCAGCCGCTGAAACGCCGGCAAGCGCCGTGGCGCCGGCGAATCTTTCGCCGCTCGCCGCCGCTGCTGCCGTCCCGGCCGCCGAGCCGCGCGCGCCGGCGACACGCGCGGCCGCAGCGCGGCCCGATGCCGTTGCTGCGGACAGTACGGGCGCTACCAGGCGGATCGTCATGAAGTTCGACCAGGCGTCCTGGGTGCAGATTCGCGGCCGCGATGGCAGGACCTTGATCTCGCAGCTCAATCCCGCGGGCAGCGAGCAGGCGGTAGAAGGCAGGCCGCCTTTCTCGCTCATCATCGGCAACGCGCAGTACGTGCGGCTGTCCTACGACGACCGGCAGATCGACCTGGCGCCGTACGTCAAGGTCGAAGTGGCGCGCTTCACTCTCGATTAGCAAGGCAACCGGCATGGTCCGCAGGGTTTCCAGGCAGGTCATGATCGACAGGGTCGCGGTCGGCGGCGGCGCGCCCGTCGTCGTCCAGTCCATGACCAATACCGACACCGCCGACGCCGAAGCCACGGCGCGCCAGGTTTTCGACCTGTGGCGCGCCGGCTCCGAGCTGGTGCGCATCACCGTCGACAAGCCGGAGGCCGCGGCGGCAGTGCCTTCGATCCGCGCGCGGCTGGACGCCATGGGCTGCGACGTGCCGCTGGTGGGCGATTTCCATTTCAACGGCCACAAGCTGCTGACGCAGTATCCGGATTGCGCGCGGGCGCTCGCCAAGTACCGCATCAATCCGGGCAACGTCGGCAAGGGCGCGAAAAGGGACGACCAGTTCGCCACCATGATCGAGGCGGCGCTGAAATACGGCAAGCCGGTGCGCATCGGCGTCAACTGGGGCAGCCTCGATCCGGAGCTGCTGGCGCGCATGATGGACGACAACGGCCGAAAGCAGAATCCGCTCGATGCCGACGAGGTGATGCGCGAGGCGCTCATCGTTTCCGGCCTCGAATCGGCGGCGCAGGCGGAGAAGCTCGGCCTGCCGGCGGAACGCATCGTGATTTCCTGCAAGGTGAGCGGGGTGCAGGACCTGATCCTGGTCTACCGGGAACTCGCGCGCCGCTGCCAGTACGCGCTGCACCTGGGTCTCACCGAGGCCGGCATGGGTTCCAAGGGCATCGTCGCTTCTTCGGCCGCCATGGCGGTGCTGCTGCAGGAAGGCATCGGCGACACCATCCGCATCTCTCTTACGCCTGAGCCCGGAGGGGATCGCACGCGGGAAGTGATCGTGGCACAGGAGCTGCTGCAGACCATGGGCCTGCGCAGTTTCACGCCGATGGTTGCCGCCTGTCCCGGCTGCGGCCGCACCACCAGCACCTATTTCCAGGAACTGGCCCAGCGCATCCAGTCTTTCCTGCGCTCCCAGATGCCGGTGTGGAAGCAAAGCTACCCGGGCGTCGAGGACATGAAGGTGGCGGTGATGGGCTGCGTGGTGAACGGTCCCGGCGAATCCAAGCACGCGGACGTGGGCATCAGCCTGCCGGGCACCAACGAGGTTCCGGTGGCGCCGGTCTACGTCGACGGCGAGAAGACCGTGACGCTGAAGGGCGGGCGCATCGCCGAGGAATTCCAGGCGATCGTCGAGACTTACGTCAGGGACAATTACTCGCCCGGCGCGCGCCGGCAGCGCGAACGGGGCAAGGCCATCCCGATCAAGGCAGTTTCGTGACGGCCACGCTGCAGGCAGTGCGCGGCATGAACGACGTGCTGCCGGAGGAAGCGGCGCTGTGGCGCGCGTTCGGCGCCACCGTCGAGGCCTGGCTGGAGCGCTGGGGCTACCGCGCGATCCGCATGCCGTTGGTGGAGCAGACGGCGCTGTTCCGCCGCGCCATCGGCGAGGCGACCGACATCGTCGAGAAGGAAATGTATTCCTGGCGCGACGAGCTGAACGCCGAGGAGCTGACGCTGCGCCCCGAGGGCACCGCCTCCTGCGTGCGCGCCGCGATCGAGCACAGCCTGCTGTACGACGGGCCGAAGCGGCTCTGGTACGGCGGCCCGATGTACCGCCACGAGCGGCCGCAGAAAGGCCGCTACCGCGAGTTCTACCAGTACGGCGCCGAGGCATTCGGCTTCGCGGGTCCCGAGGTGGACGCCGAACTCATCGTGATGTGCGCGCGGCTGTGGCCGGAACTTGGCCTGCGCGGCATCCGCCTCGAGTTGAATACCATCGGCTCGGCCGGGGAGCGCGCCCGCCACCGCGCCGATCTGGTCAGGCACCTGCAGGCGCACGAGGGCAAACTCGACGCGGACGCCAAGCGCCGCCTGCACAGCAACCCCCTGCGCGTCCTCGACTCGAAAAACCCCGCGGTGCAGGAAGTGGTTGCGAAGGCGCCGCTGCTGACGGGCTACCTGGGCGAGGCCTCGCTCGCGCATTTCGAGGGGCTGAAGAAACTTCTCTCGGCGGCGGGAGTCGAATTCGCGCTCAATCCGCGGCTGGTGCGCGGCCTCGACTACTACAATCTCACCGTCTTCGAGTGGGTCAGCGATGCGCTGGGCGCGCAGGGTACGGTCTGCGGCGGCGGCCGCTACGACGGGCTGTTCGAGCAGCTCGGCGGCAAAGCCGCGCCGGGCGTCGGTTTCGCCATGGGTTGCGAGAGGCTGGTCGCGCTGATTCGGGATTCCGGCAATGCGCCGGCGGTGCACCTGCCCGATGCCTACGTGGTGCATCAGGGCGAAGGCACGCTCGAGTATGCGTTTACCATCGCCGATGCGCTGCGCTCGGCCGGTCATGCGGTCGTGCTGCACGCCGGGGGCGGAAGTTTCAAGTCGCAGATGAAAAAAGCAGACGCGAGCGGCGCCTGGGTGGCGCTGATCGTCGGCGAGGATGAGGTGCGCGCCGGCGAACTGTCGGTGAAGGCCCTGCGCAGGACGGAGGAACAGCGCCGCATCGGCCGCGCGCGCGTGGTGGAGGAATTCGCGGCAACAATGCAAAGGATCAAGGCATAGGCATGGCTTACGACCTAGAAGAGCAGGAACAGATCGCCACTTTCAAGGGCTGGTGGAAAGACAACGGCACGCGCGTGCTGACGGTGGTCGCCGCGGCGGCGATCGCGGGATCGGCCTGGCAGGGATGGCGCATCTGGCAGGCGGACCAGGCGCAGCAGGCCGGGGCGCGCTACGATGCACTGGTCGCGGCGGCGCAGGCGGGCGACGCGAAGGCGCTCGGGGATGCGGGCGGAACGCTGGTGGAATCCTATCCCCGCACCTACTACGCCTCGATGGGCGCGCTGGTCGCGGCACGCTTCTATTTCGATCGCGCGGACCTGAAAAACGCCCGGGCGCAGCTGCAATGGGTCGTCGAACATTCGTCCTCTGACGAACTGAGGGACCTCGCGCGCCTGCGGCTGGCCGCGGTGCTGCTGGACCAGAAAGCCTACGACGAGGCGCTCGCGCTGCTCGAAGCGAAGCATGCCGCGCCGCTGGAGGCGCAATATGCGGCGCTGAGGGGAGACATCCTGCTGGCGAAGGACAAGGCCGCCGACGCCAGGGTCGCCTACCGTACCGCGCTCGAAAAATCGGACCGCAAGGACACCGCCTTCCGCAGCAGCGTGCAGTTGCGGCTGGACGCGCTCGGGGGATGAGGATGCGCGTCGCGCTTCGGCCGGCGGCGATCGCCGCCTGTGCCGCCTCTTTGCTGCTGTCGGCCTGCTCGAGCGTGCCCAGCATGCCGAGCTTGAATCCGCTCGACTGGTTCGCCAGCAAGTCGACCGGGCCGAAGCCCTCCGAGCTGCCCGTATTGACCAACGCGCAGGGCGTGCGCGTGCTCTGGTCCGCCAACATCGGGGCGGCGGAATCCTATGTATTCAGTCCGGCGCTGGTGGGCGACGGCGTGTACGTGGCGTCGCGCGCCGGCGCGGTGGCGCGTCTCGATGCCGCCACCGGCCAGGCCAAGTGGCGGATCTCGGTCGGCAAGCGGCTTTCCGGCGGCGTCGGCAGCGATGGCGCGCTCGCCGTGGTCGCCTGCGACGACGGCGAGGTCATTGCGCTCGACGCGCAGACCGGCACGGTGAAATGGCGCGCCCGGGTGTCGAGCGAAGTGCTGGCGGCGCCGAAACTGGGCGAGGAGCTGGTGCTGGTGCGCAGCGCCGACAGCAAGATCTTCGCTTTCGGCGGCGAAGACGGCAAGCGCCGCTGGGTCTACCAGCGCGCCGCCGCCTCGCTCATCGTGCGCTCGCCGGTCGGCCTGACCATCAACCAGGGATCGGTCTATGCCGGTTTCTCGGGCGGCAAGCTGGTGGCGATCGCGCTCGCCAACGGCAACCTGCGCTGGGAAGCGACCGTGGCGCTGCCGAAGGGCGCGACCGAGCTCGAACGCGTCACCGACATCGTCGGCGATCCTTCGGTGCAGGGCAGGGAGGTCTGCACCGGGGCCTACCAGGGACGCGTCGCCTGCTACGACATCCTGAACGGCAACCAGCTGTGGACGCGCGAGATGTCCACGCTCACCGGCGTTTCCTTCGATGCGCGCTACGCGTTCGTCAGCGACGACAAGGGCGCGGTGCACGCGCTGGACCGCAGCAACGGCCGCAGCATCTGGAAGCAGGACCGCCTCGCCTATCGCCAGCTGTCGCTGCCGCTGCCGCTCGGCACCGAGGTGGCGCTGGGCGACCTGCAGGGCTTCGTGCATTTCCTCGCGCGGGAGTCGGGCGCGTTCCTCGCCCGCTTCGCCACCGACGGCAGCCCGGTGCGCGCCGCGCCGCTCAAGCTGCCGGACGGATTCCTCGTGCAGACGCAGAACGGCGGACTGTACGCGCTGACGCTGCAGTGAGAACCCCGGCTTGAAACCCGATACAGGACCGGCATGAAGCCGGTTATTGCCCTCGTCGGGCGGCCGAACGTCGGCAAGAGCACGCTGTTCAACCGCCTGACGCGGCGGCGCGACGCCATCGTCGTCGACGTGCCCGGCGTGACGCGCGACCGCCACTATGGCGAAGGCCTGCTCGGCGGGCGCTCCTACATCGTGATCGATACCGGCGGCCTCGAGCCCGACACGCCCGAGGGCATCTTCGTCGAGATGGCGCGCCAGACGGAGCAGGCGATCGTCGAGGCCGACGCGGTGATCCTGGTCACCGATACGCGCGCCGGGCTCACGCCGGGCGACCGCGTCATCGCGGAGCGGCTGCGCCGCCTGAAGGACCGGGTCTGGATCGGCGCCAACAAGGCCGAGGGCATGGCGGCGGAAGTCGCCGCGGCCGAGTTCCACGAACTCGGCCTCGGCGCGCCGGCGGCCATCTCCGCCGCGCACGGCAGCGGCGTGGCCGAATTCATCGAAGAAGTGCTGAAGCCCTTTCCCCGAGGCGCCGCCGCGGATGAAAGCGAAGCCAGGCATCCCCGCGTCGCCATCGTCGGTCGGCCGAACGTCGGCAAATCCACGCTGGTCAATGCGCTGGTGGGAGAGCAACGGGTGATCGCCTACGGCGAGCCGGGCACCACCCGCGATTCGATCGAGGTGCCCTTCGAGCGCGGCGGCCGGCGCTACACGCTGATCGACACGGCGGGACTGCGCAAGCGCGGCAAGTCGCACGGCGCCGAGGTCGAGCGCTTCTCCATAGTCAAGACGCTGCAGGCGATCGAGGCGGCCAACGTCGCCGTGCTGGTGCTGGATGCCGACGAGGGCCTCTCGGAGCAGGACGCGCACGTCGCCAGCTATATTCTCGATCGCGGCCGCGCGGTGGTGGTGGCGGTGAACAAATGGGACGCGGTGGAGAAGGCGGACCGCGACCGCGTCAAGCAGGAGCTCGGCTGGCAGCTCGGCTTCCTCAATTTCGCCGAGACGCTGTTCATTTCCGCGCGCTCCGGCAAGGGCGTGAACGACGTGCTGCGCGCCGTGGACGGGGCCTACGCGGCGGCGATGGCGAAGCTGCCGACGCCGAAGCTCACGCGCGCGCTGATCGCCGCGGTCGAGCGCCAGCTGCCGGCCCACCGCAAGGGCTACTCGCGGCCGAAGATGCGCTACGCGCACCAGGGCGGCTCCAACCCGCCGCGCATCATCATCCACGGCAATTCCCTGCAGTTCGTCACCGACGGCTACAAGCGTTTCCTCGAGGGCTGGTTCCGCGATGCGTTCAGCCTGAAAGGCACGCCGCTGCGCATCGAGCTGCGCACCGGCAGGAACCCGTATGACGAGAACCGCAAGGCCCCCGTGCGCAAGCGGGCCCTCGGGCACAGCAAGTCCGCGCCGCGGGTGAAGGCCGGGGGCAAGCCGAAAAAGCCGGGCAGGCCGAAAAAATAGCCGCGGCGGTATGTTGTCAACGGCAACATAGATTTCCCGTATAATGTGGTGAATGTCAACATCAAGCCGCCGCTATCACCATGGCGATCTGCGCAGCACGGTGCTGCGGATGGCTGGGAAATTGCTGGAAAAACAAGGGATTGAAGGTCTGAAAATGCGCGAACTGGCGCGCCGCGCAAAGGTTTCCCACAACGCCCCCTACCGTCATTTTCCTGAGCGCGAGGCCTTGCTGGCGGCGCTCGCCGCGGAGGGTTACTCGATGCTGGAGCAGGCGCAGCGCGAGGCGGCGGAGTCGGGAGGATTGCGCGCCATGGGCGAGGCCTATGTGCGTTTCGCACTGGCGCACCCGCAGCGCTTCCGCCTGATGTTCGGCGGGCAGGTTTCGCTGGAGAGGCATCCGCAGCTGCGGGAGGTGGCGACGAAGGCATTCGCCGGTCTCGCGGGCGCGTTGTCGGCGCGGGTGCCGGAGGCGCAGGGCGCGGGGGATTCGTCCATCGCCGCTTGGGCGCTGGTCCACGGCCTGGCGGAACTGCTGCTCGGCGGACGCATCGCCGGCGCCGCAAGGCACGGCCGGGACGACGCGCTCTTCGTGCGCGAGGTGCTGGCCTCGACGCGCTTCGCCGTCTCCGCCCAGTCTTCCGCGTAACGCGCGAACGCGGCGGCGCTTACCTCATGCGCACTCCATGAGCGTTGCCCCCGGCGTTCCCCGCCGCCTCGGCATCTATTACTTCGCGTACTTCGCGTATGTCGGCGTGCTCGCGCCCTATTTCTCGCTCTGGCTTGCCGCGGCGGGCTACGACGCGCGGCAAATGGCTCTCGTCCTCGCCATGCCGCAGATCGCCCGCATTGTCGCGCCGGCCGCCTGGGGTTGGATCGCCGATCACACCGGCTGGCAGCGCGGCATCGTGATCTTTTCGGCGTTCGCGGTCTTGGGCGGGTTCGCTTCTCTGTACTTCGCGCGAGGCGTTTTTCAGATCGCCTTCGCCATGCTTCTGCTCAGCGTCCTTGCGGCCGGATCGATGCCGCTGGTCGAGGCGACGGCACTCGCCGCGACACGTGCCCGGCCGGGCAGCTACGGACCGGTGCGCCTTTGGGGATCGATCGGCTTCATTCTGGCCGTCCTCGGCGCGGGCGCCTGGCTCGACCGCCATGACGTTTCCACGGTCCTCGACATCATCGTCGCGCTGGCTGCGCTCGTCTGCGTGGCGGCGCTGGGGATTCCCGCGCGCGCCCCCCACGCGGGCCCGCCGGAACCGGCGCGGCTCGTGCCGGTGCTGGCGCGGGCCGACGTGATCGCCTTCTTCGGCGCGTGCATGTGCAACGCCGTGGCGCACGGCGCGCTGTACGCCTTTCTTTCGATCCACCTGGAGGGCGCTGGGTACTCCAAGGCGGCGATCGGCGCGCTCTGGACCCTGGGGTCGGCCGCGGAGATCGTGGTGTTCGTCTATTTGCCCCAGCTCATGCGGCGCCATTCGCTGCGTTCGCTGCTCATCGCGAGCTTCGCGTGCATCACCGTGCGCTTTTTGCTTATCGGCTGGGCCGTCGACGTGCTTGCGCTGCTCGTTTTCGCAATGCTGCTGCACGCCGCGACCTTCGGGGTGTTTCATGGGGCATCCCTCGCGGCCGTGCATCGCATCTTTTCAGGGCGGCTCGAAGCCCGCGGTCAGGCGCTGTATTCCAGCCTCACCTACGGCGTGGGCGGGGCCGCCGGGACGCTGATTGCCGGCTGGTCCTGGGATGCACTGGGAAGTGCGGCCAGTTTCGGGATGAGCGCCGCGTTTGGCGCGCTGGGCGCTGCCCTAATCCTCTGGAAGGTGAGGGTGTAAAACGCTGATTCGTTGTGCAATAATCCCATTCTTTCGCGGCGCGGAAAACGATGGGACGCACGCTTTACGACAAGCTCTGGGACAGCCACGTGGTGCACGTCGAGGAAGACGGCACGGCGCTGCTCTATATCGACCGCCATCTCGTTCACGAAGTCACCAGTCCCCAGGCCTTCGAGGGCCTGAAGCTCGCCGGCCGCAAGCCCTGGCGCATCGGTTCGGTGGTGGCGACGGCCGACCACAACACGCCCACTACCGGCTGGGAGCGTGGCATCGCGGGCATCGAGGATCCGGTTTCGCGCCTGCAGGTCGAGACGCTCACCGCCAACATCAAGGAATACGGCGCCAAGGTTTACTTCCCGTTCCTCGACAAGCGCCAGGGCATCGTGCACGTGATCGGGCCCGAGCAGGGTGCGACGCTGCCGGGGATGACGGTCGTCTGCGGCGACTCGCACACCAGCACGCACGGCGCCTTCGGCTGCCTCGCGCACGGCATCGGCACCTCGGAAGTCGAGCACGTGCTCGCCACGCAGTGCCTGGTGGCGAAGAAAATGAAGAACATGCGCGTCACCGTGGAAGGCGAGCTCGGGCGCGGCGTTACCGCGAAGGACGTGGCGCTCGCGGTGATCGGCCGCATCGGCACCGCGGGCGGCACCGGCAGCGCGGTGGAATTCGCCGGCAGTGCGGTGCGCTCGCTGACGATGGAAGGTCGCATGACCCTGTGCAACATGGCGATCGAAGGGGGCGCGCGCGCCGGCATGGTCGCCGTGGACGACGTCACCATCCAGTACCTCAGGGGGCGGCCGTTTTCGCCCGCGGGGCCTGAATGGGACCAGGCGGTCGCCACCTGGAAAATGCTGCACACCGACGCGGATGCGAAATTCGACCGCGAGGTGAAGCTGGACGCGCGCGATATCGCGCCGCAGGTCACCTGGGGCACGTCGCCCGAGATGGTGGTCGCGGTCGAGGCGAGCGTGCCCGATCCGGACAAGGAAAAGGATCCGGTCAAGCGCGAAGGCATGGAGCGCGCTCTCGTGTACATGGGCCTGAAGCCCCTCACGCCGATCCAGGACATCAAGCTGGACAAGGTGTTCATCGGCTCCTGCACCAACTCGCGCATCGAGGACCTGCGCGCCGCGGCCGCGGTGGCCAGGGGGAAGAAAGTTGCCTCGAACATCAAGGTCGCGATGGTGGTGCCGGGTTCGGGCCTGGTGAAGGCACAGGCCGAGAAAGAAGGCCTGGACAAGGTATTCCGCGAATCGGGTTTCGAGTGGCGCGAACCGGGCTGCTCGATGTGCCTGGCGATGAATGCCGACCGTCTCGAGCCGGGCGAACGCTGCGCGTCCACCTCGAACCGCAATTTCGAGGGCCGGCAGGGCGCCGG
>DATBQR010000017.1:0-2856 GCA_036560705.1 Burkholderiales bacterium | reverse complement strand
CTTTTGCCGGGTCGAACCACCGGTCGTCGACCCCGCGGTAGATCACGCGCAGGCGGTCGAGCGGCGTTCCGTAGCGCATGCGGATGAGGTCGGCCGTGTACTGCGAGTTGGCGATGACGACGTCGCCGCGCGCCATGACGCTGTTGTAGAGCCGCTTTAACGGCGAGCGCTCGTTGTAAGCGCCGTGGTAGGTCGTCACGAACGGCAGCCCTGTGCGGCGCGCGGCCATCATCGCGCTCCAGGCCGGCGCCCGGCTCCTCGCGTGGATCAGGTCGACGCCGTCGCGGTGAACGACCTGGGCGATGCGGCGGCCGTTCCACCAGAGCCGGACAGGATTCTTCGCCGCCGCCGGGAAGAACTGCAGCTCCGCGCCCGTATCGCGCAGCCGCTGCACCAGGCGTCCGCCCTCGCTCAGCACGATGGCGCGGCCGCCCGCGCGCTCGATCGCTTCGGCGATCTCGATGGTCGAAAGCTCGGCCCCTCCGGTATCGAGCTCGGGGATGATCTGCAGTATGGTCGGGCGCTTTGCGGCCAAGAAGCTCTCCGGGGGGCAGGAGGTGTCAGGCGTGGGCGACAGGAAACCACAATTCTTGCGCGTCGGCGACGGCGGAGCGCCGCGGCGCATCGCCTACCTCGCCGATCCTCCAGCCAAGGAGCCCTCGGTGAGCCTGCTCTGGCTGCCGGGCTACAGGTCCGACATGGCGAGCACCAAGGCGACGGCGCTGGCGGAGTTCGCGCGGCAGAAGGGCTACGGCTACACGCGCTTCGACTACTCCGGGCACGGCGTATCGAGCGGTCGCTTCGAGGACGGCACCATCGGCCAGTGGCTCGCCGAGGCCGAGGCGGTGTTTCGGCGCGCGACGCGCGGGCCACAGATCGTCATCGGTTCCAGCATGGGCGGGTGGATCGCGCTGCTGCTCCTGCGCCGGCTCCTGCGCGAGGCTCCCGCGGAGGCTGCCCGCATCGCCGGGCTCGTGCTCATCGCGCCCGCGTGGGACATGACGGAAGAGCTCATGTGGAAGAAGTTCGACGCGGCCGCGCGGCGCGACCTTGAGCAGACGGGCGTCTATCAGCAGCCGTCGGAGTACGGCGAGCCCTACGCCATCACGCGGGGTCTGATCGAGGAGGGGCGCGAGCATCTGCTGGCGCGCAGGCTGTTCGATCCGGGGCGCCCAGTCGTGATCCTGCAGGGCGCGCAGGACGCTGCCGTGCCGCTTGCGCACACCCGCGAGCTCATGGGCTTCATGCAGGGTGGCGGAGTGGTCCTGCACGAGATCGCAGACGGGGAGCATCGCCTATCGCGGCCGGAAGACTTGGCGCTGCTGTTTGCATCGATCGAGCAACTGGCCGATAGGGCCGGTCCGCTGCCCCCTCAATAACGTCGTCCCCGAGATGGCAGCGCTGTGCTTCGCGGGGACGGGGGACCCAAGAGAAGCGAGCAGCGGTCAGCCGTGCTTTTTGCGGCGGTGAAGCAGCTCATCGTTAACGCGTCGGGGAAGCCTTGAGCGCGCCCAATTTCTATTTTGCATACGAGGCTCACGAGCCTAATGTCATTTTTTTTGTCGGGATTGGGAGTGCATTCCGCGATGGGCCGAGTGTTTTTTGCGCTGCTTGCAGTCCTTCTTGCGTTCGCAGGTTTATCCGGCCCTCGGGCCGAGGCGAAGGACGCAAAGAAAGCCGCGCCCGCTCAAACCACCACCCAGCCGCAGGGGACGCCGCCGGCAGCTCCACCCGCTGCAGCCACGGCACCGCTGCCCCCGGGCGCGATGCCCAAAATGCCCGACCAGTACAAACTCAACCTTCTCATTCGCACGACGATAATTGCGATCAACCAAGCCAATAAGACCGGGAACTATACGGTGGTTCGCGATCTCGCTGCGCCCGACTTCCAAAACGTCAATAGCGCGGAGAAACTCGCTGAAATCTTCACCGGCCTGTGCAACAGCAAGTTCGACCTGTCGCCTGTCCTCTTCTTTGATCCCAAGCTCATCCGCCAGCCCGAGCTGCTGGCCAATGGCATGTTGAGGCTGACGGGTTTCTTCGACACGCGGCCGCAGCGAGTGAATTTCGACCTTATTTTCCAGCCAGTGGAAACCGATTGGCGGCTTAACGCTGTAAACGTCGAGACGAAGGAAGCTCCTCCCCAGGAGGTACAGGCAGTATCGCCGGCGCCCGCGTAGCCAACTACTGCGGCCGCGCCGGCAGCCAAAACCAATACGAATAGGTGAGGTTTTCCGAGAGGGCCGAATTTTAATCGTCTAGTTGATTACTGTCGACAGTATGCTCAGATGTGGTTGAACCACATTCCAATTGGGTGGCATCGCCATCGGCGGCGGCCTTAATCAAGGCGTGACCAACGCCGCCGCAAAATTCCGGCACTACCAACACCAACGGCAACCTCGCCTCCGACAACGGCGACGTGTTCAAGGCCATCGGCCAGCTCAGGGCCGGCGTCGCGGTAGCGCTGGCGGCCGAGGCCCCGTCGCTGACACAGCAAGAGAATTTCGGCATGCGCGTCGGTTGGGGCAATTTCCAGGGTGACGCCAACGCCGTGGCGCTGAGTGCCATCGGGGTCCTCTGCCGCGGTTGCTTCACCAAGGGAGACCGCCTGGCGCTCGACGCCTCGGTCGGCGCCGGATGGTCCGACTACAAGACCTACAGTGCGGACAACATCGTCGGCGGGCGCGCCGGCGTTCAATGGACCTGGTAATAGCCGGAGCAGCTGCCCAGCTCAGGGCCACTTCACCACGGGCGGCATCGAGGAGAGGATCGAATCCACGTTGCCGCCGGTCTTGAGGCCGAACACGGTGCCGCGGTCGTAGAGCAGGTTGAACTCGACGTAGCGGCCGCGGCGCA
>DATBQR010000016.1:0-107266 GCA_036560705.1 Burkholderiales bacterium | reverse complement strand
CCGCGCTGGATCGAGGAGCTGGCGGGGCATCTCCTCAAGCGCCACCGCGAACGGCCGCACTGGGAGAAGACGCGCGCCCAGGTGGTCGCCGTGGAACGCGGCACGCTCTACGGCCTGCCGGTCTACGCCGACCGGCGCGTGCACTACGGGCCGATCGACCCGAAACTGTCGCGCGAAATTTTCCTGCGCTCAGGCCTGGTGGAGGGCGAGTTCGAGACGCGCGCACCTTTCTACGCGCACAACCAGCGCCTACTGAAGGAGATCGAGCGCCTGGAGCACAAGTCGCGCCGCCCGGACATCCTGGTGGACGACGAACTGATCTACGCTTTCTACGACACGCGGGTGCCCGAGGGCATCACCAACGGCGCCGACTTCGAGAAATGGCGCAAGGAAGCCGATCGTGCGCAGCCCGGCCTGCTGCAGCTGCGGCGCGAGGACCTGATGCGCCATGAGGCAGCGGGCATCACCACGGAGAATTTCCCGCACGAGCTGCAGGTGGGGCCGAACAAGTTCGAGCTCGAATATCACTTCGAGCCCCGCTCGCCGAAGGACGGCGTGACGATGACGGTGCCGGTGGCGCTGCTAAACCAGGTGCCGGCGGCGCGCTGCGAGTGGCTGGTGCCGGGCCTGTTGAAGGAAAAAGTGCAGTCCTACGCGAAGGGCATGCCGCAGCGCCTACGCCACAAGCTCGGGCCGCTGGCCGAGTTTGCGCAGGCCTTCACGGCCGCCGTATCTCCTTCGGATACGCCGCTGGGTTCGGCGCTGGCGCGTTACATCCGGTCGGAGCTCGGCCTGGAGGTGCCGACCGACGCGTTCCGGCCGGATTCGGCGCCGCCGCACCTGCAGATGAACTTCCGTGTCGTCGACGAGCATGGCCGGCAATTGGCGATGAGCAGGCATGTCGCCGAATTGAAGGAAGAATTCGGCTCGCGCATTCAGGAAAGTCTTGCCGGAGAGATGCCGCAGAACGAGGGGGAAATCTTCGCCGCGTGGACTTTCGGCGACCTCGAGGAAATGATGGAGATCCAGCGCGGCGGGCAGACGTTGGTCGGCTATCCGGCCCTTCTCGACGTGGACGACGGCGTGACGCTGCAGGTGTTCGATTCGCCGGAGCGGGCGCGCGAGGTTCATCGCACCGGCGTGCTGCGCCTGCTGGCCATCGCTTTTCGCGACCGCGTGCGCGACATCGAGAAAAGCCTTTCGAAGGACATGACGCTGGCGGCGCTGAAGGACGACGTCGTTTCGGCGGCGTTCGACCGCTCTTTCCTCGCCGAATCCCTGCCGATGCGGCAGGCGGAGTTCGCGCAGCGCGTGCAGGATGGGCGCAACCGGCTGAGCCTGATCGCCCAGGAAATGCAGCGGCTGGCGGCCACGATCGTCGCCGAGCATGCCCAGGTGCAGAAGCGCGTTGCAGGCGTGCAGAAGGCCTATCCGCAGGCGGCTGAAGACGTCAAGCAGCAGTGCGCGCGCCTCGTGCAGGCGGGCTTCCTGGCGCGCATCCCATGGCAAAGGCTGCAGCACTTTCCCCGCTACCTGAAGGCGGCGGCCCTCCGGCTCGACAAGCTGCGCTCCGATCCGCCGCGCGACGCGCAGCGCGCGGCCGAGCTCGCGCCGCTGGAGCAGGCCTGGCGGCGGGAACTGCTTGCGCGCGCCCGCCTCGGCGGCGCGAGCAGGACGGCCGCCGAACTGGAGCAGTTCGGCTGGCTGCTGGAAGAGCTGCGGGTGTCCCTATTCGCGCAGGAACTGAAGACGCCGGTGCCGGTCTCGCCCAAGCGCCTGGCAAAGCTGTGGCACAGTATCCGCCAATGAACCCGGTCGTCCGGTCGCTCTTCTTCGCCTTCGCCAGCCTGCTGCATCCGCGCATGCTCTGGCTGATGATCTGGCCGATGCTGGTTGCGGTTGCGATCTGGGGCGCGGGCCTGTTCATCGCGGGCGCGCGGATCGTCCTGATGCTGTCGGGCTGGATGCAGCAATGGATGCAAAGCGGCACGTTCTTCGTCCGCTGGGATTTGACCGATGCGATCGCGATCGCCGCGAAAATCCTGATCGTCCTGGCCTTCATCCCGCTTGTCTGGCTCACCGCACTATTCATACTGAGCGTCTTCGGCATGCAGGCCATGGTCGAGCACGTCGCGTCGCGGAGTTATCCGCAGCTGGCACGTCGGCATGGCGGCAGCTTTGCGGGCAGCCTGATGAACGGCGTGGCTGCGCTCGCCGGCCTGGCCGTACTGGGAGCGATGTCGATTCCCTTCTGGCTGATCCCGCCGTTGTGGCTGGCGATCCCAGTCGCGATCATGGCGTGGGTGAACCAGAGAGTGCTGCGCTACGACGCGCTGGCGGAGCACGCCAGCCCGGATGAGATGCGGACGATCTTTTCCGCGCAGCGTGGATCACTCTACGTGCTGGGGGCGATCCTCGCGCTGCTTGCCTATGTTCCGCTGGTCGGCTTTGTCGCGCCGGTGCTGTTCGGGCTCGCCTTCATCCATTTCCTGCTCGGCGAGCTGGAGGCGCTCAGGCAGGCGCCCATCGAGGGCGAGGTTCTGCGGGGGCAGGGGTCCCGTCTATAGGCGCGTCACGGGCAGGTCGAGGCTGCGGATCGCAGCCACGACTTTCTCCAGCGCGGCGGGGCGATGGAAACCGTGGCGCGAGGCCAGCGCGACGCGCCGCACCGGACGCGGATCGGAAAATTCGACCGTTTTGACGAGCGGGTTGGCGTACCGCGGCGTGAGCGCGGTCGCCGGCAGCACCGAGACTCCCAGGCCCGAGGCCACCATGCTGCGCAGGGTCTCGAGCGAATTGCCCTGGCGCCCGGCCTCGGGCGGGCGCGAAAACTCGTGGCAGGCGTCGAGCACCTGGTCGCGGAAGCAATGGCCGACCGGCAGCAGCAGCAGTTCGCCCGCGTCCAGATCCTCCACCGCGACCGCCTTCCTGCGCGCCAGTGCGTGCTTTGCCGGTGCGACGACGCGAAATGCCTCCTCGTACAGCGGCACGGTATCGATCCCCGGGCCGTCGTAGGGCAGCGCGAGGATCACGGCGTCCAGCTCGCCCGCCTTCAGCATGTGGTCGAGGGCGGCGGTGGTGGTTTCCTCCACGTCCAGCGGCATCTCCGGTGCGGAGCGGCGCAGGGCGCCGACCAGGTCCGGCAGCAAGTAGGGGGCGATCGTATGGATGATGCCCAGCCGCAGCACGCCCTTGAGCGGATCCCGGCCCTGGCGCGCGACGGTCCTGACCCGCTCGGCCTCCTCCAGCGCGCGCCGCGCCTGCACCACGATCTGCTCTCCCGCCTCGGTGAGGAATACGCCGCGCTTGCCGCGTTCGAACAGCGTGACGCCCAGTTCCTCCTCCAGGTTTTTCACCGAGGCGGACAGGCTGGGCTGGCTGACGTGGCAGCGCTCCGCGGCGCGGCCGAAATGGCGCGCTTCGGCGACCGCGACGACATACCTAAGTTCGGTCAGAGTCATAGGACATGGCTATTATAAACATCCGGACAAAGTATTGGAACGCAGAGGCGTCTTACCCCAAACTCCGCGCATTCATTGTTTCAGCCAATGTAAAGGAGTGCCATGAACCACGAAGGCCGGAAGGTCCCTCAGGTCACGTTCCGCACCCGTACCGCCAGCGACTGGAAGAACGTCACCAGCGACGAGATATTCAAGGGCAGAACCGTGGTGCTGTTCTCGCTGCCCGGCGCTTTTACGCCGACCTGCTCTTCCACCCACCTGCCGCGCTACAACGAGCTCGCGCCGGCGTTCTTCGCCCACGGCGTGGATGCGATCGTCTGCGTTTCGGTGAACGACGCCTTCGTCATGAACGAATGGGCCGCCGGCCAGGAATGCGAGAACGTGACGATGCTGCCCGACGGCAACGGCGAATTCAGCGACGGCATGGGCATGCTGGTGGACAAGGCCGACCTGGGCTTCGGCAAGCGCTCCTGGCGCTATTCCATGCTGGTGAAGGACGGCGTGGTGCAGAAGATGTTCGTCGAGCCGCACAAGCCGGGCGATCCGTTCGAGGTTTCCGACGCCGACACCATGCTGGCCTATGTCGCGCCGAAGGCGAAAAAGCCCGACCAGGTGGCGATCCTGACGCGCGAGGGCTGCGGCTACTGCGCGCGAGCGAAAAGGCTGCTCGAGGACCTGGGCTACGACTACGGCGAGGTATCCCTCGGCCACAAGAATCGCAGCCGCATCGTCGGCGCCATCACGGGCGCCGGCACGGTGCCGCAGGTGTTCGTGAACGGCCAGCGGATCGGCGGCCTGGAAGAACTGGAGAAATGGGCGCAAAAAGCCGCTTAGGCTTTTTCCAATCCGTAAGCGGCATGGGCGGTCGTTAGAATGCCGGCATGGCATTCGGCGCGCTGGTCATCGGCGATGAGATCCTGGTCGGCAAGCGCCAGGACAAGCATCTTTCGTTCATCATTCGGGCGCTCGCGCAGCGCGGGCTCAGGCTCGCCTGGTGCGAGTACCACGGCGACGATCCGGAGCGGCTGACGGCCGCGCTAAGGCGCAGCTTCGCCTCCGGGGACGTGGTGTTCTCCTTCGGCGGCATCGGCGCGACGCCGGACGACCACACGCGGCAATGCGCCGCGGCGGCGCTGGGCGTCGGCCTGCCGCTGCATCCGGAGGCCGAGCGGGAAATCCGCGGCCGCTTCGCCGGCGAGACCACGCCGCAGCGGCTCAAGATGGGGGAGTTTCCCGCCGGCGCCGGGATCATCCCCAATCCCTTCAACCGGATTCCGGGGTTCACCATCCGCGAGCACTGGTTCGTGCCGGGCTTCCCGCAAATGGCCTGGCCGATGCTCGAGTGGGTACTGGACACCAAGTACCGGCAGCTCTTCGACCGCGACCGCTGGGGCGAGGCGTCGGTGCTGGTCTACGGCTTGCCCGAATCCACCATCTCGCCGCTGATGGAGGAGGTCAACGCGAAATACCAGGGACTCAAGGCGTTCAGCCTGCCCAGCATGGGAGAAGGGGCTACCCGCCGCCACATCGAACTGGGCGTGCGCGGCACGCCGGCGGAGGTGGAGCCGGCAATGGCCGATATTCGCCGCGGCGTGGAAGCACTTGGCGGGACCTGCCAATAAAAAACCCCGCCGAAGCGGGGTTTTTGGGAGCTGCCTGGAGGGACTTAGGCGGCTTTCTTGGTTTTCGTCAGGCCCTTCACCGTCTCGGACGCGGCGGCAACGTTCGCTTCCGCGATCTCGGTCGCCTGCTTGGCAACCTTGTTGAAGTTGTCGTAGGCCGAATTCGCGGCGGCGAGCATCTGCTTGACCGCGCTCACGGCGACATCCGAACCGGCCGGGGCGTTCTTCGCGGCCTTGTCGAGCAGCGAAACGAAGTTCTCGTTCCACTCGGCGACGCGTCGCTCGGCGGCCTTGGTCAGCTCGGTGCCGGTCTGGGTCGACACTTCGTAGACGCTCTTCGAGTAGGCAATCGCCTTCTCGATCGCCGGCTGGGCGAAGGTGCTCTGCAGGTTCACCAGCTCCTGCGTGTCCTTGGCGCCGGCCAGCGCGCGGGTGTTGGCGATGGTGTCTTCGAACGCGGCTTTGACGGCGTTGGCGTTCAGGCTGACGAATTTCTCGACCGCGGCGAACTGGGACGTCGCCAGGGCAAGGAACGCATCCACGTTGGCCTTGTTGGCGGCTTGGATCTGCTCGGGGGTAACGTACATTTGAATCTCCTCAAAAGAATAGGGTTAAGAATCTTTTTAGGGCGCTTTGTGCGCCGCAGCAATTCGAATTCTACCCCTAAGCTCCTTATAGTCAAGAGGTTTTTGCAGTGCAGCATATCTTACTGATGAATTAGGCAATGCCTGGACTAAAGGAGAAGTTAGTGCTGGCTCTCAAACAATGAACAACCCCCCGCAAGAGCACATTCCGGCTCGCCTTTGGTGGGTATTGGCCGGGTTGACGGTCGTCTGGGGCTTCAACTGGACGGCGATGAAGGTGGCGATTTCGGACATCGCGCCCTTCACCTTCCGCACGCTCTGCCTGGGCGCGGGCTCCGGCCTGCTGTTCGCCTTCCTGCGCGCGAGCGGCCAGCCGCTCGCGATTCCGCGCAGCCAGTGGAAGCGGCTGGTGCTGATCGCGTTCTTCAGCATCACCTGCTGGAACATCCTGGTGGTGTTCGGCCTGCAGCACATTCCCTCCGGCCGCGCGGCGATCCTCGCCTACACCATGCCCGCGTGGGCGATCCCGCTCTCCGTGCTGATCCTCGGCGAGCGCATCACGGCGCGCAAGCTTCTCGGCCTCGCGCTCGGCATGGCGGGAATGGCGCTGCTGGTCTGGGATGAATTCGCGCGGCTGCAGGGCGCGCCGCTCGGGGCGCTGCTGGTGCTTTCCGCCGCCTTTACGTGGGCGATCGGCACGCTGCTGCAGAAGAAGTACCCGGTGAAGGCGCCGCTGCCGGCCTACACCGCGTGGATCATGCTGCTGGGCGGCGTGCCAATCTACGCTGGTGCGCTGGTGTTCGAGGATTTCGGCAGGCTGAGCCAGGTCGGGCCGCGCCCGCTGCTCGCCGTCGCCTACAACATCCTGTTTGCCTTCGCCTGGGGGCACTGGGCATGGATCAAGCTCGCCACCTCCATGTCGGTGACGGTGTTTTCCCTCAGCATGCTGGTGATCCCCGTGGTCGGCGTTTTCAGCGGCATCCTGTTTCTCGGCGAGCAGCCGGGCTGGCCGGAGTACCTGGCGCTCGCTTTCGTGCTGGGCTCGCTGGCTACAGTGATCATCCCGCCGAGGAAGGGATAAGGGCGCGGACCTTCGGCACGCGGGCCGGGCTCCAATGATGGACAGCCCAGTCGAGAAGCTCTTTTCCGGCAAGGCCGGTGGGCGCCCGCATCCCGAGAAATTCCAACGCACGCGGAATGTCCTCCGCCCGTGCGTCGGCCGCGCGGGTCTGCTTCGAGAGTTTTTCACCGGCGCCGTTGGTGACGACGGGTGCATGGAGATAGCGCGGGGTCGGAATGCCCAGCAGCTGCTGCAAATGGATCTGGCGCGCGGTCGAATCGAGCAGGTCGGCCCCGCGCACCACATCGGTGACGCCTTGAGCGTCGTCGTCCACGACGACCGCCAGCTGGTAGGCGAAGATGCCGTCCGCCCGCAACAGCACGAAGTCGCCGACCTCGGTTTCGACTGACTGCGCGATTTCACCCTGCACCCTGTCGCTGAAGCGGATGGTCATCGCGTCGGTGCGTACCCGCACGGCGCGCGCGGATTTTTCCGGCGCGATGCCGCCGCGGCAGGTTCCCGGGTAGATGCGCGAACCGTCGATGGCCAGCGCGGAATCCTCGAGTTCCTTGCGCGTGCAGGCGCATGGATAACTTTGGGTTTTGAGTTTTTGCAGCGCATCCCGGTACAGAGCGAGCCGCGCGCTCTGGCAGACCACCGGCCCGTCCCACTCGAGGCCGAAGGCTTCCAGCTGGCGCAGGATCGCGTCCGCCGCGCCGCGGATGACCCTGGGCCGGTCGAGGTCTTCCATGCGCAACAGCCAGCGACCGCCGGCGCTTCGGCAATCGAGCCAGCTCGCCAGGGCGGCAACCAGCGAGCCGAAATGCAGCGGACCGGTGGGAGAAGGCGCGAAGCGCCCGACGTATGGCATGGCAAGTTGAAACGATAGGGGCCGACCCAATATACACTGCGATTTCTCACCGAAAGGGCCCAGATGGCGACCATTGAACTGACCAAAGACAACTTCGACCAGACGATCAATGGCGACAAGACCGTCATCATCGACTTCTGGGCGCCGTGGTGCGGCCCCTGCCGCGGTTTCGCGCCGGTGTTCGAGAAGGCCTCCGAAGCGCATCCGGACGTGGTGTTCGCGAAAATCAACTCCGACGAACAACAGGAGCTCGCGGGCGCGTTCAACATCCGCTCGATCCCGACGCTGATGGTGTTCCGCGAGAAGGTGATCCTGTTCCAGCAGGCGGGCGCGTTGCCGGGGCAGGCCCTGGAGCAGGTGCTGACGCAGGCGAAATCGCTCGACATGGCGAAAGTCCACCAGGAAATCGCCGCGCAGAATGCGGCGGAGCAGCGGGCGCCCGACCAGGCGGCCAAGGGTTGACTGCGTGATCGAAATCCGCCGCGGTACGGAGCGGGGTCACGCCGAGCACGGCTGGCTCGACTCCTGGCATTCGTTCTCCTTCGCCGACTATTACGACCCGGCGCACATGGGATTCAGCGCGCTGCGCGTGATCAACGAGGACCGCATCCAGCCCGGCACCGGCTTCGGCACGCACGGCCACCGCGACATGGAGATCATCAGCTACGTGCTGGAGGGCGCGCTCGGACACAAGGATTCCATGGGCACCGGCTCGACCATCGTGCCGGGCGACGTGCAGCGCATGAGCGCGGGCCGCGGCGTGCAGCACAGCGAGCAGAACCACGACAGGGCGGGCGTCACCCATTTCCTGCAGATCTGGATCGAGCCGAACGTGCGCGGCATCCCACCCGGCTACGAGCAGAAGCATTTCGACGCCGCCTCCAAGCGCGGCCGGCTGCGGCTGGTCGCCTCGCCCGAGGGCGCGGACGGCTCGGTGACCCTCCATCAGGACGCGCGCATCTACGCCGGCTTGTTCGACGGCGCGGAGCACGCCGCGCAGGCGCTTGCGGCGGGGCGCAGTGCCTACCTGCACGTCGTGCGCGGCACGATCACGGTGAACGGCACGCCGCTGGCGGCTGGCGACGCGCTCAAGATGACCGGCATCTCCAAAGTCGCGCTGGAAAAGGGCGCCGGCGCGGAAGTGCTGCTGTTCGACCTGCCGTAGCGCGATGAGCGGAACGCGCACCGAGAAGGATTCATTCGGACCGATCGAGGTGCCGGCCGAGCGCCTGTGGGGCGCGCAGACCGAGCGCAGCCGCAGGTTCTTCCGCATTTCCGGCGAGCGCATGCCGCTCGCCGTGATCCACGCGCTGGCGCTGGTAAAGCGTTCGGCGGCGCGCGTCAACGCATCGCTCGGCCTGCTCGATGCCAAGAAAGCCGAGGCGATCGCCCGTGCCGCCGACGAGGTGCTGGCCGGCCGCCACGACGAGGAATTCCCGCTGGTGGTCTGGCAGACCGGCTCGGGCACGCAGTCGAACATGAACGTCAACGAGGTGATCGCCAACCGCGCCTCCGAGATCCTCGGCGGCGAGAGGGGCCCCGGGCGGCTGCTGCATCCCAACGACGACGTCAATCTCGGCCAGTCCTCGAACGATGTTTTCCCGACCGCGATGCACGTCGCCGCGGCGCGCGCGCTGCATTCCGAAGTGATTCCCGCGCTCGACCGCCTCTGCGCTTCGCTCGCCGCCAAGCGCGACGCATTTGCGGCCATCGTCAAGATCGGCCGCACGCATCTGCAGGACGCGACTCCGCTCACGCTCGGCCAGGAGTTTTCCGGCTACGTGGCGCAGCTCGAGCAATCGCGCAAAGCTCTCGAGGCGGTGCTGCCGGGCCTTTACCGGCTGGCGCTCGGCGGCACGGCGGTCGGCACCGGCCTCAATACGCATGCCGAGTTCAGCGGCCGCGCGACTGCGGAAATCGCGCGCATGGCGGGGCTGCCGTTCGAGCCGGCGCCGAACAAATTCGCCGCGCTCGCCGGCCACGAGGCGCTGGTCTTCGCGCACGGCGGGTTGAAGACGCTGGCGGCCGCGCTGACGAAGATCGCCAACGATGTCCGGCTGCTCGCTTCCGGCCCGCGCTCGGGCATCGGCGAAATTTCGCTGCCGGAGAACGAACCCGGCAGTTCGATCATGCCGGGCAAGGTCAATCCGACCCAGGCCGAAGCGATGACCATGCTGTGCGCGCAGGTGTTCGGCAACGATGTCGCGCTGAATATCGGCGGCGCTTCCGGCCACTTCGAGCTGAATGTCTACAAGCCGCTGATCATCCATGCCTTCCTGCAGAGCGGGCGGCTGCTGACGGACGGCATGGCGAGCTTCGAGGAGCACTGCGTGCGCGGCATCGAGCCGAACAGGGAGCGCATCGGCGAACTGCTCGCGCGCTCGCTGATGCTGGTGACCGCGCTGGCGCCCCACATCGGCTACGACCGCGCGGCGGAGATCGCCAAAAAGGCGCACAAGGAAGGCAGCACGCTGCGCGAAGCCGCCAAGGCGCTCGGCTACGTGACGGAAAAGGATTTCGACAGCTGGGTGCGTCCCGGGGACATGGTTTGAATTCAGCCGTCGTCCTCATCTCGGGCCGGGGCAGCAACCTGCAGGCGATCCTGGAAGCGGGCATTCCGGTATCCGCGGTGATCAGCAACGTCGCCGGCGCCGGCGGACTGGCGATCGCAGCCAAGCGCGGCATCCCGACGCTGGTCGTGCGGCACGGCGACTTCGCCTCGCGCGAGGCGTTCGAGGCGATCCTGGCGGCGGAGATCGACCGCTTTGCTCCGCGGCTGGTGGTGCTTGCCGGATTCATGCGCGTGCTGACCCCCGGCTTCGTGCAGCGCTACGCTGGCAGGCTTCTCAACATCCATCCGTCGCTGCTGCCGGCGTTCCCCGGCCTGCAAACGCACCGGCGCGCGCTCGCGGGAGGCGTGAAACGCCACGGCTGCACGGTGCATTTCGTCACCGCCGACCTGGACCAGGGGCCGATCGTGGCGCAGGCTGCGGTCCCGGTCCTGCCCGGCGACAGCGAAGAGTCCCTGGCGGCGCGGGTGTTGCAGCAGGAGCATGTCTTGTTCCCGCGCGCGGTCCGCTGGTTCCTGGACGGCAAGCTGGTCATCGAGAAGGGACTCGTCCGCGTTAAGGGTGATGATGCGCAACTGCTTAATTTCGATAGCGCTTAGCCTCGCTGCCACGGCCGCCGCGGCGGCGCCGCCGCAGCACGTCGAGATCGACTATGAACTCGCGCGCAACGGCTCGGTGCTGGCGGACATACACCAGCGCCTGGAACACGACGGCCGCAGCTACAGGCTCACGGAGACCTGGAAGGGGAAGGGACTGCTTTCGCTGAAGGGCGAAGCGGTGCGCTCCAGCCAGGGCGCCGTCGCCGCCGACGGCCTGCGCCCGCAGAAGTTCGAGGACCGGCGCAGCGGGCGCGACACGCAGCGCGCGGAATTCGACCCCGCGAGCAAAACCCCGACGCTGCAGCGGCAGGACCGGCTGAGCTTCATCTGGAATTTCGCTTTCGCGCCGCCGGCCGCAGCCGCCGCGACGGTCGTCGCCACCGACGGCAAGAGCACGACCACCTACGTCTTCCAGGCCGCGGGGCGCGAACGGGTGAAGACCCCGGCGGGCGAGTTCGACGCGCTCAAGCTGGTCAAGCGCAGGAACAATCCGCAGGACAAGGCGACCGAGATCTGGCTCGCCGCCGACCGGCAATACATCCCAGTCCGCATCCTCATCGTCGACAAGGACGGCACGCGCCTCGACCAGCTGGCCGCGAAAATTTCCGCGCAGTGAAACCTACCAAGCCGCTGCTCGCGCATGCCGTGGCGGCGCTCGCGGATCTGCTTAAATTTTCCGGGCCGGCGGACCAGACGCTGTCCGCTTATTTCCGCAGCCACCGCAATCTCGGCCAGCAGGATCGCGCCTTCATCGCGGAGACGGTGTTCGCGGCGCTGCGGCGCAAACGCTCGCTGGAGGCGGCGGCGGGCAGCGGGACGCCGCACGACCTGGCGATCGCCGCGCTGGTCCGCGTCTTCGGCCTGTCGGGACGGGCGCTCGACGGCGAATCCGCGCTCATCACGCGGATCAAATCGGCATCAGGCCGGGATTTTCCGGAAGCGGTGCGGGCCGATCTGCCCGACTGGCTCTGGCAGCGCCTCGCTACCGAGTGCGGTTTGGAAGAGGCGATGACGATAGCCCAGGGGCTGCTGAACCCCGCGCCGCTGGACCTGAGGGTCAACCTGGCCAAGCTTTCGCGCGAGGAAGCGCTCGCGCGGCTGGAACTGGAAGCCACGCCCACGCCGTATTCGCCGGCGGGGATCCGGCTCAAGGGAAAGCCGCAGATCAACCGTCATGCGCTGTTCCTCGACGGTTCGGTCGAGGTGCAGGACGAGGGCAGCCAGCTGCTCGCCTACCTGGTCGCGCCGCGGCGCGGGGAGATGGTGGCGGACTTCTGCGCCGGGGCGGGCGGCAAAACGCTCGCGCTGGCGATGCTGATGCATGGCGCCGGCCGCGTCTACGCCATGGACGTATCCGAAAAAAGGCTGCGGGAGCTCGCTCCGCGAGCGGCGCGCGCCGGGATTTCCAATGTCCATCCGATCGTGCTTTCGGGCGAGGGGGATGTGCGCGCCAAGCGCCTTGCCGGCAAGCTCGACCGGGTGCTGGTGGATGCGCCCTGCAGCGGCTTCGGCACGCTCAGGCGCAATCCCGACCTCAAGTGGCGCCACGACGCGACTGACGTCGCCGAACTGGCGGCCAAGCAACTGCGCATACTGGTCGCCGCCGCGAAGCTGCTCAAGCCGGGCGGCCGCCTCGTCTACGGCACCTGCAGCATCCTGCCGGAGGAGAACGAGGCCGTCGCCGGGCGCTTCGCCGCGGAGCATCCGGAATTCAAGCCGCTGTCCTGCGCCGACCTGCTGGCGGCGCAGCGCATTCCCGTCGATACCGGCGAGCGCCTGCGGCTGTGGCCGCACCGGCACGGCACCGACGGTTTCTTCGCCGCCGCGTTCGAGCGGCGCTAGCGCTTGCGCATGCGGATGTTGAGCAGCTCGACCCCCACGGCGAACGCCATCGCGAAGTAGATGTAGCCCTTGGGCACCTCGTGGTCGAACCCGGCGGCGATCAGCAGCACGCCCACCACCACCAGGAAGGCGAGCGCAAGCATCTTGATGGTCGGGTAGGCGGATATGAAGCGGCCGATCGCGCCGGCGTACACCATCATCAGCACCACCGACACGATCACCGCCGCGATCATCACCTCCACCTGCTTCACCATGCCGACCGCGGTAATGATCGAGTCGAGCGAGAACACCAGGTCCACCAGCATGATCTGCAGCACCACGGCGCCGAACGCGGCGCGCACGCCGGCGGGCGCCGCGTCTTCCCCGCCCTCCCCGCCTTCAACCAGCTGGTGGATCTCCTTCACGCTTTTCCACAGCAGGAACAGGCCGCCGAGGATCAGCACCAGGTCCCGGCCGGAAATCGACTGGCCGAAGACCTCGAACAGGGGCGCGGTCAGGCCGATGATCCACGCCAGCGCCAGCAGCAGCCCGACGCGCATGAACATCGCCATGAACAAGCCGGCGCGTCGCGCGCGGTCGCGTTCGGCGGGCGGCAGCTTGTCCACCAGGATCGAGATGAAGATCACGTTGTCGATGCCGAGCACCAGTTCGAGCGCGGTGAGCGTGGCGAAGGCGATCCAGGCTTGCGGGTCGGCTAGCAATGCGGGCAAGAGGCGCTCCGGTGTCGTCCTGCGGTAACGGGGTTTTGCTATATTCTGCCAGTGCTCAGAGCCGCTGCAATCCTCCTCCTTGCTCTGACTGGCGGCTCCGCGCTGGCCTCGGAGGAGTCGCCTTTCGAATGGCATGCGCAGGCGACCTACGCGCAGCAGTTCAAATCCCCGTTCAACGCGCTCTACAGCGGCCCCAACAGCCTGGGTGCGCCGCGCGAGACCAGCTACACGTTGACCGGCACGCTGTACCTGGGGGCGCGGCTGGGCGAGGCGACCGAGCTTTATTTCAACCCTGAATTCGTGCAGGGCCGGCCGTTTTCCGGCCTGCATGGCGTCGGCGGCTTCAGCAACGGCGAAATCCAGCGCGGCGCGGGACCCGAATTGAAGGGCTACCGGGCGCGGCTGTTCCTGCGCCACACCTGGAACCTCGGCGGCGAATCCGCGGCGCAGGAATCCGGCCAGAACCAGATCGGCACGCGCTATTCGGCGGAGCGCGTGGTGCTGACCGCCGGAAATGTTTCCGTTCTCGACGTCTTCGATGCGATGGACTACAGCCGCGATGCGCGCACCCAGTTCATGAACTGGGCATCGCTTACCTACGGGGCCTGGGATTTTCCGGCGGATGCGCGCGGCTATACCTGGGGCGCCGCGGCCGAATACATCACCGCCGGCTGGCAAGTGCGTGCCGGCCGGTTCCTGGTGCCGGTAGAGTCGAACGGCTTGCGGCTCGACCGCGACTTCACGAAGCGCTACGGCGACGTGGCCGAGCTTGAGGTTCCATACCAGCTGGCGGGACGCGCGGCGATTGCGCGCGCGCTGGTGTTCCGCAACCGCGTCGAGGCGGGTGCCTTCGACGACGCGATCGCGCTGGGCACGGCAACGGCATCGACGCCCGATCTTTCGCTGGTGCGCCGGCCGCAGACCAAGGCCGGCTTCGGGCTCGGCACGCAGGTCGAGCTGAGCCAATACATCGGGGCATACGCGCGCGCCGGCTGGAGCGACGGCAGGACGGAGACGTTCATGTTCACCGAGATCGATCGTTCGCTGGCGGCGGGCACGCTGCTGAAGGGCGCCGGCTGGGGACGGCCGGACGACAGCGCCGGCATCGCGGCCTACGTCAACGGATTGTCCCGGCCGCACCGCGACTACCTTGCTGCGGGAGGTTCCGGTTTTTTCCTGGGCGACGGCCAGCTCAACTATGCGACGGAACGGATCATCGAGACTTTCTACAGCCTTGGCGTGGCGAAGGGCGCCTGGTTCTCCCTGGGCTATCAGTACCTCGTCAACCCCGGCTACAACCGCGACCGCGGACCGGCGAATTTCGTCGGTTTCCGGGTGCATGCCGAACTTTGATAGGCTCGCGGCGTGGATGACAACCAGATGGGCCGGCTGCTTGCCGACCTGTGGTCCGACCTGCATGCGCCGGCGATCCTCTGGCAGGCGGGCACGCTGGTGCTGTGCCTGTTTGCGGCCTGGTGGCTGGCGCGGCTGCTGCAATGGCGCGCGCCGGACGACAGCGCCCAGGCGTTCAAACGCGGCGCGGCCGCGATCCGGCGGCTGATCTTCCCGCTGCTGGCGATGCTGCTGCTGATCGCTGGACGCGCGACGCTCGGCCAATGGCACAAAACAAACCTCCTCAGCGTCGCGATTCCGCTGTTCGGGGCGCTGGCGGGCATCCGCATCGCGGTCTACCTGCTGCGCCTCGGGTTCTCGCATGGCGGCGGCTGGCTGGATACGTTCGAGCGCGCGATTGCGACCCTGGTATGGGCCGCGCTCGCCATGCACCTGACCGGGATCCTGCCCGGAATCGTCGCGTGGCTCTCGGACGTGGAGTTGACTGCCGGCACGCACACGCTGTCCCTCTGGACCCTGCTGAATGCTGTGTTCTGGGTCGGCATGACCCTGCTGCTGGCGCTTTGGGCGGGAGCGGCGCTGGAAACGCGCCTCATGCGCGCGGAAGGGTTGCACAGCAGCCTGCGCGTCGTATTCGCGCGGCTGGGCAAGGCCGCTCTGCTGATCGCCGCCGTGCTGGTGGTGCTGCCGCTGCTGGGGGTGGACCTCACCGTGTTGTCGGTATTCGGCGGCGCGCTCGGCGTCGGATTGGGCCTTGGTTTGCAGAAAATCGCCTCCAACTACTTCTCGGGGTTCATCATCCTGCTCGACCGGTCGATCCGGCTGGGCGACATGATCACCGCCGACAGCCACTATGGCGAGGTGACGCGGATTACGACACGCTACGTGGTGGTGCGCTCCCTCACCGGGGTCGAGGCGATCATCCCGAACGACATGCTGGTGACGACCAGCGTGCTGAATCATTCCTACACCGACAAGCGGGTCCGGCTGGCGGTGCGGGTGCAGGTGGCCTACCGCACGGACATGGCCGGGGTTTTGAAGCTGTTGGTGGAGGTGGCGCGCAAGCATCCGCGCGTACTGCAGGACCCGGAGCCGACGGCGCAGGTCGTACAGCTGGCCGATAGCGGCGTGGACCTGGAACTGGGCTTCTGGATCGAGGACCCGGAGCGCGGCAGCCAGAATGTGCGCTCCGACGTGAGCATCGACCTGCTGGCGCAATTCCAGGCCCGCGGAATTGAAATTCCCTATCCGCAGCGGGAGGTTAGGTTGCTGCAGGGCAATAGTCCGGAACAAACGCGGAATAGTGCAGCAACGTGACCGTCCCTGACCTTGCAAGGGGGGGTGGTTCGCGTAGAATCCGCCCGGCCCGTCTCCAAAAGACGACATAACAAAGGCGCCCGATGCTATTCGACGGACTGCTTCAACTTCCCTGGTGGGGCCTGGTACTGGTTGCGTTGGGTCTGACGCACATCACCATTGCCTCCGTCACCATCTATCTGCACCGCAACCAGGCGCACCGCGCGCTGGACCTGCATCCCGCGGTGGCCCATTTCTTCCGCTTGTGGCTGTGGCTCACCACCGGCATGGTGACCAAGGAGTGGACTGCGATCCATCGCAAGCACCACGCCAAGTGCGAGACCGAGGACGACCCGCACAGCCCGCAGGTTTACGGCATCAACCGCGTTCTCTGGACCGGGGTATTGCTGTATGTGAAGGAGTCGCACTATCCCGAGACGATGGAGCGCTACGGCCACGGCACGCCGGAGGACTGGGTGGAGCGCAACGTCTACGCGCGCCATTCGGTGCTCGGCCTCTGGCTGATGGGCGCGGTCAACATCGCGCTGTTCGGGCTGATCCCCGGGGCGATCATCCTGATCGCGCAGATTGCCTGGATTCCGTTCTGGGCTGCCGGCGTGATCAACGGCGTCGGGCATTTCTGGGGCTACCGCAACTGGGATGTGCCGTCGCCCGATGCGAGCCGCAACATCCTGCCGATCGGCGCGTGGATCGGCGGCGAGGAACTGCACAACAACCACCACGCCTATCCGGCCTCCGCGAAGTTCTCGCTCAAGTGGTACGAGTTCGACCTCGGCTGGGGCTATATCCGCGCGCTGGAATCGCTCGGATTGGCGACGGTCAAGAAAGTCGCGCCGACGCCGCGCTTCTCCGACCCGAAGCCGGTCTGCGACGAGCAGACGCTGGAGGCGGTCATCGCCAACCGTTACGACGTTCTCGCGCGCTACGGCGCGTCGCTCAAGAGCACCTACCGCCAGGAGCTGGAGAGGCTCGGGCACTGGTCCGCGGAAGCGGAGTCGCTGAAACCGGCGAAGCGCTACTTCGAGCGGCTGCAGCGGCTTACCGAAGCCGAGCGCGCACGGCTTGCCGAGGCGCTCAAGAATTCGAAGGCCCTGGCGACGGCGATCGCGATGCGCGACGAACTCGCCGCGCTGTGGGCGCGTTCCAGCGCCTCGCGCGCGCAGCTGCTCAAGCAGCTGCAGGACTGGTGCCACAAGGCTGAAAACAGCGGCGTTGCGCCGCTCGCGGAATTCAGCCTCCGGCTGCGCCGCTACGCCTGACCGGCGCAGGCAAATAAAAAAGCCCGCTCGCAGCGGGCTTTTTTATTTCCGGCAGGCCTTGCTACTTCAGCTTGCCTTCCTTGTAGATGACGTGTTTGCGTGCCTTCGGATCGTATTTCATCATCTCGATCTTTTCCGGCTTGGTGCGCTTGTTCTTGGTGGTGGTGTAGAAGTGGCCGGTGCCGGCCGACGATTCGAGCTTGATTTTTTCGCGCATGGCGGGCTCCTCAGGCTTTCGCTGCTTCTTTTTTCTTGGCCTTGATTTCGGCCAGCACGGCTTCCAGGCCGAGCTTGTCGATGCGGCGCAGGCCGGCAGTCGAGACGCGCAGCCGCACCCAGCGGCTCTGGCTCTCCAGCCAGAAGCGGCGGTAGTGCAGGTTGGGCTGGAAGGTGCGGATGGTCTTGTTGTTCGCGTGCGAGACCAGGTGGCCTTTCATCGGCTTCTTGCCGGTGACTTCGCAGACTCGGGACATTTGAAACTCCGGAATGGCGGTGCGGAAAAGGCGCGAATTATACGCGAAAACAGGCACTTCACAACAGACCTCGTTCGGCAAAAGACAGCGCCTGGTGGCTGGCAACGATGAAGTGGTCGAGCACCTTGATCTCGACCAGCGCCAGCGCCTCCTTCAGGTTGCGGGTCAGCAGCTCGTCTGCCTGGCTGGGCTGCGCCGCGCCGGACGGATGGTTGTGCGCGAAGATCACCGCCGCGGCATTCGCCTTCAGTCCGGCCTTGACGATTTCCCGCGGATAGACCGAGGTCTGCGTCAGCGTGCCGCGGAACAGTTCGTCGCAGGAAATCACACGGTGCCGGGCGTCCAGCCACAGGCAGACGAATACCTCGTGCTCGCGCTCGGCGATCGCCAGCCGCAGGTAATCGCGCACGGCGCCCGGAGAGGTAAGGGCGCTGCCCGAACGCAGGTCCTCCTTCAGGCAGCGGCGCGCGACTTCCATGACCGCCGCGAGTTGCGCGGCCTTCGCCGGCCCCAGGCCCTTGATGCCCTGCAGTTTCTCCGTGCAAGCGAACAGGCCGCCGAGGCCGTTCGACTCGGCCAGCAGCTCGCGGGCCAGCTCGACGGCGCTCTTGCCGCGGATTCCCGTGCGCAGGAACACCGCCAGCAATTCGGCATCGCTCAGGACGGCCGCACCCTGCGCCAGCAGCCGCTCCCGGGGCCGTTCCGCGAGCGGCCAGTCCGAAATGGCCATATGCCCTGTTTCCTCTACAATCCTGATCCCTTAACGCCCGGGGTAGCCGGACCGATGACCTTGAAGGGAAAGCGGATTTTGCTCGGCATGACCGGCGGCATCGCCGCCTACAAGGCGGGCGAGCTCGCGCGCCTGTTGGGCAAGGCCGGCTGCGACGTGCGCGTGGCGATGACCGAGGCGGCGACCCGGTTCATCACGCCGGTGACCATGCAGGCACTCACCGGACAGACGGTCTGGACGGACCTGTGGGATCCGCGGGTCGCCGACAACATGTCGCACATCGAGCTGTCGCGCGACCGCGACCTGATCCTGGTCGCGCCGGCGAGCGCGGATTTCATCGCCAAGGTTGCCCAGGGGCTCGCCGGCGATCTCCTGTCCACGCTGGTGCTCGCGCGCCGCTGCGGCCTGCTGCTGGCGCCGGCGATGAACGTGGAGATGTGGGACAACCCGGCGACGCAAAGGAACCTGCGCGTGCTGCGCGAGGACGGCGTCGCCTTCGCGGGTCCCGCGGCTGGCGACCAGGCCTGCGGCGAGACCGGCATGGGGCGCATGTTCGAACCGGCCGACATCGTTGCCGAGGTCGAGGCGTATTTCCAGCCGAAGACGCTCGCCGGCAGGCGCGTGCTGGTGACCGCGGGGCCGACCGAGGAGCCGATCGACCCGGTGCGCGTGATCACCAATTCGAGTTCCGGGAAAATGGGTTACGCGGTCGCGCGCGCGGCGCACGAGGCCGGCGCACGCGTGACGCTGATCAGCGGGCCGGTCGCGCTGGCGACGCCGGTGGGCGTGCAGCGCGTCGACGTGCGCAGCGCGCAGCAGATGTTCAACGAAGTAAAGGCGGCGGTGGACGGCAGCGACGTATTCGTCTCGGTGGCCGCGGTTTCAGACTGGAAAGTGAAGAATTCCTCGAAACAGAAAATCAAGAAGATGAACGGCAGCACCCCGGTCCTCAAGCTGGAGGAGAACCCGGACATCCTCGCCTGGGTGGCGGCGCGGAAAAATGCGCCGTTTTGCGTCGGTTTTGCCGCCGAGAGCGAAAAGGTCTCGGCGCACGCCAGGGAGAAGCGGGTGAAAAAGGGCGTGCCGCTGATCGCCGCCAACCTCGCGCAGGAGGCGCTGGGCGCCGACGACAACAGCATCACGCTGTTCGATGCGCGCGGCAGCCATCCCCTCGGCCGCGGCCCCAAGATCGAACTGGCGCGCAAGCTGGTCGCGCACGTCGCCGGCATGATGTCGAAAGCGAAGCGCTAGCTTGCGCCAGCTGGACGTCAAGATCCTCGATCCGAGGATCCGCGAAATGCTGCCCCAGTACGGCACCCCGGGCGCTGCGGGCCTCGACCTGCGCGCCTGCCTGGATGCGCCGCTCACGCTCAAGCCCGGCGACAGCCATCTGGTGCCCTCCGGCATCGCCATCCACATCGGCGATCCGGGTTTCGCCGCCATCGTCCTGCCGCGCTCGGGGCTGGGCGCGAAGCACGGCATCGTGCTCGGCAACCTGGTCGGCCTGATCGACTCCGACTACCAGGGGCAGGTGTTCGTCTCGGTGTGGAACCGCGGCCAGGCCGTGTTTACGATCCAGCCGATGGACCGCATCGCGCAACTGGTGGTGGTGCCGGTGCAGCAGGTGGAATTCAACATCGTCGAGGAATTCGCGGCGTCCAGCCGCGGCGCCGGCGGTTTCGGCAGCACCGGCAAAAGCTGACGGCAACTGCCGTCATCCCCGCGCAAGCGGGGATCCAGGTTTCTAGCCCAGCGAATCGGCCCAGATGCTGCGGGCCCAATTCCAGGCGAAGGCGCCTTCCGCTTCGCTGCGCGCCGGCGATGCTCCGCCCGAACCGGGAACGATCCTCAGCGTCGCCTGGCGATCTTCCCAGGCATGCACGGAAGAGACGTGGAGGGCTTCCTTCGGAGAAACAAAACTGTAGCAGCTGCTGAGCACTCTCGGCGAGGGGTCCGGCGCGCGGCCGTTGAGGATCTCGATGATCGCGGCGGCGGCGAGCTTGCCCTGGTTGTTCGCCATGCTGGCGGATTTCGGCATTGCCGGCGCGGCGAGCGTCGAGTCGCCGAGCACGTGCACCCCCGGCACGGCTTTCGATTCCATGGTGCGCCAGTCCACGTCGCACCAGCGGTTGTTGGTGGTGATCAGCCCCGCTTTCATCGCGATGTCGCCCGCCCGGTGCGGCGGCAGGACGTTCAGCACGTCGCCTTTGACGTCCTCCACTTCGAGATTGACGATCCCCGCCGCGGGATCGACGCCGATTGCCCTGGCATTGGCCTGATACTCGATGATGTTCGGATAGAGCTCCGCCCAGGCTTTCCGGAACTGCGGACCCTCGGAGGTAAGGTCCGGGTTGGCGTCCAGCACCAGCACCTTGGCGCGCGGCTTCGCCCGCGCGAAGTAGGCCGCTACCAGGCTCGCCCGCTCGTACGGCGCCGGCAGGCAGCGGTAGGGCGCGAGCGGCACGGAAATCACGTAGACGCCGCCGTCGCGCATTTCCTCCAGCTGGCGCCGCAGCGCGACGGTCTGCGCGCCCGCCTTCCATGCGTGCAGCACGCGCCCGGCTTTCATCGCCTCCTCGTAGCCCTGGATCTCCTCGAAGCTGAAATCGACGCCGGGCGACACCACCAGGCGGTCGTAGCCGAGATCGCCGCCACGCCCGAGTTTGACGATTTTTCTCGCCGTATCGATCGCCGTCGCCTCGTCGTTCACCACCTGCACGCCGTGGCGGCGCAGGCCGTCGTAGCCGCGGCGCACGTCCTCGATGTCCGCGAAGCCGGCAAGCACCAGGTTGGAAATCGGGCAGGAGGTGAAGACGTCCGCGCGCTCGACCAGCACCACCTCGATCGCCGGGTCCCACAGGCGCAGGTATTTGGCCGCGGTGGCGCCGCCGAAGCCGCCGCCGACCACCACCACGCGCGCCTTGTAGGAGGCGCCGGCGCAGCCGCTCATCGTAGCCGCCAGGCCGGCCAGCGATCCTGCCGAGGCCGCCGCACCGGCAAACTTGAGGAATCCTCTCCGTTTCACCGCCGCTTCACCGCTTCTGCGCGGCGAACCAGGCCGCCATCGCCTCGACCTCCGCGCTGGAATAGCCCCTGGCGATTTGCTGCATCACCGTTGCCGGGCGCTTGCCGTCGCGGAAATCCGCCATCTGCCTGATGATGTAGTCCTTCTGCAGTCCGGCGAGCGATGGCAGTTCCCTGGTGGAAGAGCGTCCTTCGGTGCCGTGGCAGATCGCGCATCCCGCCGCCAGGTTGCGCCCGGGCTGGGAATCCTGAGCCGCTGCGGGACAGGCTGCGAGAGCCGCAACAATCAGGATTGCCGCTCTCATGCAGTCCCGGAGATTTCCGGTCAGGCGACCGGTTCGGCTGCCGCCGGCGGTGCCGCCGGCGCCTGCTCCTCGAAGCGCAGGACGACCTTGTCCTCTTCGCCCACGTCGATGGTGACCTTGCCGCCGTGCACCAGCTTGCCGAACAGCAGCTCATCCGCCAACGCGCGGCGGATGGTGTCCTGGATCAGGCGCGCCATCGGGCGCGCGCCCATCAGCGGATCGAAGCCTTTCTTCGCAAGATGCTCCTTGAGCCCCTGAGTGAAGTGCGCCTCGACCTTCTTCTCCGTCAACTGCTCTTCGAGCTGCATGAGGAACTTGTCGACCACGCGCAGGATGATCTCGGGCGACAGCGCGCCGAAGGAGATCACCGCGTCCAGGCGGTTGCGGAACTCGGGCGTGAACGTCTTCTTGATCGCCTCCATCTCGTCGCCGGCCTTCACCGAATCCGTGAAGCCCATGCTGTTCTTCGCCAGCGACTCGGCGCCCGCGTTGGTGGTCATGACGATGACGATGTTGCGGAAATCGGCCTTCCTGCCGTTATTGTCGGTGAGGGTGCCGTGGTCCATCACCTGCAGCAGGATGTTGAAGATGTCCGGGTGTGCCTTCTCGATTTCGTCGAGCAGCAGTACCGCGTAGGGCTTCTTGCTGATCGCCTCGGTGAGCAGTCCGCCCTGTTCGAAGCCGACGTAGCCCGGCGGCGCGCCGATCAGCCGGCTCACCGCGTGCCGCTCCATGTACTCCGACATGTCGAAGCGGATCAGCTCGATGCCCATGCAGTAGGCGAGCTGGCGCGCGACTTCGGTCTTGCCGACGCCGGTCGGGCCGCTGAAGAGGAAGTTGCCGATCGGCTTCTGCGGGTTGCCGAGGCCCGAGCGCGCCATCTTGATGGCGGCCGTGAGCGCGTCGATGGACGGGTCCTGCCCGAACACCACCGCCTTCAGGTCGCGGCCCAGGTTGGCGAGCGCGCTGCGGTCGTCCGTCGACACGCTGCGCGGCGGGATGCGCGCGATCTTGGCGATGATGTCCTCGATCTCGATCTTTCCGATGACTTTCTTCTGCTTCGCCTTGGGCGCGATGCGCTGCGCTGCGCCGGCTTCATCGATGACGTCGATTGCCTTGTCGGGCAGGTGCCGGTCGTTGATGTACTTCGCCGACAGCTCTGCCGCAGTGGTGAGCGCGTTGGCGGTGTACTTGACGCTGTGATGCGCCTCGAAGCGGCTTTTGAGGCCCTTGAGTATCTCGATCGTTTCCTCGATCGACGGCTCGACCACGTCGATTTTCTGGAAGCGCCGCGTCAGCGCATGGTCTTTCTCGAACACGCCCCGGTACTCGATGTAGGTGGTGGCGCCGATGCACTTCAGCTGGCCGGTGGAGAGCGCCGGCTTGAGCAGGTTGGAGGCGTCCAGCGTGCCGCCCGAGGCGGCGCCGGCGCCGATCACCGTGTGGATCTCGTCGATGAACAGGATTGCATGAGGGTTGTCGACCAGCTGCTTGAGCACCGCCTTCAGGCGCTGCTCGAAATCGCCGCGGTACTTGGTGCCCGCCAGCAGCGCGCCCATGTCGAGTGCGTAGACGGTGCTCTTCTCCAGCAGCTCCGGAACGCTGCCTTCGACGATGCGCCGCGCGAGACCCTCGGCGATCGCCGTCTTGCCCACGCCGGCCTCGCCCACCAGCAGCGGGTTGTTCTTGCGGCGGCGGCACAGCGTCTGGATCACGCGTTCCAGTTCCCGGTCGCGGCCGATCAGCGGATCGATCTTGCCGGCGAGCGCCTGGGCGTTCAGGTTCTGCGTGTAGTTGTCGAGCGGGCTGTTGGCCGTCTCGGCCTGGTTCTCCTGCTCGGTCTCCGGCTCGCCCTTGCCCTGGTGCGGCTGCGCGGTCTTGGTGATGCCGTGCGAGATGTAGTTGACGACGTCCAGCCGCGTGATGCCCTGCTGCTGCAGGAAATAGACGGCGTGCGAGTCCTTCTCGCCGAAGATCGCCACCAGCACGTTGGCGCCGGTGACCTCCTTCTTGCCGGAGGACTGCACGTGCAGGATGGCGCGCTGGATGACGCGCTGGAAGCCGAGCGTGGGCTGCGTGTCCACCTCGCGGTCGGCGGCGATGCGCGGGGTCTGCTCGGTGATGTGCTGCGTCAGGTTCTTGCGCAGCTCGTCCATGTTGGCGCCGCAGGAGCGCAGCACCTCGGCGGCGGTCGGGTTGTCCAGCAGCGCGAGCAGCAGGTGTTCCACCGTGATGAACTCGTGGCGCTTCTGCCGCGCCTCCACAAAGGCCATGTGCAGGCTGACTTCGAGTTCCTGGGCGATCATGCTAGGTTTCCTCCATCACGCATTGCAGCGGATGCTGGTGTTTGCGCGCGTAGTCCGCGACCTGCTGGACCTTGCTGGAAGCCACGTCGCGCGGGTAGACGCCGCAGATCCCCATGCCTTCGCGGTGGACCTTAAGCATCACCTGGGTTGCCCTCTCCCGTGTCATGCCGAAAAATTTCTGCAGCACCAGCACGACGAATTCCATCGGCGTGTAGTCGTCGTTCAACAGCAAAACCTTGTACATCGGCGGAAGTTTTACCTTCGCCTTTTTTGCCTCGAGTACTGAGTCGTCTTTGTGTTGCATGCATGTGGTAGCCGACCGTTTCCATCCTAATCAATGCGCTCTGGGAGCGCAAATGCGTCCGCAGGGGCCCTTGACGGGGGTTCGGAAGGCGGGTAAAAGCCGCCGAATGGCCCGGGTGGGAGCCCGGATTCGACAACCAAGAGGCGGGGGAAGTTCGATGGCAATCGGTACCGTGAAGTGGTTCAACGACGCGAAGGGCTACGGATTCATCACACCGGACGACGGCAGCGAGGATTTGTTCGCGCATTTCTCGGCGATCAACATGCAGGGCTTCAAGAGCCTGAAGGAAGGCCAGAAGGTGAGCTTCGACGTCGTGCAGGGCCCCAAGGGCAAGCAGGCATCGAACATCCAGAAGACCTAGCCGCCGCAACGGCCAATAAAAAAGCCGCCCTCGGGCGGCTTTTTGTTTGCGGAACTAGTTCACGTTCACGCGCTCAGCGGGCGAGGGCGTCGATGACGGCATTCAGCGTGGGGCTCGGCCTCATCACCGGGCCCGCCTTGGACGGCACGGCGACGTAGTAGCCGCCGATGTCGGCCGGCTTGCCCTGCACGGCATTGAGTTCGTCGACGATCTTCTTTTCGCTTTCGGCCAGCGTCTTGGCCAGGGGCGAGAAGTGCGCCTTGAGTTCCGCGTCCTCGTTTTGGGCGACGAGCGCCTGCGCCCAGTAGAGGGCGAGATAGTAGTGGCTGCCGCGGTTGTCGAGCTGCCCCGTCTTCGGCGAGGGATTCTTGCTGTTGTCGAGCAGTTGGCCGGTCGCCTCGTCGAGGGTCTTGGCGAGGATCATGGCCTTCTTGTTGTGATGCTTGAAGCCGACGTCCTCCAGGGACACCGCGATGGCCATGAATTCGCCGAGCGAATCCCAGCGCAGGTGGTTTTCCTCGGTGAGCTGCTGCACGTGCTTGGGCGCCGAGCCGCCGGCGCCCGTCTCGAACATGGCGCCGCCGGCCATCAGGGGTACGATCGACAGCATCTTCGCGCTGGTGCCCAGTTCCATGATTGGGAACAGGTCGGTCAGGTAGTCGCGCAGGATGTTGCCGGTCACTGAAATGGTGTCCTTGCCGCGGATCACTCGCTCCAGCGTGAAGCGCATCGCGCGCACCTGCGACATGATCTGGATATCCAGCCCGGTCGTGTCGTGGTCCTTGAGGTAGCGCCGTACCTTCTTGATCAGCTCGTTCTCGTGCGGACGGTATTCATCCAGCCAGAACACCGCCGGGGTGTTCGACTGCCGCGCGCGCGTGACCGCGAGCTTGACCCAGTCGCGCACCGCGGCGTCCTTGGCCTGGCACATGCGCCAGATGTCACCGGTCTCGACGTTCTGCTCCATCAGCACATGGCCGTCGTGGTTGTCGACGATGCGCGCCACGCCGTCCTCCGCGATTTCGAAGGTTTTGTCGTGCGAGCCGTATTCCTCGGCCTGTTGCGCCATCAGGCCGACGTTGGGTACGGTGCCCATGGTTTTCGGATCGAAGGCGCCGTTGGTCTTGCAGAAGTTGATTACCTCCTGGTAGATGCGCGCGAAAGTGGACTCGGGCTGCACCGCCTTGGTCTCGTACATCTTGCCGTCCGGTCCCCACATCGTGCCGCCGGCGCGGATCATCGCCGGCATCGAGGCGTCGACGATGACGTCGTTGGGGTTGTAGAGGTTGCTGATCCCCTTGGCCGAGTCGACCATCGACAGGCGCGGACGCTTCGCCTCGCAGGCCTTGATGTCGGCCTCGATTTCCGCGCGCTTGGCCTCCGGCAAGGTCTTGATCTTCTCCAGCACGTTGGCGAAGCCGTTGTTGACGATGACGCCGAGTTCGGCGAACAGCTTGCCGTGCTTGTCGAACAGGTCCTTGTAGAACACCCGCACCGCGTGCCCGAACACGATCGGGTGCGAGACCTTCATCATCGTCGCCTTGACGTGCAGCGAGAACAGCAGGTCGTGCTTCTTGCAGTGCTCGAGCTCCTTCTCGAAGAAGGCGCACAGGGCTTTCTTGCTCATGTACATGCTGTCGATCACTTCGCCCTCGAGCAGCGGCACCGAGGGCCGCAGGACCACGGTTTTTCCGCTTCGGGTGACGAGGTCCATGCGCACGTCGCAGGCGTGCGACACGGCCATCGATTTCTCGCCATGGTAGAAGTCGCCGGCATGCATGTGGGAGACATGGGTGCGCGAGGCGATATCCCATGGTGCCATCGAATGCGGGTTCTTGCGCGCGTAGTTCTTCACCGCGGCGGGGGCGCGCCGGTCCGAATTGCCCTCGCGCAGGACCGGATTGACTGCGCTGCCCAGGATCTTGGAATAACGCGCCTTGAGCGCCTTTTCCGCGTCGTTCTTCGGGCTCTCGGGATAGTCGGGCACCTTGAAGCCCTTGGACTGCAGTTCCTTGATGGCGGCGGTCAGCTGGCCGACCGGCGCGCTGATGTTGGGCAGCTTGATGATGTTGGCCTCGGGTTTGAATGTCAGCTTGCCGAGTTCCGCGAGATTGTTGGGGATGCGCTGTTCCGGCGCGAGGAAATCGGGGAATTCGCCGAGGATGCGGGCCGCCACCGAAATGTCGCATTCCTCGATCTCGATGCCCGCCGGCCTGGTGAAGGCGCGCACGATGGGCAGCAGGGAGTAGGTCGCGAGGCGGGGAGCTTCGTCGGTGAGGGTGTAGATGATCTTGGGTTTCGCGGTGGACACGGGAGATTGCCTTTGCATGGGCGTACGGTGGAGCGGAAAAACCGGTATTTTACGGCCAGAGCTTCACATTGAGCGCGCGTTCCGCGAGCCAGACCAGCGCCACCAGCGCGATCGCGGCGGAACCGCCGGTGAAGACGAACCGGCGGTAGAACCGGCTGCGGCGCAGGGCGTAGGCGAGCGGCAGGAAGGCGCAGACGATCGTGAGCTGGCCGACTTCGACGCCGAGATTGAAGCCGACCAGCGCGAGCAGCAGCGTGCCTTGCGGCAGCCCGAGGTCCGCCAGCACGCTGGCGAAGCCGAAGCCGTGGATCAGGCCGAAGGCGAAGGCGACCGCCCAGCGCCGCTCCGCGACGAGCGGTTTCAGGTTGTTCAGGGCGGCGAGCACCACCGAAAGCGCGATCGTCGATTCGACCAGGCGCGAGGGCAGGGAAATCAGCGAAAGCGCGGCAAGCGACAGGGTGAGCGAATGCGCGATGGTGAAGGAGGTGACGACCTTCAGCACGTCCCAAAACGTGCTGCGAAAATGCTCCGCCGCTTTCCATTTGCCGTTCTTCAGGATCAAAACGGAAGGCAGGAGGAGCGACAGCAGGAAAAGGATGTGGTCGAAGCCGACCCAGATATGCCAGATCCCTTCGCGCAGGTAGTCGAAAAATTGCGACAGCTTCGAGACTTCGCCCGCCCGGAACGCGATCCGCGGACGTTCCGGCGACAGTACGGCGGTCTGCGACGCGCCGCCCCGGTCGAAGCGCAGCAGGCCGCGGTGCGTGGGGTCGAGGTCGAAGAACAGGCTGTAGGTGACTTCCAGCGATGCCGGCGCGCGCGATCCGCAATCGGCGTCGAAACGCATGACCGCGTAGGCGCCGTCGCTGTGTTCGTCCACCAGGAGTTCCGTGTTTGCAGTTACACAGGGTTTTCCGTCCGAATTTATTTTCAAACGAGAAAAAGCGTAAGCTCCGATCTCGCTGCGCTTGGCGCGCAGTTCGCCCCAGCTGATTTCGCCGTTGCCGTTGGCGTCCAGCCCGATCGCAAATTCGAGGTCGCGCAGCGCGATGTCCCATTGGCCGCGTACCGCGGCGCCGGCGACGCTGATCGCCAGATAGCTGTCGCTCGGCTTGTGCGCCTGCGCCGCCGCCGCGGCGAAGAGGAGCGACAGGAACGCCAGGGCTCTCATCGCGGCAGCGCTTTCAGCTTCGCGGCGGCGTCCCGGATGCGCGCGCTCTCGAAGCCGGTCGATTCGAGCCATTGCAGCGCGGGGGCCGCCGCGGCCGGATCGCGCGCCGCCAGCGCCGCATCGATCAGCACCAGCGCGTCGCGCGGCTCGCGCTGCGTGCGGTAGTTCTCGGCTGCGGTGGCGAGCGCCGCCCGCGCATCGCCCTTCAGGTCCAGGAGATACCTCGCTTCCTCCTGCAGATGCAGCTTCTCGCCGCGCAGCCCGGCGTCGGAGAAGCGGTCGCCCAGCGTCTGCGTGTATTTTTCACCTTCCGCAAGCTTGAGTTCCCTTGCGGCAAGGGCGAGCCGCAGCAGCAGGGTGTCGGAGCGCACCCATTTTTTCAGCAGTTGCACGACCTCGGCGGCGCGGCCCCGCTCGAGTAGGAAGTCGGCGTAAGCGGCGAGCAGGAAGTTGTCGTCCACGCCAAGTTCGAGGCCCTTGCGGAAATGCCGTTCCGCCGCGGCGTAGTCGCCGAACCGCCAGGCCATTTCCGCGAGGCGGGTCTGGATCCAGGCGTGGAATTCCGGGTTGACCTCGGACCGGCGCGCCAGCGCGGCGGCGAGACGCTCATAGGCGGCTCGCGCGTGCCCCGTGGTCGCATCGATATAGCCGATGCAGGCCGTCGCGTGCAGTTCGGTTGCATGCTCGGCGAGCAGTTCGCACTCGCGGCGCGCCGCCGGGTAGTCCGCCTGCACCATCAGGATCGCCGCCCGCCAGGCGCGTGCCTCGGTATTGGCCGGATCGATCTTCAGCGCGAGCTCGAAATCCGCCATGCCGCGGGGAAAATCATGGCGGTACTGGCGCAGCATGCCGTGCAGGATCAGCATTTCGGCCGGCGCCGCCGCCGTCTCCGGCCAGGGGCGCAGCGCGGCCTCCGCGTAACCGACGTAGCGCGGATCGCCCTCGGCCATCGCCAGGTCGAAATAACGGCGCGCGAGAAGCGCCGCCGGCCCGGCGTTGCCAGGCGCTGCCGCGGCAGCAGCGCGCAGCCTGCGCAACTCCGCGGCGGCGGGATCGCCGGGTTTGCTGGGCAGCGTCTCCAGGACCTGCGAATCGTCCTTGGGCACATACGGTGCGGCGGCGGCGCCGCAGGCCGCAGTCGCGAGCAACGCAAAACAAATTTCCCGGCAGAGTTTGATACGCCCGGACACAAAGACAATCCTGTAAAAACAATAGCTTATCACGGTTTGATCCTGAATCTTCTTTTGTTTACAATGGCTTGCGTGGGGAAACCCGCGAGAGGGAGGCAGTACGGGGACAGACCGGGAGGGTCGGTCAACCGGATGAGGCTTCGCGCGTTTTTCGCTGCGGGGAGGCTCGGCGGTTACTCGTTACGTCACCCCGTTTAAACACATCAATATCCAGGAGAGATAGAAATGACCAAGCTGCTGTCGATGATCGTCGCCGCCCTGTTCGCGGCCGTGAGCCTGAGCGCCGTTGCCGCCTCCCACATGGGGGCTGCGGCCGACAAGAAGGACGACAAGAAGATGGAAAAGAAGATGGACAAGAAGATGGACAAGAAGGGCGGCAAGATGGAGAAGAAGATGGACAAGAAGGACGAGAAGAAGTAATCCTTCGCCCTACGGAAAAAAGGCAGGGCTTGTCCCTGCCTTTTTCTTTTCTGCAGCCATGAAGAAAATCCTCTGCCTGGTGGTGCTGTGGTTCGCGGCGACGGCCCGTGCAGAGTTGCCGGCCGTGGACCTCGCGGTCGGCATGCACCGCATCCACGCCGAAGTCGCCGACAGCATGGGCACCCGCATGGAAGGCCTGATGTACCGCAAGTCGATGCCCCAGGGCGCGGGCATGGTGTTCGTGTTCGACGAAAATGCGGCCCATTGCATGTGGATGAAAAATACCCTGATCGCGTTGTCCGTCGCCTTCATCGACGAGGCCGGCGAAATCATCAACATCGCCGACATGCAGCCGCAAAGCGAGCAGACGCATTGCGCGGCGCGCCCGGCGCGCTACGCCCTGGAGATGAACAAGGGCTGGTTCGCGCAGCGCGGCATCAAGGCCGGCGCCAGGTTCCGCGGCCTGGAGAAGCTCGCGCCCCGCTAGTCAAAACGGGGCAGGGGCCCTGTTTTCAATTCTAGTCAAAACGGGGCAGGGGCCCTGTTTTCAATGATTGTGGCGGTGGTGGATGTCCGGGTAGTGCGGATGACTGTGCAGCATGCGCTCGTGCCGGTGCGCATGCGCGTGAGGTTCCGACCCGTCCCAGTCGAAGCCGTGCGCATGGCGATGGTGCTCGTCGTGCGAGTGGCCGTGCGCGTGCTCCAGCGGCTCGTGCAGATGCTCGTGGGCATGGCGCTCGCTGACATGCAGCCAGACGCCCGCGGCCGCGAGCGGCAGCGCCAGCCAGAATAACGCCTCAGGGTGTTCGCCCAGCGCCGCGAGCGCCAGCGCGATACCGGCGAACGGCGCGACCGAAAAATAGGCCCCGGTCCGCGCGGCGCCCAGCTCGCGCAGCGCCACTACGAATAGCGCGAGGCTGACACCGTAGCCGAACAGTCCGACCAGCGCGGCGGCGGCGACCTGCGACAGCGGCGGCCAGGCGCTCCCCATGGCCAGGGCAATGGAGATGTTCACGGCGCCGGCGGCGGCGCCCTTGATCGCGGCGATCGTCACTGGATCGCCGGCGGACACCCTGCGCGTGAGGTTGTTGTCGATCGCCCAGGCGAGGCAGGCGGCAGCGACAAACAGCGCGCCGCTGCTGATGCGGTCCAGCGAACCGGGTTCGAGCGAGGCGAGCCCCCCCGCGGCGACGATCAGCGCCATGCCGAGCGCGATGCGGCGATCGAAATTCTCCCTGAACACGAACCAGGCGATCAGCGCCGTGAACACGCCTTCGAGGTTCAGCAGCAGCGAAGCGGCGGAGGCCGCGGCCGTGGCGAGCCCGAGCATCAGCAGCACCGGGCCCGCGACGCCTCCCGCGACGACCGCGCCGGCGAGCCAGGGAATATCCGCGCGGGCGAGGGCGGGCGAATCCGGCTGCGGACGCGCGGCGGCGCGCAGCGCGATCCACAGCGACAGGCCGATTCCGCTGCCCGCGTAGAGAAGCCCGGCGAGCAGGAACGCCGGCATTTCCCCGGCGAGGAGCTTCGCCGCCGGGGTGCTGGCGCCGAACAGCGCCGCCGCCGCCAGCGCGTACGCGATGGAGCGCAAGTTCGTCAGCGGTGCTTGTGCGGATGCGGCGCCGGCACCGTGAAGATGCGGCCGTGCCGCACGCCCCGCTCGGCGATGATGTGCTCGGCAAAGTGGCGCACGTCCTCGCCGGGGCCTTTCAGCACCGACACCTCCATGCAGTTTTCCTCGTCGAGATGCACGTGCAGCGAGGCGAGCGACAGGACGTGGTGGCTGTGGAACGCCTGCGTCAGCCGCTTTGCGAGCTCCCTGACGTGGTGGTCGTAAACGTAGACGAGCGCCGCGACGCAATCGTCCTTGCCGGCCTTTTCCGGCATCGTCTGCCGCAGTCCGGCGCGCACCAGGTCGCGCACCGCCTCCGAGCGGTTCTGGTAGCCGCGCGTGGCCACGCAGCGGTCGAGATCCTTCATCAGGCCGTCGTCGAGAGTGATCGTCACGCGCTGCATCGCCGCTCCTTGGGCCGTTTTGGCTTTTGTATGACGTTTGCTTAAAATTAGCTTACAAACAAAAAGACCGGAAAACCGAACCTGGAAACGCCGATCATAGTGCCCGCACTCGGGAACCGTCGAATCAAGGCACTGGCCGTGTTCGCCGCCCTTTGCGCGGCCGCCATGCCGGCGCAATCGCAACAGGCGGGTGCGGAACCGACGCTGGATTCCGTCGTCGTCACCGGCCACTATAACAACGGGATCGGCACCTCCGACGCCGCGAGTCAGGGTACCGTCAACTCGAAGCTGATCGTGGATCAGCCGTTGCTGCGCCCCGGAGAGGTGCTCGAATTCATCCCCGGCATGGTGGTCACCCAGCATTCGGGCGACGGCAAGGCCAACCAGTATTTCCTGCGTGGCTACAACCTGGACCACGGCACCGATTTCGCCACCAGGATCGACGGCGTTCCGGTGAACATGCCGAGCAACGCCCACGGCCAGGGCTATTCCGACGTGAATTACCTGATCCCGGAACTCGTGCAGCACATCGACTATCGCAAGGGGCCCTACTTCGCGCAGGACGGCGATTTTTCCTCGGCGGGATCGGCGGACGTCCAGTACCGCAGCAGCCTCGATCGAGGCATCGCGGACCTGACCGCGGGTGGGTTCGGTTACCGGCGCGCGCTGTTCGCGGGGTCCACCCCGCTCGGGCGCCTGGGTTCCAGCGCAAACGCTGGCGGAAGTCCTGCTCCGGACGGCGGCTCCCCCGTTCTCCTCGGCGCGGTGGAACTGCTGGGAAACGACGGTCCATGGACCACTCCCGAGGGCCTGCGGAAGATCAATGGCCTGCTGCGCCTGAGCGACGGCACCCGTGCGCAGGGCTGGTCGATCGACGGGATTTACTACAACGCGCGCTGGAATTCCACCGATCAGGTGCCGCTGTCATTGATCGACTCGGGCCAGCTGGGGCGCTTCTCGGCCGTCGATCCGAGCGACGGCGGCAACTCGGAGCGGCTGATCCTCTCGGGGGAGTGGCGCCAGAGCGACAGCGCCGGGTATTCGCGGCTCTCCGCCTACGCGCAGCGCTACCGCCTGCAGCTATGGTCGAATTTCACCTTCTTCGAGTTTCGTCCGGCCACCGGGGACCAATTCGAGCAGTCCGAGCAGCGCGACGTGTTCGGCGGGCAGGCAGTCAAGGGATGGACACACAGCCTGTACGGCCGCGACTCGGTCACCGAAGCCGGGTTTCAACTGCGCTACGACCACGTCCGCGCGGGCCTTTTCAACACGCAGGCCCGCTCCATCTTTCAGACGGTCAGCGACAACAGGATCGGCCAGAGCGAAGCCGGGGTCTACGTGCAGAACACGACCAGTTGGGCCCGCTGGCTGCGCAGCGTGGCCGGGCTGCGCGGCGACAGGATCAACATGAACGTCAACGCGCTGACGATCCCGCAGAACAGCGGCAGCGCGACCGCTTCGAAGCTCTCTCCCAAACTCTCCCTGATCTTCGGCCCCTGGGCCAGGACCGAATTCTTCATCAATACCGGCAGGGGCTTCCACAGCAACGATGCCCGGGGCGTGACCGAGAAGGTGGACGCGTCGACGGGGCTGCCGCCGCCGTCCGCGGTGCCGGCTCTCGTCGGCAGCCTAGGCAAGGAGATCGGCGTGCGGACCGAGGTCATCCCGGGGTTGCAGTCCTCGCTCGCCCTGTGGAGCCTGTACAGCGACGGCGAGCTCGTTTTCAGCGCGGATTCGAGCATCGGCAATACTTCCGCGAACGGCGCCAGCAGGCGCTACGGCGTCGAGTGGAACAATCACTGGACGCCGAACCGCTGGCTGAACTTCGACGCCGATCTGGCATGGATCCACGCCCGCTACGCAACCCCGAACGACAACGGCGAGGCCGGCGACCTGATCCCGAACGCCGTGAGCAAGGTCGGCCGGTTCGGCGTCAGCGTGCAGAATCTGGGGCCCTGGTCGGGCGGCATTTCGACGCGCTACATCGGACCCTATCCGCTCACCCAGGACGGCTCGCTGCGGGCGCCCTCGGCGATCGTCACCAACCTGCGCGTGCAGCGCCAGTTCACCCCGGGTGCGGCGGTCGCGCTGGACGTGCTCAATCTTTTCAACCGCCAGTACTACGACATTGCCTATGGCCAGGATTTCCAGCTGTCGCCCACCAGTCCCGCCGTGCCGAGCGGCGTGACCGTCCATCCGGGCGAGCCGCGCCAGGTTCGCGTCGCGCTGAAACTCCAGTTCTGAGTCCTGGAAAAAGAAAACGCGGCCGAGGCCGCGTTTTCTTTTGAAGCGGAAGAGCCCCGGCCTAGAAGCCGCCGTGCGACTGCGCGGCCATGCAGTAGAGCATCGGGATCGACAGCATGGTGTTGATGCGGGAAGCCATGCCCGCCATTTTCGCTGCGGCGGCTTTTTCGGCGGCCTCGACCTGGACGATGCCGAGCACCTTCTTCTGGTTCGGCCAGATGATGAACCAGACGTTGAACGCCATCACCAGCGCGAGCCACATGCCGGTGCCGATGGCGCGCGCGCCGGGTTGCAGCGTCAGCGCCTGGACGATGAAGCCCAGCATCTCCGCCAGCAGCAGGCCGGTGACGACCGTGGAGAGCGCGGACCAGCGGAACCAGAACAGCGCGGCCGGCGAGATTACCTTGCTGATCGCGGGCTTCTGCTCGTCCGGGATCTTCGGCATCGACGGGGTCTGCACGAAATTGAAATACCAGAGGAGGCCGATCCACATCACGCCCGAAGCGATGTGGAGATAGCGCATGAAGAACATCCAGTAGCCGTGGGAGTTCATCATGCCGAAGGTTCCGGCGACGCCCATCATGACCAGCAGGATGACGACGCCCGCGGTGATGGTGCGGCCCAGCGATTGGAAGATTGCGCCCATGGTTGTCTCCTGTTCGTGTTCTAGGGGGTGCGCAAAAAGTTTATCACGACTCCCCGAGGAGGCGCGGCTGCGCGCCATGCGCGGGGCCACGCTCGAGGCCCCGGCTGTAGCGCGACATTGCATTGCAGAAAACGAAATAGACCGCAGAAACGAACAGATAGGCCTCGACGCCGTAGCCCGACCAGGCCGGATCCTGCAGGGAGACCTTGACGGTGCTGAGGAGATCGAACAGGCCGATGATCACCACCAGCGAAGTGTCCTTGAAGAAACCGATGAAGGTGTTCACCAGCGGCGGGATCGCCGCGCGCAGCGCCTGCGGCAGGATGACCAGCCGCATCCTGTTCCACCAGGAAAGGCCGAGCGCGTCGGCGGTTTCCTCCTGGTGGCGCGCGACCGACTGCAGCCCGCCGCGCACGACTTCGGCCAGGTAGGCGGCGGCGAACAGGATCATCGCGACCTGCGCGCGCAGCAGCTTGTCCATGGTCACGCCCGAGGGCAGGAACAGCGGCAGCATCACCGAGGCCATGAACAGCAGGCTGATCAGCGGCACGCCGCGGATCAGCTCGATGTAGGCGACGGAGATCCAGCGCACCGCCGGCATCGCCGAACGCCGGCCAAGGGCGAGCAGGATAGAGAGCGGGAATGCCGTGGCGATGCCGAAAGTGGCGAGAATCAGGGTCAGGATCAGCCCGCCCCAGCGCTCGTTCTCGACGTAGGGCAGGCCGAGGACGCCGCCCCACATCAGCACGCCGATGGCGGCCAGGCCGGCCGCCCAGACCGCCGGCAGCCGCCAGTTCCAGGATTTTTTCAGGGACGAAAAAACCCACAGCAGGATCAGGAGCGCCGTCGCCAGCGCGGGGCGCCACTGCTGCTCGAACGGGTAGGTGCCGAACAGGATGAAGCGGTGCTTCTCGGCGATGAACGCCCAGCAGGCGCCGTGCGCCTCGCGGCAGGCGCGCGGATCGGCCGCCCGCCAGACCGCGTCGACGACCGCCCAGTCGAGAAACGGCGGCAGCAGCCGCCCGGCGAGCCCGAGGATCGCCAGCGTGGCAAGCGCGCTCGGCCAGCTCGAAAACAGGTTTGCGCGCAGCCACTTCACCGCGCCATCCCCTTGAGCGCCACGCGCCGGTTGTACCCGTTCATCAGCGCCGAGATCGACAGGCTGATGGTGAGAAACACGCCCATGATGACGGCGATTCCCTCGATCGACTGGCCGGTCTGGTTCATGGTGGTGTTGGCGATCGACACCAGGTCCGGATAGCCGATCGCCACCGCGAGCGAACTGTTCTTGGCGAGGTTCAGGTACTGGCTGGTCATCGGCGGCACGATCAGGCGCAGGGCCAGCGGCAGGACGACGAAACGCAGCGTGCCTCGTTCGCCCAGGCCGAGAGAGCGAGCGGCCTCGACCTGGCCGCGCGGCACCGAGAGGATTCCGGCGCGCACGATTTCGGCGATGAAGGCCGCCGTGTAAGTCACCAGCCCGATCAGCAGTGCGGCGAACTCCGGCGTCAGGGAGGCGCCGCCGGTGAAGTTGAAGCCCGCCAGGACCGGAGCGTCGCCCGGCAACGGGAAAAATATCCCGCGGTTCGAAAGAAATACGTCCGGCAGCGGCTGCAACGCCGCCGCCGGCGCGGGCAGACTGTCGGAGATCACCGTGTACCAAAAGAACAGCTGCACCAGAAGCGGCACGTTGCGCACCAGTTCGACGTAGGCGGCGGCGAGCCTGGCCAGCAACCAGTTCGGCGAGAGCCGCGCCAGCCCGAGCAGCGTGCCGAGGACGGTGGCGAAGACGATGCCGGAAACGGCCACGCGGAAGGTGTTGGCCAGGCCGGCCGCCAGGGCGTGCAGGTAGCTGTCGGCCGCACTGAAGGCGTGGAAGGTCGTCTCGCTGATCTCGAATCCGGCTTCGCGCCAGAGGAAGGCGAAGCCGCTGGCGATCCTGCGCGCCTCGAGATTCTGCACCGCGTTGCAGTAGAGATACCCGAGCGCGAACGCCAGGGCCGCCACCAGCGCGCCCTGCACCAGCGCTGACCGGGTGCGCGACAAGCGGGCCGCGGACTACCTGGCGGGCGGCGCGTACCGGAAGGGGCGCCGGCCAATCATCGGATCGGCGGCGCGTACATCAGCCCGCCCTGCGTCCAGAGTTTGTTCAGGCCCCGCTCGAAGCCGAGCGGCTTCAGGTTCGCGTCGAAGGATTCGCCGTAGTTGCCGACCTGCTTCACGATGTTGACCGCCCAGCGGTTGTCGAGGCCCATCATCTTGCCGATATCGCCGGTCGCGCCGACGAAACGCTGGATCGACGGGCTCGGGTTGCCCGCCTGCTGCTCGATGTTCTTCGAGGTCAGCCCGAGTTCCTCCGCCTCGATCATGGCGAACAGCGACCATTTCACGATGTCGAACCAGCGGTCGTCGCCGTGCCGCACGGCCGGCCCCAGCGGCTCCTTGGAAATCACTTCCGGCAGGATCAGGTGGTCGTCGGGCCTGGGCGCGCGCGAGGCGCGCACCGCCACCAGCCCGGAAATGTCGGTGGTGTAGGCGTCGCAGCGCCCCGAGAAGTAGGCGTTCAGCACTTCCTCGAGCTTCTCGATCACCACCGGCTTGAACTTCATCTTGTTGGCGCGGAAGTAGTCCGACAGATTGAGCTCGGTGGTGGTGCCCGCCTGCACGCATATGGTGGCGCCGTCCAGCTGCTTCGCGCTTTTCACCTTGCGTTTCTTCGGCACCATGAAGCCCTGGCCGTCGTAGTAATTCACGCCGACGAAATTGAGGCCCAGGCTGGTATCGCGCGTGATCGTCCAGGTGGTGTTGCGCGAGAGCACGTCGACTTCGCCCGACTGCACCGCGGTGAAGCGCTGCTGCGCGGTGAGCGGCGTGTAGCGCACCTTCGCGGCGTCGCCGAACACGGCGGCGGCGACGGCGCGGCACACGTCCACGTCGATGCCTCTCCAGATTCCCTTCGAGTCCGGCTGCGAGAAGCCGGCGAGGCCGACGTTCACGCCGCACTGGACGAAGCCCTTCTTGGTGACCGCCTCCAGGGTCGACTGGGACCAGGCATTGCCCGAGCAGAGCAGGGCGGCGGCGATCAAGGCTGCGGACAGTCGTTTCATGGTCAGCCTCCTCCGAACGAGTTTAGCAGGCCCGATGCGGCGGCCAGCAGCACCGCGATCTGCGCGGCGGCGATCAGCGCGTAAAGGCGGTCGCGGTGCGCGAGCAGGACCGGCAGCACCCGCAGATAGCAGAGGGTGGTCATCGAGGCGAACAGCGCGATGCCGGCGAAATTCAGGTAATCGCCGTAGCCGAGCAGATGGATCCAGCCCCAGCCGGTGGGCGCGCCGGTCAGCGCGAGGAAACGCCTGACCGGCAGGCGCCAGCTCGCCGCAAGTTCTGCCATCGGGATGAACGGCGCGACGGCCCCGGATGCATAGACCAGCATCCCCGCCAGCGACGCCGCGAATCCCGCCTTGGCGCCGCGGTCGAGCCAGCGCGCGTAGATTTCCTGCACGCGGGCATCCTGCTCGTCCTGGGTTTTCAGGTCCATGCGCCCAATCCGCGCAGCAGGGCGCGCGTGCCGGCGATCAGCATCACGGCGATGACCAGCCGTCTCACGACAGGGGCGGGTACGGCGTGCAGCAGGCGCGCGCCGATGCGCGAGCCGAGCACCACGCCGAGGATGGAGGGCACCACCAGCAGCGGCAGGACCGCGCCGGAATTGATGTAGATCCAGGCGGCGGCGCTGTTGATGATGGAGATGATCAGCCCGCTGCTGCCCACCGCCACTTTCAGCGGCGCCGCCATCAGCAGGTTGAGCGCCGGCACGTTGGCGAAGCCCGCCCCCAGGCCGAACACGCCGCCGAGAAAACCGATGGCGGCGAACACCGCCAGCCCGGCGGGCGTCTGGTGGGTGCGCCAGTCGACGTGCGCGCCGTGGGCCGAGTCATGGAACCGGCCCTTCAGGCGCAGCAGCTCGCCCAGCGGGTCGGATTCCTCGATGCCGAGCCGGTCGCTGCCCTTGGCGCGCCAGATCAGCAGCGCGACGCCGATGACGACGATCCCCAGCGCGGTCTGCAGCAGGTCCGCGGGAACCGAGAGTCCGACCAGCGCCCCTGCGATGGAGGCGATCGAGCCGGCCAGCGCCAGCGGCATCACCAGGCGCAGGTTGGCCATGCCGCTGCGCAGGAGCACGGGACCCGCGGCGAGCGTGCCCGCCAGCGCGAGCAGCAGGCCGGCGCCGCGCACGAAATCGAGGCTGAACGGAAAGAAACTGGCCACCACGGGCACGAACAGCACCCCGCCGCCGACGCCCGCGACGACCGCGATGATGCCGAGCGCGAAGGTGACCGCGAACAGCGCGATCGGCCATACCCACCATGCGACCGCGGCGGTGTCTACACCATGCATTTCGCGCTATGCTAACCCGATGCCAAGACTCGCCGCCAACATCTCGCTGATGTTTCCGCAGCTGCCGTTTGCGGATCGCTTCGCCGCCGCCGCGAAAGCGGGCTTCCGCTATGTGGAATACCAGTTTCCCTATTCCTTCGGCAGCGCCGCGGAGATCGCCGGGCGCGCGCGCGACGCCGGCGTCGAAGTGGTGCTGCATAACCTCCCTGCCGGCGATGCTGCCAAGGGCGACCGCGGCCTTACCTGCCGGCCCGATCGCGTCGGCGAATTCCGCGAGGGCGTCGAGCGCGCCATCGAATACGCCAAGGCCGCCGGCTGCCCGCGGCTGAACACCCTTGCCGGCATCGCTCCCGCGGGCGTGGCGCGCGAGAAAGCGAAACAGACCCTGGTCGAAAACCTGCGCTATGCCGCGGGCAAGCTGAAGGCGGCCGGACTGACGCTGCTGACCGAGCCGTGCAATCCGCGCACCATCCCCGGTTTTTTCCTGAACACCTCCAAGGAAGGCATCGAGGTCATCGACGCGGCCGGCGCCGACAATCTCCTCCTGCAATACGACCTGTTTCACATGCAAATCGTCGAGGGCGATCTCGCCAAAACGATGGAGCGCCTGCTGCCGAGGATCGGCCACATGCAGATCGCCGACGTGCCGGAGCGCAACGAGCCGGGCACCGGGGAGATCAACTTCGCTTACCTGCTGCCGCTCATCGACCGGCTCGGCTACCAGGGCTGGGTCGGCGCCGAATACATCCCGAAGGGCGACACCGTTCAAGGATTGTCGTGGGCAGCGCCTTACCTGAAATAAATTTCGAGCAGCAGAAGAGGGTCGCGCAAGCGCTGCGCGCCTTCCTGCCCGAGCGCTCGGTGCTCTGGCAGGAGGAAGACACGCGCCCCTACGAGTGCGACGGGCTGACCGCCTATCGCCGCGTGCCGATGGTTGTCGCGCTGCCGGAAACGGACGAGCAGGTGCAGCGCATCCTGAAGACCTGCCACGCGCTCGGCGTGCCGGTGGTGCCGCGCGGCGCCGGTACCGGACTCTCGGGAGGCGCGCTGCCGTCGGGGGAGGGCGTGCTGCTGTCGCTGGCGAAATTCATGCGCGTGGTGCGCATCGATCCGCTCGCGCGCCTCGCGGTGGTGCAGCCGGGTGTGCGCAACGCGGCGATTTCGGACGTGGTGGCGCCTTTCGGCCTGTATTACGCGCCGGACCCCTCCAGCCAGATCGCCTGCACCATCGGCGGCAATGTCGCCGAGAATTCGGGCGGCGTGCATTGCCTGAAATACGGGCTGACCGTGCACAACGTGCTGCGGGTCCGGGGCTACACCATCGCCGGCGAACCGGTCGATTTCGGCTCCGAGGCGCTCGATTCGCCGGGCTACGACCTGCTCGCGCTCGCCATCGGTTCCGAGGGCCTGCTCGCGGTGACGACCGAAGTGACCGTGAAGCTGCTGCCGAAACCGGAGACGGCTCGCGTGGTCATGGCCTCGTTCGACGACGTGGAGAAAGCGGGCGACGCGGTTGCCGCGGTGATCGCGGCCGGCATCATCCCCGCCGGCCTGGAGATGATGGACAAGCCGGCGACGGCGGCCGTCGAGCAGTTCGTGCACGCCGGGTACGACCTTGACGCGGCGGCCATCCTTCTGTGCGAGTCCGACGGCAGCGCCGCGGAGGTCGAGGAGGAGATCGCGCACATGGAACAAGTGCTCGCCGCGGCAGGTGCGACGCGCTGCACGGTGTCGCGCAACGAGGCCGAGCGGCTGCGCTTCTGGTCCGGGCGCAAGGCGGCGTTTCCGGCAGTGGGCCGCATATCGCCCGACTACTACTGCATGGACGGCACGATTCCGCGCAAGCGCCTGGGCGAAATGCTCACCTTCATCTGCGCCATGGAGAAGAAGTACGGCCTGCGCTGCCCGAACGTGTTCCACGCCGGCGACGGCAACCTGCACCCGCTGATCCTGTTCGACGCCAACGACCCGGCGCAGCTCAAGCGAACCGAGGCGTTCGCCGGCGAAGTGCTGGAGAAGTGCGTCGAAGTCGGCGGCACCATTACCGGCGAGCACGGCGTGGGCGTGGAGAAGATCGACCAGATGTGCGCGCAGTTCGGCTCGGCGGAACTGGCGAGCTTCCACGCCATCAAGCGCGTCTTCGATCCGCAGGGCCTGCTCAACCCGGGCAAGGCGGTTCCCGCGCTCACGCGCTGCGCCGAGTTCGGGCGCATGCACGTGCACGGCGGCAAGCTGAACCATCCGGACCTGCCGAGGTTCTGATTTGTCGAACCTTGCAGCATTGAATTCTTTTTCCGAAAAAATAAAGGAAGCCGCCGCGGCGCGGCGCCCGTTGCGCATCCGCGGCGGCGGCACCAAGGATTTCTACGGCAACGAGCCGCGCGGCGAACTGCTCGACACGCGCGCCCATGCCGGCATCGTCGATTACGAGCCGACGGAGCTGGTGGTCACCGCGCGCTGCGGCACTTTGCTTTCCGATCTGCAGAAAATACTTCTGGAGCAAAAGCAATTCCTGCCGTTCGAACCGCCCGGCTTCGGCCCGGGCGCCACTCTCGGCGGCTGCGTCGCGGCGGGACTCTCCGGCCCGCGCCGCGCCAGCGCGGGGGCGGTACGCGACTTCGTGCTGGGCGCGAAAATCCTCGACGGGCGCGGCGAACCGCTCGTCTTCGGCGGCCAGGTGATGAAGAACGTCGCCGGCTACGACGTGTCGCGCCTGCTCGCCGGCTCGCTCGGCACCCTCGGCCTGATCCTCGAGGTTTCGCTCAAGGTGCTGCCGCGGCCGCCGGCCGAGCTGACGCTGAAGCTGGAGGCGCCGGAGGGCAAGGCGCTGGAGAATCTGAACCGCTGGGGCGGGCAGCCGTTGCCGGTTTCCGCGAGCACCTGGCAGGACGGCGAACTTTGCGTGCGCCTTTCGGGTTCGGAGAGCGGCATCCGCGCGGCGGCGGGGAAGATCGGCGGCGAAGGAATCGCGCCTGACGAGGCGGCGGGCTTCTGGACCGGCGTCCGCGAGCAGACCTATCCGTTCTTCGCGGGCGAGGGGCCGCTGTGGCGGCTGTCGCTGCCTTCGCACGCGCCGCGCATCGATCTGCCGGGCGCGCAACTGATCGAATGGGGCGGCGCGCTGCGCTGGCTGAAAACCAGCGCCGACGCGGCCGTGGTGCGCGCCGCGGCGGTCCGCCTGGGCGGCCATGCGGCGCTGTTCCGCTCGGCGCGGAAGACGGTGCAGGCGTTCGCGCCGCTGCCGGCGGCGCTCGCGCGCCTGCAACGCGAACTGAAAGCCGCCTTCGATCCGGCCGGGATTCTCAATCCCGGGCGCCTGTATGCGGAGTTCTAGGTCTTGACGAGCTTTTTTTTCAGCGCCGCCGCGCCCGCGCGCGCCTGGTCCGCAAAGGCGGTGGCGGGGTACCGGGCCAGCAGCCGGCCGTACAGCTGGATGGCGAGCGCGGGCTCGCCGGCCTCTCCCGCTTTGTGGGCCGCCTCGAAAAGCATCTTTTGCTGGGCGAGCCCGTCGGCCGCATGCGGCGCGGGCGTCGCGGCAGGAGCAGGTGGCGCAGGTAGTGGCATGGGCCCGGCGGCTTTCGCTTTCGCAGCCGAGGTTTCCGCCATGAAGGCCGCGAAGCGCTCCTCTTCCGCCCGTTTGCGGTCTTCCCATTGCCGCAGGCGCTGCCTGAACAGCCATCCCGCCGCTGCCGCGAACGCGAGCAGCACCAGCCAGACCATGGTTCCCATCCGGAAAGTATAGCGAGCCGTGCAGACCGAGCTTGCCGAATTTATCCGCGATACCCCGGAGGGACGCGAAGCCGACGCCATCCTGCGCAAATGCGTGCATTGCGGCTTTTGCAGCGCGACTTGCCCGACCTACCAGCTGCTCGGCGACGAGCTGGACGGGCCGCGCGGCCGCATCTATCTCATCAAGCAGGTCCTCGAAGGCGTGGAGCCGACGCGGAAGACGCGCCTGCACCTGGACCGCTGCCTCACCTGCCGCGCCTGCGAGACCACCTGCCCCTCGGGCGTGCAGTACGGGCGGCTCGCCGACATCGGCCGCGCCGTCGTCGAGGAGAAGGTCGGGCGCGGAACCTGGGACAGCGCGCAAAGAAAGCTGCTGTCGGCGGTGCTGCCGAGGACGGGATTGTTTTCACTTTTTCTTTTTGCGGGAAGAATCTTCCGGGGATTTCTCCCGGGGAGCCTGAAAAGCAAAATCCCTGCAAGCATCGAACCCGCGGGCGTATGGCCCGCGCCGCGCCACGCGCGGAAGATGCTTGTTCTCGCCGGCTGCGTGCAGCCGGCCCTGGCGCCCGCCATCAACGCCGCCGCGGCGCGCGTGCTCGATCGCGCCGGGATATCGCTTATCGAAGCCGAGGGCGCGGGCTGCTGTGGCGCGCTGCGCTTTCACCTGAACGAGCAGGAGGCGGGCCGGGACGACATGCGCGCGCTGATCGACCGCTGGTGGCCGCAGGTCGAGCGCGGCGAGATCGAGGCGATCGTCATGACGGCCAGCGGTTGCGGCGCGACCGTGCGGGAATACGGGCTTTTGCTGCAGAACGACCCGGCTTACCGGGAGAAGGCGGAACGGATTTCGTCGATGACGAAGGACCTTTGCGAGGTCGTCCCGGCAAGTGCGATAGAGAAAAAGGCCGGATCCGCCCGCGTCGCTTTCCAGTCGCCCTGCTCGCTGCAGCACGGCCAGCAACTGCGCGGCAAGGTCGAGGCGCTGCTGCAGGCGGCCGGCCACGAACTCACGCCCGTCGCCGACGGCCACCTGTGCTGCGGCTCGGCCGGGACCTACTCGATCCTGCAGGCGGAACTGTCCGGGAAACTGCGCGAACGCAAGCTTGCGGCGCTGTGCGCGGGCGGGCCGGCCGGTGGTCCCGAGTACATCGCTACCGCGAACATCGGCTGCCTCTCCCATCTGCAGGGCGGCGCGCCGGTGCTGCCGAGCGGAACGCGAGTCCGCGTCGTGCACTGGATCGAACTGCTGGAGTAGACTTTCCGGATGGAAACCGCGACCGAAACCGTTGTGCGCGCGGCCTGCCCGCACGACTGCCCCGACACCTGCGCGATGCTGGTCACGGTGAAGGACGGCGTCGCGATAAAAGTGCAGGGCGATCCGTCGCACCCGTTTACCGACGGTTCGCTGTGTACCAAGGTCAGCCACTACGCCGAGCGCACCTACTCGCCGGACCGCCTGCTGCATCCGCTCAAGCGCGTCGGGCCGAAAGGCAAGGGCGAATTCAGGCGCGTGAGCTGGGACGAGGCGCTCGATGAAATCGCCGCGCGGCTGAAGGTTCTCGCCGCCGAAAACCCGGAGACGATCCTGCCGCTCAGCTACGCCGGGACGATGGGCATGCTGCAGTTCAGTTCGATGGACCGGCGCTTCTTCCACAAGCTCGGTGCTTCCCAGCTGGAGCGCACGCTGTGCTCCTCGGCGGGCAAGGCGGGGATCAAGGCGACGCTCGGCGGCAACTACGGCATGGATCCGGAGAACTACCCGGACGCGAAGCTGATCATCATCTGGGGCTCCAATCCGATCACTTCCAACCTGCATTTCTGGACGCGCGCGCAGGAGGCCAAGCGGCGCGGCGCGAAGCTGGTGGCGATCGACCCCTACCGCAGCCTGACTGCCGAGAAATGCACCCAGCACATCGCGCTCCTGCCCGGCACCGACGGCGCGCTCGCGCTCGGCATGATGCATGTCCTGATCGCGGAGGGCCTCGTCGACGAGGACTATGTTGCGAAGTACACCCTCGGGTACGACGAATTGAAAGAACAGGTGAAGCAGTATTCCCCGGGATGGGCGGCGGAAATCTGCGGCATCCCGGTGGAAGAAGTGGTGCAATTGGCGCGCGATTACGGGAGGGCGAAGCCGGCGGCGATCCGGCTCAACTACGGCATGCAGCGCCATGCCGGCGGCGGCATCGCCGCGCGCACCATCGCCTGCCTGCCCGCGCTCACGGGTGCCTGGCGCGATCCCGCGGGCGGCATCCTGTTGACTACGGCCGACAACTTCAAGTTCGACCATGCCACGCTGGAGCGTCCGGACCTGATGCCGGCGAAGTCCCCGCGCGTCATCAATCATTCCCAGGTCGGCGATGCGCTCACTGCCGGCGACCCGCCGGTGCGCGCGGTGATCGTCTACAACAACAACCCCGTGGCGGTCTGTCCGGATTCGACAAAGGTGATCGCCGGGTTTTCGCGCGAAGACCTGTTCTGCGTGGTGATGGACTCGTTCCTCACCGACACCGCCGACTATGCGGACATCGTGCTGCCGGCGACCACGCAGCTCGAGCACACCGACATCCACAAGGCTTACGGCCACCTGTACGTGCTGGCGAACAATCCGGCGATCGCGCCGGTCGGCGAATCGCTGCCGAACGTCGAGGTATTCCGGCGCCTCGCCGCGCGCATGGGCTTCGAAGAGCCGTGCTTTCGCGATTCCGACGACGAGCTGGCGCGCCAGGCGATCGGCTCGGGCCACGCCAACCTCGCCGGCATGGACTGGGAGACGCTGAAGAAGAACGGCTGGCAGCGGCTGGCGCTGCCGCAGAAGTTCGCGCCTTTCGCGCAGGGCGGCTTCCACACGCCCTCGGGCAAGTGCGAGTTCTACAGCGAGGCGCTGAAGCAGCAGGGGATCGATCCGCTGCCGTTCTACAACCCGCCCGCCGAGCTGCCCTCCAGCAATCCGCAGCTGGCGAAGAAATACCCGCTCAATTTCATTTCGCCGCCGGTGCGCAACTTCCTCAATTCCTCGTTCGCCAACCTGCCGCGCTTTCGCGACGCGGAGGGCGAACCCAGCCTCGAGCTGCATTCCGCCGACGCCGGGCCGCGCGGGATACGCGACGGCGACCGGGTCCGGTTGTTCAACGACCGCGGCAGCTTCACGCTGAAGGCGCGCGTCAACGACAAGCCGCGCCGCGGCGTGGTGGTGGCGCCCTCCGTCTGGTGGAAGAAGTTCGCGCGCGACCGCCGGAACGCCAACGACCTTACCTCGCAGCGGGTCGCCGACCTCGGCGGTGCGGCGACTTTCTACGACTGCCTGGTGGAAGTAGAGCGCGTCGCTTGACCCTCCGGCCGGCGTGCGTCGGAAATAGAATGCCGTCTATCGGTGTTTTGCAAGGAATGGTCATCCACGTGCAGCAGTTCCGGCCGTCTCCCCGCCGCCGCGGATAGCTTGACGCATGGCTGACGAACGCCTCGTTGCCGCGCGCGTCGCGGCGCTGTTCAACGTGTCGCGGCCCGCGTATTACGCGACGGTCGCGAATGCGGGACTGCTGCTGCTCGTCCTGTGGGAAGCGTTTCCCGCGGAGCTGCTGCTCACCTGGTTCGGTACGCTGGTGGCGCTGACCGCCGTTCGCATCGGCCTGCATCGGCACCTGTCCGCGGCGCCCGATCCGGACCCGCGGCGCCACGAGGCATATTTCGCGCTCGGCGCCCTTGCCGCCGGCGCGCTGTGGAGCTTGCCGCCGCTGGTTTTCTTCCCCGCCGGCGATCCGCTGCTGCAGCTGGCGGTCATCTTCGTCGTCGGCGGCAATATCATCGGGGCGGCGGGGGTGTACGCCCCCAGCCGCGCGGCGTTCTACAGCTTCGGCGCGCTGCCGTTCCTCAGCGTGGTGCTCCAGCTCGCGCTGCAGGGAGGCCGCACCTACTACCTGCTTGCGCTCATGGTGGCCGTGTTCGGCGCGGTGATGGCGCGCGTCTACCGTAATCTGCATGACGGCATCCTGCGCACGCTGCGCACCCGCATCGAGAACGACGACCTGGTGGGCAGGCTGGCGCAGAGCGAGGCGCAGCTGCAGGGAGCGATCGACGGCGCGCTGCACGACGTGAAGGAGCTGCAGCAGGCGCGCGACGCCTACGAACGGGTGCTGGTCGAGGAAAAACTGGTGCTCGACCTGCTGCCGGTCGGCGTCGCGTTCATGTCCGACCGCGTCATCGTGCGCTGCAACCGGCGCCTGGAGCAGATGCTCGGCTACGGCCCCGGGGAACTGCAGGGCCAGTCCTCGCGCGTGCTGTATCCCACCGAAGAGCTCTGGAACGAGGCGGGCGAGCGCTACAAACTGCTTGCCGGCGGGCAGGTGCTCGACGGGGAATTCAAGATGCGGGTAAAGAACGGAAGCCCGCTATGGTGCCGGGCGGTCGGCCGCGCCCTGAATCCCGACCTGCCGCAGGCCTCGGTGGTCGTCACCTACAGCGACACCAGCGAGCGGCACGCCGCGGAGCGCGCGCTGAGGAAGAGCGAAGCCATGTACCGTAACCTGGTCGAGACCTCGAACGACCTGATCTGGGCGGTCGACGCAGCAGGGCTCTGGACCTACCTGAACCCGGACGCCGTGCGGCGCATCTACGGCGTGCAGGCGAGCGAGATGATCGGCCGCAGCGCGACTGATCTGCTCGCGCCGGAAGTGAGCGACCGCGACCAGGCGACCTTCGGCCGCGTCCTGTCGGGCGAATCGATATTCGATTACGAAACGCGCCATATGCGGCGCGACGGCAGCCGCGTGGACCTGTCTTTCAACGCGGTGCCGCTGCGCGACGCGAAAGGAGGCGTGATCGGCGCGACCGGCACCGCGCGCGACATCACCGCGGAGAAAACCGCCGCCGCCGCGCTGTACGAAAACGTCGAGAAATTGCGCCTCGCCGTGGACGCCGCCGAACTCATGTACTGGGAATGGGACCGCGATTCCGACCAGCTGCACTGGGGCCGCGATCCTTCGTCGATCGTCGGCACCGCCGGGGGCACCACCACGCGCTGGTCGGAGTACCTGGAAATGGTGCACCCGGAGGACCGCGAACGGTACCTGAACGTCGTGGGCACGGCGTGGGAGCAGGTGGGCCCCTGCACCAACGAATACCGCGTGATCCGCCAGGACGGCCGCATCGCCTGGCTGTCTTCGCACGCCAAGACGCTTGCCGACGCCTCCGGCCGGGTGCACCGCATGATCGGCGTGTCGCAGGACATCACCGAGAGGAAGCGCCAGGAGGAGGAAGCGCGCTTCCTCGCCTACCACGACACGCTGACCGGGCTGCCCAACCGCCGGCTCCTGGACGACCGCCTGCGGCAGGCCATCTTCCTCGCCCAGCGCCGCGACTCGCGCATCGCGCTGATGGTCGTCGACCTCGACCGTTTCAAGCAGGTGAACGACGCGCTCGGCCACCGCGCGGGCGACGCGGTGCTGCGCGAGGCGGCGCACCGCGTCGCGGGCTGCCTGCGCAAGGCCGACACGCTCGCGCGCCACGGCGGCGACGAATTCGTGGTGGTGATCCCCGACCTGCAGCAGGAGGGCGACTGCCAGGTGGTGGCGGAGAAGATCCTGCGCTCGCTGGTGCCGCCGTTCCAGGTCGACGGGCGCGACTTCGTCATCGGCGCGAGCATCGGCGTGTCGCTCTACCCGCTCGACGCGGGCGACGGCGAGGCGCTGCTGCGCAACGCCGACGTCGCCATGTACCGCGCCAAGGAACTGGGCCGCAACAACTACCGCTTCTACGGCCGGTAGACGCTTTCTTCGCCGCCGTCCCCGCGAAGGCGGGGACCCATGTACAGTACTCCCATGAAGCATGCGCTGCGCTTGGCGCGTTTTATCGCGCCGTATCGATTGAAAATTTTTACGGCGCTGCTCGCGCTGGTGGTGGCCGCGGGCTGCGTGCTGGCGCTCGGCCAGGGCCTGCGGCACGTGGTGGACAACGGCTTCGGCAGCGCCAATCCGCAGCTGCTGAACGGCGCGCTCGCGGCGATGGTCGGCGTCGCGGCGCTGCTGTCGGCGGCGACCTTCGTGCGCTTCTACCTGATGATGACGATCGGCGAGCGCGTGGTCACCGACCTGCGCCGGACGGTGTTCAATCACATCCTCGCGCTCGAGCCGGGCTATTTCGAAGCCACCCGCACCGGCGAAGTGATCTCGCGCCTGACCAACGACACCACGCTGCTGCAGCAGGTGATCGGCTACGGCCTGTCGATGTTCGTGCGCAGCCTGCTGATGATGCTGGGCGCCGCGGTGATGATGGTCGTGGTGAGCTGGAAGCTGGCGGCCTGCGTGCTGCTCGGCATCCCCGCCACGCTGGTGCCGCTGCTGCTGCTCGGCCGCCGCGTGCGGCGCCTGTCGCGCGACAACCAGGACCGCGTCGCCGATGTCTCGTCCTACGTCGATGAGGCGGTGCACGAGATCCGCACCGTGCAGGCCTATGCGCACGAGGAGGCGGACCGCGCGGCCTTCGGCCGGCACGCCGAGGCGGCCTACCGGTCGGGGGTTTCGCGTATCGGCCAGAAGGCGGCGCTGATCGCGCTGGTGATGCTGATCGCGTTCAGCGCGGTGGGCGTGATCCTGTGGGTCGGCGGGCACGACGTGTTCGCCGGGCGCCTGACGGCGGGCGAGTTGTCCGCCTTCGTGTTCTACGCCTTCGTGGTGGCGACGGGCGCCGGCACCGTGTCGGAAGTCTGGGGCGAGCTGCAGCGCGCCGCGGGCGCGACCGAGCGGCTGATGGAGATCCTCGATACGCAACCCGCCATTCGCGCGCCGGCGTTGCCCGCGCCGCGCCCGGTGCACACCGAGATCGCCTTCGACGCCGTCGGCTTCGCCTATCCCGCGCGGCCCGGCACGCCCGCTCTGGACCGCTTCTCGCTGGTCATCTCGCAGGGCGAGCGGGTGGCGCTGGTGGGCCCCTCGGGCGCGGGCAAGACCACGGTGCTCGCGCTGCTGCTGCGCTTTTACGATCCGCAATCGGGCGCGGTGCGCATCGGCGGCACCGACCTGCGCGAATTTGATCCCGCCGCGCTGCGGCGCCTGATCGCCGTGGTGCCGCAGGACCCGGTGATTTTCGCCGCCAGCGTGATGGATAACATCCGCTACGGCCGGCCCGAGGCGAGCCGCGAAGAGGCGGAACGCGCCTGCGAACAGGCGTTTGCGCTCGAATTCATCCACCGGCTGCCGCAGGGCATGGACACGCTGCTCGGCGAGCGCGGCGTCACGCTCTCGGGCGGCCAGCGCCAGCGCCTGTCGATCGCGCGGGCATTGCTCGCCGATCGGCCGATCCTGCTGCTGGACGAGGCGACCAGTTCGCTGGACGCGGCGAGCGAGCGCATGGTGCAGCAGGCGCTGGAAGCGCTCGAGCGGGGCCGCACTTCGCTGGTGATCGCGCACCGCCTCGCCACCGTGCAGCACGCCGACCGCATCGTGGTGATGGACCGCGGCGCCATCGTCGCGCAGGGCGCGCACGCGGATTTGATGAAGCAGGGCGGCCTCTACGCCAACCTGGCGGCGCTGCAGTTCCTCGACAGCGAGACGAAACGGCTCGAACGCGCGGCATGAAGTGGCTTTTGCTTTTATTCTCCGTTTTCATTTTTCCCGCCAACGCCGAAACCCTGAAAGTCGGCTCCAAGCGCTTCACCGAGTCGTACATCCTCGGCGAGATCATCGCCAGGGCGGCGGGCGACGCGCAGGTCACCGTCACGCACCGGCAGGGCCTCGGCAATACCGGCATCGTTTTCGCCGCGCTCAAGGCGGGCTCCATCGACCTGTATCCGGAATACACCGGCACCATCGCCAAGGAAATCCTCAAGCTGGACGGCAATCCGGGCATGGCCGAATTGAACCGGGCGCTCGCGCCCATGGGCTTGGGCGTCGCCGTGCCGCTGGGCTTCAACAACAGCTACGCGCTGGCGATGCGCGAGGAGCGCGCGCAGGAACTCGGCATCCGCTCGCTCTCCGATCTGGCGAAACACGCGGAACTCAAGCTCGGCCTGTCGCAGGAATTCATCGGCCGTGGAGACGGTTGGCCCGGGCTGGCGTCGGCGTATGGAATGCCGTTCGCGGCGCCTTCCGGGCTGGATCACGGTCTTGCCTATGAAGCGATCGCCGCCGGCAAGATCGACGTCATGGACATCTACACGACGGACGCCAAGATCGAGCGCTACAAGCTGCGCGTGCTCGAAGACGACCGCAAGTTCTTTCCGCGCTACGACGCCGTGCTGCTCTACCGGCTCGACGTGCCGGCGCGCCTGCCGGAAGCGTGGCGGGCACTGCAGAAGCTGGCAGGCCGCATCGACGAGCGGACCATGATCCGCCTGAACGCCGCCGCCGAGCTGCAGGGCAGGAGCTTCGCGGAAGCGGCTGCGCTTTTCAGTTCCGGATTCAAATCGGAAAATAAAACGGACAGGAAATTCACCTCCGTCCTGTTCGGCCCCGACTTCTGGCGCCTGACCGGCGAACACCTGGTGCTGGTGTTCGTCTCGCTGGCCGCCAGCATCGCCGTCGGGGTTCCCCTGGGGATTCTTTCCCACAAAGTGAGGGCGCTGACCCAGGTCGTTCTCGGCGCGGTCGGCGTCATCCAGACCATCCCGTCGCTCGCGCTCTTCGCGTTCCTCATCGCGCTGCTCGGCACCATCGGCACCGTGCCGGCGCTGATCGCGCTGTTCCTGTATGCGCTGCTGCCGATCGTGCGCAATACCTATGCGGGGCTGGAGGCGATCGGCAAGGGCATGCGCCAGGCTGCACTCGCCCTGGGCCTCGCAAAGCAGGACCGGCTCTGGCGCATCGAGATTCCCCTCGCCATGCCCTCCATCCTCGCCGGCATCAAGACCTCCGCCGTGATCAACGTCGGCACCGCGACCATTGCCGCCTTTGTCGGCGCCGGCGGCTACGGCGAGCGCATCGTCTCCGGCCTGGCGCTGAACGACAATATGACGCTGCTGGCCGGCGCCATTCCCGCCGCGGCGCTCGCGCTCATCGTACAGGGCGCCTTCGAGCTTGGCGAGAAACGCTTCGGCTGGATGGCAAAGGTGCGCGCGCCGTAGAGAAGTTGGATACTGGCGACGCAACAGCGACATTTGAAAAATTGAAGCCTTGGAGAATCGGAGAATGAAATGCTCAGACTATTTGCGGCAACTATGGCGGTGCTTTCCATGACCGGATGCGCGACATCGCCCGACGTGCCCGCCGCGGCGCGCGCGGAACTGGCGCCCACCGGCACGCTGCGCGCTGGGATGAACCTCACCAATACGCTCTTCACGACGAAAGATCCCGCGACCGGGGAACTTCGCGGGGTGGCGGTGGACGTGATGCGCGAGCTCGGGTCGCGCCTGGGCGTGCCGGTGCAGATGGTTGTGCACTCGACGCCGGCCGAAGTGGCGGACACGGTCAACAAGGGCACCTGGGACGTCGCGATCCTCGCCATCGAGGCGTCGCGTGCGAAGACGATCTCTTTTTCGCCGCCGATCAGCGCGATCGAGGCGACTTACGTGGTGCGCAAGGACTCGCCGCTGCGCTCGGTCGACCAGGTGGATTCCTCCGGCGTCCGTATCGCCGCGCCGGCGAAGGCGGGCTATGAACTCTACCTGCGCGGCGCGCTGAAGCACGCCACGCTGGTCGACTCGAAGAGCCTGCAGGGTTCGATCGACATGATCAACGAGCGCAAGGCGGAGGCGATGGCGGCGCTGAAGCCCATGCTGATCGACTCCATGCCGAAGATGCCGGACGCGCGATTGCTGGACGGTCGCTTCATGACCGTGAACCATGGTCTCAGCATCCCGCGCGGGCGGCCGGCGGCGGACGAGTATCTCAAGCAGTTCGTGCAGGACCTGAACGCCTCGGGATTCATCGCCCGCTCGATCGAACGGAATGGCGTCCAGGGCCTTTCGCCCTTGAAATGAAGCTCCACGTTTTTGACATCCTCGCCCAGGCTTTCATACAGGAGGGCGTGAAGGACTGCTTCGCGCTCCTCGGCGACGCGAACATGAACTGGGCTTCGCGGCTGATGGAGCAGGGCTGCCGCATGATCTACGTCCGGCACGAGCATTGCGCGCTCGCCGCCGCTATGGCGTATGCGCGAAAGAATTCGGACGTGGGCGTGGCGACGGTCACCTGCGGGCCCGGCGTAACGCAATTGATCACCGCGCTTCCCGCGGCCGTGCGCGCGCACCTGCCGCTGGTGGTGTTCGCGGGGGAAGCGCCGCTGAAGAGCGGCTGGTACAACCAGGAAATCGACCAGGCGCCGCTCATCACCGCGACGGGCGCCGCGTACCGTCGCTTGCATATGGTGGAACGCATGCCGGTCGAGATACGCGACGCCTTCCTGCAGGCGCGCCGCGAACGCCGGCCCGTGGTGGTCGGCGTGCCGTTCGACCTGCAGGCGCGTCCATGGGACGGACCGGAAAAGCTGCCGAAGCCTTCGCGCGAGCTGTTGCCGCGCCCTTCGCCGATTCCGCCGCATCCCGACGACGTGGCGAAGGCCGCGCAACTGCTGGCGGGCGCTGAGCGGGTCGTCGTGTTCGCCGGCCTGGGCGCGGTCGATGCCGGCGCCGGGCCCGCCTGCCGGGCGCTGGCCGCGAAGACGGGCGGGCTGCTGTCGACGACGCTGCCCGCGAGAGGCCTGTTCCACGACGATCCTTTCTGCATCGGCATCTCGGGCAGTTTCACGCCCGAGGTGGGCCTCGAGTACCTGAAGGAAGCCGATCTCGTCGTCGCGGTCGGCTGCTCGCTCGCCTACCACGCGGGCGGCGGCGGCCAGCTCTGGCCGAAGGCGAAGATGCTGCAGATCGACATCGATCCCGTGGCGGTCAGCCAGGGCCAGGAAGTGGCGCGCCATCACCTGCGGGCCGACGCGCGTCTTGGTGTGGAGGCATTGACTGCAGCTTTGCCGGCTCGCAAACAAAGCTGGCGCACCGATGCGATGGCCGCGCGCATTCGCGCCACAAAACCCGACAGCATGAAGTTCGATATCGCGCCCGGCCTGCTCGACCCGCGCGACGTGGTCGAGGCGCTGGAGAAGGCCCTGCCGCGGGACTGGGAGATGGTGAACTCGGGCGGCCACTGCTCGTGGTTTTTCGCGCAGATGCCCTCGCGCCCGCAGGAAAGGTTCCTCACCATCCGCGAGTTTGGCGCGATCGGCAACGGCATCTCCTTCGCGATGGGCGTGGCGGCAGCGCGCCCCGACCGGACCGTCGTGCTGTTCGACGGCGACGGCAGCCTGATGATGCACGTGCAGGAGCTCGAAACCATCAAGCGCCATGGACTGAAGATCCTGGTCGTCGTGATGAACGACGGCGCGTACGGGTCCGAGGTTCACAAGCTGCGCTCGGAAGGCATGCCCGAGGACGGCTCGGTGTTCGGCTACTCCGATTTCGCCGGCATCGCGCGCGGCTTCGGGCTTGCGGGAAAGACCTTCAAGGACTTGAAGGACCTGCCGAAGCTCGTCGCGGAGTTCGCCGCCACCGGCGGCGCCGCGGTCTGGGACTTCCACGTCTCGGACAAGGTGCTGTCGCCGACCATACGCCGCGCCCATCCTCACCCTGCGCGGGAAAAGAAGGGCTGAAGAAAAGTGGAAGCCGTGCAGAGCATGAACGACTACCTGCGCTTCGTCGTCACGCTGACGGCGGTGGTGGACCCGTTTCTTGCCGTGCCCTTTTTTCTGGCGTTCGAGGGAGCGCGCACCGAAGAACAGCGCAAGGTTCTTTCGCGGGTGGTGGCGATTACCGTCTTCGCGGTATTGGCGGTGTCCGGCGTCGTCGGCGAATCCCTGCTGCTCCTGATCGGCGCCAGCTTGCCGGCGTTCCGGGTCGGCGGCGGTCTGGTGCTGCTCTTGATGGCGCTCGCGATGCTGAACGCGCAGGTGGGCGGGGTGCGGCAGTCCAGGGACGAGGCGCACGAACTGAAAAGCGGCGAAGTGGGCGGCGTCGTGCCGCTCGCAATTCCGCTGCTGGCCGGCCCCGGTGCCATCAGCACCACCATCATCGCGGCTGAAAAGGGCGGCGCCGCGCATCTCGCGGTGCTTATCGGCTGCATTGCGCTCGTGGCCCTGCTGACCTGGTGGGCGCTTCGCCAAGCGAACGCGATTGCGGACCGGCTTGGCGTCACCGGCCTCAACATCGCCACGCGCATCCTCGGACTTTTGCTCGCGGCAATGGCGGTGCAGACGATGGCCGAGGGCTTGAGAGCGCTTTTTCCGGGGCTCGCGGGATAGCGGCGCCGGCTGACGGCGTTGCCGGCGGCCGGGAAATGCAGCGCGGACGAACGGGTACAGGAGCGCACCATGCAGATGTCGGACATTCCCTTTGGCACGACTGACTGGTCGGCGGTCGAGCGCACCGAGCACAAGGGCGAGACGGGAACAGCCTGGTGGCGTACGCGGCATTTCGGCGCCATCCGCGTCCGCCTGGTCGAGTACATGCCCGGCTATCTCGCGGATCACTGGTGCGTGAAAGGGCACATCCTCTTCTGCGTGGAGGGAGAGCTGGAAACCGAACTCAAGGATGGCCGCAAGTTCGTGCTCAAGCCGGGCATGAGCTACCAGGTCGCGGACAACGCGGAACCGCATCGCTCCTTCACTGCAATCGGTGCCAAACTGTTCGTGGTGGATTGACGGGAGGCGAAGATGGCGTCCTACGTTGACAGTACTTTGTTGCAGGGAGAGATGGTCCTCTACCGCGCGCGGATCAGCCTTTGGTCGCTCGCCCACCTGATCGTCCTCGGCGTGCTTCTGGCGGTCGTGGTGGTGGGAATCGGAATTCTCGTCTGGGCATACATCCGCTACCGGACTACGGAGTTCGCGGTTACCGACAAGAGGATCATCGCCAAGACCGGCCTGGTTTCCCGCAATACGACGGAGTTGTTCCTCGACAAGGTCGAGAGCCTGCATGTCGAGCAAAGCGTGCCGGGCCGGATATTCGATTTCGGCACGATCACTATTCACGGCACCGGCACCACGACAGAGCCGATCAGGAATATTTCCGCTCCCTTGATGCTGCGCAAGCAGTTCATGCAGGCGGCGGACCTTTATCGCCAGAAGGTCAAGTAAGACCAAACCTCGGTATCATTCCGGGTCGGCCAATCAGGGATTTTCATGTCACAGGTCATCGGAGTGCCGCGCGAGACCTTCGCGGGCGAAAAGCGCGTGGCCACCGTTCCGGAGGTGGTCGAAAAACTCATCAAGCTGGGCTTCAAGGTCGCCGTGCAGTCGGGCGCCGGCGACGCGGCGAATTTCAGCGATGACGCATATCAGGCCGCCGGCGCGCAGGTCATCGCCGATGCGCCTGGCGTGTGGGCCGCCGCCGACGTCGTGTTCAAGGTGCGCGCGCCGAGCGCCGAGGAAGTGGGACTGATGCACGGGGGCCAGGCCCTGATCGGCTTCATCTGGCCTGCGCAGAACCCCGAACTTATGCAGCAGCTCGCCTCGCGCAAGGTCACGGTGCTGGCGATGGATGCCCTGCCGCGCATGCTGAGCCGCGCGCAGAAGATGGACGCGCTCACCTCCATGGCCGGCATCACGGGCTACCGCGCGGTGATCGAGGCTGCACACGCATTCGGCCGTTTCCTCACCGGGCAGATCACCGCCGCCGGCAAGGTTCCGCCGGCCAAGGTTTTCATCGCCGGCGCCGGCGTCGCCGGCCTGGCGGCGATCGGCACCGCCGCCAGCCTGGGCGCCATCGTGCGGGCGAACGATACGCGTGCCGAAGTGGCCGACCAGGTGGTGTCCCTCGGCGGCGAGTTCGTGAAGGTCGACTACGAGGAAGAAGGATCCGGCGGCGGCGGCTACGCCAAGGTGATGAGCGAAGGCTTCCAGAAGGCGCAGCGCGAGATGTACGCCAAGCAGGCAAGGGAGGTGGACATCATCATCACCACCGCCCTGATTCCCGGCAAACCCGCGCCGAAGCTGATCAGCGCCGACATGGTGAAGTCCATGAAGCCCGGCAGCGTGATCGTGGACCTTGCGGCGGAGCAGGGCGGCAACTGCGAATTGACCGAGCCCGGCAAGGTCGTGGTCAGGCATGGCGTGACCATCGTCGGCTACACCGACCTGCCGAGCCGCCTCGCGCGGCAGTCCTCCACGCTCTACGCGACGAATCTCTTCCGGCTGGCCGAGGAACTCTGCAAGACCAAGGACGGCGTCATCAACGTCAACATGGACGACGACGCCATCCGCGGCCTCACCGTGATCAAGGACGGCACCGTCACCTGGCCGGCGCCGCCGCCGAAACTTCCCGCGCCGCCCAAGCCGGTTCCTTCCGAAAAGAAAATTTCGGCGCCCGCGAAAACACATGCGCATGGCGGCGGCGCGCCGATGGCGGGCAATCGCCTGGCGGTCATGTTCGGCGTCGCCGCGGCGCTGTTCTGGTTCATCGGCGCCTTTGCGCCCGCGGCCTTCCTCGGCCACTTCACGGTCTTCGTGCTGGCCTGTTTCGTTGGCTACATGGTGGTCTGGAACGTCACGCCTGCGCTGCATACGCCGCTGATGAGCGTGACCAACGCCATCAGCAGCATCATCGCCATCGGCGCGCTGGTGCAGATCGCGCCGCCCGCCGCATTGGCAACTGCAGCGGGCGCTGGCCGACCCGACGAATGGATCCGCTGGCTGGCGGTGGCGGGCATCGCGCTCACCGCGGTCAACATGTTCGGCGGCTTCGCGGTCACCCAGCGCATGCTGGCGATGTTCCGGAAATAGGGGCCACGGACGTGTCACAGAGCCTCGCAAGCGTCGCCTATATCGGCGCCACCATCCTGTTCATCCTCAGCCTCGGCGGGCTAAGCAACCCGGAGACGTCGCGCCGCGGCAACCTCTACGGCATCATCGGCATGACGATCGCCGTGCTGGCGACCGTGCTCGGGCCGCGCGTCACCGCTGCCGGCGTTCCCTGGATCGTCGGCGCCATGGTGGCGGGCGGCGGCATCGGCCTCTACGCCGCGCGCACCGTGCAGATGACGCAGATGCCCGAACTGGTGGCGCTGATGCACAGCCTGGTGGGTCTCGCGGCCATGCTGGTCGGCTTCGCCACCTACATCGATCCGGCGGCCTCGGCCGAGTTCACCGGCGCGGCCAAGGCGATCCACGAGATGGAGATCTACGTCGGCATCCTGATCGGCGCGGTCACTTTCTCCGGCTCGGTGATCGCCTTCGGCAAGCTCTCCGGCAAGATTGGCGGCAAGCCGCTCCTGCTGCCGGGGCGCCACTGGCTGAACCTGGCGGGCCTGCTGATCGTGATTTATTTCGGCCGCGAGTTCCTGCACGCCGAATCCATGCAGGACGGCATCAAGCCGCTCGTCGTGATGACGGTGATCGCGCTCCTTTTCGGCATCCACATGGTGATGGCGATCGGCGGCGCGGACATGCCGGTGGTGGTGTCGATGCTGAACAGCTATTCCGGCTGGGCGGCGGCGGCCACCGGCTTCATGCTGTCGAACGACCTGCTGATCGTGATCGGCGCGCTGGTGGGCTCGAGCGGCGCCATCCTTTCCTACATTATGTGCAATGCCATGAATCGCAACTTCATCAGCGTGATCGCGGGCGGGTTCGGCACCTCGGGCGGCACGCCCGCAGCGGCAGGCGCGCAGCCGGCAGGCGAGGTAATGCCGATCACGGCGGCCGAGACCGCCGAGCTGCTGCGCGAGGCCAAGAGCGTGATCATCGTGCCGGGCTACGGCATGGCGGTGGCGCAGGCCCAGCACACGGTGTACGAGATCACGCGGCACCTGCGCGAGAAGGGCGTGAACGTGCGCTTTGGCATCCACCCGGTCGCCGGCCGCATGCCCGGCCACATGAACGTGCTGCTGGCGGAAGCCAAGGTCCCGTACGACATCGTGATGGAGATGGACGAGATCAACGGCGATTTCCCGGAGACCGACGTCGCCATGGTGATCGGCGCGAACGACATCGTGAACCCGGCCGCGCAGGAAGACCCGGCCAGCCCGATCGCCGGTATGCCGGTCCTCGAAGTCTGGAAAGCGAAAACCTCGGTCGTCATGAAGCGCAGCATGGCTTCCGGCTACGCGGGCGTCGACAATCCGCTCTTCTACAAAGAGAACAACCGCATGCTGTTCGGCGACGCGAAGAAGATGCTGGAAGAGGTGCTCGCGGCGCTCAGGGTTTGATGCCCTGGCCGGCGGGCGCGTCCCACAGCCGCGCCGCGCCGCGCACGCCGCTCGCGTCGCCGTGCGCGGCGGGTAGCAGCTTCGTCGCGACCGAGTCCGAATAGATGAACGCGCCCCAGAGTTTCGGCACGTTCGCGTAGATGCGCGCCACGGTCGACAGCCCGCCGCCGACGACGATGATCTCCGGGTCGAGCAGGTTGATGACATGCGCGAACGCGCGCGCCAGGCGGCTCTCCAGGCGCGCGAGGCTGCGCCGACAGCCGGCGTTGCCCGCCGCCGCCCGCGCGGCGATGGCCGCCGGCTCCAGGCGCTCCCGCTCGCTTCGCTCGTGGTCGGCGGCAAGCGCCGGTCCGGAGACGAATTGTTCGATGCATCCCCGCCGGCCGCAGTAGCAGGGCGGGCCCGGGTACTCGCCGGGCTCCATCCAGGGCAAGGGGTTGTGGCCCCATTCGCCGCCGATGCCGTTCGCGCCGCCGACTACGCGCCCGTCGATCACGAGGCCGCCGCCCGCCCCGGTGCCGAGAATTGCGCCGAACACGCTGCCCGCCCCGCACGCAGCGCCGTCGGCGGTTTCGGACAGCGCAAAGCAGTTGGCGTCGTTCTCGAACCGCAGTTCGCGCGCGAGCAGGCGCTCGAGGTCGCGCTTCAGCGGGCGGCCGTTGTACGGCGTCGCGAAGGCGCTTTTCACCAGGCCGGAGGCGCGCGAAACGGCGCCCGGCAGGCCGATTCCCACGCTCGCGCGCTCGCCCAGTTCCGATTCGGCATCCAGCACCGTTGCCGCGAGATGCGCGAGCGCCTGTTCGTAGCTTCCGTGTGGCGTCGGCACGCGGCGCCTGAGGCATTCGCGGCCCTCCGGGTCGAGCGCCGCCAGTTCGGTCTTGGTGCCGCCGATGTCCAGCCCGATCCGCAGCGCCATGCGTCTCAGTACGCCTGGCCCCAGGGAATGCTGAGCCGGGTCGCGCTGTTGATCATTCCCACCATGCTGTAGGTCTGCGGGTAGTTGCCCCACAGTTCGCCCGAGGCCGGATCGATGTGCTCGGAAAGCAGGCCGAGCCGGTTGCAGCGCGCGAGCGTCGCCTCGAACAGGGCGCGCGCCTCGTCGCGGCGGCCGAGGACGGCAAGCGCATCGACGTACCAGAAAGTGCAGACGAGGAAGGCGTTGGCGGGAGCGCCGAAATCGTCCGGCTCGGTGTAGCGAAAGACGAAATCGCCGCGCTTGAGCTCGCTTTCGACCGCAGCGACGGTGGCCGCGAAACGCGGGTCATCGGCGCGCAGGAAGCCCAGCTCGGCCAGCAGCAGCAGGCTCGCGTCCAGCGTGTCGCCTTCGAACGAGGCGACGAAGCTTGAGCGTCGCCCGCTCCAGGCGCGCGCGCAGACCGCGGCGTGGATGCGGTCCGAGTGCGCACGCCAGTAGCGGCCGCGCTCCGGCAGCCGCAGCCGGGTGGCGATTTTCGCCAGGCGGTCGCAGGCAACCCAGCACATGACGCTGGAGAAGGTGTGGACGCGCTCGGTGCCGCGCAATTCCCACAGCCCTGCATCGGGCAGCGCGTGCGCCGCGACCGCGCGCTCGCCCAGCGGTTCGAGTTGGCGGAACAGGTGCTCGTTGCCGATCGCGCCCAGCCGGCGATCGAAGAAAGCGTGCGTGGCCGCGAGGACGGTCGAACCGTAGACGTCGTTCTGCACCTGGCGGTACGCCTGATTGCCGACGCGCACCGGACCCATGCCGCGATAACCGGGCAAGGTCGGCACTTCGTGTTCATCGACCTCCGGACTGCCGCTCACCCGGTAGACAGGCTGCAGCGCGCCGTCGCCACGCGAAGCGACGTTGATGATGTAGCCGAGATAGCGCTCCATCGTGCGCGTGGCGTTCAGCCGGTTCAGGGCGTTGACCACGAAATAGGCGTCGCGCAGCCAGCAGTAGCGGTAGTCCCAGTTGCGTCCGCTTGCCGCGGCCTCCGGGATCGAAGTGGTCGGCGCCGCGATGATCGCCCCGGTGTCGTCGTAGGCGGCGAGCTTGATCGTGATCGCCGCGCGGATGATCTCCTCCTGCCACTCGAACGGGATCAGCAGGTCGCGCACCCAATCCTGCCAGTAGTCGACCGTCTGTTCCAGGAAGCGCCGGGCGACCTCCGCCACCGAGCCCTGAAGCGTTTCATCCGATCCCAGGATCAACGCGAACGGCTCGCGCAGCACGAACGGCGTTTCCTCGAGAATCGCCGTGATCGAGCCATCGGTGGTCAGGCGGACGACGAAATCGGGTCCCAGGTAGCGCACGTGATTGGAGCCCCAGGTGGTCTGGCGGCGCGCGCGGCCGTAGTCGAGCGCCGGCCGCACCCGCAGCCGCAGTCTCGGGCTGCCCGCGAGCGGCCGGACCGCTCGCACCAGCTGGCTCGGACTGAACAGCCGGCCGAACTGGCGGAATCTCGGGGCAAAGTCGGTGATCTCGACCACCCCTCCGCCGGCGTCGAAAAGGCGCGTCACGAGCACCGGCGTGTGCGGCAGGTACTCCTGCTCGGCGCGCGCCATGCCTTCGAGGTCCACGGCAAGGAAACCGAAATCCTGCTCGCCGCCGCGCTCGCGCAGCAGCGAGCAGAACACGGCGTCGGCGTCCACCCGCGGCATGCACGCCCAGCAGATCTCGCCGGTGGCGGTGATCAGCGCGTTGATGTTGGCGTTGCCGACGATGCCGAGGTCGAGGCCGTTCATTGCGTCGCTCGCGTCGCGCTGGGAGCGAATTGCCCAGCGTAGTCGGTGAGCCAGCGCCGCACCGCGACGGCGTCGAAGAGGTGCCAGCGCGCCCGTGTAATGCCGGGACCGACCTTCACGGAGTGGCCGCCGAGGCGGTTGACCACCTCGAAGCCCGGTTCATCGGTGAGGTCGTCGCCGATGAACACCGGCCGGCGGCCGGCGAACGGCGCCTCCGCGGCGAACTCGGCGATGGCGCTGCCCTTGTTCTTGCCGCTCGGCTTGATCTCGATGACGAATTTTCCGCCTTGCAGCTCGAACCCGTCGCCCAGGTCGGCGGCGATGGCGCGCATTTCGCGTTCCGCCAGGGCTCTCAGCGCCGGCGCAAGGCGGTAATGCAGCGCAAGCGCCATGCCTTTGTTCTCGAACACCAGGCCGGAGTGGGCCGCAGTCAACCGCACGATTTGCGCGCAGGCGCGGCCGAGTTCCTGCAGCGGCGGCGCGTGGCGACGGACCGTGCCGTCGGCGGCGCGGCGCTCGGTGCCATGCTGGCCGGCCGCGGCAAACGCGATCGGCGCGAACAGCTGGTCGATGTCTTCCACCGAACGGCCGCTGACCAGCGCGAGCGCGCCGCCCGTGGCCGAGTGCAGCCCCGCCAGGAGGCCGAGCAGCGCGCTTTCCACGCGGACTTCCTGCGGACGCGCCGCGAATTCAAGCAGTGTGCCGTCGATATCGAGAAAAAAGGCCCAATCCGCCGCGAATGGCGGCATGCGGCGCGTCATCATGCGCGCCGCAGATCGATGACCCTGGCGGCATTGCGCGGGCCGGAAACGCGCCGGCGGTTGCGCATGCGCGCCGCGTCGAGCAGCATTCGCCCGGCCCAGCGATAGACATTGAACTCTTGGATCAGGCTGCGCATGCTGCGCATGCGATGGCGCTGTTGGTCCGGCGGCATGGTTAGGGCCACCCGCAGGGCCGCCGCGCATTGTTCCGTGTCGTAGGGATTGACGATCAGGGCTTCGGACAGTTCGCGCGCCGCCCCAGTGAACTGCGACAGCACCAGCACGCCGCGCTCGTCGTCGCGCGCGGCCACGAATTCCTTGGCGACCAGGTTCATGCCGTCGTGCAGGCTCGAAACGAAGCACAGGTCCGATGCGCGGTAAAGGGTGTAGATCCGGTCGGCGTCATGGTGCTCTATCTTGAGCACGATCGGCTGGTAGCCGGCCGATCCGAAACGGTCGTTGATGCGCGTCGCCGCCGAGCGCACGCGGGCGTCCAGGCTCTGATATTCCTCGATGCTGGAACGCGAGGGGGCGGCGACCTGCAGGAAAGCGAAGCGCCCGATCCATTGCGGCTCGAGCTCGAGGAGGCGTTCGACGGCGGCGAAGCGCTCGAGTATGCCTTTGGTGTAGTCCAGGCGGTCGACGCCGACGCCCAGATAGACCTCCGGCTTCAAGCCGAGCGCCATGCGCACCGCCGAACGACATTCCGGTACCGGCGGCTGCGTCGCCAGCGGCGCGGGCGGCCACTCGATCGAGATCGGATAGCGTCTCACCTCGGTGGGGTCGCCGCCATAGTGGATGCTGGAAGTCTCGCGATCGACGCGGGCTTCCAGCGTGCGGTCCACGGTGTCGAAGAAGTTGTTGCAGTGGACCTGGGTGTGGAACCCGACGATGGAAGAGCCCAGCAGGCCCTCGAGCAGCTCGGCGCGCCACGGGCAGACGCCGAACGCTTCCGGATTCGGCCAAGGGATGTGCCAGAAAGCGATGATCGTCGCCTGCGGCAGGCGTTCGCGGATCAGGCGCGGCACCAGCGCAAGGTGATAATCCTGCACCAGAATGATCGGATTGTCGGTGCGCGTTTCCTGCACCACGGTCTGCGCGAAGCGCTGGTTGACGGTACGGTAGTGCTCCCAGTCGGAGGCGCGGAACACCGGACGCGTATGGGCGATGTGGCACAGAGGCCACAGTCCTTCGTTGGCGAAGCCGTAGTAATACCCGGCTTCCTCCTCCCGGCTTAGCCAGACCCGGCGGATGCGGTAGGCGGGTTTCTCCGGCGGAACCATGACGCGGTCCTGGGCGTCCACGACGTCGCGGTCCGCGCTTCCCGATCCGTGCGCGATCCAGGTGCCCGAGCAGGCCCGCAGCACGGGTTCCATCGCCGTGACCAGGCCGCTGGCCGGGCGCTGTACTTCAACCTTCCCGTCCCTCTGTATGTGAATGTAGGGCTCGCGGTTGGAGACAATCAGGATTTCGTCGCCTTTCAGATCTTCGCGCAGGATGCCGCGCAGGTTTTCCGCTGTCCAGCTGATTTGCGACTCGTCGCGCATGCGACGTTCGCCTTCGAGTTCGCGCACCATCGCTTCCAAGTCGCGCGCGATCGGCCGCAGTTCGCGCGCCTTGGGTTCCGGGGAGAGCGCGAGCGACTGCCCGCGAATCAGCGCCTTGATGCCGGCCATCCAGCCGCGGAACGACAGCTCCGCGATGACGACGGTAATCAGGGCGATCACCGCGCCAATGGCAGCAAAGAGATAGACGACATATTTCTTGGTGTCGGCGCTGCGCCGCTCGACAAAGCTCATATCGTGCACGATCAGCAGGTCGCCGAGTATCTGTCCGTCGACGGAGACCGGGCTTTCGGCGACGTGCAGCGGTCCGCTCGGGTGATGGATGATCCGCCCGGCTTCCTCCGGCGGCGATCCCGGCTTGCGGCAGCCGATGTCCTTCGGCAGGGCGGGCGTGCGGTACACGAGTTTGCCGGCGGCATCGCAGAAGCCGACCGCGAACAGGCGTTCGTCCTGCAGCACGCGGGCGAAGAAATCCTGGACACGCTGCAGGCGCACCTTGTCGCGGGTCTTGTCGGTGAGCATCTCGACAAGGGGCTCGCGCGCCGCGCCGGCGATCAGCTTGCCGCGGATGTCGAGATCGCGCATGAACCACTTGAGGGTCAAATCATCCACCAGCGGGACCACGCCGTAGGCGATCGCACCCAGAGCGAGCGCCAGTGGAATGATGAAGCGAAGCGATAGTCGCATCGTCGGGGGCCGGAGACATCGCGGCGGCCGCGCGATGGCCGCTGCGTAAGGCATAATTCTATGCGCTGAAGCAGGTCGCGCCAGCGCCAAATGCGCGTCCGGCAGGACTGGCAGCGTCGGAAACCGGGCCTTGCTCCCGCAAGTCTGACGCCCTCTCCGCGTCCTTGCTTAAGGCCGCGCCGATCGGGCGACGAGGAGGGTGCGGAATGTCGGATCTGCTGTGGTTCCTGCCCGGTTGGCCCCCTGCCCTCGGCGACCTCGTCCTGTTCGGCGGGCTGCTTGGCGCCGGCCTCCTCGGGGGAGAGGCGCTGCACCGCTTCGTCGCGCTGCCGCGCGTCACCGGCTACGTTCTCGTCGGCGTCGCCTGCGGCCCACATGTGTTCGACCTTGTGCACGCGCCGCTGCTCGCCGGCACGCGCGTGTTCGTTGATCTCGCGCTCGGTCTCATCATGTTCGAACTCGGCCACCGCTTCGACCTGGATTGGCTGGGCCGCAACCGCTGGCTCGCGGTCGCCGCCGTCGGCGAGAGCCTCGGAGCGTTCTTCGCCATTTACGCCGGCCTGCGCTATTTCGACCATGCGCCCCTGCTGGCCGCCTGCGCCGCGGCGGTCGGTACTGCGACCTCGCCCGCGGTGGTGATGGTGGTTTCCCACGAACTGCGGGCTTCGGGCCAGATCACCGAACGCATGCTGCTGTTTACGGCGGTCAATTGCGTGTTCGCCTATGTCGCGTTGATGCTGTTCATGCCGCTGGTGCACCTGGAGCATGAAACCGGCTGGCGCTCGGCGATCCTGCACCCGCTGTACCTTCTTGGCGGAGCCGCGCTGCTTGGCTTCGTCGGCAGCCAGCTGTTGCTCGGGGTCGCCAAGTGGCTCGGCAAGCGCGAGGACCGCCAGTTCATCCTGCTGGTGGCGCTGCTGGTGCTGGTAGTGGGTCTTGCGCGCACCGCGAATGTTCCGGTGGTCGTGGCCCTGCTGACCCTCGGCATGCTGGCCCGCAATCTCGACTACGACCACGTGCTGCTGCCGCTGCGGTTCGGGCATGCGGGCCAGCTGTTGTTCGTGGTCCTGTTCGTCCTCTCCGGCGCCAGCCTCGATTTCGGCGGACTGGGGACCGTCGCCGCGGTCACCACGGTGTTCGTCGTCGTGCGTTTCCTCGGCAAGGCGGTGGCGATCCTCTCGCTGGGGCGCCTGTCGGGGCTGCGCGCCGGCGGCGCCGGGCTGCTGTCGCTGTCGCTGCTGCCGATGTCGGGGCTCGCGGTGGTGATGGTCTACGACACGGCCGCGCTCTATCCGCGTTTTGGCGGGGAACTCGCCGCGGTCGTGCTCTCGGCGGTGGCGGTGCTCGAGATCATCGGGCCGCTCGCCACGCAGTTCGCCCTGAAGCACGCCGGCGAAACGCACCCTGAAGCCTGACATGGAATTCGGCCCCTCGCAAAGCCTCAGCCTCGGCATCGAGATCGAGCTCCAGCTGGTGCGCGCCCACGACCGCGACCTGGCGCACGAGGCGGGCGACCTGATCGAGCGCCTGGCGAAGATGAAAGTCCCGGGCGCGGTCAAGCCCGAGGTGACGCTCAGCATGATCGAGCTGAACAGTTCGATCCAGGCCTCGTTCGCGGGTGCGCTCGCCGAACTGCATGCGCAGCGCGCCGCGGTGTGCGAGGCCGCGGGCGTGCTGAACCTGGGCGTCTGCGGCGGCGGCGCGCATCCGTTCCACGACTGGGCCGAGCGGCGCGTCTACCCGGACCCGCGCTTCCAGGCGGTGACGGAGCGCTACGGCTACCTCGCCAAGCAGTTCACCGTGTTCGGCCAGCACATCCACCTCGGCTGCGCGAGCGGCGACGAGGCGGTGTACCTGGTGCACATGCTGACGCGCTACATGCCGCACTTCATCGCGCTGTCGGCCTCGTCGCCCTTTTCCCAGGGCGAGGACACGTCCTTCCAGTCCTCGCGCCTCACGGCAGTAAGCGCTTTTCCGCTCTCGGGGCACATGCCTTTCGTGCCGGACTGGGCGGCGTTTCTCGAATACTTCGAAACCATGCGCGGCTACGGCATCGTCGAAGGCATGAAGGATTTCTACTGGGACATCCGCCCCAAGCCCGAATACGGCACCATCGAGATCCGCGTCTGCGACACGCCGCTCACGGTGCGCCGCGCGGCGCTGCTTGCGGGCTATGCGCAGGCGCTCGCCGCCTGGCTGCTCGCGGAGCGCACGCGCTCGCCGTCGCCGGCGGTCTACCAGGTCAACGCGTTCAACCGCTTCGAGGCCTGCCGTTTCGGCTGCCTCGGTCAAATGGTCGACCCCTTCGAGCGCAGGAAGAAGGACATCGGCGCCGACGTCCTCGATACCGCGGCGGCGGTGATGCCGCACGCGGCGCGGCTGGGGTGCGTGGAGGCCGTGCGGGAGCTCGCGGACGGCGTGCGGCGCGGAGACTCGGACGCGGGCTGGCTGCGTTCGCGGCTCGCCGCCTCCGGCTCGCTGCCGGACGTGGTGCGCGAGGCCAGCGCGCTATGGGCGCGACCGCCCTCCGGGCCCTAGCGTTCCTCCAGCAGGCCCAGCCGCCCGGCAAGCCAGCGCGTCGTCGGCGCCTGTATCAGGATGGTCATCAATACCGCGATGAAGGTGACTGAGGCGATCATCTCGGCGCCCGGCGCCTTCATGCCGACCAGCATGCCCGCGAGCGCGGCCGGGATGACCCCGGTCTCGCGCGTCCAGCACATGAACAGCAGTTCCTGCAGCGTCCAGCGCGCGCGGCGGTCCGGCAACGCGCACAGGAAAACCGTCACCGGCCGGGCGACGAGCATGAACACCGCGATGACGGTGGCCCCGCCGGCGAGATAGCGGTTCATCAGGCTGAAATCCACCTGGGTGCCGAGCAGGATGAAGATGAACATGCGCATGACGAGCGCGGTGGTCGCCACGAACTCCGACAGCCGGCGCTCCTCGTCCGCTTCCATGGCAAAGCCGAAGGCGTCCTTGTTGCCGACGACGATGCCGAACACGAATACCGCCATGAAGCCCGAGGCGGCCAGCCCGTCCGCCGCCATGTAGGCGCCGATCACCGCCATGAGGGTCACGACCGGCGCGTACTCGGCGAGGAAATCCCATTTCTCGTGCGCGATCAGCAGCGCGGCCAGGTAGCCGAGCGCGCCTCCCGCGACGATGCCGAGCAGCAGGTCCTTACCCAGCTTGAAACCGGCCGCGCCAAGCGAGAACTCGCCCGTTCCCATGGCGATGCCGAGCACGGTGAAGGTGGCGATCGCGCCCATGGCGTCATTGAACGCCGATTCCGACATCACGGTCTGCGCCACGCGTTCCCGTACGCGCACCTGCTTGAAGATCGGCACCAGCGTCGCCGGGTCGGTGGAGGCGAGCGTCGCGCCGAGCAGCATCGCCACGATCAGCGGCACCCCGAGAACGAGGTGCGCGACGTACCCGGTGATGAGCGCCGTGATGACGACCCCGGCGGTGGAGATCACGACGATGGTGATCCAGACCTCCTTCATTACCTTGAGGCGCAGCGAGGCGCCGCCGTCGAACAGGATGTAGGAAGAGCCGAAAATCAGGATCAGCTGGTTGAGCGTCGAATCGGCGCCGACATGCACCAGATTGGCGGCCTCCGGGCCCAGCAGCATGCCGGCGATCAGGAACACCGCGACGTCCGGGATCCCGGTTTTCTGCGCGACCAGCCCGCTCAGCGTTCCGGTGGCGAGGATGGCTCCGAACACGACCAGCACCTGCTTGGCGACCTCGACTGCGCTGCCTGGCTCCACGCCCCACCCCCCGTTCCCACAGTTGAGGCTGGATTCTATTCCGCGGCGCGGCGATTTCATTTCACATCGTGAAGTTGCCTTGCGGCGCGCGCGAACGGCAGAGTAGAATCGCGAGGCTTGTCCGGCGGGGCGTCGCCCCGAGCTAGAGCAAACTTCCTGGGAGGAGGCACCAAATGAATAATCAGAAAGAGAAATCCATCGCTTCGCGCCGCAAGTTCCTGTCGGGCGCGGCAGCGGCAACGGCTGGCGCGGCGACCCTCGGCTTCCCGATGATCGCGAAGGCCCAGGGCCCGATCAGCATGCGCTTCCAGAGCACATGGCCGTCGAAAGACATTTTCCACGAGTACGCGCTCGACTACGCCAAGATCGTCAACGACATGACCGGCGGCGACCTGAAGATCGAAGTGCTGCCCGCGGGCGCGGTGGTGCCGGCGTTCGGCCTGCTGGAAGCGGTGTCCAAGGGCACCCTCGACGGCGGCCACGGCGTGCTGGTCTACTCCTACGGCAAGAGCAACGCGCTCGCGCTCTGGGGTTCGGGCCCGGCCTACGGCATGGACGCCAACATGCTGCTCGCCTGGCACAGGTGGGGCGGTGGCAAGGAACTGCTGGAGAAGCTGTATGCGTCGATCGGCGGCAATGTGGTTTCGTTCCCCTACGCGCCGCTCTATACCCAGCCGCTGGGCTGGTACAAGAAGCCGATCACCAAGCCCGCGGACTTCAAGGGCCTGAAATTCCGCACGGTCGGCATTTCGATCGACGTCTTCACCGCCATGGGCGCCGCGGTCAACGCGCTGCCGGGCGGCGAGATCGTCCCCGCGATCGACCGTGGCCTGCTGGATGCCGCGGAATTCAACAACACGTCTTCCGACCGCGCGCTCGGCTTCGCCGACGTGTCCAAGGTGTGCATGCTGCAGAGCTACCACCAGAACGCCGAGCAGCTCGAGATCACCTTCAACAAGACCAAGTACGACGCGCTGCCCGGGAAGATGAAGGCGATCATCGCCAGCGCCGTCGACGCGGCGTCGGCGAACATGATGTGGAAGGCGATCGACCGCAACTCGCAGGACTACATCACGCTGCAGACCGTCGACAAGGTCAAGTTCTACAAGACGCCCGCCTCGGTGCTGCAGGCGGAACTGGTTGCCTACGACCAGGCGCTCGAGAAGAAGATGAGCACCCCGCTGGTCAAGGAAATCACCGAATCGCAGAAGAAGTTCGCCGAGCGTGCGGTGAAGTGGGAGCAGGACGTGGTCGTCAACCGCGCCATGGCCTACAACCACTATTTCGGCAAGGCCGCGCCGAAGAAAGCCTGATCCTGGTCGATCCAAGCGAGGCACCACTCGGGCGCATGGCCAGAGTGGTGCCTCATTTTTTCAGCCGGTTTTCCGCCACGGACTAGCCGCACCAAATTATGAACATTCAGAAATTTCTTCTTACGGCCGACCACATCAGTACCTGGGCCGGCAAGGCGGTTGCCTGGCTGATCATCCTGCTGATGACCACGGTCTGCGTCGAGGTGTTCAAGCGCTACATCCTCAACATGCCCACGGCGTGGATATTCGACGCCACCAACATGATGTACGGCACGCTGTTCATGATGTGCGGCGCCTACACGCTGGCGCAGGACGCCCACGTCAGGGGCGACTTCCTCTATGGTTCGATGAAGCCGCGCACCCAGGCGACGCTGGACCTGATCCTGTACATCCTGTTCTTTCTTCCCGGCGTCATCGCCCTGATCAAGGCGGGCATCGACTACGCGGGCGACTCGTGGCGCATCCAGGAGCACTCGAACGTGACTTCGAACGGACCGGCGGTCTACCCGTTCAAGACCGTGATCCCGATCGCCGGCGTGCTGGTGCTGATCCAGGGCGTGGCCGAGATCGTGCGCTGCATCGTATGCCTGAAGACCGGCGAGTGGCCCGAGCGCCTTAAGGACGCCGAGGAAATCGATGTCGTCGAGCAGCAGCTCGCCGGCAGCACCTACGTGGACGAGGAATCGCGCAAGCGGGCGATCGAAAGCGTCCACGAGATCGACGACGCCGCGCACGCGCGCGGCCTCGGCGACCGGGCCGTCGAAGAGGTCGGACGGCATCCAAAGGGGGAAGGCAAATGAGCGATCCGGCACTCGGGCTGACCATGCTCGCGCTCATCGTGATCGTGATCATGATGGGCTTTCCGACGGCGTTCACCCTGATGGGGCTGGGGATGGTCTTCGGCTACATCGCGCTCTACGACCCGTCGCACCCCTGGCTGGACAACCGCGTCTTCGACCTGATGGTCGAGCGTACCTACGGGGCGATGAACAACGACACGCTGATCTCGATCCCGCTGTTCGTGCTGATGGGATACGTGATGGAACGCGGGGCGCTGGTGGACAAGATGTTCTACAGCATCCAGCTCGCGTTCCGCCGCGTGCCCGCCTCGCTCGCCGTCGCCACGCTGATCGTGTGCACGTTCTGGGGCATCGCCAGCGGCCTGGTGGGGGCCGTCGTGGTGTTGATGGGCGTGATCGCGTTCAATCCGATGCTGAAGGCCGGGTACGACGTGAAGCTGGCTTCGGGTGTCATCACCGCGGGCGGGACGCTGGGCATCCTGATCCCGCCCTCCGTCATGATCATCGTCTACGCGGCGGTGGCCGGGCAGTCGGTGGTCAAGCTGTATGCGTCGGCGATGTTTCCCGGCTTCTTCCTGTCGTTCCTGTACCTCGTGTACATCATCGGCTGGGCGCTGATCAACCCCAAGATCGCGCCGCCCCTGCCGCCGGAACAGCAGAAAGTGCCGGTGTCCGAGTGGGTGCGGAAATTCGCCCAGGCCTACTCGCGCAACATGATGGTCGGGTTGCTGCTTGCGGCGGTCATGCCTGGCAAGGCGTTCGCCATCGAGAACGACGGCCGCCGGTTGTCTTATGCGGTGATCTGGAAGAACCTTCTTGCCGCGCTGTTCCCGGTCATTCTTTCGGCGGTAACGCTGTGGGGAATCTGGTGGTATGTGGTGATCCACCAGCAGGCAGATACCCAGGCGACCGCGGGCATGGTGATCAGGCAGCAGCAGGCGTCCCCCGCCACGGCCTCGCCGGCGGATCAGGACAAGCCGCAGGAACTGGGCAGCGCCGAGAGCGACGCCAGTTCCGACCAGCCGCAGGAGGCGGAAGGCGTGGAACAGGTCGGCACGCCGGAGTTTCTCAAGCAAGGCGCGGCTGCGCCGTCGGAATCCGGCCCGCCGCAGGGATTCTTCACCTATTTCTGGCTGACCGTGGCGGCGACCGCGCTGCTTCTGCTCTGGTACTACTGGAAGCTGGAGGCCGAGTCTTTCGAGCTGCTGAAGCTGCTGATCTCGTCGGTGATGCCGCTCGGAATCCTCACCATCGTGGTCCTTGCCGTGATCCTTTTCGGGATCACCACCGCCACCGAATCGGCGGCGATCGGCTCCGCGGGGGCCTTCATACTGGCGCTGCAGGCCGGCACGTTCAGCTGGGAACGCATGAAGCAGTCGGTGTTCCTCACCGCCAAGACCACCGCCATGGTGTGCTGGCTGTTCATCGGCTCGGCGCTGTTTTCCGGGGTGTTCGCGATTCTGGGCGGGCAGCAGCTGGTCGAGACCTGGGTGCTGAGCCTGAACATGACGCCGATCCAGTTCATGATCCTGTCGCAGGCGATCATATTCGTGCTCGGCTGGCCGCTGGAATGGACCGAGATCATCGTCATCTTCGTGCCGATCTTCCTGCCGCTGCTGAAGCACTTCCAGATCGACCCGATCCTCTGGGGCACGCTGGTGTTCGTCAACCTGCAGGCGGCGTTCCTCAGCCCGCCGGTGGCGATGTCGGCGTTTTACCTGAAAGGCGTCGCACCCAAGCACGTCACGCTGAACCAGATATTCGCCGGCATGATGCCGTACATGATCATCGTGATCATCTGCATGGTCTTCATGTATATCTGGCCGGGAATGACGCTGTGGCTGCCGAACTACCTCTACGGCGGCGGCTGATACAAATCGGGGTCAGAGACCGATTCTTCTGTCCTTCGGGAATTGTCCAGAAATCGGGCTCTGACCCCGATTTCTACGGAGCGGCAGCTATTGCCCTCAGCACGCGCAGTTCTTCGCGCATGCGCTCGATTTCGCCGCGGTCGGCGAAGGCGAGCACCCAGTGGGTCAGGCGCCCGTCGACGCCGTGCACCATGCCGATGGACAGTTCGACCTCCGCTGCCGAGCCGTCCTTGCGCCGGGCGCGCATGTGCACCCGCGCTGGCGCCTCGTTGAACATGCTCGATGCCGTTTCGTCTTCAGGAAACAGCAGCGTGATCGCCGGGCGGCCGACGACCTCGTCGGCGCGGTAGCCGAAGAACGATTCGAAGGCCGGATTGGCGTAGGTGAACGGGCGGCCTTTCGCGGTTGCGTCGGCGAGCGCAACGGGGAAGCCGCAGGCCGCCAGGGCGGCGCGGCTGAGCGCGCTGTCCGACAGCAGGCGGGCGAGAGCCGGCGCCGGCTTGGCGCCGTTAGGCAGCTTGTCAGAAAGTGTCATGCCCTGCTTTTGCCACGCCGATACCCCCACCGACAAGTGGGCAAATGGCAAAAAGGGCAGAAAATTCAGCGGGGTGTGATAAACCCCACAAACTCAGGCGGCTTTAATGTGCCGGCTGGACAGCGAGTAGCAGGTACGGCGCAGGCGGTTGAGGTCCGCGCTTTCGATCGCTTCGCGCAGGTAGCTCATGTTGCTGTCGATTTCCGCCTGGTAGAGGTTCGGGCCGTCGAAATGCGCTTCGGCCCAGCGGTCGGCCGCGCCAAGCTTGCGGTTGATGCGGTCGCGCGCGACGTATTCGTAGAAGCCGGGCGTCTTGTAGATGAGGTCCTCGGGCGACGAGTAGCGCACGATTTCGCGCCCGTCGGGAAGCTGCTCGCGCGCGATCGAGCCCAGCACGAATTCCTGGTAGAGAAACTCGCGGCATTTCTCCAGATACATGCGATCCGACATCTGACCGATCAGGTCGGCGGTGCCGACCATGTAGCCGAGCAGCCGGTCTTTCGGTTCCGACACCTTGATGTCGTCCACGTCCATTTCGTAGCCGGTGAAATGCACCAGGCGGGCCGCCGTTTCCGCCTCGGCACCGAAGCCGATGGTGGGCAGGTAGCGAGAGAGGAAATCGGCGCTGCGGCTGACATGCACCTTGGTGAATACGGCGCCGTTCTCGACCTCGGATTCGGAGACGCGGCGCATGTAGCCCGAGTCGTGCAGCAGGGCGAGCACCACGCCCAGCACGGCGCGGCGCGCGCCCAGCCGCTCGGCGCCGGGGAGCGCCCGGTCGTGGCCTTCCACCAGCCGCGCCATCGCCAGGGTCATGTCCAGCGTATGGCGGGCATCGTGATACAGCGTGTCGCAGCGGAGATAGCCCGGGTAGTGGCCTTCGAACAGCGCCTTCACGTCATCGAAAGCGCGGGCAAGCGGCGCCAGGTCGGCCCCGGGATAGCGGGCGGCGAACAGCGCGATCACGGCATCCCGGACCTGGTCAGCGTCTTCAACGTTGATCAGGTTCGCGACGTCGTTCTGATTGAGGCGGGCGTGCATGGGGGGTGCTTAGCTGGACGATTATCCCTGCCTGCCCGGCGTAAGGGCAAGTGGATTTATCCCGTTGTCGCACACAATCTGACGCGGAAAATGGGAGCCGGCCGGTAAGCCGGGTTCTGTGGCGGGAGACCCTCCGAAGAGGGGCCCCCCGACAGTCATTCCTCTAGGCCCTTGATTGCTCAAGGGCTCAAGCCACCTACCCGCAAGCCCGACCGAGCCGGCCTCCAGCGCCGAAGTTGCCCTCGTCGCCCTGCTTGCCTATTTGGTGTTGCTCCGGATGGAGGTTGCCGCGTTTCACCCCCAGCCTTGCGGCTGGGACTCGTCTCTGTGGCCCTATTCGTCGCGTCGCCACGCCGGGTCGTTAGCCCGCATCCCGCTCTACGGAGCCCGGACTTTCCTCTGCACCTTGCGGTACAGCGACTGCCTGGCCGACTCCCGAGAGCATGTTAACAGGAACGCACTTGCGCATTGGCGTGCCGTGGCGGACGAAAGTACCGCTCGTCCGAGTAAAAGCCCGGCTTGCCGCTCCCCTCGAACCAGCCCGGATAGCCGAAGACCGGCAGCGGCGGCAGGTCGCGGGGCGACTTGCCTTCGGTCGCGAGCCAGCTTGCGGCCTGCGTGTCGAGATCGGATCCCGGCTCGGCGAATACCACCTTGCAGGTGATGCCGGGGTGCGGCGCGAGGGCCTGCTCCAGCACCGCGTGTCCGATCACGACGATGCGGAAATCGCGGTGGCGCTCGACAAACAGCTCGCGCCACCTTGCTTCGCGCACTAGCTGCGCAACCGCCCCGCCGCAAACCACGATGGCGCCGCCCTCGTCGAAGATGGTAAGCAGGTCGCGCAGCCGCCCGCGCCTGCCGCCGCCGTTCTCCCGTTCCCGCGGGATCTCCGCTGCATGCATCGCGTTGACGCGCGCCTTCGTTTTCGGGAACGAGAGCCAGGCAAGCGCGTTGAACAGATCGTGCCTGTTGTCGGGGCGGGTCTGCACGCGCCCGGTCTCGTAAACGTGAACTTCGTAATAGGGATCGGAAGCCGAGGGCGGAACAAAGCGGATGGGCTTGCCGCTTTCCGTCGTGATTTTTGATTCTTCTGCCAGTCGGTTGAAACTCTCGAGAGAAAAATCGTTCAGCCTCTCGAACCAGAACCTTACCGAATCAAAAATCGGGTGGGCGCAGGAAACCAGGCCGGGCCCCGTTTTCAGGCCAGCTTCCACGGCACCGTTTCGCCCGCGCGCAGCGGCACCAGTTTTTCCTTGCCGAAGGGCAGGGTCTTCGGCACGGTCCACTCCTTGCGCACCAGCGTGATGGTGTCCTTGTTGAGCGGCAGGCCGTAGAACTCGGCGCCGAAGCGGCTGGCGAAGTTCTCCAGCCTGTCCAGCGCGCCGGCCTCCTCGAACGCCGCGGCGTAGAGCTCGATCGCGGCGTGCGCGTTGTACACGCCGGCGCAGCCGCAGGCGGCTTCCTTCGTTTCGCGCGAATGCGGCGCGCTGTCGGTGCCGAGGAAGAACTTCGGGTTGCCGGAGATCGCGGCCTCGACCAGCGCCTCGCGGTGCTCCTCGCGCTTGAGCACCGGCAGGCAATAGTGGTGCGGGCGGATGCCGCCGAGGAACAGCGCGTTGCGGTTGAGCAGCAGGTGGTGCGGCGTGATCGTCGCCGCGACGTTGGGACCGGTGACCTCGACGTACTGCACGGCGTCGCGCGTGGTGACGTGCTCGAGCACCACCTTCATGTTCCGGAACCGCTCGACGATCGGCCCGAGCACCTCGTCGACGAACGCCTTCTCGCGATCGAAGACGTCCACCGCCGGATCGGTCACTTCGCCGTGGATCAGCAGCGGCAGGCCGAGCTGCTCCATCTTCTCCAGCGCCGCGAAGCAGCGCGAGATGCGCGTTACGCCCTCATCCGAGTGCGTGGTGGCGCCGGCCGGATACAGCTTGACGCCGTGCACGCGGCCGGACAGCTTGGCGCGGGCGATCTCCTCGGGCGGCGTGTCGTCGGTAAGGTAGAGCGTCATGAGCGGATCGAAGGCGGAGCCGTCCGGCAATTCCGCGAGGATCCGTTCGCGATAGTGCAGCGCCTGCTGGGTGGTGCGCACCGGCGACTTCAGGTTCGGCATGATGATGGCGCGCCCGAAGCGCGACGCGCTGTCGCCCAGCACCGAGGCCATCGCCGGCCCGTCGCGCAGGTGCAGGTGCCAGTCGTCGGGGCGCGTGATGGTGAATCGGTCCATGAGGCGGATTTTACGTGGTTCGCTTTGCTTTACTTGGATCGCTTCACCGCCAGCGCATACAACGCTTTCCTGGGGACCCCGCTGATCCGCGCGGCGAGTTTCGCCGCTTCGCTGGCCGGCATTTTTTCCATTAGCAGGCCGAGAACCCGCTCGCCTTCCGCCTGTTGCGGAGGTCTTTCCTCGCCCGGGCCCAGCACCAGGACGAATTCCCCCTGCCGGCGGTGCGGCCCGCCGGAGAGCCACGTGGGCGCCGCTTCCAGCCGCATGCGCGCGACTTCCTCGAACTTCTTGCTGATCTCGCGGGCAATCACCAGCTCGCGCGCCGGCCCGAAGCGTTCGAGCAGCGCCGCAACAGTCTCGAGCACGCGGTGCGGCGCTTCGTAGAAGATCACCGGCCAGGGGACGTCCAGCTCCTGGAATGGATTATTTTTTTTTGTGGAAAGAAAGCCCACGAATTGAAAGCTTTCGGAGGTAAACCCCGAGGCGGAAAACGCGGCAATCGCGGCGTTCGGCCCGGGCAGCGGAACCACGCGCAGTCCTTCGCGGTGCGCAGCGGCCACCAGCAGCGCGCCCGGATCCGAGATTCCCGGAGTTCCCGCGTCGCTCACCAGCGCGACATTGCTTCCCTCTCGCAGCGCGCGCAGCAGTTTTCCGCCTGCCTCGCGTTCGTTGTGCGCGTGCAGCGCGACAGTTCGCGCCGCGATGCCGTGGTGCGCGAGCAGCGTGCGCGAGGTGCGGGTGTCCTCGCAGGCAATGACGTCGGCCGCGCGCAGGATGTCGATGGAGCGGGGGCTGGAATCGGCGAGATTGCCGATCGGCGTAGCGACGACGTAGAGCGTTCCGGAGGGGGGCGGCAAATTCGAGGTCAAAGGCGGGTCAACCTTGTTCGGCGGCGGATCGTTAAGACTGCCATGAACCGGGCCGGCGCGCGAGCCGAGGAACTGTGTGCGGAACTCCTGCACAAGGCCGGCCTGCGGGTGCTGGCGCGCAACTGGCGCTGCCGGCATGGCGAAATCGACCTCGTGGCCGAGGAGGGCGGCACCCTGGTGTTCGCCGAGGTGCGCTACCGGAGCGACGGGCGCTTCGGCGGTGCCGCCGAGAGCGTTACAACGGCCAAGCAGGCCCGCCTGATCGCCGCCGCGAGGCTCTACCTGATGCGCCGGCCGGACGCCGATTGCAGGTTCGACGTGCTGCTGCTGGACTCCCTCGAGGCCGGCCGGATTGAATGGATCCGCAATGCGTTTGCTGCTTAGTCTGCTGTTCTTTCTTCTGGCACTCCCGGCGCAGGCACAGGGTATCCAGCTGCTGGTGCAGAGCTCGCCGCTCGCGGGGTTCCGTTACGGCGAGGGCGCGGCGGTCTGGGAGAGGCTGCAGGTCGGCGACGCGCTCGATCTGGTGCGCGAAGCGGACAATCCGTTCGATGCGAATGCGGTGCGCGTCGAGTGGCGCGGCCGCAGGCTCGGCTACGTGCCGCGGCGCGAGAATGCGGCGCTCGCCTGGGGACTGGACCGGGGCACGCCGATGCACGCGAGGGTGAGCAAGCTCTCCGAGCATCCGAATCCGGCACGCCGGATCGAGTTCGAGGTGTACATCGAGTAAAATCCTCCGATGCAAAATGCAGCGGGAAACGCCCCCGGGCACGCCGCGCCCAGCGCATCGCTGGAAGCGCAGGTGGCGTCGCATTTTGCCGACAGCGCCAAGCTGAAAGCCGATGCCGGCAAGGCGCTGTCGGCGCCGATCGCGCGCGGCATCGAGCTCATGGCCGCGTCGCTCAAGGCGGGCGGCAAGATCCTTTCCTGCGGCAATGGCGGTTCGGCCGCGGACGCACAGCATTTCGCCGCGGAGCTGGTCAACCGCTTCGAGCGCGAGCGGCCGCCGCTTGCCGGCCTTGCGCTGACCACGGATTCTTCCGCGCTCACTTCGATCGGCAACGACTACAGCTACGAACAGGTGTTCGAGAAGCAGTTGCGCGCGCTCGGCCGCAAGGGGGACGTGCTGCTGGCGATCTCGACCTCCGGCAATTCCGCCAACGTGGTTGCGGCGATGCGCGCGGCGCGGGAACTCGGCGTGCACATTGTCGCTCTAAGCGGCAACGGCGGCGGCAAGATGGCGGCGGCGCTTGGTGCCGGCGACGTGCATGTCTGCGTGCCGCACACGCGCACCATGCGCATCCAGGAAGTGCACCTGCTGGTACTGCACTGCCTGTGCGACGGCATCGATTTCCAGCTCTTTGGAGCCCAAAAATGAAAAAAACCTCACTCCCGATCGCGATTGCGGTTCCCCTCGCGGTTCTTTTCGTCACCGGCGCGCTTTCCGGCTGCGTAGGAGTGGCAGCTGTCGGCGTGGGCACTGCGGTGATGTCGTCCGTCGACCGGCGCACCACCGGCACGCAGGTCGAGGATGAAGGCATCGAGCTGCGCGTCACCAACCGGATTTCCGAGCGCTTCGGCGACAGGGTCCACGTCAACGTGACCTCCTACAACCGGAACGTGCTGCTGACCGGCGAGGTGCCCGACGAGAAAGCCAAGGCGGAGATTGAAAAGATCACGCTCGGCGTGGCCAACGCGCGCGGCGTGACCAACGAACTGCAGGTGGCCGGCGGCTCTTCCCTCAGTTCGCGGGCGAGCGACACCACGATCACCGGCAAGGTGAAGGCGCGCTTTCTCGACGCCAACAGATTCAACGTGCTGAGCATCAAGGTGGTCACCGAGGCCTCGGTCGTCTACCTGCTCGGCATCGTCACGGAGCAGGAGGCGGCGGATGCGGTCGAGATCGCGCGCACGACCGGCGGGGTGCGCAAGGTCGTGAAGGTGTTCGAATACTGCAAGCTGACCGACGCCATCTGCGCGCCGCCGGCCCCAGCCAAGCCCAAGGCCGAGGAACAAAAAAAATAAGCGCGGCTGCTCGCCCGGAATTCGAAGCAAAAATCCGCCCGCCCGCCGAGGCCGCGCGCTGGGCCGCGGCGTTGCCGCGGCCGCTGGTGTTTACCAACGGCGTTTTCGATCTCCTGCATCGCGGCCACGTCACCTATCTCGCCCAGGCGCGCGCGCTGGGCGCCGCGCTGGTGGTCGCGCTGAACGGCGACGACTCGGCGCGCCGGCTGGGCAAGGGCGACGGGCGCCCGGTCAACGGACTCGAGGACCGCACGGCGCTGGTCGCGGCGTTGCATGCAGTGGACGCGGTCACCTGGTTCGACGAGGACACGCCGGCGGCCCTGATCGAGATCCTGCGCCCGGAAGTGCTGGTCAAGGGGGGCGACTGGCCGGCGGAAAAAATCGTCGGCGCGGTCGAAACGCTGCGACGCGGCGGACGGGTGGTCTCGATTCCTTTCGAACACCAGCGTTCCAGCACCGCCTTGCTGGAAAAAATCAGGAAAACTTGAGCTCGAAGCAGATCGCGCCCGGCGTCGGCGACGCCAGGTAAGGCCCGGTTTCCCGGAATCCGAGGTCGCGGTAGAGCGCAATCGCCGGCGCAAGCTTCGGCAGCGTGTCGAGCACGACGCGCGCGCAACCCGCTTTCCTCGCCGCTTCGATCACTTCGACGGCGAGGTGCCGTCCCAGGCCGCTGCCCCGGTGCTGCGCGCGTACGTACATCCGCTTCATCTCGCCGGTGCGGGAATCCAGCCGCCGCAGCGCTACGCAACCCGCAGGCATCTCCCCGTCGCGGGCGATCAGGAGGGTGCCCCCAGGCGGGCCATATTCCCCCGGCAGGGCGACCCGTTCCTCGTCGAAGTTCTGGAAACTCAGGGCTTCCGCGACCAGGCCGGCGTATTCGCCGAACAGCATGCGGACATCCTCGATATCTTGCGGCGTGGCCGCCGGGACGATTTTCAGCATCAAAGCATTCTACAATTCGACTCATCCCATGCGCCTGCACCAGGTCAAGATCGATTTCGCCGCCGAGCAGGACCGCCTGCTGATGCTGATCGCGGCGAGCGAAAAGGTCGAGGTCCGCATGTGGCTCACGCGCCGGTTCGTGAAGCTGCTCTGGCCGCTGCTGGTCAAGCTTGCCGAGGAGGCGAGTCCGCGCATCCGCACGCAGCCCAACCCGGAGGCGCGCAAGGCGCTGCTCAACATCGAACACGAGCAGGCGGTGTCGAAGGCGAATTTTTCCAAGCCCTACGACGACAGCACGCGCGCCACGCCGCTGGGCGCGGAGCCGCTGCTGCTCGCCCGCATCCAGACCGGCCACGACCCGAACGGCCACCCGGTGGTGGCGATGCATCCGACCGAGGGCCAGGGCGTCACCCTCACGCTCGACCCGGTGCTGCTGCATTCGGTGTGCCGCCTGCTGCAGGCGGCGGTGAAGAAAAGCGACTGGGACATGGATCTGAAGCTTCCCGGCGTCGAGCCGCAGGAAGCGCCGCCCGAGCGCAGCAGGCGCACCATCAACTGAGATGGACTTCGCCGCGTCGATGCGGGAACGCTTCAAGGGCCTGCTGCCCGACCTGCTCGGGATCGAGTTCACCGACGTGACGCCCGACAAGGTGGTGGCGCGCCTGGCCGTGCGCAAGGACCTGTGCACCATCGGCGACAGCCTGCACGGCGGCGCGATCATGGCGTTTGCCGACACGCTGGGCGCGGTGGCGGCGATCCTCAACATGCCGCAGGGGGCGCGCACTACGACGATCGAGTCGAAGACCAATTTCATCGGCGGTGCGCCGATGGGCACGCGGGTGACCGGCGAGGCCGTCCCGGTACACAAGGGCCGCACCACGGTGGTTTGCCAGACCACGATCCGCAGCGAGGCGGGCAAGCTGGTGGCCTTGGTCACGCAAACGCAGCTCGTGATCTCGCCGTAAACGCGCCCCTAAAGGGGTATAATCCGACTTCTTTAGTTTTCAAGGCATTACGTCATTAGCTCAGGTTTCGAAAAACTGGGCTTGATCCCGCCGCTGCTGCAAGCGGTGAAAGACCTGGGCTACGAACAGCCAAGCCCGATCCAGGAACAAGCCATCCCTCTCGTCCTCGCGGGCCGCGATCTCATGGCGGGTGCCCAGACCGGCACCGGCAAGACCGCCGCGTTTGCGTTGCCGACGCTGCAGCTCCTGGCGCCTCATGCGAGTACCTCGGCATCGCCTGCCCGCCATCCGATACGCGTGCTGGTCCTCGCGCCGACGCGCGAACTGGCGATCCAGGTCGAGGAGAGTTTCCGCGGCTATGCCAAGCACATGCCGATCCGCACCGCGATCGTCTACGGCGGCACCGACATGAACGCGCAGATCGCGCAGTTGCGGCGCGGCGTGGAAGTCCTGGTCGCCACGCCCGGCCGGCTGCTCGACCACGTGCACAACAAGACGGTGATGTTCAACCAGGTCTCGGTCCTCATCCTCGACGAGGCCGACCGCATGCTGGACATGGGCTTCATGCCCGACATCAAGCGCATCATCGCGCTGTTGCCGCCGGTCAGGCAGAACCTGCTGTTCTCGGCCACCTTCCCGGACGAAATCCGCAAGCTGACCAAATCGCTGCTCAAGAATCCGGCCGAGGTGCAGATCGCGGCGCGCAACGCCACGGCCGACCTCGTCACCCACGTGGTGCATCCCTGCGCGCGCGAGAAGAAGCGTGAACTGCTGTGCCACCTGATCCAGTCGCGCGGCCTCAAGCAGGTGCTGGTGTTCACCGGCACCCGGATCGGCGCCAACCGCCTGGCGCACCAGCTGCGAGCCAACCACATCCAGGTCGATGCCATCCACGGCGACAAGACGCAGGCCGAGCGTGAAGCGGCGCTGGAGGCGTTCAAGACCGGCAAGACCACGGTGCTGGTCGCCACCGACGTCGCCTCCCGCGGGCTGGACATCGAGAGCCTGCCGCAGGTGATCAACTTCGACATCCCGCATTCGCCCGAGGACTACGTGCACCGCATCGGCCGCACCGGCCGGGCGGGCCTGACCGGCGAAGCGATCTCGCTGGTGGCGCCGGAAGATCTCGAGGCGCTCGCGGCGATCGAGAAGCTGATCAACAAGAAGCTGGAACGCATCCTGGTACCGGGATTCGCGAACGCGGGCACCGTGGCGACGATGGTGAGCGGGGAATCTTCTGAAGCGGCGCACCGGCACAAGAATGCGGATGCGGGACGGCCGCGACAGGGTTCGCAACGCCGGTCGGAACGCCGCCCGCCGCAGAAGGCCGAACGCAGGCCCGAACACCCGTCCGAGCAGAAATCGCAGCACAGCATCCCGCAGCACTCGCAGCCAAGAGCACCGCAGAAACCCCACGATCCGATTTTCTCCCGGCCCTACGAACCGGCGACTGCGGCGGCTGTGCCCAAGGCGGCGGAAGAGCCGGCCGCTGCGCATGCCAAGCGGCGCGAGCGGCCGGTGGCCGCGTTGCTGGGCGGCCTGAAACGCGCTTAGTAGGGTAGCGGAGCGTCCGGCTTCAAGGGCTGCAGGACTCCCCGGAATTCCTCTTGTATGCGCGCCAGCGCCTGCGGCGTGTCGCCTTCGAAACGCAGAACGATCACCGGCGAAGTGTTCGATGCCCGCGCCAGGCCGAAACCATCCTTGAATTCGGCGCGCACGCCGTCGATGGTCAGCAGGCGGGCTGCGCTGGAAAACGGCTTCAGGGCCTTCAGCTTTTCCATGACCGCCTGCGGTTCGCCTTCCGCGAGTTTCCAGTTCAGCTCCGGCGTGGAGGGCGCATCCGGCAGGCTCTCCAGCGCGAGGTTCGCATCCGTCTCCCGGGACAGGATCTCCAGCAGCCGCGCACCGCAGTAGAGCGCGTCGTCGAAGCCGTACCAGCGCTCCTTGAAGAAGATGTGTCCCGACATCTCGCCGGCGAGCGGCGCGCCGGTTTCCCGCAGCTTTGCCTTGATGAACGAATGCCCGGTCTTCCAGATCAGCGGGCGACCGCCGTGGCGCTCGATCCAGGGTGCCAGCAGCCGGGTGCATTTCACGTCGTAGATGATTTCGGCGCCGGGGTTGCGGGCGAGCACGTCCCTTGCATAGAGCATCAGCTGGCGGTCAGGAAAAATGACCTTCCCGCTTTGTGTCACGACGCCGAGCCGGTCGCCGTCGCCGTCGAAGGCAAGGCCTATTTCCGAACGGCCCTCGCCGAGGGCGGAAACAAGATCCTCCAGGTTCTTGGGCTGGGAAGGGTCGGGATGGTGGTTGGGGAAATTGCCGTCGACTTCGCAGAACAGTTCCTCCACTTCGCAGCCCAGGCGCCGGAACAGGCGCGGCGCGACTACGCCGGCGACCCCGTTGCCGCAATCCACCGCGATCCTGAAGGGCCGCGCGAGCCTGACGTCGCCCGCGATGCGGTCCACGTAGGCATCCAGCACGTTCGCCGCGGTCCTCTTGCCCGTCGCCAAGACGGGGACGCCTGCCTCTATGCGCCGGCGCAATGCCTGGATCGCCTCGCCAAACAGCGTTTCGCCCGCGACCACCATCTTGAGGCCGTTGTACGCGGGCGGATTGTGGCTGCCGGTCACCATCACCGCGCTCGCGCAGCCGAGGTGGTGCGCGGCGAAGTAGGCCACCGGCGTCGGCACCATGCCGAGATCGATCGCGCCCGCGCCCGCGGCGTTCAACCCGTCCATCAGCGCGGCAGCCAGCCCGGGACCCGAAAGCCGGCCGTCGCGGCCGACGGCGAAGGTGGGCGCTTCACGCTCGCGCCCCAGGGCGCCCAGCGCGCGACCGATTTCGAACACCGCGGCCGGCGTGAGGGTTTTGCCGGCGATGCCGCGGATGTCGTAGGCGCGGAAGATTTCTGCGGGCAGGTTCATGGGGCGGAGAGGAACTCGAGCACACGGCGCGCCAGCCATCGGTTGCGGCCGGGAAACCCGGCATGGCCGCCGGTGCGGGGAAATTCCAGCGTCACCCTCGAAGATATATCACGAAGCCCGTTCGCTACCGCATCCAGCGCTGCCGCGGGCATGAACGGATCGTTGCGCGCGTTCAGAACCAGCGTCGGCACGCGGATGCGGCCGAGCCACGGCCCGCTCGAGGAGCGCGTCCAGTAGTCGTCGGCGCCGAGGAAGCCATGCAGCGGCGCCGTGACGGCGTCGTCGAATTCCCAGAAGGTGCGGGCGTTCGCGACGCGCCGGGCGTCGACGGAAATCATGTTTCGCCTTATTTTCTCGAAAGTCTTTTCCCTGAGCGTCTTGAGGAACATCCGGGTGTAGATCTCGCGGCTCAGGCCGCGGTCCAGCGAACGGCCGGCGGCGGCGAGATCGAGCGGGGCCGATATGGCGACCGCCCTTGCGAGCCGCGCTTCGGCGCCTTGTTCTCCCAGCAGCTTGAGCAAGGCGTTGCCTCCCAGGGAAATTCCGGCGGCATGGCGGGCATCCAGGCGGCGCAGGATCCAGCCGATTTCCGCGCTGTCGCCGGAGTGATAGGCGCGCGGCAGGCGATTGAGTTCCCCCGAGCAGCCGCGAAAGTGCGGCACCACGCAGCGCCAGCCCCCGGCCACGGCCTGCGCGGCGATGGCGCGCGCGTAACGGCTGGCGGAGCTGCCTTCCAGGCCGTGGAACAGCGCGAGCAGCGGTCCATCGGCGTTGACGTCCCGGCCGGCCCAGTCGAGGTCGATGAAATCGCCGTCCGGCGTTTCCCAGCGCTCGCGGAACCAGTCGATGCGCGGCGCGGGCGCGAGCGCCGCCGCGATGGTCTGCAGGTGGCCGCCGGGCAGCCACCACGGTGCTGTATAGGAACCCGCCCCGGAACCCGCCGCGGAACTCGCCGTGGAACCCGCCTCGGGTTTCAATGCAGGATCTTGGGCGACGACGCGGGCGCGGGTTCCGCGGCGGGCGGCTCGCCGGGCGCGGGCGAGGCATGGTGCACGATCATGCGCCAGCCGGCCGCGGTGCGCAGGTAGACGTTGGTCGCCACCATCGGCGGCCGCGGGCGCGGCTCGCCGGAGACGGTGATGTTTTCGTGCGCGCTGTGCACTTCGAGCATCACCCCGGCGATCACCACCTGCTGCGTGATCTGCACGCGCATGTTGGGCCCGCCGGCGAACATCTGCCGCCATACTTCGCGCACCTGCGCCTGGCCCGCGAGCCGCTGTCCCGCCGGGTGCACGCAGACGATCTCCTCGTCCTCCGACCACACCGCCATCATTCCCTCGAGGTCGCAGCGCTCGAGCGCCTCGTAGAACGCGTTCTCCGCGTCCTGGGCGGTGGGGAAAATCTTCGCGCTCATGGCAGCGCCTCGAGTTCCTGGATCACCCGCTCCACGGACAACTCGTTCATGCACTTGAAGTGCCCGAGCGGGCAAACCCGCGCAAAGCAGGGACTGCATTCGACCTTCAGCCACAGGACGCGAGCGGCCGGCGAAAGCGCCGGCGTGTGCTCCGGGCTGGAGGAGCCGAACAGCGCCACTTGCGGCGTGCCGGTGGCCGCCGCGACGTGCATCAGCCCGGAATCATTGGTGACGACTGCAGCGGCGCCGGCAATGAGGTCGATCGCCTCATCCAGCGTCGTTTGCCCGACGAGATTCCTGCCGGAAATCCCTGCCGCGGCCTCCTTGTCCGAAACGGCACCCAGCACGACGATCTGCGCTTGCAGTTTCGACGACAGTTCGCGGAAATACGGCCATCGCTTGGCAGGTCCGTACTCCGCGCCGGGGCAGAGCACCATGTAGGGGCCGGAGATGCCGAAGCGGGCCGCGGTGTGGCTTGGTCCCGCTTTCAAGCGGGGTAGCGGCAAAGGAAGTGCAGGATCGGTTCCCGGTTTTTCCGCAAGGCGCGCGTAATGGGCGGTCATGGACTCGCGCGGCTCTGTCGTTGCATGAACCCGGTTCAGCAGGCCGGGCCGCCCGTAGCCTGCGCGTACCGGGATACCGGCGAAAAAGGGTACCAGGGCGGATTTCCAGGTATTCGGCAGCACGACCGCATGGTCGTAGCCGCGCCGCCTCAATATCCGGCCGAGCCGCCAGCGCTCGCCGATCTGCAGCGCGCCGTGGCGCAAGTCCGCCTCGATCACCTCGTCCACTTCGGCCATGCGCCTTGCGACCGGAGCGACCCAGGGCGGGGCGAGCAGCTCGATGCGGCTGCCCGGATGCCTTTCGCGCAAGCGTGCGAGCAGCGGCTGCGCCATCAGCGCGTCGCCGATCCAGTTGGGAGCCACCACTAAAAGGTGGCGGGGCGCGTCGGCGGGGATGCGCGGCAGACTAGTGGCCCTTCGGCGCAGCGCCTTTGTAGAGGTACTTCGTCCCGCAGTAGGGACAAAGCGCTTCTCCGTTCTTCACCACGTCGAGGAACACGCGCGGATGCCGCGCCCACAGCGGCGAGCCGGGCATCGGGCAGTGCAGCGGCAGGTCTTTCTCGGTGAGCTCGACTTGCCGCGAGGTATCGGTATCGCTCACTTTTTGCTCTTCTTCATCGGCACCGGCGTCAGCCAGTGCTTGTGCTTGCGGTCCTTGCCGGTGACCACGTCGAAAAACGCCTTTTGCAGCGCCTTCGTCACCGGGCCCGCCTTGCCGGCGCCGATGACGCGGCCATCCAGTTCGCGGATCGGCGTCACTTCGGCGGCGGTGCCGGTGAAGAAGCACTCGTCGGCGATGTAGATGTCGTCGCGCGTCAGGCGTTTGGCCATGACCTTGTAGCCCAGGCCTTCGGCCAGCTCGATCACCGAGGAGCGCGTGATGCCGGTCAGCGCCGAGGTGAGCTCGGGCTCGATGATCCTGCCGTCCTTGACGATGAAGATGTTCTCGCCGGCGCCTTCGGCGACGAAGCCGTCGACGTCGAGCAGCAGCCCTTCGTCGTAGCCGTGCTGCGTCGCTTCCAGCGTCGCCAGCACCGAGTTCGGATAGGTACCCGACATTTTCGCGCGCGCCATCGTCACGTTGACATGGTGCCGCACCACGGAGGCGGTCTTCACGCGGATGCCCTTGTTCAGCGCTTCCGGCCCGAGATAGGCGCCCCAGGGCCAGGCCGCGATCGCCACATGCACCTTGGCGCCGACCGGCGATACGCCCATCTTCTCCGAGCCGTAGAAGGCGATCGGCCGGATGTAGCAGGCCTCATGGCCGTTGGCCGCCACCACGTCGATCTGCGCCTGCATCAGGCGCTCGATCGAGTAGGGGATCTTCATCATGTAGATGTGGCCAGAGTTCATCAGCCGCTGCGTGTGCTCGCGCAGCCGGTAGATCTGCGTGCCGCTCACCGTCTTGTACGCGCGCACGCCCTCGAATACGGCGAGGCCGTAGTGCAGGGAATGCGTCAGCACGTGCGTGGTCGCCGAGCGCCACGGCACCAGCTTGCCGTCGTGCCAAATCCAGCCGTCGCGGTCCGCCATCGAGAGCGGCGCCGCCGCTTTTGCCTTTGCCATGAAACCGATTCTCCTTGGGTTGACGGCGTCATCTAACCACAGCCGGCCAAAAAGCTCTACACTATTAACATGATTGTTAATCCTGTAGACGAAATCTTCCGGGCGCTCGCTTCGCTGCCGCGACGGCAGATCCTCGCCTTCCTCTCGCAGACCGCGCTGTCGACCGCCGACCTGGCGGCGCGCTTCCGCCTGAGCGCGCCCGCCGTGTCGCGCCATCTCTCGGTGCTGCAGAAGGCCGGGCTCGTCACCTCCGAGCGGCAGGGACAGCGCGTGATGTACCGGCTGCAGCGCGACGCGCTGCTCGGCGCGCTTGCGCGCTTCGCCTCCGAAGTCGACGGCCCGCTGCGCCGCAGCGCGTCGACCCTCAGAACGCCGCGCGAAGCGATCTAGTGCTAGGCTTCGAAGGTCGGGACCACCGCGGGGATCGCCGCGCATGAACAACGAGAAGATAACCGTACGCATCACCGAAACCGGCAAGACCATGGAGGTCGTGGTCTACAGCAAGCGCGCCGAGGCGATCGAGGTGGTCATCGGCGAGGGGATGCACAACATGAAGTGCGTGCTGGCGCCGACCCGCAACGGAATGGCGTACGCCGGCAGCATCATGGGGCGCGAGATCGTCTACGAGAGAAGCCGGGAAAAGGTCAAGGCCGATCTCGACCTGGCCAATCCGAACCTGCGCAAACCCAGGGCCCGCTGAGTCACGGCTGCCGGTAGGCGGAAAAAACCGCCTTCCAGAGATCGCGAACCGCCGTGAAGTGCGTGGCGACCTGCTGCTGCGGCACGCGCGCGTAGCGCGCGCCGTTCAGCCGCAGCGCGTGCTGCAGTCGCCTGAATTCCCGGTAGGCGTTGCCGCATTTCTCCGCCAGCGCCCGGTCGACCAATTCCAGCTCCCCGGCGAGCTTCAGCAGCGCGATATTGCCGAGGTTGGCGGTGAGTTCGCCGCGGGCATGCGAATGCGCCAGCACCAGGAACTGCACCGTGAATTCGACGTCGATCATGCCGCCGCGGTCGTGCTTCAGGTCGAGCAGCCCGGATTTGTTCGGGTGCGCGGCGTGCATCTTTTCGCGCATGGCGAGGATCTCCCGCGCAAGCAGGGCGGGGTCCCTGGGGCGCTTGAGGATTTTTTCCCGGATCTGCTCGAATTTTTTCCCGACGTCGCGCTCGCCCGCGCAGTAGCGCGCGCGCGTCAGGGCCTGGTGCTCCCAGGGCCAGGCGGCGCGCTCCTGGTACTCCTCGAACGCGGCCAGCGACGAAACCAGCAGGCCGCTGGAACCCGAGGGTCGCAGCTGCAGGTCGGTCTCGAACAGCGTGCCCGCGGAAGTGCGCACGGTCAGCCAGTTGTTGTAGCGCTGGGCGAGGCGTGCGTAATTCTCCGCCGCGCGCTCGTCCGGGTCCTCGTAGACGAAGATGATGTCGAGGTCCGAGGCGTATCCCAGTTCCTTGCCGCCGAGCTTGCCGTAGGCGATCACGGAGAAAAGCGGTTTTTCGCGGTGGCGGGTGGGCAGCCAGGCCCAGCAATACCCAAGCGAGACCTGCAGCACCAGGTCGGCGAGCTTCGAGAGATGATCGGCCAGCAGCTCGACGGTGAGCAGGCCGGCGAGGTCCTGCGCGAGCAGCCGGAACAGCTGCGACTGGTGCTGTTCGCGCACCACGTTCATCTGGCGTTCCACGTCGCCCTCCGCGGCGGCAAGCGCCGCGCGCAGGCCGCCTTCGAATTCCTCCCAGTCGGGCGCCGCGTACAGCAGCCGGTCATCCAGAAGTTCGTCCAGCAGCAGCGGATGCCGGGTCACGTATTCCGCCGCCCAGCTCGAGGCGCCGATCATGCGCGTGACGCGCTGCAGCGCCTCGGGCCGTTCGGCGAGCAACGCCAGATAGGCGGCGCGCCCCGCGATCGCTTCCATCAGGTCGACGCCGCGCACCAGCGTCGCCGCGGGATCCGGCGTCGCCGCCGCGGCCTGTGCGAGGGCGGGGATCAGCGCGTCGAAGCGGCGCTTCGAATCTTCGGGCAGTTGCAGGTAGCGCTGGCTCGAGCGCAGCGCGGCGAGGCGCGGATGGTCGGGCCACGGCTTCGCTTCGTGCTCCGCGCCGGGCTGCGCGAACACCGCCTGGAACTGGCGCGTCACCGCCTGGCGATGCACGGTCAACGCCACGTAGAACGACTCCCAGGAGCTGAAGCCGGCCATCTGCGCGAGACGCCCCCTGTCCTCCGCGTCGGCGGGCAGTTCATGGGTCTGGGCGTCGTCCAGGTACTGGAGGCGGTGCTCGACGTTGCGCAGAAATACGTAGGCGGCGGACAGCTCGTCGGCCGCGCTTCCTGGAAGAAGATTTTTCTTTGCGAGTTCCTGCAGCACTTCCAGCGTCGGGCGCGCCATGAGCATCGGATCACGTCCTCCGCGCACCAGTTGCAGCGCCTGCGCGATGAACTCGATCTCGCGGATGCCGCCGGGGCCGAGCTTGACGTGCCCGGCAAGCTCGCGCCGCGCGACGTCGCGCCGCACCTCGGCGTGCAGGCGCCGCATGGCCGCGAGCGTCGCGTAGTCGAGATACTTGCGGTAGACGAAAGGCCGGACAATTTCCGCAAGGGATTTTTTATCGGGATCGGAGCCTGAAACGGCGCGCGCCTTGATCCATGCATAGCGCTCCCATTCGCGGCCCTGGGCGACGAAGTACGCTTCCAGCGCGCCGAAGCTGCTGACCAGCGCCCCCGAGTCCCCGTAGGGCCGCAGCCGCATGTCGACGCGGAAGGTGAAGCCGTCGTCGGTGACATCGTTCAGCAGGGCGATCAGCTTGCGGCCGGTGCGTTCGATCTGCTGCAGGTCGGCCGCATCTTCGTCGAGGCGGGGATGGACGAAAACGAGGTCGATGTCGGAGGACACGTTCAACTCGCGCCCGCCGAGCTTGCCCATGGCGACGACGATGAGATCGCCGTCGCGCAGCCAGGCGAGGCAGGCGCCGATCGCCAGTTCCGCCAGGTCGCTGAACGTCGAGCACACCTCGGCGAGGCCGGCGAGTCCCTCCAGGTCGCGCGCCATGGTACGCAGCAGCACGCGCTCGCGCAGGCGCCGCAGTCGCCGCTTCAGCGCGGCTTCGTCGTCGTCCTGCGCGCCTGCCAGAGCCAGCGCCATTTCGGCCGCGCCGAAGGGGGCCCGCGCGGCGCGCGCGACATCGGCTTCCGCCGCCAGTTCCGGACGCGCGGCGAGACGCTGGAGGGCGTGGCGCGAAAGGGCGATTTTCCGAATCGGATCCGGCATTTACGGATAAAATGGGTGTTGCGGTTGTCAAAGAGGATATAGGAGTCGCGACAGGCGCAATGCGAACCCCGTTAAAAATCCCGCTCAGCACCCTCATCCGCGCGCTCGAAATGCTCGCCTGGGCGGCTTTTTTCGCCTTCGCGATGGTCTTCCTCGCGCTGCGCTACTGGCTGCTGCCGAACGTGGAGCAGTACCGCGGGGACATCGTTGCCGCGATTTCCCGCTCCATCGGCCTGCAGGTGAAGATCGGCGCGCTCGCCACCGACTGGCAGGGCCTGCGGCCGCGGCTGTCGATCTCCGACGTGCGCATCTACGACAAGGACGGGCGCGAAGCGCTGGTGCTGCCGGTGGTGGAGAACGTGGTGGCGTGGCGCTCGCTCATCGCGCGCGAGCTGCGGCTGCATTCCTTCCTCATCGACGGGCCGAAACTCGCCGTGCGGCGCGATGCGCAGGGCGAGCTCTACGTCGCCGGCATCCGCATCTCCGGCGACAAGAGCGACGGCAAGCTCACCGACTGGCTCCTGAACCAGAGCGAGATCGTCATCCGCGGCGCCGAGGTCGAGTGGCTCGACGAGAGCCGCAAGGCGCCGCCGCTCCTGCTGTCGGCGCTCAATTTCCGCCTGCGCAACGACGGCGACGAGCACGCGGCGGGGTTTTCCGCGCGTCCGCCGCGCGAACTCGGCCCGGGCCTGGAAGTGCGCGCCGCGCTGGAGGGCAACAGCGTGAAGCAGCCGGCGAACTGGAGCGGCAGGGTGTTCGCCGAATTCGGCTACACCGACCTCGCCGGCTGGCGCTCGTGGGTGGACTATCCGCTGGACGTGCGCCGCGGCGAAGGCGCGCTGCGCCTGTGGGCGACGATTTCCGGCGGCAGGGTTTCGCAGGCGACGGCGGACGTTGCGCTGTCGAACGTATCGGCGCAGCTCGCCAAGGACCTGCCGGTGCTGGAAGTGTCCGCAGTGCGCGGCCGCGTTTTCGGCCGCCAGACCGCGCAAGGCTACGATTTCGGCGTGCGCAGCCTGGCACTGTCGAGCCCGGGCGCGCCGGAGATGCATTCCACCAGCTTTCGTGCCGTCTGGAATCCCGGCGCAGGGCCCGGGGTTGCGCAGCGCGGTTCGGTCAGCGCCAATCTGATCGAACTGGCGCCGCTCGCGCGCCTGGCGGAGTTCATGCCGTTCCCCGCCGACCTGAGAAGGCTGCTCGCCGAACTCGCGCCGCAAGGCAACCTGCTGGACGCGAAGATCGATTGGACCGGAGAGCTGCCCGACCGGGCGAACTTCACCGCGAAGACCCGCTTTGCCGGACTCACCATGAACGCATGGCGCAGCATCCCGGGATTCGCCGGACTGTCCGGGACCCTCGAGGCGACCGAGAAAAAGGGCGTGGTCGCTCTCATCTCGCGCAAGAGCGAGGTCGACCTGCCCAAGGTGTTCCCGGAGCCGCGCATCCAGCTCGACGCCCTGAACGGCGAGGTCGGCTGGGAGCGCACTGGGATCACCGGGACCGCCGGGACCGGCGGGACCGGCGGGGCGGCGGCGGGGCTCGCCGTTCGCCTCGGCAACCTGAGTTTCGCCAACGAAGATCTCGCGGGCACCGCTTCCGGCACCTACGCATGGAGCGGAGAAGGTCGCGGCGTGGTCGATCTCACCGTGCAGCTCGCGCGTGCAGACGGCAAGAGCACCGCCAAATATCTTCCGCTTTCCACGGTGATGGGCTCGCGCACGCGCGATTGGGTGGCGAGCGCGGTCGTCGAGGGCCGGGCGAGCGACGTGCGCATGCGGTTGAAGGGCGACTTGAACGACTTTCCGTTCGTCGACCCGTCGAAGGGCCAGTTCGAGGTCACGGCCAAGGTTGCGGACGGGGTGCTCGACTATGCCGCCGGCTGGCCGCGCATCGAGGCGATCGAGGCCGACCTGCTGTTCGAGCGCGACAAGATCGACATCGTCGGGCGCAGCGGCAGCATCCTGGGCGCGAAGATCGCCAATGTCCGCGTGACCCTGCCGAGCATGCGCGACGAGAACCCGCGCCTGGTGGTGGAGGGCGCCGCCGAGGGACCCACGGCGCTGTTCCTGGATTACGTCAGGCAGAGCCCGGTCCGGCGCATGGTCGCCGGTTTTACCGACGGCATGACTTCCATCGGCCGCGGCAGATTGCGCCTGCGTCTGGAACTGATGCTGCGCGAGATGGCCAAGAGCAAGGTCGCGGGCGAGTACCAGTTTGCCGCCAACACTCTTACGGTGGACCCGCGCCTGCCGCCGATCGAGCGCGCGAGCGGCCGCATCGGCTTCACCGAGGCGTCGTTGTCGCTGCGCGACATGCGCGGCCAGCTGTTCGGCGACCAGGTGCGGATCTCGGGCGGCACCAAGCCCGATGCCAGCATGGTCGTGGTTGCCGAGGGCAGGGCTACCGTCGACGGAATCCGCCCGCTTTTCGACAATCCGTGGCGCAAGCGGCTGGCCGGCAGCGCGCGCTATACCGCCACCGTGACGGTGAAGGAGGGCCGCGCGCAACTCAACTTCGAGTCTCCGCTCGAGGGCGTGTCGAGCGCGCTGCCGGCGCCGCTGTCGAAAGCCGCCGGCGAGACGCTGCCGCTGCGCATCGAAGTGTTTCCGGGCGAGGGGCGCGACCGCATTTCGGTGGCGCTCGGGCCGTCGGCAGGGCGCATCTTCTCGGCGGAGTTCCTGCGTGCTGCGCAGCCCAGTGCCGCGCAGGGCGGCACCAGCGCCGCGCAGGCCGGCGTGATGCAGATGCAGCGCTCGCTGATCACGCTCAATCCGGTTCCGGGCGAGACGCCGAGGATTCCCGAACGCCGCGGCATGACGCTGCGCGGCACGCTGCCGGCGCTCGACCTCGACCGCTGGCTGCCGCTGCTCGCCGAGGGCGGCGCCAGCGCCGACGGCACGAGCTACGACCTCAAGGTCGGCGTACTGGACGCGCTCGGCAAGCGCATGCGGGCGGTGACCATGCAGGGGGTGACCGAAGGCAACGGCTGGTCGGCGAACATGACCTCGGCCGAATTCTCCGGCGACCTGGTGTACCGCTCCGAGGGCAGCGGCAGGCTGGTGGCGCGCTTCTCGCGCTTCTCGCTGCCGGAGGATTCGCCGGGAACCCGGCCGGGCGAGGGCCTGAAAGACCTGCCGGCGGCGGATATCGTCGCGGACGACTTCACCCATCGCGGCCGCAAGCTCGGGCGGGTCGAAATCCAGGCGCGCCACGAAGGCCGCGACTGGCGCATCGACAAGCTGGCGATGACCAATCCGGATTCCGCGCTGTCGGCGAGCGGCCTGTGGAAGCAGGGCGAGAACTCGCGCACTTCGCTCGCCTTCAAGCTCGACATCAGCGATGCGGGCAGGTTCCTCGACCGCTTCGGCAATCCGGACCACATCAAGGGCGGGCGCGGCAAGGTGGAGGGGACGCTGAACTGGAACGGCGATCCCGTGACGCTCGACTACGCGACGCTGGGCGGCGCGGTGCAGATGCAGGTGGAGGACGGCCAGTTCCTCGAGATCGAACCCGGCATCGGCAAGCTTGTGTCGCTGATGAGCCTGCAGATGCTGCCGCGGCGCATCGCGCTCGATTTTCGCGACGTATTCTCCAAGGGCTTCCAGTTCGACCACATCGGGAGTTCCGTGGAGATCGCGCGCGGCGTCATGGCGCTCAAGGAATTCCACATGCGAGGGCCCGCGGCAGACGTGCACATGTCGGGTCAAGTCGATCTTTCCCTCGAGACGGAGAATCTGACCGTCAAGGTGATCCCGCAGTTCGGCGATTCGGCCTCGACGGTCGTCGGCCTGCTGAATCCGGTGGTGGGCGTGGCGACGCTGATCGCGGGGCGCCTGCTCAACAATCCGCTCGGACAGATTTTTGCCTACCGCTACGCCATTACCGGCACTTGGTCGGACCCAAAGGTGGAGAAGTTGCTGCCGCCGCCGCCGCCGTCGCCGCCGGGGCCGCTGGAGGGGCCCGGAATCCAGAACCGATGACGCGGGCCGAAATGAGACAATCCATGCTCGCGCTGCAGCACCGGGCCCAGTGAGGTAATCGAACCGATGGACGCCGACGTTCTTCTTGCCACCGCGGATGCCTGCCTGCTGGCCCCGTTCGACCTCGAGGGCCGCAAGCTGGACTCGGTGTTCGGCTCGCTTGCCGCGCGCCGGCTCGACTATGCCGACCTTTACTTCCAGTACACGCGCTCGGAGGGCTGGAGCCTGGAGGAAGGCATCGTCAAGTCGGGCAGTTTCTCGATCGAGCAGGGCGTGGGCGTGCGCGCGATCTCCGGGGAGAAGACCGCCTTCGCCTATTCGGACGAAATCAGCTATTCGGCGCTGCAGGACGCGGCGCGCGCAACGCGGGCCATCGGCAATGCCGGCGCTTCCGCGAAGACGAAAGTCGCCGCGAAGAACCGGGCGCCGCGGCGCTACGAGCCGCTCGATCCACTGGCGTCGCTTGATTCGAATCAGAAGATCAGGATGCTGGAGAAGTTAGAGCAGATGTGCCGCGCCGTCGATCCGCGCGTCACGCAGGTCATGGCGAGCCTGGGCGGCGAATACGAAGTGGTGCTGATCTCGCGTTCGGACGGCGTGCTGGCGGCGGACGTGCGCCCGCTGGTGCGCATCTCCGTCCAGGTGATCGCGGAGGCGAACGGCCGGCGCGAAATGGGTTTCGCCGGCGGCGGCGGGCGCACCGACTACTCGCATTTCACCGACGCGGCGCTCGATGGATACGCGCGGCAGGCGGTGGCGCAGGCGCTCGTCAACCTGGATTCGAAGCCCGCGCCCGCGGGCACCATGACCGTGGTGCTGGGACCCGGCTGGCCGGGCATCCTGCTGCACGAGGCGATCGGCCACGGCCTCGAGGGCGATTTCAACCGCAAGGGCAGTTCCGCGTTCTCCGGCCGGCTGGGCGAGCGCGTGGCTTCGCGCGGCGTCACGGTAGTGGACGACGGCACGCTGCCGGACCGGCGCGGTTCGCTCACCGTCGACGACGAGGGCAATCCGACTCGGCGCACCGTGCTGATCGAAGACGGCATCCTGCGCGGCTACATGCAAGACAGCCTGAACGCGCGGCTGATGAACATGCCGGTGACTGGGAACGCGCGCCGCGAATCGTTCGCGCACATGACGATGCCGCGCATGACCAACACCTACATGCTTGCCGGCGCGCGCGATCCGCAGGAAATCATCAGGAGCGTGAAGAAGGGCCTGTACGCGGCCAATTTCGCCGGCGGCCAGGTGGACATCACCAACGGCAAGTTCGTGTTCTCGGCCTCTGAAGCCTACATGATCGAGAACGGCAAGATCACGCACCCGGTCAAGGGCGCGACCTTGATCGGCAACGGTCCCGACGCGCTCACGCGCGTCAGCATGATCGGCAACGACATGCGCATGGACGGCGGCCAGGGCACCTGCGGCAAGGAAGGCCAGAGCGTGCCGGTGGGCGTCGGCCAGCCTACATTGAAGATCGATGGTTTGACCGTGGGTGGTACCGCTTGAGCGGTTTGCCCTCGAATGAAGTCCGCTTTTTCAAGGACGCCGAAGAAATAGCGGAGCAAATTCCGGACGGCGCTTTTCTCGGCTTGCCGCCGGATTACTCGACGCCGGCGATGGCGGTGGTTCATGCGCTGATCCGCCGCAAGGCGAAAAACCTGAAACTTCTCGGTGTGCCGGTGCTGGGCTTGAGCGCCGACCTGCTGATCGGCGCGGGCTGCGTCGCCGAGGTTGAATCGAGCGCGGTATCGCTGGGCGAAGCGGGCCTCGCGCCGCGCTTCACCGAGGCGGCCGAGCGCGGCGAAATCCGCGTCAGGGACGCCACCTGTCCGGCGATCCACGGCGGGCTGCAGGCGACGGAGAAGGGCGTGCCGTTCATGCCCATGCGGGGCGTGATCGGGTCTGATCTCGTTGCGCTCAGACCGGACTGGAAAATCATTGAAAATCCGTTGAAGGAAAAGGATCCGATCCTTCTGGTTTCGGCGATCCAGCCCGATGTCGCGCTGTTCCACGTGCGCTGGGCGGACGAGGCGGGCAACGTCTGGATCGGCCGGCGCAAGGAACTGGCGACCATCGCGCACGCCTCCCGCCGGTGTTTCGTCACCTGCGAGGAAAGGCGGCCGGGCGACATGCTGGAAGACGAGCTGCTCGCGCCGGGCGTGCTGTCCTCGGTGTACGTCAGCGGCGTGGCGAAGGCGGAGCGCGGCGCGTGGCCGCTGTCGGTCGCCGGGCTCTACGGGATCGATGACGCGCACCTCGGCCTCTACGCGAAGGCGGCGAAGACGAAGGAAGGGTTCCAGCGCTACCTGGACGAATACGTATGGAACCGTACGCCAAAGAAGAACTCCTCGCCTGCTGCATCGCGCGCCTGATCGGCGACGCGGGCCACGTGGCGGTCGGGGCGGCCTCGCCGATCCCCGCTACCGGCGCTTTTTTCCGCAAGGCCGCCCATAACGCAAAGCTGCGCATTTCCCTGCTGCAGAAGCGCAGCGGCAACCCGTTCACGGAGGGTTCGCGGGAGCTGTTCGACCTCGCGGGGCAGGGCCGCATCGACCTGTTCTTCCTCGGCGGCGCGCAGATCGACGGCGAGGCGAACATCAATCTGGTGCAGGCCGAGGGCAAGCGCTTTCCGGGTTCCTTCGGCTCGGCGTTCATGTATTTCGCCGCCGGCCGCACCATCCTGTTCCGCGAAGAGCATTCGAGGCGCGTGCTGGTGCCGAAGGTGGACTTCATTTCCGCGCCCGGCTGGAGCCCGCCGGAAGTCGAGCGCCGCGGCGGGCCGCAGGCCTTGCTCACCGGCAAGGCGCTGTTCCTGTGGCAGAAGGACCGGCGCCGTTTTCGCCTGGAGAGCATCCACCCGGGCGTCAAGCTGGAGGAGATACTCGATTTGACGGGTTTTGAATTCGATCGAGCATTGCCGGTGAAGACCACTCCGGCACCGGGGAACGAGGAACTTTCCCTGCTGCGCGGCCCGGTGGCGGAGCAAATCGCGGAGAACTACCCGGAATTCGCCCGCCGCGTATGGAAAAGCTAGAATCTGAAGACTATCAGAGGAGGCACCCGCAATGATCCGCCTGAACATCAATGGCAAGGTCCACAACATCGACGTCGAGCCGGAAACCCCGCTGCTCTGGGCGATCCGGGAACAGGTCGGATTGACGGGCACCAAGTACGGCTGCGGCATCGCCCAGTGCGGCGCCTGCACGGTTCACATGGACGGCGTGCCGATGCGCTCCTGCGGGATTCCCGCCAGCGCTGCGGTGGGCAAGAAGATCACTACCATCGAAGGCCTCGCGGCGAACGGCAAGCTCACCAAGGTGCAGCAAGCCTGGCTCGCGCACGATGTGCCGCAGTGCGGCTACTGCCAGTCCGGCATGATCATGGCGGCGACGGCGTTGCTTGCGAAAACGCCGCATCCGACCGACGCGCAGATCGACGCGGCGATGACCAACATCTGCCGCTGCGGCACCTTCCAGCAGGTGCGCGAAGCCATCCACACGGCCGCCAAGGCATAGGGAGAAAATCATGAACATCAACGCTCCCAAAATTTCGCGCCGCTCCTTCATCATCACCAGCGCCGCCGTCGGCGGCGGGCTGGCCATCGGCATCAACCCTTTCAGCGGCACCGCAGTGGTTCGCGCGGCGGACGGTTCGCCGGAAATCGGCGCCTGGGTGGTGATCCGCCCGGACGACACCGTCGTGGTGCGTATCGCGCGCTCCGAGATGGGCCAGGGCTCGCTTACCGGCCTTGCCCAGATGGTGGCCGAGGAACTCGAGTGCAACTGGAACAAGGTCACCTGGGAATATCCGACGCCCGGGACCAACGTGGCCCGCAAGCGCATCTGGGGCGACTACGGCACCGGCGGCAGCCGCGGCATCCGCACCTCGCAAGACTACGTGCGCAAGGGCGGCGCGGCGGCGCGCATCATGCTGATCCAGGCGGCGGCCGAAGAATGGAAAGTGCCCGCCTCCGAATGCGCGGTTTCGCTCGGCGTGATCACGCACAAGGCCTCGGGCCGCAAAACGACCTACGGCAAGGTGGCCGAGGCGGCGGCGAGGCTCGAAGTGCCGAAGGACGTGCCGCTGAAAGACCCGAAGGACTGGAAGATCATCGGCAAGCCGCTCAAGCGGCTGGACACGGCGGACAAACTCACCGGCAAGCAGGTCTACGGCGCCGACCTGAAGCTGCCCGGCATGCTGAACGCGGCGATCAAGGCTTCCCCGGTATTCGGCGGCAAAGTGAAGAGCGTCGATTCGGCCAAGGCTGAAAGCATGCCTGGCGTGAAAAAAATCGTACGCGTGCGCGACAACGCAGTGGCGGTCGTCGCCGACACGTGGTGGCACGCCAAGACCGCGCTCGATGCCGTCAAGATCGAGTGGGACAGCGGCCCGTCGGCGAACATTTCCAGCGCCGACATCGACACGATGCTGAACGCGGGCCTGGATGCCGACCAGTCGTTCGTCCACAACAAGAAAGGCGATTCCAAGGCAGCCCTTGCCGGCGCGGCGAAGAAGATCGAGGCCGTCTACGACTATCCGTACCAGAACCACGCCTGCATGGAACCGATGAACGCGACAGCGCTCTACACGGCCGACCGCTGTACGGTATGGTGCCCGACGCAGAACGGCGAAGCGGCGCTGGCCGCCGCCGCCGAAGCCGCCGGCCTGCCGGTGGCGAAATGCGACGTGCTGAAGGTGCACCTGGGCGGCGGCTTCGGCCGGCGCGGCATGACGGACTACGTGAGCCAGGCCGTGCTGATCGCCAAGGAGATGCCGGGCACCCCGGTGAAGCTGCTCTGGTCGCGCGAGGAAGACATGGCGCAGGGGCGGTACCACCCGGTGATGAAGGCGAGGCTGACCGGAGGCCTGGACGCGAGCGGCAACCTGGTGGGACTGGAAATCCGCCTGTCGGGCCAGTCGATCCTCGCTTCCGCGCGCCCCGAGGCGCTGGACAAGGGCAAGGATATCTTCACCTTCCAGGGCTACTGGCCCACGGGAGAACACTCCCTCGAATACAGCGTGCCGAACCTGACGATCGACCACGCGATGCGCAACACGCACGTGCCGCCGGGCTTCTGGCGCGGCGTGAACATCAACCAGAACGCCATCTTCCTCGAGTGCTTCATGGACGAACTCGCGCAGGCGGCCGGCCAGGACGCGCTGGAATTCCGCCGCAGGCTGATGGCGGATCATCCGAAATCGCTGGCGGTGCTGAACGCGGTGGCGGAAAAAGGCGGCTGGGGCAGGAAGGCGCCGGCCGGGCGCTACCGCGGCCTCGCGCACTTCAGGGCCTTCGGCAGCTATGTGGCGGCGCTGGCGGAGGTTTCCGTCAAGGACGGCAACAAGGTCAAGGTGCATAAAATCGTCGCCGCGACCGACACCGGCTACGCGGTGAATCCAGCGCAGATCGAGCGCCAGATCGCCGGCTCGTTCGTCTACGGCCTGTCGGGGGTATTCATGCAGGCGTGCACGGTCAAGGACGGCGCCATCGAGCAGTCGAACTTCCACGACTACAACTCGATGCGCATCGCGCAGATGCCGAAGGTCCAGTCCATCGTGATGCCCTCGGGCGGGTTCTGGGGCGGCGTGGGCGAGCCGACCATCTGCGTGGCGGCGCCGGCGGTGCTGAACGCGTATGCCGCGGCCACCGGCAAGCGCATTCGTTCCTTCCCGCTGAAGAATCACGGCATCGAGATGGTGTGAGGGTGTGAAGGGGGCTTGCGCCTTCGCACTGCTGCTCGCCCTGTCAGGAAGCGTTTTCTCGAACGACGACCTGCCCGGCCGGCCGGCCGGCGCCAGGGGCGATCCGGCGCGCGGCCGGGCGATCGTGGTGAGCCGGCAGCTGGGGTTGTGCCTGTTGTGCCACAGCGGGCCGTTTCCCGAGGAACGGTTCCAGGGCAGCATCGGGCCGGACCTGAACGGAATCGGCGCGCGCCTGTCCGAAGGCGAGATCCGGCTGAGGATCGTCGACCCGGGGCGCTTCAATCCGGCGACCGTCATGCCGGCGTATTTCCGGGACGAAGGCCTGACGCGGGTCGCCCCCGCATACCGGGGCAAGACGGTGCTCAACGCGCAACAGATCGAGGACGTGGTGGCTTTTCTGAGTTCATTGAAATGACGGGCCTGGAATGACGACGCGCCGGGATTTTCTCGTGCTTGCCTGCGGCCTCGCGGCCGGGACCGCGCACGCCACGCCGGACAGCATGCAGGAGGCCGTCGGCAAGGTGACTGGCGGCAGGCCGGTGACGAAGGGGAAGGTCAAGCTGGATGTTGCGCCGCTGATCGAGAACGGCAATTCGGTCGTGCTCTCCGTGTCCGTCGACAGCCCGATGACCGCGGCGGAGCACGTGAAGGCGATCCACCTCTTTTCGCCGGCGAACCCGCTGCCCAACATGGTGAGCGTCTACCTGGGCCCGCGCTCGGGGCGGGCGCGCTTCACGACCCGCGTGCGCGTCGCCGATTCGCAGACGCTGCTGGCGGTCGCGCAGCTCAGCGACGGCAGTTTCTGGTCCGACAGCGTGGCGGTGGTCGTGACGCTCGCGGCCTGCACGGAAGAGGTGAAGTAGCCGTGGCCGGAGAGGAGCGCTGAACATGGCGCGTGCGATCGTCCGCGTTCCCGCGACGGCGAAACGGGGCCAGATCATCGAGATCAAGGCGCTGGTCGGCCACATCATGGAAACAGGGTTCCGCCGCACCGAGATCGGCACCCTGATCCCGCGCGACATCATTCGCCTCTTCGTCTGCACCTATAACGGCGAGGAAATCCTCCGCGCCGATTTCCATCCCGCGGTCGCCGCCAACCCGCTGATCGAATTCACCACCATCGCGACCGAGAGCGGGAAGCTGGAATTCAAGTGGACCGGCGACAATCTGTTCTCGGCGAGCGAGTCGGCGGAGATCACGGTCGAGTGACCGCGCGTTTTTTGATTCTGGTCCTGATCTGCAGTTCGGCAGCCGGCGCGGAGATTCCCCTTGCCGATCGCCGTTCCGGCTACGAATTCATGGGCCGCGACACGCGCGCCATGCAGGACGACGACGCCACCAACCCGGCGACGCTCTGGGTGCTCGACGGCGAGGCGCTCTGGAACCAGAAGGCCGGCGCCGCGGGCAAGGCCTGCGCCGATTGCCACTCCAGCATGAAGGGGGTGGCGGCCCGCTATCCCGCGCTGCATGCCGGGAAACTGCTCAATCTGGACCAGCGCATCAACGCCTGCCGCGTCGAGCGGCAGAAAGCGCCGGCCCTGCAACTCGAGAGCCGCGACCTGCTCGCGCTCTCCGCCTGGGTCGGCCGCCAGTCGCGCGGCATGCCGATCGACATCGAGGTCACGGAGCAATTGAAGCCGTACCTCGAATCCGGCCGCGCCGCATTCAACCGCCGCGAGGGGCAGCTCAATATTGCCTGCGCCCAGTGCCACGACGAGCGCTGGGGCGCCAGGCTCGCCGGCAACCCGATCCCGCAGGCGCATCCGACCGGCTACCCGATCTACCGGCTCGAATGGCAGGGCGTGGGCTCGCTGCAGCGCCGGCTGCGCAACTGCATGATCGGCGTGCGTGCGGAGCCTTATGAATACGGTTCGCCCGAATTCGTCGAGCTCGAGCTGTACCTGATGTGGCGCGCCCGCGGGATGAAGCTGGAAACCCCCGCCGTCCGTCCCTGACTGTCCCTAATCCGGGGACCAGGCCAGGGAGCGTTTCACCGCCTCGCGCCAGCGCGCCAGCAGCGCCGCCGCTTCGTCGCGCGGCATGCCCGGGGTGAAGCGGCGATCCATCTGCCACTGCGCCGCGATCTCCTCGCGGGATTTCCAGACGTCGGTCGCGAGGCCCGCCAGGTAGGCGGCGCCCAGCGCGGTGGTTTCGAGCACCTTCGGCCGCACCACCGGCACGCCGAGGATGTCGGCCTGGAACTGCATCAGCAGGTCGTTCGCCGCCGCGCCGCCGTCCACGCGCAGCTCGGTCAGCTTCTCGCCCGCGTCCTTCTGCATCGCTTCGAGCAGGTCGGCGCTCTGGTAGGCGATGGATTCAAGCGCCGCGCGGGCAAGGTGCGCGCGGGACGAGCCGCGCGTCAGGCCGATGATCGCGCCGCGCGCGTGCGGGTCCCAGTGCGGCGCGCCCAGGCCGGCGAAGGCGGGCACGATGTAGACGCCGCCGTTGTCGAGCACTTCGGAGGCCATTTTTTCGACGTCGGCGGCGGATCCGAAGAACTTCAGCTCGTCGCGCAGCCACTGCACCACCGCGCCGCCGATGAAGACGCTGCCCTCCAGCGCGTATTCCTTGTCGGCGTCGCGCGCGTCGACTGCGCGGCCGACCTGCGCCGCCGCCGTGCTGAGCAGCCCGTTGGCGGACTTCACCACCCGGCCGCCGGTGTTCATGAGCATGAAGCAGCCGGTGCCGTAGGTGTTCTTCGCCATGCCGGCCTTGTGGCATCCCTGGCCGAACAGCGCCGCCTGCTGGTCGCCCGCGACGCCGGTGATCGGTATCGGCACGCCCAGCACCGTGGGCGCGATCATGCCGAAGGCATGCGACGAGGGATAGACGTCGGGCAGCATCGCGCGCGGCACGCCGATCAGCTGCAGCAGCTCCGGGTCCCAGTCGCCCATGTGGATGTTGAAGAGCATGGTGCGCGAAGCGTTGGTGGAATCGGTGACGTGCGTCTTGCTGTACGACAGGTTCCAGATCAGCCAGCTGTCCACTGTGCCGAAGGCGAGTTCGCCCAGCTCGGCGCGGCGCCGCGCACCGGGGACATTGTCCAGGATCCACGCCACCTTGGTGCCGGAGAAATAGGGATCGAGCACCAGGCCGGTGCGCTCGCGCACCAGGCTCTCGGCGCCGACCTCTTTCAGCTCCGCGCAGCGCGCGGCGGTGCGGCGGTCCTGCCACACGATCGCCGGGTAGATCGGCTTGCCGGTCTGCCGGTCCCAGACGACGGCGGTTTCGCGCTGGTTGGCGATGCCGCAGGCGACCAGATCTTCGGCCTTGAGGCCGGAATCCCTCAGCGCCGCGCGCGCGACGTCGCGCTGCGAGCGCCAGATTTCGTCCGGATCGTGCTCCACCCAGCCGGGCTGCGGGTAGTGCTGCTTGAATTCCTGCTGGGCGGAAGCCACCGGCCTGCCGGTTTCGTCGAATATGATCGCGCGCGAACTGGTGGTTCCCTGGTCGAGGGCGAGGACATGACGCATGTCAATGATTCTAGCAAGGGGGCGAGTGCTAACATCCCGCGATAGAGCGAAAACGCAGGGGAGAAGGCTTCCGCATGAAAATCCACGAGTACCAGGGCAAAGAACTGTTCCGCAAGTTCGGCATCGCTACGCCGCGCGGTTTCCCGTGCTTCACCGCCGACGAGGCGGTCGAAGCGGCGAAGAAGCTGGGCGGCAGCGTCTGGGTGGTGAAAGCGCAGATCCATGCCGGCGGCCGCGGCAAGGGCGGCGGCGTGAAGGTTGCAAAATCCTTGCCCGAAGTTAAACAACACGCTGAGAGCATTCTCGGCATGCAGCTCGTCACCCACCAGACCGGCCCCGGCGGGCAGAAAGTGCGCCGGCTGCTGGTCGAAGAAGGCGCCGACATCAAGAAGGAGCTCTACCTCGGCATGGTGGTGGACCGCGTCACGCAGCGCGCCGCGCTGATGGCCTCTTCCGAGGGCGGCATGGACATCGAGGAAGTCGCCGCGAAGACGCCGGAGAAGATCCACAAGGTCTTTATCGACCCCGGAACGGGTTTGCTGGAAAAAGACGCCTCGGCAGCGGCCGGGAAAATCGGCATCCCGGAGGCGTCGAGGCCGGAGGCGGTAAAACTGCTGCAGGCCTTCTACAAGTGCTTCGATGAAACCGACGCTTCCCTGGCGGAAATCAACCCGCTCATCCTGACCGGCCAGGGCAAGGTCGTCGCGCTCGACGCCAAGCTCAATTTCGACGACAACGCGCTGTTCCGCCATCCGGACATCGTCGCCATGCGCGACCTGGACGAGGAAGATCCGCTGGAAATCGAAGCCTCCAAGTACGACCTTTCCTACATTTCCCTGGACGGCAGCATCGGCTGCATGGTGAACGGCGCCGGCCTCGCCATGGCGACCATGGACACCATCAAGCTGTACGGCGGCGACCCGGCCAATTTCCTCGACGTCGGCGGCGGCGCCACCGCGGAGAAGGTGACCGCCGCGTTCAAGATCATGCTGTCCAATCCGAAGGTGAAGTGCATCCTCGTCAATATTTTCGGCGGGATCATGAAGTGCGACACCATCGCCGCGGGCGTGGTGACGGCGGCCAAGGAGGTCAGGCTCTCGGTGCCGCTGGTGGTGCGCATGAAGGGCACCAACGAGGACCTCGGCAAGAAAATCCTCGCCGATTCGGGCCTGCCGATCATCTCGGCCGGCAACATGGGCGAGGCGGGGCAGAAGGCGGTCGCCGCCGTGAAGGGAGCCAGGTCGTGAGCATCCTCATCAACAAGAACACCAAGGTGGTTACGCAGGGGATCACCGGCAAGACCGGCCAGTTCCACACGCAGACCAGCCGCGCCTACGCGAACGGGAAAAATTGCTACGTTGCGGGCGTCAATCCGAAGAAGGCCGGGGAGAATTTCGAGGGCATTCCGATCTTCGCCACGGTGAAGGACGCGAAGGCGAAAACCGGCGTCAACGTTTCCGTCATCTACGTTCCGCCGCCTTTTGCCGCCGCCGCGATCCGCGAAGCGGTGGAGGCCGACCTCGACCTTGCGATCTGCATCACCGAGGGCATTCCGGTGCGCGACATGGTCCACCTGCGCGAGTGGATGAAGAAGGAGAAGCGCAGGACGCGGGTGCTCGGGCCGAACTGTCCGGGCGTGATCACGCCCGATGAACTGAAGATCGGCATCATGCCGGGCCACATCCACCTGAAGGGCCGCGTCGGCGTGGTGTCGCGCTCGGGCACGCTCACCTATGAAGCGGTCGGCCAATTGACCGAACTTGGCATCGGCCAGTCCACCGCGGTCGGTATCGGCGGCGACCCGGTCAACGGCCTGAAGCACATCGATGTCCTCAAAATGTTCAACGACGACCCGGAAACGGACGCGGTGATCATGATCGGCGAGATCGGCGGCTCGGACGAGGAAACCGCGGCGCAGTGGGTCAAGGGCAACATGAAAAAGCCCGTGGTCGGCTTCATCGCCGGCGTCACCGCGCCGCCGGGCAAGCGCATGGGCCACGCCGGCGCGATCATCTCCGGCGGCAAGGGCACTGCGCAGGAGAAGCTCGCGGTAATGGAGTCCTGCGGCATCAAGGTCACCAAGAACCCGGCCGAGATGGGCAAGCTGCTGAAGTCGGCCCTTCGGTAGCCGGTCCGCACCCAAGTAGTCCGACGCTGGCGCTAGAACAACCGATTCTCCCTCTTCCGGGTCCGCGGCAAATCGCGGCGGACTTCGGCGGCGTGTACGCGGCGAACGGGCTCATCGGCTTCATCTTCGCGGCCACCGGACCGGTGGCGATCGTGCTTGCCGTCGGCGCGCAGGGCGGCCTGACCGAGTCGGACCTCGCCTCCTGGATTTTCAGTTCTTTTTTCCTGAGCGGCCTGGTCACGCTGTCATTTTGCCTGCTGTACCGCCAGCCGTTGGTGTTCTTCTGGACCATACCGGGCTCGGTGCTGGTGGGCCCGGCGCTGGGCCATCTTGCCTTTCCGGAGATCGTCGGCGCCTTCATCGCTTCGGCCGTGCTGATGCTGGTGCTGGGGCTTTCCGGCTGGGTGCGGCGCTGCACGGAGGCCGCGCCGATGCCGATCGTGATGGCGATGGTGGCGGGCGTGTTCCTGCGCTTCGGCCTGAACCTGGTGTTTTCGGTGCGCGATGATTTCTGGATCGCGGCGCCGATGGTCCTGGCTTTTACCGTTCTCTCCTGTTCGACAAGGCTCGGGCGCCTGCTGCCGCCGGTGCTCGGCGCGCTCGCGGCGGGCGCGCTGGCGATATGGTGGCTCGGCAGGTTCCAGCCGCCGGCAACGCTCTTCGCCTTCGCTTCGCCCAACTTCTACGCACCGGTGTTTTCCTGGCGGGCGATGATCGAGCTGGTGGTGCCGCTGGCGATCACGGTGCTGGTGGTGCAAAACGGGCAGGGGTTCGCCGTACTGACGGCGGCGGGGCACAAGCCGCCGATGAACGCCATCGCTGCCGCATGCGGCGGCATCTCCATCCTCACCGCCTGTATGGGCGCCGTATCCACCTGCCTGACCGGCCCTGTGAACGCGATGATCTCCAGCGCGGGCGAGAAACGCCGTCACTATACCGGCGGATTGCTGGTCGGGATGCTCGCGCTCGCTTTCGGCGCGATGGCGCCGTTCTTCACGCGCCTGCTGCTGGCGGCGCCGCCCGCTTTCATCGCCGCGCTGGGCGGCTTGGCGATGCTGCGCGTGCTGCAGACCGCGTTCACGGTTTCCTTCGGCAGCGGCAAGTTCGCGCTCGGCGCGCTGGTGACCTTCCTGGTGACGGTGGCCGACGTGGCGATCTTCAACGTCGGCGCCGCGTTC
>DATBQR010000015.1:0-15719 GCA_036560705.1 Burkholderiales bacterium | reverse complement strand
GGTGATCGGCGGACTCGCGCCCGGCGGTCCCGCGGAGCGCGCCGGCGTCAAGCTCGGCGATCTGGTGCTCGAAGTGGATGGCACACGCGTCGCCGGTCTCGCCGCGATGTTCCGAAAAATATGGAGCGCCGGGCCCGCCGGCAGCGAAGTGACGCTGACCCTGTCGCGCCGCGGCGCCTCCTCGACAGCCCGGATCCGCTCCGCCGACCGCGGCGACTTCCTCAAGAAACCCCGCCTGCACTGACAGCAGACGTGGGGTAAAATGCCGCCAGCGCCGATTTGAAGTTCAGCTTGCGGGCGCCGAACCACTCCAGGGTGGGGAAAAACAAGTACCGCTAAAGAGACGCGCCCCGCAGTGCATCCGGTACGGCTCGTTTAGCGAAAGCTGAGCTGGCGTTTTGTTTTTTTGGGGTCTTGGACCCGCCGGACCGGATGAACGATCGTTTTTCCCTGCTGCAGTCGCTGCTCGCCGAGAGGATCCTGGTCCTCGACGGCGCCATGGGCACGATGATCCAGCGCGAGCGTCTCAGCGAGGAACAGTTCCGCGGCGAGCGCTTCCGCGGCTGGGGACGCGATCTGCGCGGCAACAACGACCTGCTCACGCTGACGCAGCCGTCCCTCATCCGCCGCCTGCACCTGGACTACCTGGCGGCGGGCGTCGACATCATCGAGACCAATACCTTCAATTCGACCGCGGTGTCGCTCGGCGACTACGGCATGGAGGAGCTCGCCTACGAGATCAACCTCGCCGCCGCGCGCCTCGCGCGCGATGCCGCGGACGAATGGCAGAAAAGCGACCGCTCCCGGCCGCGCTTCGTCGCCGGTGCGATCGGACCCACCACCAAGACCGCGTCGATCTCCCCCGACGTCAACGACCCGGGCTTCCGCAACGTAAGCTTCGACGCCCTGGTCGCCGCCTACGGCGACGCGCTGCGCGGGCTGATCGACGGCGGCGTCGACCTGCTGCTGGTGGAGACCATATTCGACACGCTGAACGCCAAGGCCGCGCTGTTCGCCATCGAGACCGAGTTCGAGAAGCGCGGCGCGCGCCTGCCGCTGATCATTTCCGGAACCATCACCGACGCCTCGGGACGCACGCTCTCGGGCCAGACCACCGAGGCTTTCTACAACTCGATACGCCACGCGCGGCCGGTCGCGGTGGGGCTGAACTGCGCGCTGGGTGCGAAGGAGCTCCGCCAGTACGTGGAGGAACTCTCCGGCGTCGCCGAGGTGCCGGTCTCCTGCTACCCGAATGCGGGATTGCCCAACGCCTTCGGCGAATACGACGACACGCCGGAAAACATGGCGAAAGAAATGGGCGGCTGGGCGCGCGCCGGCTTCCTCAACCTGGTCGGCGGCTGCTGCGGCACCGCGCCCGAGCACATTCATGCGATCGCCGAGGCGGTGCGCGGCGTTGCGCCGCGCCGCCCGCCCGGGCGCTCGCCGATGCTGCGGCTCTCGGGCCTCGAACCGCTGAATGTCGGCGACGGCTCGCTGTTCCTCAACGTCGGCGAGCGCACCAACGTCACCGGTTCTAAAGTATTCTCGCGGCTGATTCTCGCGGGAAACTACGCCGAGGCGCTGTCAGTGGCGCGCCAGCAGGTGGAAAACGGCGCCCAGGTGATCGACGTCAACATGGACGAGGGGATGCTCGATTCGGAGAAGGCGATGGTCACCTTCCTGAATCTCGCCGCCTCCGAGCCGGACATTTCCCGCGTGCCGGTAATGATCGACTCCTCCAGGTGGAGCGTCATCGAAGCCGGGCTCAAGTGCCTGCAGGGCAAGGGCGTCGTCAACTCCATCAGCATGAAGGAAGGCGAGGCGGAGTTCCTGCGCCAGGCGAATCTGGTGCGCAAGTACGGCGCCGCCGTCGTGGTGATGGCCTTCGACGAGGAAGGCCAGGCGGATACGCTGGAACGGCGCATCGCGGTCTGCCGCCGCGCCTACGACCTGCTGACGCAGAAGGCCGGGCTCTCGCCTGCGGACATCATCTTCGATCCCAATATTTTCGCCATCGCCACGGGGCTGGAGGAGCACGCGCGCTACGGCCTTGACTATCTCGAGGCGACGCGCTGGATCCGCGCCAACCTGCCGCAGGCGAAGATCTCGGGCGGGGTGTCCAACCTGTCCTTCTCGTTCCGCGGCAACGACGTGGTGCGCGAGGCCATGCACACCGCGTTCCTCTACCACGCGGTGCAGGCCGGGATGACGATGGGCATCGTCAACGCCGGGCAGCTGGGCGTCTACGAAAAGATCGAGCCGGAACTGCGCGAACGGGTCGAGGACGTAATTCTCGCGCGGCGCGCGGATGCCACCGAGCGCCTGATCGAATACGCGGCAGGCGTGAAAGGCGGCCTGCGCGCCTCGAAGGAGGACGACGCCTGGCGCCGCGGCACGCCGGAAGAGCGCCTGTCCCACGCCCTCGTGAACGGTATCGCCAGCCACGTCGTGGCCGATACCGAAGAGGCCAGGTTGAAGTTCGCGCGCCCGATCGAAGTCATCGAGGGCCCGCTGATGGACGGCATGAACATCGTCGGCGACCTGTTCGGCGCGGGCAAGATGTTCCTGCCGCAGGTCGTCAAATCCGCGCGCGTGATGAAGCAGGCGGTGGCGCACCTGATTCCCTATATCGAGGCGGAGAAGCTGCGCACCGGGGAGGCCGGCAAGGCCAAGGGCAAGCTGGTGATCGCCACCGTCAAGGGCGACGTGCACGACATCGGCAAGAACATCGTGGCGGTGGTGCTCCAGTGCAACAACTACGACGTGGTGAACCTGGGCGTGATGGTGCCGGCCAAGACCATTCTCGAGACGGCGAGGCGCGAAAACGCCGACGCCATCGGCCTGTCCGGCCTGATCACGCCCTCGCTGGAGGAAATGACCCACGTGGCGCGCGAGATGGAGCGCGAAGGCTTCACAGTGCCGCTGCTCATCGGCGGCGCCACCACCTCGCGCGCGCACACCGCGGTGAAAATCGCGCCCAACTACCCGGGGCCGGTGGTCTACGTCCCCGACGCCTCGCGGTCGGTAGGCGTGATGCAGAACCTGCTGTCGGTCGAGCAGCGCGACAGCTACATGGCCGACGTGCGCGCCGACTACGACAAGATCCGCATCCAGCACCGGGACAAGAAAGGCCCCGGGCCGCTGGTGCCGATCGCGGAAACGCGGCGCCTCGGGCACGCGACCGACTGGACCACCTACCGGCCGCCCGCGCCGCGCGAACCCGGGATCAAGGCGCTGCGCGACTATCCGCTGGAGAAACTGGTCCCGTACATCGATTGGACGCCGTTCTTCCAGGCCTGGGAACTCTCCGGTCCCTACCCCAAAATCCTCGACGACCCGGTCGTGGGAGACGCAGCGCGCAAGCTGCATGCCGAAGCGCTCGAAACGCTGGACAAGATCGTGCGGGAGAAATGGGTCTCGGCCAACGGCGTTTTCGGCCTCTACCCGGCGGCGCGGGTTGACGGCGATGACATCGAAATCTACGCCGACGACGCGCGCCGCTCCGTCGCCATGACCTGGCACAACCTGCGGCAGCAGAACCAGAAGCCGACCGGCAGGGCGAATCAATGCCTCGCCGACTTCGTCGCGCCGAAGGAAACCGGCGTGCCGGACTGGGTCGGCGCCTTCGCCGTGGCGGTCGGCGGCTTCGACGCGAAGCTGGCGCAGTTCGAGGCGCAGCACGACGACTACAACGCCATCATGCTGAAAGTGCTTGCCGACCGCCTGGCGGAAGCATTCGCCGAGCATCTGCACGAGCGGGTACGCCGGGAATTCTGGGGCTACGCGGCCGACGAGCAACTGACCGGCGCGCAATTGATCGGTGAAGCCTACCGCGGCGTCCGTCCGGCGCCCGGCTATCCCGCCTGCCCCGACCACACCGAAAAGCGCGCCCTGTTCATGCTGCTCGACGCGCAGGAGAACGCCGGGATCACCCTGACCGAGTCGTGCGCGATGCTGCCCGCGTCGGCGGTTTCCGGTTTCTACCTGTCGCATCCGGAGTCAAGCTATTTCGCCGTCGGCAAGATCGGCCGCGACCAGGTCGAAGACTACGCGCGGCGCAAGGCGATGAGCGTCGAGGAAACCGAAAAATGGCTCGCGCCGTACCTGGCGTATGAACCCGCCGATATAATGGCCGGCACTTCAACCTAGGAAGAACGAAATGGGCAAAGGCGACAAGCGAACCAGGCGCGGCAAGATCTACAAGGGCAGCTACGGCAAATCCCGCCCGCAGCGCATCAAAAAGAAAAAAAAATAAATTAAGTTTCTTCGCGCCTGCCGACCGGCAGGCCGAGCGCTTTGAGCTTGCGGTACAGGTGCGTGCGCTCCAGTCCGGAGCGCTCCGCCACTTTCGACATGCTGCCGTTCTCGCGCGCGAGCAGGTGCTCGAAATACAGGCGCTCGAACGCTTCGCGCGCTTCCCGGTAGGGACGATCCAGCGCGATCTCGGGCGGCGGCGAGGACCCGGCCTGCGCGCTCAGCACGCGCTCGACATCCTCCAGCCCGATGTCCTCCTCGAGCGCGCCCAGCGCGAGGTTTTTCACCACGCTGTCCAGTTCAGCGAGATTCCCCGGCCAGCCGTGATGCCTCAGCGCGTTCAGCGCCGCCACCGAAAAGCGCCGTGGCGGGCAGACGCGCACCTCCACCAGCTGCACCAGCATCAATGCCGCCAGATCGGGAACGTCCTCCGCAAAATCGCGCAGCGCCGGGAGCTTGAGCACCAGTTCGGACAGCCGCGCGACCATCCCGGCGTCGAATTCGTGCTTGTCGATGAGCGCACGCCCGTCCAGCGGCGAAAACGACACCACGCGCGCCTTGTGCTTGTCCGAGCGGGCGAGGAGGAATTCCAGGCTTTTCTGCTCCGCCCGCCCGATGCGGGAGAGGTCGCCGACGAACAGCACGCCTCCCGCGGCGCGCGCCAGCATCTCGGAGGACGCCTCGGTCAGCATCTCCGGTCCCTCGACGAACGGCGCGCCCGCCGCGGCGAGCAGCCGGGCGAACAGTTCGGGCCGCATGCCGCGCTCTCCGCGCAGCATCAGCGGCGCACCGGCCTGCGCCAGCTGCGCCAGGCGCTTGCGCGTCTCCGCAAGTACCGGCGATCGGCCCAGGGTGGCGAGTGAAAGTTCGCGCGGCGCCGTCGTTTCATGATTGCGCAGCGCGCGCTTCACCGTCGAGAGCAGGCGTTGCAGGGCGATCGGCTTTTCCAGGTAGTCGAGCGCGCCGATGCGCGTCGCCTCGACCGCCGTCTCGATGGTGCCGTGCCCGGACATCATCACCACCGGCATGCCGAGCTGGCCGCTGGCGGCCCATTCCTTGAGCAGGGAGATGCCGTCGGTATCCGGCATCCAGATATCGAGCAGGACCAGATCGGGACGATGGTACTCGCGCAGCCGGCGCGCTTCGCCCGCGCTCTCGGCAAGCAGCACCTGATGCCCCTCGTCGGCGAGGATTTCCGAAAGCAGCTCCCGGATCCCCACCTCGTCGTCCACGACCAGGATCTGCGCCATGGCTCTAGGCCGCCCTTGCCGCGCCTGCGCTGCCCGGCACGGCGGCCGCGTCGCCGAGCATCGGCAACAGGATGGTCACGGAAACGCCCTTGGCGGGACGATTCTCGATCGACAGCTCGCCGTGGTGCTCGTCGACGATTTTTTTAACGATCGCCAGGCCGAGGCCGGTGCCGCGCGGTTTGGTGGTGACGTAGGGCTCGAAAATTCTCGCCATCATTTCCTCCGGAAACCCGCCGCCGTTGTCGGCGACCGAAAGGCGTACCTTGTCCGCGAGCGCCTCGGTACGCACTTCGATCATCGGCTGGTCGCCGGACCCCTTCCTGTTTTCGAGCGCATCCTGCGCGTTCTGCACCAGATTGTGGAGCACCTGGCGGATCTGCGCCGAGTCCGCCCGCACCTGCGGCAACGCGGGCGCGAGCTTTTTGGCGATCGGGGTCCTGGAGGTCTCGTACAGGGCCAGCACCTCAAGCACCAGTCCGTTCAGGTCGAGACCCGCCAGCACCGGCGCCGGCAGCCGGGAATAGTCGCGGAAATCGTCCACCATGCCTTTCAGCGCCGCTACCTGGTTGACGATCGTGCGGGTACCGCGCGCGAGCGCTTCCGCGTCCTCGGGCCCGAGCTTGTCGGCCAGCTTCATCTCCAGCCGCTCGGCGGACAGCTGGATCGGCGTGAGCGGATTCTTGATTTCGTGCGCCAGCCGCCGGGCCACCTCGGTCCATGCGGTCGCCCGCTGCGCCCGTATCAGCTGCGTAATATCGTCGAATACCAGCACATAGCCGCCCGCCGGATCCTGGGACAAGGCCGTGCCGCGGACCAGCAGCGTCTTGCCCGTGCCCTTCAGTTCCAGCTCGAGCTGCCAGGCCAGCGTGCCATGCGAGCGGAATTGTTCGCGCATGCCCGCGGCGAACGGCTCCAGTTCGCCGCTCAGGATGGCATGGGCGCCGTGGTTGGAGATGGACAGGCTGAGATCCCGGTCGAATACCAGTACACCCGCGGAGAGATTGGCGAGAATATTCTCGAGCCGCGCCTTGGCGCTCTCGAGCGCGGTGCGGTTCGCCTCGACCACGCGCCGGGCGTCGTCGAGCTGCCGCGTCATGGAATTGAACGATTCGATCAGCACGCCCAGCTCGTCCCGGCTGGTTACCGGAGCCTGGCGGCTGAAATCGCCGCGCGCCACCGCCTGCGTCGCCTGGGCCAGGTTGGCGAGCGGTTCGGAGAGCCGGTTGGCGAGGACCACCGAAAGCGCGATCGCCACCAGCAAAGCCATGGATAGCGCCAGCGTAAGCGTGACGATATAGATCCGTTTCAATCCCTGGCGCGACAGCGCGAGCTCGCGGTAGTCGCGATACGCGGATTCGACGGCCTCCGCGCTGCGCGCAAACTGCTCCGGCACCGCCTGCCTGAGCTGCAGAAAACGCGTCTCGTCCGCCAGGGCCAGGCCGCCGACCGGCACCACCACCCGCACCGCGAGCGGCTTTCCTGCCGTGGCATCCACCGCCGTATAGATGCGGCGCGCGCGCGCCTGGCGCAGCGCCTGCGGCGTCGGCAGTTCGTCCGGCACCAGACGCGAGACATCCTCGCTCGCCTCGGCGAGCACCAGGCCGGCCGCGTTGACGATGACCGCCTCCTGAACGCCGGCCTGGTCGCGCAGCCGGCTGAGCAGCACCACCTGCTGTCCGGCCGGGCGATCGGCGAGTTCCAGTGCGATGCTGCGCGCCTTCGCCTGCAGCTCGCCCTGCATCCGGTCGATCGCCGACTGGCCGAGGTTGATGCCGCCTTCGAGCGCCGCATCCACCTTGACATCGAACCAGGACTCGATGCTCTTGGAGAGGAACTGCACCGACACCGTATAGACGAGCGCGCCGGGAACCACCGCCATCAGCGCGAGCAGCAGCAGCAGGCGCACCGTCAGCCGCGAGCCGAAGGTCCTTGCCCGGTACTTGCGCCAGAGGGTGTGGATCTGCCACGCGACCAGCGCCGCCAGCAGCGCCGCCAGCGCCGCGTTCAGACCGAGCAGCAGGGGATAGTGGCTGGCGAACAAAGTGGTATTGCCGCTCGCCGTCGCCAGAAGAAACAGCAACACCCCCGCGAGCGCCGCACCCAGAAGAATCAGCAGCCTCATCGCGTCTCCGCTTCCTTGGGCTCGCGGTTCTCGACCGGGGCGGGCGGCGGCGGCGGCAGCCGGAAGCTGAAACGCTTCCAGGGCGACTCGAGATTCAGGTCGCGGCTGGTAAGCGCGCTCAACTGAAAGGGCTTCGGCAACAAGGTTACGTCGAGCCGCATCCGCACAGCAGCTTCATAGGTGGCATCCGTGAGCCCTGCGGCATGCTCCACAACCTGCCAGTTGCGCAAGTGGCGCAGCACGTTCATGGCCTCCTCCAGCGTGCCGTAGTTCTGCTGCAGGACGCCGGTGGAAAGCCGGTAGTAGCGGGACAAGGCATGATAGGACAGGCGCAGCTGGATGCGCTTGGTGGCGGCCTTCTCGTCGAACCAGTACCAGCGCGGACGCGTCAGTTCGAATTCGACCACGAAATACAGCGGTACGCCGTTGGTCACCACTTCGGCCAGACGCGGATTGAGTTCGAACGCGAAGTCGGCCGACAGCACCACGCCGTCCTCGGTGGCGGCAAGGTGCGCGTCGGAAACTTCGATCTCGTCGGCGCGGGCCGCGGCGGCGGCAAGCGCGAGCACGCACAGCAGGGTTCTCAGGAAAGCGATGCTTCGCATCGCGTATCGTCCCGGTTTCGCCCTAGCCCGGCTTCTCTAGCAGGGCGAAAAAAAAGCCGTCGTGTTCGGGGCCGGGCAGGAGCTGGGCTGCGCCGCCGTCCGGAAGGGGCATGCGGCGAGCGTCCGGCGTACGCGCGGTAAACGCATCGACCACTGCGCCGTTCTCCTCCGGAAAAACCGAACAGGTGACATACAGCAATTTACCACCCGGGGCGAGCGTACGCCAAAGCGCGCCCAGGATTCGCGCCTGGCGAGCGGCAAAGGCCGGAACGTCGGCAGCCCGGCGCAACCACTTGATGTCGGGATGCCGCCGCGCGACCCCGGACGCGGAGCAGGGCACGTCGGCAAGCACCCGGTCGAAGGCCACCCCATCCCACCATGAATCAGGTACGGTACAGTCAGCAGCCCGCACCCGCGCCTTCAGGCCCAGCCGCTCCTGGTCGTGCGTGATGCCCGCGCATCTGGCTGCATCTGCATCCAGCGCAGTCAGCATCACATCAGCCGACTCCAGAATGTGGGCGCTCTTTCCTCCAGGCGCGGCGCAAGCGTCAAGCACGTGCTGGCCCGCACGCAGATCCAGCAATGCCGCCGCCGCCTGTGCGCCGGCATCCTGCACGGATACCTCTCCCTCGAAAAATCCAGGCAAGCGCTCGACCGGCACCGGTTTCTCCAGCAGCAAGGCCGCGGCGCCGACGCGGCGCGCGGCAATCCCTTCCCCTGCAAGACGTCCTGCGTAGGCATCCGCCGTCGTACGGCGGCGATTCACGCGCAGGCACATCGGCGGGTGCGTGTTGCCGGCAGCCAATACCTGTTCCCAAGCCGCCGGATACGCCGCGCGCACGCGTTCTATCCACCACCTCGGATGGCGGAAATGCGCCACTTCGTCGGCGCCGAGGCGCGCTTCCAGCCCGGCGCGCGCGCGAAGGAAATTGCGCAGCAGCGCATTTACATAGCCCTTGGCGCCGCTGCGCTGCATCGCCACGCAGGCGCGCGCGGCTTGATCCACGACGGTGTAGTCCGCATAGCGCCCCGATTCGAGCGCATAAAAGGCGCACCACAGCAAGGCCTCGACCAGCGGGTCCGTCGTCCCTGCGCGGCGCGAAAGCGCCGCGACGATCGCCTGGGAACGACCGTAGCGCCGCAGCGTGCCATAGCAGAGATCCGCCAGCGCGGCGCGAGCGCCATCTGATGGATCGCGCTCGGTGCGCTCCAGTTCGGCCGACAGGCTGCGGCCGGCTGCGACGCGCGCAACCCGTGCCGCCGCCGCCGCGAGCGCTTCAGCGAGCGGCGCCAAAGCGGTCGCCGCGGCCGATCGGAAAACCGCGCAGGAAATCGGCGGCTGCGAGGCGCGTCCCGCCTGGACGCTGCAGTTCGGTCGCTTGCAGCGCGCCCTTGCCGCAGGCGATCAGGACGCCTTCGGCGCCGACCTCCAGAACGGTGCCCGGCGTTCCCTCGCGCGCGACGCAATGCGCGCGCCAGATTTTTACCGCGGCGGCGCCAAACTGCGACCGGGCGCCAGGGAAGGGACGCAATGCCCGCACCACGCGTTCGAGTTCGATACAGGGCCTGGACCAATCGAGATCCGCCTCGTCCGTTTCTATCTTGCGCGCGTAGGTCGCGCCCGACTCGGCTTGCGGCGCGGGCTTCGCCTGTCCTGCAGCGATGTCGGCAAGCGCCGCAAGGATCGCCTCGGCGCCCAGCGCCGCGAGACGGTCGTGCAGCGTTTGGGCGTCGTCATCGTCCGCGATGGCAAGCCGATGCAGCGATAGAACCGGACCCGTATCGAGCCCCGCGTCCATTTTCATGATCGATATCCCGGTCTCGCGGTCGCCGGCAAGCAGGGCGCGCTGAATCGGCGCCGCACCCCGCCAGCGCGGGAGCAGCGAAGCATGGATATTGATCGCTCCATGCGTGGCGATTTCGAGCGCGGCCGCGGGGAGGATCAGCCCGTAGGCGGCGACAACGAACACTTCGGGCCGCGCCGCCGCAAGACGATCAAGCGCGCGTTCATCTTTGAGGGTATCCGGCTGAAAGACCGCCAGGCCGCGTTCGTCGGCGAGCTTCCTCACCGCGCTCGCCGCCGGACGCAGGCCGCGGCCCGAAGGGCGGTCAGGCTTCGTCAGCACCAGCGGGATGTCGTGGCCGGCGGCAAGCAACGCGGCCAGCGCGCGCGCTGCGAATTCTGGAGTGCCGGCGAAAGCTAGACGCAGGAAAGTGTCAGGCGGCCGGAAGGATCAGGCGCTTTTGCGAAGCTGCTTGGCGAGCCGCGCCCGGATGCGCTGCTGCTTGAGCTGCGACAGGCTCTCGACGAAAACCTTGCCCTTCAGGTGATCCATTTCGTGCTGGATGCACACGGCGAGCAGGCCTTGCGCCTCGAGAGTAAACAGGTTGCCGTTCTGGTCGTGGGCGCGAACCTTGACCCGCTCAGCGCGCTCGAGCGTGTCATAGATTCCCGGCACCGAGAGGCAACCCTCTTCGATGTCGGAGACGCCGCTCGCATCGACGATTTCAGGGTTGATCAGAACCACCAGCGAATCGCGCCGTTCGGAGACGTCGATCACGATCAGCTGCTTGTGCACATCGACCTGGGTCGCGGCCAAGCCGATGCCAGGCGCCGCGTACATGGTTTCCGCCATGTCGGCCACCAACCGCTTCAAAGACTCGTCGAAAACCGTCACCGGCGCGGCCAGTTTATGCAGCCGGGCGTCTGGATACCGAAGGATGTTCAGAAGGGCCATAAATCAGTAATTTGCTTGCAAATTGAATCGATTACGTGCAGTATCTCAGGCTGAGGATAAACAGTCGGGGCTTTATGCTACATTTGGGTACGAAGACCGCAATCTCAACCAGCCCGGGACGTCAGCCACCGATCGGGGACTCTATGCATCAACAATGGCGTAAGTCTATCACAACGCTCGCTTTTGTCCTTGCCTGGGCGGTCTCGGCAGGGGCCTCGGCGCAGGCCCCCAAAACGCCCCTGGCGATGAAACCGGACGCTCCGGAGCGCTACGTCGTCGTGCCCGGCGACACGCTCTGGTCCATCGCCCAGCGCTACACCGATTCGCCGTGGCGCTGGCCCGAGCTATGGAACATGAACAAGGACGAAATCAAGAACCCGCACCGCATTTATCCGGGCAATGTGATCGTGCTCGACCGTGCGAAGGGCCAGCTCGCGCTTTCCACCGACACGGTAAAACTGAGTCCGCGCGTGCGCGCCGAATCGACCGCGCAAGCTTCCATCCCGAGCATTCCGCCGTCCATCATCGAGCCGTTCCTGGTGCGTCCCCTGGTGGTCGAACCCGACGGCCTGGACAAAGCGCCAACCATCGTCGCCACGGCAGAATCCCGCATCAACCTGGAAAACGGCGACCGCGCGTTTGTGAAAGGCATCGGAGACGCCAAGCGAGACTCCTTGTGGCTCGTCTACCGCCGCGGCAATCCCCTGATCGACCCCGATGGCAAAACGACGCTTGGCTACGAGGCGATCTACCTTGGCAGCGCGCGCGTGGTAGGACCCGGCGATCCCGCCGTGATCCAGCTGTCTTCGGTCTATCGCGAAATAGGCGTCGGCGACAAGCTGGTGCCGGCGGGCAAACCCGAGATACCGACCTATGCGCCGCGCGCACCGGCCAATGCCGTCAAGGGACGCGTCATCTCCATATACGGCGACACGACGTCGGTCAGCGAAGCAGGCAGGCAATCGGTCATCGCGATCAGCCAGGGCAGGAGCCAGGGATTGGAAGTCGGCAGCGTTGTTGCGCTGTACCGGTCCGGCGCGGCGGTCGCGGAGCAGGCACGCTCTTCGTCCAAGGACACCAGGAATGCACAACTGGCCGAACTGCCGGATGAACGCTACGGTCTCGCGTTTGTGTTCCGCGTCTTCGACCGGGTATCCTACGCTCTGGTGATGAACGTCTCGAAGCCGGTCAACATACAGGATCTTGTCCAGAATCCTTAGCGGGAACGCCCGCTCCGCTCGCCCGGCGTCCGGCCGCAATGCCCGGCCGCCGGGGCAACGCAGAGGTTTTCGCCGGAGCCGTCCACCGGCATGATGTCCGACCCGGGACTGGCGAGTTGGCTGCAACTGACCCTCACGCCGGGCCTCGGCGCCGCAACCCTCCGCCAGCTCCTCTCGCAGTTCGGCCTGCCTGAAAAAATCCTCGCCGCGAAGCGCGCCGATCTGGCGCGATACGCCGGCGCGGAGGCGATCCAGGCGCTCGACTCCGAAGTCGTCGGGCAGGCGGTAAAGCGCGCGCTTGCCTGGCTCGAGCAACCGGGAAATGCGATCGTCACGCTGGCGGACGCTGCGTATCCCCGGCTGTTGCTGGAAATCCCCGATCCGCCGGCGCTGATTTACTGCCGGGGGCGCATCGACCTGCTGGGCCGGCCGGCGCTTGCGCTGGTCGGCAGCAGGAACGCCACCGCCCAGGGCGCCAGCAACGCTGAACAGTTCGCGCGCAGTTTCAGCGCGGCCGGATTCACGATCGTTTCAGGTCTGGCGCAGGGCATCGATGCCGCGGCGCATCGCGGCGGGCTCGCGGGCGAAGGCTCGACCGTCGCGGTACTCGGAACGGGCGTCGATATCGCTTATCCGCAATCAAACGCGGCCCTGGCGGCCGGCATCGCCGAAAGAGGCCTGCTGCTGTCCGAGTTTCCGCTGGGCACCAAGGCATTCGCGTACAACTTTCCACGCCGCAATCGCCTGATCAGCGGGCTTGCGCAGGGTTGCCTGGTGGTGGAGGCCGCTCTGGGCTCCGGCTCGCTCATCACGGCCCGCACCGCCGCCGAACAGGGACGGGAGGTGTTCGCAGTGCCGGGATCGATCCACTCCCCGCTCTCCAAAGGCTGCCACTCCCTGATCAAATCCGGCGCCAAGCTTGTCGAATCGGCCGAGGACGTGGTTTCGGAGCTTGCGGCCTTCCGCCGCACCGGTTTTGCATCCACCAGCGCGCCCGCAGGCGTGGCGGCGAATGCGGGAAGTAATGATGGTACGGGCAGTGCAGGCTGCGCGGAAGATCCCCTGCTCGCGTGCATGGGATTCGATCCGGTGGATGTGGATTCTCTTTGCGCGCGTGCGGGCCTGCCCGCGGAGCGGGTCTCGGCCGAACTGCTGCGGCTGGAGCTGGCGGGCCTCGTCGCGGTATTGCCCGGCGGCCTCTATCAACGGCTAAACTGAAAGCTCAACTGGGGAGAGAAAAAAAATGTACGACATCCTCGTCTACGTGTTCGAGAACTGCGAGCAATACGAGCTTTCCAGCGAAAAGGAACGAGTAGCGAAGAAGCTCTCCGCCGCCGGATTCGACGACTCCGATATCAGCGAGGCCCTCAGCTGGCTCGCGGGTGTCGTGCGCGGTCCGCATCTTTCGCTTGCACCGTTGCCCGCCTCAGGGGCGGCATTCCGCGCCTATGCGCCCAAGGAACTCGCCAAGCTGGATGCCGAGTGTCGCGGCCTGCTGATCTATTTTGAGCAGTCCGGGATCCTCAACCCGCAGACGCGCGAGCACGTGATCGAGCGCGCACTTGCCACGACCGGCGACGGGCTGACCATCGAGCAGCTGAAACTCATCGTCCTCATGGTGCTCTGGAACCAGCAGATGCCGAGCAGCCGCCTCGTTGCCGAGGACCTGCTGTCACCGCTCGGCGCGCGCCTGCCCAGCTGAAAATCCGCGCGCGCGGGCGCGCATTATTTCCGCAGAGTTGATACGCCGCGGTCTTTGCGGGTATCCTTCGCGCCCCCGCATGTCCAAAAAGCTGATCATTGCAGAGAAGCCCTCGGTCGCCGCCGACATCGCGCGCGCAATGGGCGGCTTCACGAAAAAATCCGACTATTTCGAGAGCGACAAATTCGTGCTGTCGTCCGCGGTCGGGCATCTGCTCCAGCTCACCCTGCCGGCCGAGCACGACGTCAAGAAGGGCAAATGGTCGTTCGCCAACCTGCCGGTGGTGCCGCCGCATTTCGACCTGGCGCCCATTGAAAGGAGCGAAAGCAGGCTGAACGTCCTGCTGAAACTCCTCAAGCGCAAGGATGTCACCGGCATCGTCAACGCTTGCGACGCCGGGCGCGAGGGCGAACTGATCTTTCGCTACATCGCCCAGTACGCAAAGACGAAAAAACCGATCGAGCGCCTCTGGCTGCAATCCATGACGCAGTCGGCAATCCGCGAAGGCTTTGCCGGCCTGCGCGAGGACCGGGACCTGCTGCCGCTCGCCGATGCCGCGAAATCGCGCTCGGAGGCCGACTGGCTGGTCGGCATCAACGGTACGCGCGCGATGACCGCGTTCAATTCCAAGGAGGGCGGCTTCTATCTCACCACCGTGGGACGGGTGCAGACGCCCACCCTGGCGATCCTGGTCGAGCGCGAGGAAAAGATCCGCGCCTTCCAGCCGCGCGACTACTGGGAGATACACGCCCGCTTTGGCGCAGCCGCGGGCGAATACCCCGGACGCTGGTTCGAGCCGGGCTTCAAGAAGGATGAGGACCCCGAGCGCAGGCCGGAGCGCCTCTGGAAGGCCGCGCGGGCCGAAGCGATCGCCGCCGCCTGCAGCGGCAAGCAGGGCACGGCCACCGAGGAAACCAAGCCTTCAACCCAGGCTTCGCCGCTTCTCTATGATCTGACCAGCCTGCAGCGCGAGGCGAACGGCCGCTTCGGCTTCTCGGCCAAGGGGACCCTCTCGCTCGCGCAATCGCTCTACGAGCGGCACAAGGCACTTACCTACCCGCGTACCGACGCCCGCGCGCTGCCCGAGGATTACATCGCCACCGTCAAGAAGACCCTGGACGCGCTCGCCGGCGTGCGCGAATTCGCGCCGTTCGCCAAGCAGATCCAGAAAGGCGGCTGGGTGAAGCCGAACCGCCGCATTTTCGACAACTCCAAGATCTCGGATCACTTCGCAATCATCCCGACCTTGCAAACGCCCGGCAATCTGAGCGAGCCGGAAGCCAAGCTCTACGACCTGGTGGTACGCCGGTTCCTTGCGGTTTTCTTCCCGTCCGCGGAATTCCTGCAGACGACCCGCATCACGAAAGTGGGCGAGGAGCACTTCAGGACCGATGGCCGCGTCATGCAGAGTCCCGGCTGGCTTGCCGTCTACGGCAAGAGCCTGCAGGACGAAACCGTCAATCTGCCCGCGATCGTGCAGGGCGAGAAGGTGAAGACGCTGGAAGTGACGGCGACCGCCAACCAGACGCGTCCGCCGGCCCGCTTCAACGAGGCAACGCTGCTGTCTGCAATGGAAGGCGCAGGCAAGCTGGTCGAGGACGACGAACTGCGCGAAGCGATGGGCGCGAAGGGCCTCGGCACTCCGGCCACGCGCGCCGCGGTGATCGAGGGCCTGCTTTACGAGAAATACATCGAGCGCCTGGGACGCGAATTGAAGCCGACCTGGAAGGCCTTCCGGCTGTTCTTCGCGCTGCGGCATTTCGGCGTCGACGAGATCACCTCGCCCGAACTCACGGGGGACTGGGAGTTCAAGCTGAAGCAGATGGAG
>DATBQR010000014.1:0-1768 GCA_036560705.1 Burkholderiales bacterium | reverse complement strand
TCGTGGTTATGGATTCCGGGCTCGCGCCAAGCGGGCGCGCCCCGGAATGACGAGAAGAGAGGCTTGCGCTTCGCGCGCCCCGGAATGACGGGGTTGGGTTGTTTCGTCCTCAAGGGAACGCAAGGACGGACAGTCCGGCGTCACGCGCCTTCTTCAGGTAGGCTTCAGCTTCATCCTCTGGAACGGTCACCTCGGGTCCGCCGAGAAACTCCTCTCCGGCGGGCGTCTCCGCGACAAAGTTGGATTCCTTCCCGTCAGTGGCATAGGTGATATCGACCATCTCTGTCTCCTTGTCCCAGCGTGTATCCTAGACCTGCGGTGCGGCCAGGTTTTCGACCCTGACGCCCTCGCGGTGTTCGATGATTTCGGCGATCCATTGCCGATGGCAATGCCGATGGTCGCGCTCATAGCAGAGCAGGCAGACCGGGCCGGCCTTGTTCACCAGCGCGGACAGTTCGTCGAGATCCTGCCGCGCCTGCGGGGTCTTCAGATGCTTCGCATAGATCCGATGCAGCGCGTCGTATTTTCCGCTGCGCGCGGCCAGCCGGCCCTCCTTCGGGGTGCCGAGCCCGCGAAGATGCAGGTAGGAAATGCCGCGCTCGTCGAGGCCTGCGGCGAGCTGGTTCTTGGAAAAGCCGGGGCGGCGCGAAGAGACCACCGCACGCACGTCGACCAGAAGCTTCACGCCGGACTGTTCGAGTTCGTCGAGCACCGCTTTCGACGGCGTCTGCTCATAGCCGATGGTGAAGAGTTTTTTTGCTCTGGCCATGTCGAAGATCCGGTCTATCTCACGCGCTCGATCAGTTCCATCGCACCGGCCGGCGCCCGTATCTTGCCCTCGTGAATCACGTAGGCGAAGACATCGCGCGGCGTCTTGCCAGGTGCCGCCGCGTCGACGCGCGGCAGGTCGTCCGGTTCGCCGCCCCCGGCCCATAGTTGCAGTCGTCTCGCCCAGGCATCGAGCATTTTTGGCGGGTAGCAGGTCTTGATCTCGTCATCGCCCTTCTGCAGCCGCGCATAGACGAAATCGCCGGCGACATCGGCAATCGCCGGGTAGCTGCCGTGCTCGGCGAACACCACGGGGGTTTGGAACCGGCGGAGCAACCCGATGAAATCGGGCGCCCGGAAACTGTCGTGGCGAACCTCGACGACATGGCGCAGCGCGCGTCCCTCGAGCTTGCGGGGCAACAGCTCCAGAAACCTGCCGAAATCGGCGGCGTCGAATTTCTTGGTCGGCGCGAACTGCCACAGCACCGGGCCGAGCCGGTCGCCAAGCTCGAGCACGCCGGAATCGTAGAAGCGCTTGACGGAATCGCCCGCCTCCGCCAGCACGCGGCGGTTGGTGGCGAAGCGCGGACCCTTCACCGAGAACACAAAGCCGTCGGGCACCTCGCGCGCCCATTTGCGAAAGCTCTCCGGCTTCTGCGAGCCGTAATAGGTGCCGTTGATCTCGATCGAGGTCAGCTTCGAGGCGGCGTATTCCAGTTCCTTCGCCTGCGTCAGCTTCTCCGGATAAAACACCCCGCGCCACGGCGCGAAGGTCCAGCCGCCGACGCCGATATAGATGTTGCCGGTCTTTGCACTCGCCTGCGGGGGCTTGCTCACGTGCGCGTCTCGTCACGAAAAGGGAAGGTCGCAGGCCATCTATATCATCTGGCCATGAAATCCACCAATCGATGCCGTCCAGTGTGCTAGGCTTGGCTATCGCATCAGGCCATTCATCAGAGAACATATGCAACGCCGCGATTTCATGACGATTCTCGGCGGC
>DATBQR010000013.1:0-4599 GCA_036560705.1 Burkholderiales bacterium | reverse complement strand
GCCGCCACCAGCGCAAACAGATAAGAGGGTTTGGGAAACGGATCCTCGAATTTTGCCCAATGTTTTTTTCCATTCGCGCCCGAATCGACCTGGTTCCCGTTCGAAAGCAGGACCGGATACTTCGCCTTGTCCGCATGAACGGTCACGGTGTAGACCGCCAGATTGTCCGGCCGGTCGAGGAACCAGGTGATGCGCCGGAAGCCCTGCGCTTCGCACTGCGTGACGAAGCCGCTCTTGGTCGCGTAGAGGCCTTCCAGCTTGGTGTTCTTCTGCGGCACGATGCGAGTCACCGTTTCGAGCGTGAATGCGTCGGGAACATCGGGGATCGTGAGACTTTCCGCCGTTACTTCATGTACTTTTTCCTTTTTATTCAAAAGCAACGACACCAATTCCAGTTCGTCTCCATCTAGCGCCAGCGCAGTATCCAGCGTGCTTGCGGCGGGATTGCGGCGTACGGCGAGCGTGGCCTTGACGAGGGCGTCGTCAGCCCGGATGTCGATGTCGAGCGTCACCCGCTCGATGAGAAACGCCGGGGGCGAGTAGTCCTTGAGGAGAATGGCTTTGGCTTGAGCTTCGCGCATTCCGCTAGACTAGCCTTTGCCATGGGCGTCCGCAATTCATTGCAGGAACTTCTCGCGCTGACCGGCATGAAGGAAACGCCGGGAAAGGAAACTGTCTTCAGCGGCGGCGGCGATCCGGTTTTCCCGACGCCGTACCTGGTCGGCACCGCCGGCGCGGCGGCGCTCGGCGCCGTGGGCTTGGCGGCGGCGGACCTCTGGTTCCTGAGGACCGGCAGACTCCAGGACGTGAAAGTGGACGTGCGCGCCGCCGCGGCTTCGCTGCGCAGCGCGCGCTACCTGAAGGTCGATGGCAAGAGCCCGAAGGAAATCTGGGATCCGCTGAGCGGCTACTACCCGGTGAAGGACGGGCGCTGGGTCAGCATCCACTGCAATTTCCGCAATCATCGCGACGCGGCGATGAAGGTATTGGGCGATCCCGCCGATCGCGCGGCTGCGGAGGCGGCAAGCCGCGGCTGGGATGGGCTCGCGCTGGAAGAAGCCGTCCATGCGGCGAAAGGCTGCGCAGGCCTTGCCCGCACCGCTGCCGAATGGGCGCAGCATCCCCACTCGACGGCAGTGGCGGCGCAACCGCTGCTGGAGATCGTCAGGATCGGCGACGCGCCGCCGCAGCCGCTGCCCGCAGGCATGCGTCCGCTCGCCGGAGTGCGGGTGCTGGATCTCACGCGAGTGCTTGCCGGGCCTACCTGCGCCCGCACGCTCGCCGAACATGGCGCGGACGTGCTGAAGATCACCGGCGCCCATTTGCCCGACTCCGGGTCAAGCGAGCTGGATACCGGCATCGGCAAACTCTCCGTGCATCTCGATTTGCGGGCGCCCGAGGGCCTGGACAGATTGCGTGCGCTGCTCCGCGAGGCGGATGTGTTTTCCCAGTCCTACCGCCCCGGCACGCTCGCTGCGCGCGGATTTTCGCCTGAACAGGCAGCCAAACTGCGCCCCGGCATCGTCTACGTGACGCTCAGCGCCTGGGGAACGCAGGGACCGTGGCGCGACCGGCGCGGCTTCGACAGCATCGTGCAAACCGTGAGCGGCATGGCCTATGCGCAAGGAGGCGAGAAGCCTAGGCTGCTGCCGGTCTCGGCGATCGACTACGTGAGCGGGTATTTGATGGCCTACGGTGCGATGGTGGCGCTGGCGCGCCGAGCGCGCGAAGGCGGCAGCTGGCTGGTGCGGGTATCGCTGGCAAGAACCGGAAAGTGGATCGTCGACCGGGGTTTCTTCGACGATTTTGCTTCCGTCCCGAAGGACCTCGAGCCGGAAGAGCTGAAGAAACTGATGATCAAAACCAAAGCGCCTGCCGGGGAGATCGAGCATCTCAGGCCCGTGCTCGGGATGTCCGAAACGCCGCCCTACTGGGAGCGGCCGCCGGTGCCGCTGGGAACAAACCGACCCGAATGGCCCGCGCGGCCGTAGGGGAACGCGCTTACGCGTCGTAAGGAACGCGCTTACGCGTTTTTCTGCTGCAGACGCTTGATGAGGCCGTCGACGCCGGAGGTGCGCGTGATGTTTTCGAACTCGGCGCGGTAGGTGAGCACCAGGCTCACGCCCTCGACGGTGATGTCGTAGATTTTCCAGCCTTCGGGCGTCTTCTTCATGGCGTATTCCACCGCCACCGGGGGGCGTCCTTCGCTCAGGTACTGATTGCGCACTGTCACTTCCGTCGCGCCCGGCGCCAGCCGCGTCGGCAGCACCTTCATGGTCTGGCCGCGGTAGACGTCGATGGCGTTGGAGTAAATGCGCACCAGCATGGAGCGGAACTGGTCGACGATCTGCGTCTGCTGTTCCGGCGTCGCCGTCTGCCAGGCCTTGCCCGTGGCCAGCTGGGCGGCTTCGCGGAAGTCCACGTGCGGCAGGATTTTCTGCTCGGCGAGCGCCAGCGCCTTCTTGCGGTCGCCCGCCTGCAGCTGCTTGTCCGACTGGATGGAAGCGAGCACGTCCGCAGTCACCTTGCGAACCAGTTCGTCGGGCGCGAGCTCCTGCGCAAATGCGGGAGCGGCGATAAACAGCGACAGCACGAGCGCGAGTGTTTTCATGACCATTAGGCTACCGCGAAACAGCGGAGTTCCCCCGCTGGGAGAGAAATTCCGCCAGCGCCCGGCAGGTGTGACTGTCACCTTGCGACGACAGTGCGAGCGATGCTTCGGGCGGCCCCTGATAGACGACCTGGCCGCCGCCGCTGCCGCCCTCCGGCCCGAGATCGACGATCCAGTCGGCTTCCGCAATCACGTCCAGGTTGTGCTCGATCACCACCACGCTGTTGCCCGCGTCCACCAGGCGGTGCAGCACGCGGATCAGCTTCTCGACGTCCGCCATGTGCAGGCCGACGGTGGGCTCGTCCAGCACGTAGAGGGTTTTCCGCTCGGCGCTGGTCTTGGATAGCTCCGTGACGAGCTTGAGGCGCTGCGCTTCGCCGCCCGAGAGCGTCGGGCTCTGCTGGCCGAGCGTGAGATAGCCCAGACCCACGTCCTGCATCAGCCGCAGCGCGCGATGGATGCGCGGGTGCGCGGCGAAGAAAGCCACCGCCTCGTCCACGCTCATGCCGAGCACTTCGCCGATGGTCTTCTCCCGCCAGCGCACCAGCAGGGTCTCCGGGTTGAAGCGCAGGCCGCCGCAGGCTTCGCAGGCCACCTTCACGTCGGGCAGGAACGACATTTCGATTTTCTTGATGCCCTGTCCCTCGCAGTTTTCGCAGCGGCCGCCCTTGGTGTTGAACGAGAAGCGGCTCGCGCCCCAGCCGCGCATGCGGGATTCGGAGGTGTCGGCGAAGCTCTTGCGGATCGCGTCCCAGAAGCCGACGTAGGTGGCGGGGCAGGAGCGGGGCGTCTTGCCGATCGGCGTCTGGTCCACTTCCAGCACGCGGTCGAGCAGCTTCGCGCCCGCCACCGTCTTGCAGCCGACGGCTTTCTTTTCCTGCAGGGAACGGAACAGCACGTCTCGCGCGAGCGTGGACTTGCCGGAACCCGAGACGCCGGTGACGACCACCAGGCGGTCGAGAGGCACTTTTGCGTCGATGTTTCTAAGGTTGTGCAACCTGGCGTTCTTTATCTCGAGAAAAGCATCTTTTCTCGAAACCCTGCGCCGCGGCTGGAGTGGATGCCGCAGGGGCTCCTTGAGGAATTTCCCGGTCAGCGAATCCGGCAGCTTCATCAGGTCTTCGGCGTCGCCGGCGCCGATCACCCGGCCGCCGAGCTTGCCGGCGCCCGGGCCGAGGTCGATCACGTGGTGCGCCCGGCGGATGGTGTCCTCGTCGTGCTCGACCACCACCAGCGTGTTGCCCTTGGCTTCCAGCTTCTCCAGTACGTCGAGCAGGATCTGGTTGTCGCGGTGGTGCAGGCCGATGGTCGGCTCGTCGAGGATGTAGCAGACGCCGCGCAGGTTCGAGCCGAGCTGCGCCGCCAGGCGGATGCGCTGCGCTTCCCCGCCCGAGAGCGTCGGGGCGGAGCGGTCCAGCGTCAGGTAGCCGAGGCCGACCTGAGCGAGGAATTCGAGGCGGCTGTTGAGTTCCGCAAAAAGGTCTTTTGCAATTTCAATTTCCCTGCCCTTCAAAATCGTTTTCGAGAGAAAAACGGCCAGACCCTCGATAGGCATATTTCCATAGTCGGCAATGCTCCTGCCGTTCCACTGCACAGCCAGCGCTTCGGGATTCAGGCGCTTGCCGTGGCACTCGGGGCAGGGCTGGTCCACTTCCAGCCACTCGATCCAGGAATCGAGCACGTGGTCCTCGGTGCCGGTGCGCGAGCGCTCGGCGTCCCAGCCCACGTCCTTCAGTTCCAGCCCGGTGCCGAAGCAGGCGTTGCACCAGCCGTGCCGCGAGTTGTACGAGAACAGGCGCGGGTCCAGTTCGGCGAAACCGCGCCCGCAGGACGGGCAGGCGCGCTTGGTGGAAAACGATTGGGGCTTTTTGGCGAGGACCTGCACCGAGCCTTTGCCTATTTCCAGGGCAATGGCCAATGCTTTTCTCAGTTCGTTTTCTTTTTTCGCTTCCACCTTTAAAGTCGAAACCGGAAGTTCAATGCTGTGT
>DATBQR010000012.1:0-10420 GCA_036560705.1 Burkholderiales bacterium | reverse complement strand
AGCACAGCAGCCACATCGGGCCGACGGTGGCGGCGAGCAGGAAGCCGAAGGCGAGGCCCTTGAAGAACAGGGTCATGCGGAGACGATCCAGCCCTCGCAGGCTTCGATGCGCGCGGGCAGGCCGAAATTCCGGCGGCGGCGCCGCCAGCCCCAGGCCGCCTGCATCGCGCAGATCACCGCGTCGAGCGAGTCGCCGGAAGCATCGTCGATCGACTGGCGACGTATTTCCGTTTTCATCTTTACGGGCAGTTCGGAAAATATCTTCTCGCGCGCACGGCGCCGGCCCGCTGTTTGCTTCGCTTTGGAGTCGTTCTTGTAGGAGGTCCTGCCGATGATTCCTCGCGCCAACAATCCCGGATAAGCTTCGAGCGCGACGCGCGACCGGTCGCCGTCCGCCAGGCCGGGCAGGTGCACGCCCGCATCCGCCAGACGCGGCGCGCCTTCGTGGAACATCAGCGCCACCGGGGGATTGACCAGCTTCATCGGGCTGGACGAGCCCGCCGGCAGGTCGGTCCTGCGGTGGGCGTACTTGCCGCCTGCGGGCCGGGTTGCCCGGTAGCCGTCGAGGATGCCGCGCAGCTCAGCGCGGGTCAGATTGCCGCAGAACTCGACGAGCCTGCGCCAGTCGTGCGGCCAGCCCAGGTCGCGCACCAGCTCGCGCGGCAGGCCGAACGGAAAATCGAAGCCGCCGATCCATGGTCCGGGACGGCGCAGCAGGGCCTCGAACCCGTGGAAGCTTTCAATGCTCTCGATTTTTTCGATGCACAAAAGCCCCGCGTCGAAAAAACCATGAGCGACGGTGATCGGCTTCGCTCGGCGCGGCGCGGAGGTGAAATCGACCCCGAGGACCTTCACGGCGCCGAGCAGCGGGCGAGTTCGGCCGCCGACAGGTTGTGGATGCGCCCGAATCCCGCGACGAAGCGCGCGTCGCGCGGCGCGATGCGCCAGAAAGAGAAATCGGGCAGCTCGAAATTGATTTCTTGCTGGGGAAATCTTTTCAACCACGCTGCCTTCAAATCGCGCTGGTCGCCCTGCAACTGCGCCGCGTCCCCCCTGATGGAAACCCGCTTCAGTGTGAAGGGATCGGCTCGCCCGTCATCCGTCTCCGCGATGGACAGCGCGACGCGGCCGTCCTGCGCCATGTCCTGGGTATGCCAGGCGAGGCGGCTGACGTGGACATGGAAGGCGGTGAAGCCCGCGTCCGGCAGGTAGAGGGTCATCGAGGCCAGCGGCGCACCCTGCCTGAGCGTGGCGAGGTGCGCAATGCGTTCCCTGCCCAGCAGGGCGGCGAGGTCGGCGGCGAATTCCGGCGGGTTGGCCATCGATTCGATTGTAGTATTCTCGCGCCACCGTGCGTTACGAACTCCTCGTCGGCCTGCGCTACACCCGCGCCAAGCGCCGCAACCACTTCATCAGCTTTATCTCGGCGATTTCGATGGCGGGCATCGCGCTGGGGGTCGCGGCGCTGATCGTGGTGCTCTCCGTCATGAACGGCTTCCAGAAGGAACTGCGCACGCGCATCCTCGGCGTCGCCTCGCACGTGCAGATCAGCAGCTCGAACGACCGGCTTGCCGACTGGCAGTCGGTCGCCAGGCTCGCCGCGCAGGATCCGCGCGTCGTCGGATCGGCGCCCTTCGTCAACGCGCAGGCGATGCTGGTGGCGGGGCCGGCGGTGCGCGGCAGCGTGGTGCAGGGGATCCTCCCCGATCGGCAGGAGCAGGTGGCCGACATCGGCAGCCACATGCGCGCCGGCAGGCTGGAGGCGCTCAAGCCCGGCGGATTCGGCATCGTGCTCGGCTCGGAACTGGCGCGCGCGCTCGGCGTGCTGGTCGGCGACAAGGTGGCGCTGATCGCGCCGCAGGGCCTGGTGACGCCGGCCGGCGTGATCCCGCGCCTGAAGCAGTTCACCGTGGTGGGCGTGTTCGAGGTCGGCATGTTCGAGTACGACTCGGGGCTCGCGCTGATCCACCTGCAGGACGCGCAGAAGCTCTACCAGATGGGCGACGCGGTCTCCGGACTGCGCCTGAAGTTGGCCGACCTGTTCACCGCGCGCACGGTGGCGCGCGACCTGATGAAGAATTTTCCCGGCGACATGTACGCGACCGACTGGACGCGCAGCCACGCCAATTTCTTCCGCGCGGTGGAGATCGAGAAGCGCGTGATGTTCATCATCCTGCTGCTGATCGTGGCGGTGGCGGCGTTCAACATCGTCTCCACGCTGGTGATGCTGGTGACCGACAAGCAGTCCGACATCGCCATCCTGCGCACGCTGGGAGCCTCGCCCGCCTCGATCGTGCAGATTTTCATGGTGCAGGGCGCCCTCATCGGCGTCATCGGCACCCTGGTCGGCGTGGTGGCCGGGCTGCTGATCGGCTACAACATCGACACCGTGGTGCCGGCGATCGAGCATGTGCTCGGCTTCAGGTTCCTGGCGAAGGACGTGTACTACATTTCCGAGCTTCCCTCCGACGTCCAGCTGGGCGACGTGACGACCATCGGCATCGTCTCGCTGGTGCTGTCCTTCGCCGCCACGCTGTACCCGAGCTGGCGCGCTTCGCGCGTCAACCCCGCCGAGGCCCTGCGCTATGAGTGAAACGGTTCTGAGCTGCAGGAACCTGAGGAAGACCTATCAAGGCCCCGCTCCGGTCCAGGTCCTGCTCGGCGTCGACCTCGAAGTGCGCGCGGGCGAGCGCATCGCCATCATGGGCAGGTCCGGATCGGGCAAATCCACGCTGCTGCACCTGCTGGGCGGGTTGGACCTGCCCACGGAGGGCACGGTGACGGTGCAAGGCAGAACGCTGAACGCGATGTCGGAGGCAGAGCGCGGGCGTTTCCGCAACCTGGCGCTCGGCTTCGTCTACCAGTTCCACCACCTGCTGCCGGAATTCAGCGCGCTGGATAACGTGGCGATGCCCCTGTTCATCCGCCGCATGCCTTTGGCGGAGGCGCGCGGGAAAGCCGCCGCGGTATTGCGGCAGGTAGGGCTCGGCGCGCGCCTGGATCACCAGCCGGGCGAACTCTCGGGCGGCGAGCGCCAGCGCTGCGCGTTCGCGCGCGCGATGGTGACGGCGCCCGCCTGCGTGCTGGCCGACGAGCCGACGGGCAACCTGGACACGCAGACCGCGGACGGGGTGTTCGAGGCGATGGTGCAACTCTCAGCCTCGCACGGTACCGCGTTCGTCCTCGTCACACACGACGCCGCGCTCGCCGCGCGCACCGGCCGGGTGCTGGAGCTGCGCGAGGGCGCGCTGCAGCCGGCGAGCTGAGGAGGGCAAGGATGGGCGCGGTCCAGATCGTCGTGTTCCTGCTGCTGTGCTCGGTGGTGCTGGGCTGGCTGTCGCGCCGCGCGGGCGTGCCCTATCCGGTGGCGCTGGTGCTCGGCGGCGGCGTGCTCGGTTTCGCGCCCGGCCTGCCGCAGCTCGACATCGACCCGCAGTTCCTGCTGGTGCTGGTGCTGCCGCCGATCCTCTACCAGGCGGCGCTGCTCACCTCGTGGCGGGATTTCAAGGCCAACCTGCGGCCGATCGGCCTGCTGGCGATCGGCCTGGTGATCGTCACCACGCTGGCGGTGGGCGCCACGCTGAAGCTCCTCATCCCGGGCATTCCCTGGGCGGCGGCCTTCGTGTTCGGCGCCATCGTGTCGCCGCCGGACGCGGTCGCCGCCACCGCGATCCTGTCGCGCCTGAATATGCCGCGGCGCATCGTCACCGTGCTGGAGGGCGAGAGCCTGGTGAACGACGCATCGGGCCTGGTGCTCTACAAACTGGCGGTCGCCGCGGTTCTCACCGGCACGTTCTCCTTTTTCGGCGCCAGCGTGGCGTTCGCCACGGTGTCGCTCGGCGGCCTCGCCATCGGCATCGCCGTCGGCCTGGCGTTCATCGGGCTGCACCGGCTGATCGGAGACGCCTTCACCGAGGTGCTGGTGTCGCTGTCGATCCCCTACACCGTGTATGTCGCCGCCGAGGCGGCGCATTGCTCGGGCGTGCTGGCGGTGGTGGCGGCCGGGCTGGTGCGCGGCCGCTTCACCCCGGCGATCGTCTCGGCCGAGATGCGCATCCTCGCCCGCTCGGTGTGGAACATCCTCGTGTTCATGATGAACAGCCTGATCTTCATGCTGATCGGCATGGCGCTCTCGGGCGTGATGAGCCGGCTGACCGGCTACAGCGCCTGGCAGCTGGCGGGCGACGCCTGCTGGGTCACGCTGGTGGCGGTCGCGGTGCGCTTCGCATGGGTGTACCCGGCGACCTTCGTGCCGCGCTGGCTGAGCAGGCGCCTGCGCGCGGCCGAGGCGGCGCCGCAGCGCGGCGAGGTGTTCATCATGAGCTGGTGCGGCATGCGCGGCATCGTCTCGCTCGCCGCGGCGCTGGCGCTGCCGGAGCAGGTCGAGAGCGGCGAGCCGTTTCCCTACCGGGACATGATCATCTTCTTCACCTTCGTGGTGATCTCGGTGACGCTGGTGGTGCAGGGGCTGAGCCTGACGCCGCTGATCCGCCGGCTGAAGCTGGGCACCGACCCGGGCGCGCACGAGGAGCACATGCGCGCCCGCGTCGCGCTCGGCAAGGCGGCGGTCGCCGCGATCGACGCCGGCGCCGCCGCCGAGAACATGCCGCGCGACCTGGTGGCGAGGGTGCGCGCCGAATTCAACGACCGCATCGGCGCGGCGATGCCGCACGGCGAGCACAGCGGCTTCAGCTTCGGTCGCGACCTGCGCCTGGCCGCGGTGCGCGCCGAGCGCCAGGAGCTGATCCGCATCTGGCGCGCGGGCGAGATCAGCGACGAAATCCTCCATCACCTCGAGGAGGAGCTGGACTACGAGGAGCAACGCTTCTAGGCGCCGGCCCGCTTCCTGGCGCGGGCGCGCCAGGCGCGGGTCACCCAGGCGCGCCAGGCGAGCTGTACGGCGCAGTACCCCCCTGCAGCCAGCGTCAGCGCAAGCGCGACCAGGCCGACCGCCAGCGGCTTGCCGAGCGCGAGCGCCCAGTACGCCAGCGCCCGGGCCGAGTCGATCGAATGCGCCCAGTCCCAGCCGTAGGGCTGAACTTCCATCGGGACATTGCCCGCGCCCAGCAGCAGCCTGCCGTAGCCGTAGGCGAGCAGGTAGAGCGGCGCGATGGTGAAGGGGTTGGTGTAGAGCGTCGTCGCGAGCGCGACGGGCAGATTTTTTTTCAGCGGGATCGCCAGCAGCGCGGCGGTAAGCATCTGCAGCGGTCCCGGGACGAGACCGGCGAACAGGCCGATGGCGAAGCCGCCGGCCACCGAGTGGCGGTTCAGGTACCACAGGTTCGGGTGATGCAGCCACGGGCCCCGCGTTGCGCACCACGCCAGGTACTTGTTGGCGCGAACCGTGTCGCTGTCCGGCAGGAACCTGCGGAAGAATTTTCTGGGCATGGTCGGCGGCCGCGCCGCTTGGCGCGTTTGATTTTAGATGACGCTTGTCATCCTTTCGTTCGCCGCCGGCGTTCTATTTCTTCAGCTGCAGCCCGAACTCCCCGGTTTGGGGTGGCTGGGACTCTGCATTTGCGGCGTGGTTTTCCTCCACAAGGGGAAAATCCTCCGGCTGCCTGCGGCGTTCGCGCTCGGCTTCTGCTGGGCGCTGGGCATGGCGCACCTGGCCATGGACGACCGGCTTGCGCCGGAACTCGAGGGCAGGGACCTCGAAGTCGTCGGCGTCGTCGCCGGCCTGCCGGCGGCGGGCGAGCGCGGCCTGCGCTTCGAATTCGAGCCCGAAGCCTCGGCGTCGCCGCTGCCGAGGAAGATCCTGCTGTCCTGGTACCGCAGTCCCCTATATGAAGAACAGCCCGCGATTGTTTCCGGCGCCGTCCACCCGGGGGAACGCTGGCGCTTCACGGTGCGCCTGCGCCGGCCGCACGGGCAGGTCAACCCGAACGGCTTCGACTACGAAGCCTGGCTGCTCGAAAGAGGCGTGGGGGCGACCGGGTACGTGCGCGCCTCGAAAAAGGAGTTTCCGGAAAGACTGGGAGAGCGGAACAGCTTTGCCGACCGGATCGAGCAGGTCCGGGAGCGCGTGCGCGACCGCTTCAGGCGCGTGCTCGGCGAGACGCCGGCGAGCGGCATCCTCGCCGCGCTTGCGGTCGGCGACCAGCGCGCCATCTCGGCGGAGGAATGGCGGCTGTTCAGCCGCACCGGCGTCACGCACCTGATGAGCATCTCGGGGCTGCACGTGACGCTGGTCTCGGGCATGTTCGCCTGGCTGACGGGCTGGCTGTGGCGCCGCTCGGCGTTCCTCGTCCTGCGGCTGCCGGCGCGCAAGGCGGCCGCGCTCGCGGCGATCGCCGGCGCGCTCGGCTACACCCTGATCGCCGGCTCAGCGGTGCCCGCGCAGCGCACCTTCTGGATGGTCGCGGTGGTGGCGATGGCGCTCTGGTCCGGACGCATCGCCTCGCCCGCGCGCACGCTCGCCCTGGCGCTCGCGGCGGTGCTGGTGTTCGATCCCTGGGCGATGCTGTCGGCGGGTTTCTGGCTGTCCTTCGGGGCGGTGGCGCTCATCTTTTTCGTCGCCAACGAGAAAGACCCGGTGCCAACACAGTGGCTGCGAGTGCAATGGGCGATCACCATCGGCCTCGCGCCGGCGGCGCTGTTCCTCTTCGGCCAGGCGTCGATCGTCGGGCCGCTCGCCAACGCGGTGGCGATTCCGGCGGTGTCGGCGGTGGTGACGCCGCTCGCGCTCGCCGCCGCGGTGCTGCCCTGGGACCGGCTGCTCGAATTCTCCGCGCTGCTGATGGAGTGGCTGCTGCAGTTCCTCGAATGGTGCGCCTCGCTGCCGGCGGCGCTCTGGCAGCAGCACGCGCCGCCGCTGTGGAGCGTGCTGCTCGCGCTGGCGGGCGTGCTGTGGCTGCTTGCGCCGCGCGGCCTGCCCTGGCGCGCGACCGGGCTCGCCCTGATGCTGCCGGCGGTCGCGCTGCCGCCTCCCGTGCCGGCGCCGGGCGAGGCCTGGATCACCACGCTGGATGTCGGGCAGGGCCTCGCGGTGCTGGTGCGCACCGCCAACCGCGCGCTGCTGTACGACGCCGGGCCCGCGTTCGGCAGCGACGCCGACAGCGGCGAGCGCGTGATCGCGCCGTATTTGCGCGCGGCCGGCGTCGGGCGGCTGGACGCGATGGTGGTGACGCACAACGACATCGACCACTCGGGCGGCGCCGCCTCCGTGGCCGAAAACTTCGAGGTGGATGCGATGCTGTCGTCGCTGCCCGCGGGGCATCCGCTGCTCGGCCTCGTACCCGGCGCCCGGCGCTGCGCGGCAGGGCTGGCATGGACCTGGGACGGCGTGCGCTTCGAATTCCTGCACCCGGCGCTCGCCGCGGCGGGTGCGAAAAGAACCAACGACCTGAGCTGCGTGCTGAAAGTGAGCGCGGGTGGGCGCTCGATGCTGCTCACCGGCGACATCGAAAAACCCGCCGAGGCGGAAATGCTGGCGGGGAATGCCGCCGCCCTGTCCGCCGACGTGCTGCTGGTGCCGCACCACGGCAGCCGGACTTCCTCCAGCGAAGCCTTCCTCGCGGCGGTGCGCCCGGCGGCCGCGGTCATCCCGGTGGGCTACCGCAACCGCTTCGGCCACCCGAACGGGGAGGTATTGGGCCGCTATTCCGCCATTGATTGCGGAGTTTTTCGCACCGACAGGGACGGCGCCGTGACTGTCCGGTTGTTCGATCGGCAACTGCAAATCGAGACCGAAAGGCGGCGCCGCCGCAGGTACTGGCAGGATGCGCCATCCTAGGGCGATAATGGCCCCGCGGATTCCCCGCATCGTCCACCAAGGAGGGCAAGTCATGGGAAAGAAATCCGGCAGCGCCGTCTACCGCGTCACCGACGTCATCGGCACCAGCTCCGTGTCCTGGGAAGATGCCGCGCGCGTCGCGGTGAAGACGGCGGCGAAGTCGCTGCGCGACCTGCGCATCGCCGAGGTGACCAAGCTCGACGTCAAGGTCGAGGACGGCAAGGTCACGCAGTTCCGCACGCGGCTTTCGCTATCCTTCAAGTACGGCGCCTGATGGGCGGCGTGGCGGCGCGTCAGCGCTTCGTGCAGTGCGCGTCGCCGCGCGGCCTGCATCGCATCGCCTACCTGGAATGGGGCGATGCGAAGAACGACAAGGTCCTTGTCTGCGTGCACGGGCTCACCCGCTGCGCGCGCGATTTCGAATCGCTGGCCGCCGCGATGAGCGACCGGTACCGGGTGGTGAGCGTGGACATCGCCGGGCGCGGCGATTCGGCCTGGCTTGCCGATCCGCTGCTGTACCAGATCCCGCAGTACGTGTCGGACATGGTGACCGTGCTCGCGCGCCTCGATGTCGACGGCGTGCACTGGGTCGGCACCTCGATGGGCGCGCTGATCGGCATGACGATCGCTTCGCTGCCGGATACGCCCATCAAGAAGCTGGCGATCAACGACGCGGGTCCGGTGGTGTCGAAGGTGTCGCTCGAGCGCATCGCGAGCTATGTCGGTATGGCGCCCGCGTTTCCGAATATCGAAGCGGCCGAAAAATACGTGCGCACGGTGAGCGCGACCTTCGGCCCGCATAGCGACGCCGAGTGGCGCTTTCTCACCGAGGTCGTCACGCGCAAGAATCCCGACGGCAGCCTGCGCCTGCACTATGACCCGAAGCTCGCCGAGCCCTTCAGGAAATTCATGCCCGAAGGCGACCTGGAGCTGTGGAACTTCTGGGACGCCATCAAGTGCCCGACGCTGGTGCTACGCGGCGAACTGTCGGACCTGCTGACGCGCGACACCGTCGCGAAGATGGCGGAGCGCGGACCGAAGGCGAAGGTGGTGGAGATTGCCGGCGTCGGCCACGCGCCGACGCTGCTGCACGACGATCAGATCAAGCTGGTGAGGGATTTCCTGCTGTCCTGAGCGGCGGCTATCCCCTGCGGTTCTTCGCGTCCCAGTTTTTTTCCAGGTTGGCGATGAGCGCCGGGCTGAAGTGGCAGTGCGCCTGCTCGCGCGCGTACACCGACATGTAGCGCCGGAACTGGTCCAGCGGTTCCTCGGCGATGCGCAGCGCGCGCCGGTTGCCGGCGGCGCTGACCATGCCCGAGCCGGTGAGGTGGTTCACCAGGCGCGTCACCTCGAAATCCATCGCGTCGGGGGCGGCGATGTAGTCGCAGACCAGGCGTCCCTGCGGGCTCGCGCAATCGATGCGCAGCTCGGCGAGGATCGCCTGGCGCGCGACGCGGTCGCCGACGTGGCGCGCCAGCCGCAGGTTGGCGGCGCCCGGGATGATGCCTTCCTTCCTCGCGGGCAGCGTCATGTAGGCGTCCTTCGCGGCGATCACCTGGTCCATGGTGAGCAGGATCTGGCAGTGGCCGCCGATGGCGAAGCCTTCCAGCGCGGCGATCCACAGTTTCTCGACGGAATCCTCTTCCGGCGCGACCTCCGGCAGCGCGAGGCCGCGGTAGAGCTTGTTGACGAATCCCAGGTCGCGGATCAGGTACCAGAGGAGGCGGATTTTTCCCTGGTAGAGATGCGTCAGGTTGATGCCGGCGCCGAACAGGCGCTTGCCCGCGTGCTTGGTGTGCGTGACCGTGCCGCCGCGCAGCACGCAGACCTCGGTCTGCGGATCGAGCAGCGCGAGGTCCGCCGCGCTCTCCGCGCCCGCGATCGTGCCCTCGTCCTCCGCGTTCAGGTATTGCGGATTGCTCATCGTCAGGACGGAAGCCTTGCCCTGGCGCTCGAGCCGCGCGCCGGCGAATTCTATTTTTCCGGTCTTGATGAATTCCGGCAGCAGCGCCTGCGACTCTGCTCTCGGCAGCAGCATGGCGTGGCACAGATGCGCGCCCGCCGGCGGATCGTTCAGCACCTGCGAGAGGAAAATGCCCTGGTCGACTTCCAGCCCGTCCTTCTCGCCCTGGAGCATGCCGGAATCGCGCGCCAGGTCCTTCTCGCCCGGCACCAGCCCCGGAAATTCGGTCGCCGCGCGCGCGCACAGGTCGTCCACGCGCACGAACATGCTGCGCTTCGCCGTCAGCGCGTCGTAGACGCCGCGCGCATGCGCGCGCATGAACTTCGTCCGCGAGTCGCGCGCGATGCCGAGGATCTCCGCCGCCGCCGCCGCTTCGTCCGCGTTGCGCTTCGGTTTCGCCGGCAAGCGCGCCAGCAAGTCCGTCGATTTCAGCCAGAAATGGCCGAAACCGGCCTTGTCGGACGAAAGCTCCGTCGTCCGCGCGGGCGCCGTGCGCGCCCAGCCTTTCACTGCTTGTTGCAACACGTTGTCGGCCATGTGCAATAGTATCGGTTAGAACCACGGTGCGGGAGTGCAGGAATGATCTACCGGGGCAGCTGCCACTGCGGCAAGGTGTCGTTCGAGGTCGAAGCCGATCCCGGGCCGGCGATCGAGTGCAACTGCTCTCACTGCAGCCGCAAGGGCTACCTGCTCTGGTTCGTGCCGCGCAGCAAGCTGCGCCT
>DATBQR010000011.1:0-11998 GCA_036560705.1 Burkholderiales bacterium | reverse complement strand
ATCGTCGTCGAGCACCGGCCGCAGGCTCCAAGGTTGCTAAATCCACGCAGCGTTCGCGTGCTGATCGTTGACGACGACAAGAGCACGGGCGCCTTGATCGAGTTGACACTTCACTCGATGGGCTGCCAGACGCGGCTCGCGCGCAACCGGCAGGAGATCGCGGAAGGACTCGCCGGGAAGCCGCTTCCGCACCTTGTGCTGCTCGATGTCCTCCTATCCGATGTGAACGGTTTCGACGTGCTGAATCGAATCCGCCAGCATCCTGCGCTACAGAAGGTTCCCGTGCTGATGCTGTCCTCTCTCGGCGAGCGCAAAGACGTGACCCGCGGGCTACTACTCGGCGCCGACGGCTACATTACCAAGCCTGTATTGCCGAGCGTGCTACTAAAGGCGGTAGAGGCGGCAATAGGGGCATAGGTTGATTCCCAGCGCGGTCCAGGTCGAGGAGCCACCTCCCGCTAGCGCGGCACGAACACTCCGTTCTGCCACGCGCCTGCTCTTAGCAGCGAGCCGTCAGCGCGATTTTCCGTGCCCTCGCCTACCGGCTTGTCTTCCTTGAATTCGCCGACGTACTTGCGGCCATCCGCATACGTGAAGGTGCCCGGACCGTCGCGCATTCCACGTTTGAAGTTGCCCGCATACGTGGCGCCGTTCGGCGAGGTCACAATGCTCTGGCCGTCGTAGAGGTTGTCTTTGAACTCTCCGACGTAGCCGGAGCCGTCCGGCCAGCAATGCGAGCCGCGGCCCGTGCGGCTGTCGCCACTGAATTCCCCCACGTAACGCTGGCCGTCAGGCCACTCGAATATGCCCCGGCCATTGCGCTTGTCGTCTCTGAACTCGCCCACGTATTTGCGGCCGTCAGGCCAGATGTAGGTACCTTCCCCGTCGAACAGGTTGTCCTTGAACGTGCCGTTGTATTTCCGTCCGTCCGGGTACGTGAACACTCCGCGGCCCTCGAAATTGTCGTCCCTGGATTCGCCGAGGTAGGTCGAGCCGTCCGGAAAGTCGTACCTGCCCTGGCCATTCCGCCTGCCGTCCTTGAATTCGCCGACGTATTTCGTCCCATCCGTCAGCGTCAGCTTTCCGTGCCCGCCGTACTTGTGGTCCTTGAACGTGCCCACGTAAACGAGTCCGTTGGTCGTGGTGTACGTGCCTTCGCCATCGAAGTGACCATTCCTGAAATTGCCGGCGTACTTCCTGCCGTCGCCGTACGTGCGCGTGCCCTGGCCGGCAGGCCGATCACCGCTTACCTCGCCGACATATTGCCCGCCATCCGGATACGTATATGTGCCCTGGCCGTCCGGTACGCCGTCCTAGAAGGATCCGGCATAGTTTTCGCCGTTCGGCGCCGTCCTCTGGCCAATACAGTTCGTCCACGTCGTCTTGCTGTACGGCAGCGCGCAAGCCGGCTGTTGCTGAGCGATAGCGCTGCCCGCAGCCACCGTCATTGCGCAGGCAAGCACCTGAAAAAATGTGATTCGCATGGCCACTGGAATTCTACTGGTAAAGCGCCGGACCGTTAATCCGCAGGTCCCTGGTACGAGTCCAGGTCGAAGAGCCGGCAAATCAGCCGTTGGCGGGCAAACTACTTTTCCGACTAGTGCCGCCTGCCGCCCTGGTCGCGGTACATGTCCTTCAGGAAGTACACCTCGCGCACGATGCCGTCGTCCGAGAACTGGACGTCGAGGAAGTACGGCTCGTCGCTGTAGCCCGCCATCCGGTACTCCCAGACATTGCGCTGCTGGCGGTCGAAGCGGTTGACCTTCTCCGGCGGACCGAACTGCTCGCGCACCTCGGCGGTGGTGGTGGTTCCCGGGACGAGCTTCTTGAGATTGTCCATTTCCAGCAGCTTGTCGACCGACTGCACGACGCCGCCGGCCGACACGCGCACCGCGTAGGTCTGCGTTCCCGTCGGGCCGCGCGGGTAGTACCAGATGGTGTCGCCGCTGGCGATGGTGAGACGCTCCGCGGGCGGGCCCATCTGCGCCTGCACGTCGCCGGCGGTGGATTTGCCGGGCACGAGCCCGCTGCCGGTATAAGAAGCGCAGCCGGAAAGCAGAAGGAGCGCACCTAGAGTGACGGATGATTTCAGATTGAGGTTCATGGGGCTGAGATTGTACGATGGGCGTTTAGTTCGCTGCCTTGCCCTCGGATCACGAGAGAGGTTTCCATGAAAATCGTCCTGTCAGGACTCGCCGCGCTTGCCTGTTTCTCCACTTCACTCCTGGCGCAGGAGAAAGTCAATCCCACCGACAAGAAATACGGCCCAAGCTAAAATATTTCCATGGAAATGACCGCTGAAGAAATCAAGCAATTCTGGCGCGGCTTCTGCCAGCGCCGGAAGATCGGCGCCGACGTGGTCGCCAAGGGCGACGCCATCATCGACAAGGACCCGGAATACTGGGCCGACCAGACGATGGGCGACCTGCTCGACTCGATCACGACGGGCAAAAAACCCGGCTGACCCGGCTGAGCGACGCGCTCACTCGGCTTTGAAGCCGATCGCCCGCACCACCCTGCCCCATTTCGCCTGGTCCTGGGCGAGGTAGACGGAGAATTCCTCCGGCGACGAAGGCATCGGCACGCCGCTCACCTTGGCGTACTGCTCGACCAGATCGGGAGTGGCCAGCGCGGCGACCACGGCCGCATGGATGCGCTTGAGGATCGCCGGCGGCATGCCGGCCGGCCCGACGAGGCCGTACCAGTTGTCGGAAAGCACTTTCGGATAGCCCATCTCGGCGGTGGTCTGCACCTCCGGCAGGGTCGGCGAGCGCTTCAGGCTGGTAATGGCGAGCACTTTCAGCTTTCCGGCTCGGATGTGCGGCAGCACCACGGGAATATCGAAAATCCCCATCTGTACCTGGCCGCCGACCAGGTCGGTCACCGCGGGCGCCGCGCCCTTGTACGGCACGTGCACGATGTCGATGCCGGCCTCGGCCTTCAGCAGCTCGCCGGCGAGGTGCGTGATGCTGCCCGCGCCCGAGGAGCCGTAGTTCACCTTGCCGGGATTCGCTTTCGCATAGGCGATCAGCTCGGCCAGCGTGTTCACCGGCAGGGCCGGGTTCACCACGACCACTTCGGGCACGCGCACCACGGTGCTGATCAGCGCGAGATCCCTGTTCGGGTCGAAGGGCATCCTGGCGATGGCGAAAGGGCCGATGGACGCCGCCGAGGAACTGATGAGCGAGAGCGTGTAGCCGTCGGGCGGCGACTTGGCGGCGCGGTCCACGCCGAGCGCGCCGCTCAGGCCGCTGACGTTCTCGATCACCACCGGCTGGCCGAGCTGCGCGCCCATCCCCTGCGCGAGGAAGCGGCCGAAGATATCGGCGGGGCCGCCCGCCGGAAACGGCACGACCAGGTGCACGGGCTTGGTCGGGTAGGTCTGCGCGCGCAACGGGGAAAGGACGCAGGCCGCAATGACGAGGACCAGGAGCCGGATCGGTTTTTTCATGCGTGCTATCGTGCCCTTATGAAGCTGAACCTGCAATGGCGGAACGCCTTGCTGGGCGCGGGCGCCGCCGCCAACCTGGCGCTGCCGCTCGGCTGGTTCCTCTATCTCGCCCGGGACGCCTCGCTTCCGCTTGCGCTGCTCTACATGGCGGGGATGGCGGCGGCGTTCGTCTGGTTCGCCAGCCTCGCCGGGATCGTCCGCCAGTCGCGCACCCGCCTTGCCGAAGCGCACCGCCGGCTGCACGAGCTCGCGACGGACGCCGACGGCCGCGCCAGCCGCGACACGCTCACCGGCGTCTACCACCACCGCCACCTGATGGAAACGCTGGAACGCGAAGTCGCGCGCGCCGGGCGCGTCGGCAAGCCCGTGTCCATCGCGCGCGTCGATCTCGACTGGCTCGGCAGCATCAACCAGGCGCACGGCCACGGCGCGGGCGACATCGCCCTCAAGCGCTTCACCCTGGCGGCCGCCGGCGCCCTGCGCGACGTGGACATCTTCGGGCGCTACGGCGGCAAGGAATTCCTGGCGATCATGCCGGACACCGACCTCAAGGGCGCGGTGATCGCCGCGGAACGCGTGCGCGAGGCCGTCCGGCGCGAACCCGCGCCCGAGGTGCAAGGCAGGCGGCGCCTCGGCTGCACCCTGGGCGTCGCCGAATACCGCAAGGGCGAGAACATGCGGCTGGTCATCGGCCGGGCCGAAGCCAACCTGAATTTCGCCAAGGCTTCGGGCCGCGACCGCGTGGAGGCGGGCTGATGGAGCCGCAGGGCGAAATATTCATGCCGAACGAAGAGGTCGTGTTTCGCGGCCGGCCGCTGCGGGTCACCGGGCGCGTGCAATTCGAAGGTTCCAGCGGGCAGCTGACGTTCCGCTACCTGCTGTCGGAACCGGCCGGCGCCCCGGTCATCCTGGAGGAAGGTGAAGGCCGGTTTGCGCTGCTGCGCTCTTTTCCGCCGGGAGCGCAACCGCAGACCGCCGGCAACACCGTCGCCATCGGCACGGAGAAATACACGCTGGTCGGCGTGCGCAAGCTGAAGGTGCTCGACGTCAGCGGCAAAGTGCCCGGCATCGCGCCGAAGACGCCGATGATCCTCTCCGGCATTTTCGAAGGCCCCATGGGCACCCTGATGCGCGAGATGGTGCCGGGCATGGCCGCGCAGACGTACTACCTGCTGAAACCGCTGGAGGCGGGAGAAATCCTTTCCGCGGTGCGCCACACCGCCGAGCAGGCCGCCCGGGCGCGCGCCGCGGGCGACCGTGCGCTGGACGACTAGGCGGCGCGGTATTAGCGGTACGTCTCCCTCAGCTTCATCTTCCAGAATTTCCCGGTCGAGGTGCGCGGAATCGCATCGATGAACTCGAAGCGGTCCGGCAGTTGCCACTTGGCGAAGCTGGACGACAGGTGCGCGCGCAATTCTTCCGGCGTCGCGTGCTTCCCCGGCTTCAGCACCACGCAGGCGAGCGGCCGCTCGGTCCATTTCGCGTCAGGTATGGCGATCACCGCCGCCTCCAGCACCGCCGCGTGCGCCATCAGCAGGTTCTCCATGTCCACCGAACTGATCCATTCGCCGCCCGACTTGATCAGGTCCTTGCTGCGGTCGGTGATGCGCAGGTAGCCGTGCGCGTCCATAGTGGCGACGTCGCCGGTGCGCAGCCAGCCGTCGGCGGTGAATTTTTCCGGATCCTGAGGCACCTCGTGGTAACCGCCGGCGATGAACGGGCCGTGCACCTGGATTTCGCCCACCGACTTGCCGTCCCAGGCGCATTCCGTCCCGTCGTCGGCGACTAGCCGCATGTCCATGATCGGCGCCGGCACGCCGGCCATCGCGTAGCGGCGGATGCGCTCATCCTCGTTCAGGTGCTGCAGCTCCGGCTTGATGAAGGACACGGTGCCGAGCGGGCTCGTCTCGGTCATGCCCCAGCCGTGGCTGATCTGCGCGCCGTGGCGCCGGTAGGCGCGGATCATCGCCTCCGGCACCGGCGCGCCGCCCACCAGCATGCGCATGTTCGGCGGCAGCTTGTGACGCGCGCCCGGCGCATCCAGCAGTTGCAGCATGGTCAGCCAGATGGTCGGCACGCCCAGCGCGTAGGTGGGCTGCTCGGCGGCGAAGAGATCCAGCAGGTCCTCCGGATGCAGGTGCGGCCCCGGGAAAATCAGCTTGATGCCCATCATCACGCAGGCGTAAGGCACGCCCCAGCAGTTGGCGTGGAACATCGGCGTCGCCGGCAGCACGCTGTCCTTCGCTGACAGTCCCCAGTGATCCGGCAGGTTCGCCATCAGCGTATGGATCACCGTCGAGCGGTGCGAATAGACCACGCCCTTGGGCCGCCCCGTGGTGCCCGAGGTGTAGCACATGGAAATCGGGTCGTCTTCTTCATGGGGCGCGTAAGTAAAGCTCCTGGAATCCTTTTCTATGAATTTTTCATAATTCACAAACCCCGCCGCAACTGAAGCCCCGCTGAAGGGCACTACGATGACTTTCTCGAATTTCGCAGTCAGTTTTTCGTAGAGCGGCAGCAGAATATCGTCGACGATCAGGAACCGATCCCTGGCGTGATTCGCGATCCAGCTGATCTCGTCGGGCGACAGGCGCAGGTTGAGCGTATGCATCACGCCGCCCGCAGCGGGAATGCCGAAGTAGCACTCCAGGTGCGCGTGGTGGTTCCAGCACAGGGTGGCGACGCGGTCGCCTTTCTGCAGGCCGGCGGCGAGCAACCCTGCGGCGAGGCCGCGGGCGCGGCGGTAGAAATCCGAGAATTTGTGGCGGACGAGGGACTTGTCCGGCAGCCGGCTGACGATCTCGGATTCCGGGTACAGCTTGCCGCCGCGCTCGAGCAGCTGGTTGATGGACAGCGGCACCCGCTGCATCGTGGCGCGGATCATGTCAGCCGGCGGGCGTTTCCCCGTTCACCAGGGAGCGAAGATAGATCTTGTCGATCGGCTGGTCCAGGTCGTTGCCGGCGCGCTCGAAGCCCCTGCGCCAGTCGTTGATGTGGCGGCGGGCCCAGAGGCGCGCGGCTTCCTTGTCGCGGCGCGCGATGGCCTCCAGCATCATGCGGTGCGCTTCGAGCAGCCGCCCGGGCCCCTCCTTCACCTGGCTCAGCACCAGCCGCGTGGTCGGGAACACCAACAGGTCCGAAGGCTCGCGCGCGAGCTGCAGCGCGCGGTTGCCGGAAGCCCTGCTGATGAGGGTGTGGAATTCGCTGTCCAGCTCGGCAACCGCCGCGATATCGGCCAGGGCCTTCTCCGTGCGGGCGATGTTGTCCTCCATCGCGGCGATCGTGGCGGGGGTGGCGCGCTCGGCCGCGCCCTCGATGGTGGCGATCTGCAGCGCCATCGCCGCTTCGTACAATTCACGGAAGGTCACTTCGCTCAGGATCAGTGCGCGCGTCGAACGCGTGGCGAGGCGCTCGTAGTGCGGCAGGCCGACGGAGAGGCGGCGGCTGGAGTCGCGGCGGATCAGCCCGTCGTGCTCCAGCAGGCGGATGCCCTCGCGCACGGTCGAGCGGTTGACGCCGAACTGCTTCACCAGCTCCGCCTCGGTGCCGATCGGCTCGCCGGGACGGATCGTCCCGGACAGAATGCGGCGCTCGATCGCCTCGGCCACCAGCCGATAAGCCGGCGTCGAACTGATGCGCCGGAATTTCTCAGCCAGTTCGGACAATTTTTTTCTCCTCCACCTTGACGCGAACGGACGTATCGTCCGACAATCCGACACGATACGCAACAGCATCCGCTTCGCGGATGTTGGATCGCATTCTGATGGAGGAGGGTCTATCGGAACGGGTGTTGCAGGGGCGTTGCTGCGCGTGCAGAACGTCGGCGTGCGCTTCGGCGGCATCGTCGCGCTCGACGACGTGTCCTTCGACGTGCCGGCGGGAAACATCGTTGGCCTGATCGGACCCAACGGCGCGGGCAAGACCACGCTGTTCAACTGTCTGTCGCGCCTCTACCAGTGCGGCAGCGGCGACATTCTCTTCGACGGCAGCTCGCTGCTGCAGGTACCCCGCCACCGCGTGGCAGGCCTGGGCATCGGACGGACGTTCCAGAATCTGGCGCTGTTCCGCACCATGACCGTGCTCGAGAACGTCATGATCGGACAGCATTGCCGCACGCACAGCGGGTTTTTCATGAACTTCCTGCGGCCGCCGGGCGTCGGCCGGGAAGAACGCGCCATCGGCGAAAAAGCGCGGGAGCTGATCCGCCTGCTCGAACTGGAGGCGGTCGCCGGAGCGCGCGTCGCGGATCTCCCTTTCGGCACGCAGAAGCGCGTCGAGCTGGCGCGCGCGCTGGCGAGCGAACCCAGGCTGCTGCTGCTGGATGAACCGGCGAGCGGGCTCAATCACGAGGAAGTCGGCGCACTCGGCGCGCTGGTGCGGGGCATCCGCGACCGCCTCAAGCTGACCGTGCTGCTGGTCGAGCACCACATGAGCCTGGTGATGAGCATCTCCGACCGCGTGGTGGCGCTCAATTTCGGCAGGAAAATCGCCGAAGGAACGCCCGCCGAGGTGCAGCAGCATCCCGAGCTGATCCAGGCCTATCTCGGCGGAGCCGCCTGACATGGCCTTGCTCGAAGCCGCCGGCCTGCACGCCGCCTACGGGCAAACCCGGGTGCTGCACGGCATCGACTTCAGCATGGAGGAAGGCACCATCACCACGCTGCTGGGCGCCAACGGCGCCGGCAAGACCACCACCCTGCGCGCGCTGTGCGGCATGGTGCGCACCCAGGGCGAGATGCGCTTCAGCGGCCAGCGCATCGACGGCCGCGCCACGGAAGACATCGTGCGGCTCGGCATCGCGCACGTGCCCGACGGCCGCGGCACTTTCGCCAACCTCAGCACCGAGGAAAACCTGCGCCTGGGCGCCTACACGCGCAAGGACAAGGACGCCGTGGAAACGGACCTCGACCGCATGTACGGCTACTTCCCGCGCCTGAAGGAACGGCGCGCGCAGCAGGCCGGCACGCTCTCGGGCGGCGAGCAGCAGATGCTCGCCGTGTCGCGCGCGCTGATGCTACGCCCGAAGCTGATGCTGCTGGACGAGCCCTCCTTCGGCCTCGCCCCGCTCATCGTCAGGGAGCTGTTCGGCATCCTGCGCGCGGTGAACGAACGCGAGCGCGTGAGCATGCTGGTGGTGGAGCAGAACGCCGCGATGGCGCTCGATCTCGCCGACCACGCCTACCTGATCGAAACCGGCCGCATCGTGCTCTCGGGCACCGCGGACGAAATCAAGAGCAACGACGCGGTGCGCCGTTCCTACCTCGGCTACTAGGAGAAGAACCGCCTTGGACGCCTTCTTCCACCAGGTTTTTGCCGGACTCGCCACCGGGGGCATCTACGCCAGCGTGGCGCTGGCTCTGGTGATGATCTATCAGGCGACCCACCTGGTGAACTTCGCCCAGGGCGAACTCGCCATGTTCTGCACCTACATCGCCTGGAGCCTGATCAACGCCGGCGTGCCCTACTGGGCGGCCTTCTTCATGACGGTCGCGTTCGCGTTCGTGCTCGGCGTCGTCATCGAGCGCGTCATCATCCGCCCGGTGGAGAACGCGCCGGTGCTGTCGGTCGTCGTCGTCTTCATCGGCCTGCTGGTGATTCTCAACAGCGTGGCCGGGTGGATCTACACCTACACGATCAAGACCTTTCCCAGCCCGTTTCCCGAGAAATCTTTCTTCGGCTTCACCTACGTGTCGTCGCACGAACTGGGCGCCATCGGCGTGACCCTGGTGGTCCTCCTTTTGCTGTACAGCTTCTTCCGCTTCACGCCGCTCGGCCTGGCGATGCGGGCGGCGGCGCAAAATCCCGAGTCCAGCCGGCTGGTCGGCATCCGCGTGGGCTGGATGCTGGCGCTGGGCTGGGGCCTGGCCGCCGCCGTGGGCTCCATCGCCGGCATGATGGTCGCTCCGATCGTATTCCTCGACCCGAACATGATGTCCGGCATCCTTCTCTACGCCTTCGCCGCCGCACTGGTCGGCGGGATCGACAACCCGGCGGGCGCCGTATTCGGGGGGTTCCTCGTCGGCGTGCTGGAGAACGTGATCGGTTCCTACGTGGTGGGGAACGACCTGAAGCTCTCCGTGGCATTGGTGCTGATCATCGGCGTCCTCGTGATCCGCCCCTCCGGATTCTTCGGCAAAGTGCACGTGACCCGCGTATGAGCAAACGCGCCCTCATCGCTCTCGCCGTGGTGCTCGCCATCGCCTGCGCGCTGCCCTTCGTCGTCAGCAACTACCGCACGTTCCAGCTGACCCTGGCGCTGATCTACTCGATCGCCCTGCTCGGCCTGAACATGCTCACCGGGTACAACGGCCAGATTTCCCTCGGCCACGGCGCGTTCTACGCCATCGGCGCGTACTGCGCGGCGATCCTGATGGACAAGTACGGCGTGCCGTACTGGGCGACGATCCCGGTCGCCGGGGCGGTATGCCTGCTGGCGGGATTCCTGTTCGGCCTGCCGGCGCTGCGCCTCGAAGGCCTGTACCTGGCGCTCGCCACATTCGCGCTCGGCGTCTCGCTGCCGCAGCTGCTGAAATACCATCACCTCGAGAAATGGACCGGCGGCGTGCAGGGCATCGTCATCGCCAAGCCGGATCCGCCGTTCGGCCTGCCTCTCAACCAGGACCAGTGGCTCTACTTCTTCGTGCTGGCGGTGCTGCTGGTGATGTTCGCGCTCGGCTGGAACCTGCTGCGCGGCCGCATCGGCCGCGCGATGATCGCGGTCCGCGACAACCACATCTCGGCGGAGGCGATGGGCGTCAACAGCGCGATGGTGAAATCGCTCACCTTCGGCGTCTCCGCGATGTATACCGGGGTCGCGGGCGCCCTCGGGGCGATCGCGGTGCAGTTCGTCGCCCCCGACAGTTTCAACATCTTCCTGTCGATCACCTTCCTGGTCGGCGTCGTGGTGGGCGGGCTCGCCTCGATCCCCGGCGCGATCTTCGGCGGACTGTTCATCCAGTTCGTGCCGAACATCGCCGACGAAATATCGAAGGCCGCCCCTTGGGCGGTCTTCGGCATCTTCCTCATCGGCTTCATGTACCTTATGCCGATGGGCATTGCGGGGGCCATCCGCCTGGGCTTGGCGCGGGTGGCTCGCAGGGCGCAGAATAGCCAGCCTGGGCTTGGGGCCCCCGAGAACCGGCCCGTACTTCCAATGGAGGAGAGACCATCATGAAACGCATTTACGTTCCTATCGCGGCGCTGCTGGCCGCCGCGCTGGCCGCTCCCGCGGCGCTGGCGCAGAAGAAATACGACGCGGGCGCGACCGATACCGAGATCAAGATCGGCAACATCATGCCCTACAGCGGTCCCGCGTCGGCCTATGGCACCATCGGCAAGACCGTGGCCGCATATATCAGGAAGGTGAACGACGAGGGCGGCGTCAACGGCCGCAAGATCAACTTCATCAGCGTCGACGACGGCTACAGCCCGCCGAAGACGGTGGAGATGGCGCGCAAGCTGGTCGAGCAGGACCAGGTCCTCGTTCTCTGGGGCCCGCTCGGCACGCCGCCCAACTCCGCGATCCAGAAGTACATGAACATGAAGAAGGTCCCGCAGCTCCACGTCTACACGGGGGCGACGAAGTGGAACGATCCCAAGGACTTCCCCTGGACGATGGGCTGGCAGCCGAGCTACCAGGCCGAGTCCCGCATCTACGCCGCGCACCTCCTGAAGACGAAACCCAACGCCAAGGTGGCGATCCTCTACCAGAACGACGACTACGGTAAGGATTACCTCAAGGGGTTCCACGACGGCCTGGGCGCCAAGGCGGCGAGCATGATCGTCAAGGAAGTCTCCTACGAGACCTCGGATCCGACCGTGGATTCGCAGGTAGCGCAGCTGCAGGCTTCGGGCGCCGATGTGTTTTTCAACATCACCACGCCCAAGTTCGCTGCGCAGGCGATCCGCAAGGCCTACGACCTGGGCTGGAAACCGCTGCAGTACCTGAACAGCGTGTCGGGCTCCATCGGCAGCGTGCTGATGCCCGCCGGCCTGGATAAGTCGGTCGGACTCATTTCCGTCCAGTACCTCAAGGATCCGAAGGATCCGGAGTGGGCAAACGACAAGGGGATGAACGATTGGCGCGCCTTCATGAAGAAGTACTATCCGGAAGGCAGCCTGGATGACGCGTTCAACGTATCCGGCTACGGCGCGGCGCAAACGCTGATCCAGGTGCTCAAGCAGTGCGGCGACAACCTGACGCACGAGAACGTCATGAAGCAGGCCGCCAGCCTGAAGAATTTCGAGCTCAACGTCCTTCTGCCGGGCATCAAGATCAATACCAGCGCGACCGATTTTGCGCCCATCGAGTCGGAGCAGCTGGCGAAATTCGACGGCAAGCAGTGGGTACGGTTCGGCGAAATCATCGGCCAGTAGCCCGCTTCCTTGTGCTAAGGTAAAAAGCGCGAGCCCCGAAGTAAAATTCGGGCTCGCGTTTTGCATTTAAGGAGGCTATCGGCATGGACCTGAGCGAAAAAGTACTGCGCCTGAAACCCGCCGGCGTGAGCACCGAGGAATGGCAGGTGCGGCTCGAACTCGCCGCCCTCT
>DATBQR010000010.1:0-108636 GCA_036560705.1 Burkholderiales bacterium | reverse complement strand
TTCCGAGCCGGGCTCGGGTTCCGACCTCGCTTCGCTGAAAACCAAGGCGGAGCGCCAGGGCGACCACTACGTCGTCAACGGCCAGAAGATCTGGACCACGCTCGGCCACATCGCCGACTGGATTTTCTGCCTGGTGCGCACCGACTCCAGCCTGTCCAAGCGCCAGGAAGGCATCTCCTTCCTGCTCATCGACATGAAGACGCCGGGCATTACCGTGCGGCCGCTGATCCTCATGGACGGCGGGCACGAGGTGAACGAAGTGTTCTTCGACAACGTCAAGGTGCCGGCCGAGAACCTGATTTTCGAGGAGGGGAAGGGCTGGACGGTGGCCAAGTACCTGCTCGGCCACGAGCGCATGAACACTGGCCGCATCGGCGCGTCGAAGCGCGAACTGGCCAAGCTCAAGGAATTCGCCGGCAAGCAGACCGGCGACGACGGCAGGCCGCTGATCAACGACACGCGCTTCCGCGACCGGCTCACGCGCGTCGAGGTCGAACTGATGGCCCTCGAAATCACCAACCTGCGCTTCCTCGACCAGATGCGCCGCAGTGGGCAGCCGCCGGGCGCGGACGTCTCGATGCTCAAGATCAAGGGCACGGAGATCCAGCAGGCGCTGAGCGAACTGTCGATGCAGGCGGTCGGGCCGATGGCGCAGCCGTTCAGGTCGGTCACCGACGACCCCGATTTCGACGAATTCACCGCCGGCCTCGCGCCGCGCTACTGCAATTTCCGCAAGACCACGATTTACGCGGGCTCGAACGAAATCCAGAGAAACATCATCTCGAAAATGACCCTTGGACTATAACCGCGCCACTCCTCCACTCCGTCTCGTCATAGCGCAAATTTCGGAAAGCACACCATGAATTTCGACTACAACGAAGAACAGCAGCTCCTCGCCGATTCCGTCCGGCGCTTCCTCGCCAAGGACTACGGCTTCGAGGCGCGCAGGAAAATCGTCGCCTCCAAGGACGGCTGGAGCGCGTCGGTCTGGTCCACGCTGGCCGAGATGGGCCTCACCGGCCTGCCGTTCTCGCCTGACCACGGCGGTTTTGGCGGCGGCGCGGTGGACCTGATGGGCGTGATGGAGGCGATGGGAGACGCGATGCTGGTCGAGCCGTATCTCGCCACCGTCGGCCTGGGCGCGCAGTTCGTGGCGCGCGCCGGCAGCGACGCGCAGAAGAAGGCGATCCTGCCCGCGGTGGTCGAGGGCAAGCTGAAAATGGCTTTCGCGCACACCGAGAAGGGCGCGCGTTACAACCTTTCGAAAGTGGATGCGCAGGCCAAGAAGGCAGGCAGCGGCTGGGAAATCAGCGGCGAGAAATTCGTCGTGCTCGGCGCGCCGGCGGCGGACACGTTCGTGGTCTCGGCGAAGACGGACAAAGGCCTTTCCTTGTTTTTAGTAAAAAGGGAATCCGTAAAAGTGAAAGCGTATGTCACCCTGGATGAACAACGGGCAGGAGATATTTCGCTCTCCAAGGCCGCGGGCGAGCTGCTCGGCGCCGAGGGCGGCGCGCTTCCCGTCATCGAGGAGGTGGTGGATTTCGCCACGGCGCTGATCTGCGCCGAGGCGGTGGGTGCGATGAAGTTCGCCTGCGACACCACGCTCGAGTACCTGAAGACGCGCAAGCAGTTCGGCGTCACGATCGGCACCTTCCAGGCGCTGCAGCACCGCATGGTGGACATGTACGTGAGCTACGAGCAGGCGAAGTCCATGGCCTGCCTGGCAGCCTCCAAGTTCGACACGCCGGTGGATGCGAAGGACCGCGCACGTTCCATCTCGGCCGCGAAAATCAAGATCGCCGACAACTGCCGCCACGTCAGCCAGGAAGCGATCCAGCTGCACGGGGGCATGGGCATGACCGAGGAAATGAAGGTGAGCCACACCTTCCGCCGCCTCACCATGATCGCGCAGCAATTCGGCGACGCCGAGCACCACCTGGCGCGCTTCGCCTCGCTCTGATGGAGAACAAGCGCGTCGTGATGGCGAGCCGGCCCGCCGGCTGGGTGACCGAGAGCAATTTCCGTATCGAGACCGTGCCGGTCGCCAAGCCGAAGGACGGCGAAGTGCTGGTGAAGATCCAGTGGCTGTCGCTCGATCCCTACATGCGCGGGCGCATGAACGACACCAAGTCCTACGCCGCCAGGCAGGAGGTCGACGCCGTGATGGTGGGTGGTACCGCCGGCGAAGTGGTCGAATCGAAGAATCCGAAGTTCCAGGTCGGCGACAAGGTCAGCGGCATGTTCGGCTGGCAGCAATACGGCGTGTCGGACGGCGCCGGCCTGAACAAGATCGACGCCAGCCGCGCTCCGATGTCCGCCTTTCTCGGCGTACTCGGCATGCCCGGCGTCACGGCCTGGGTCGGGCTGCTCGACATCTGCCAGCCGAAGGCGGGCGAAACCGTCGTCGTCTCCGCCGCGTCGGGCGCGGTCGGCAGCGTGGTCGGGCAAATCGCCAAGCTGAAGGGCTGCCGCGCGGTCGGCATCGCCGGCGGCAAGGCGAAATGCGACTACGTCGTGAACGAGTTGGGCTTCGATGCCTGCATCGACTACAAGGCCGGCCGGCTGAACGACGATCTCAGGGCGGCCGCGCCGAAGGGCATCGACTGCTACTTCGAGAACGTCGGCGGCGAGATTCTCGACGCGGTACTGCGGCAGATGAACCCGTTCTCGCGCATCGCGGTGTGCGGCCTGATCTCGCAGTACAACGCCACCGAGGCCTACGGCGTGAAGACTTTCCAGTCGATCCTCACCAACCGCATCAAGGTGCAGGGCTTCATCGTCTCGGACCGCATGGAATTGTGGGCCAAGGCGCTGCCCGAACTGATCGGCTGGGTCGCCGGCGGCAAGATCAAGTACCGCGAAACCGTCGCGCACGGCCTGGAGAACGCGCCGAAGGCGTTCATCGGCCTGCTCAAGGGCGAGAATTTCGGCAAACAGCTGGTCAAGCTCACCTGAGCTTGCAGCCGGTCTAGCGTTTCCCGCGCGCTCGCTCGATGCGCTCGCGCGTTGCCGGGTGCGTCGACAGGTAATCCGGGGCGTCTTTCCCCGCCGGCCGTTTTTCTTCCATGCGCCGCAGGATCGCCGCGAACATCTCGGGCGGGATGCCGTGCCGTGCCATGTAGTCGAACGCGAAGTCGTCCGCCTCGCGCTCGAAATCGCGCGAGAACTTCGCCTGCAGCAGCAGCGTGGGCGCCGCGGCCGCCAGCGAAGTCAGCGACGTCAGGTCGCCGAAGGTGACCGCCACCAGGAGCGCGGTCGTGGAGTCCTCCAGCACGTGCCGCAGGACATGGCGCTGGCGCAGGTGGCCGATCTCGTGCGCGAGCACGGCCTCGAGTTCGCGGTCGTCCTTCGACAAATCCACCAGTTCATCGGTCATCACGATGATGCCGGCGGGTAGTGCAAACGCGTTGGCGCCGACGCGGCCTCCCCTGCGGATTTCGAGCCGGTAGCCGGCCGCGCTGCCGTTGTCCGCGCTCATGCCCGCGAGCAGCTTGCGCAGCGCGTCCTGCCGCTGCGGCGGCAGCCTGCTCGGCGTGAACACGAACTTGTCCAGCGCCGCGAGCGCGTCGCGCCCGATCAGCTTTTCCGTGGCCGGCGGCAGGGCGAACGCCACCTGCTTGGCGAGCGCCGGAATGCCCCAGACGACGAACCCCCAGGCCGCGGCCACCGTGATCGCCAGGGCGGCGAGCGCATAGCCGAGGCCGCTTTCCCATCGATGGAGCAGACGGCTGCCTGTCGATTCGCGGGCCGAAAACAGGCGGTCGATGCCGCCGTTGTCGCCGGTCTCGCATTGCGAGCCGTCGGGGAAATACAGGTAGCGCCGGCTGCTGCCGATGCGGTCCGAGGCGCGCACCTCGGCGAGCGGCCAGCCGAGGTCGATGCCGGCGCCGCGCACGTGCAGCACTTGCTGCCCGTCCAGGCCGAGCGTTACTTCGTGTCCGTCGGAGGACTTGCCGTCGAAATACAGCGCCCGAACCCCGGTCACAGGCCGAAGTCGAAGCCGAGCAGTTCCCCGGCCTCATCGCCCACCGCGCCGACGTTCTCCTGCGCGGCGGGAAGAAAGGTGCCGATGCCATGGTCCGCCTGCAGCGTGATCCGCTCCAGCTTGTAGCGCGCGGTGCGGATCGCCGCCCACGGCACGAGCAGGCCGAGCGTGAACAGCACGGCGAGCGAGTTCACGAAGTACAGGCCGAACAGCCCGCCCGCGGTCCAGCGGCAGTCGAAGCGGATGCCGTCCAGCATGGTGCTGCGCCACGCGAGCCGCGCAAACAGGACCTCGGCGTAGCCGCGCAGCAGGAGGTAGAGCGGCAATACGCCGATTCCCACGGTGATGATGCTGCCGATCAGGAAGCCGATGAACGCGAGAAAAAGTTTCAGCGCGGCAACGTAGTAGTCGCCCGTGGTGGCGGAAAAGCCGAACTGCTTGTCGCCGTAGCTGCTGTTGTCGACGAAGAGCCGGCGCTTCGCTGCGAGGTAATACGGGTACGCCATGCCAAGCGTGACCGGCACCAGCAGGCCGCCGATCAGCAGCACGCCGAAGATATCCGTCTTCGTGCCCTTGAAGCCGAAGCGCACGTTGCGGTGCGTCGAGTTGCGCGCGTTGAACTGCAGCGCGCGCTGGATGACCCAGGGCAGCGCCGCCGCGATGGCGGCGAACAACGCGATCGCGAACAGGAAATGGACTTCCTTCAGCAGCGCGTAGGCGCCGAAGATAGCGAACACGATGGCCCGGCCCTTGAGAATGGCCACCGGGTTGCCCAGGTACTCGAACGAGGCGTCGTTCAGCAGCGTGTTGCCGTAGAAATAGCGCTTGCGGCGCACCTTGGCCCACGCCGAGTAGATGCCGAGCGTGAGTACGCTCAGGCAGACGTTGACGATCCAGATCCTGAAATACTCGCCCGCCATGCCGGTAAACCGCAGCGGCACGGGCGCCGCCGCCGGCGGCGCTGTGCTGGTTTGCTCCATGACGGTCCCCCCTGAGGACAATCTGTTTACAATCCACCCTACTATGATCGAACTCTACACTTGGCCGACGCCGAACGGCCACAAAGTCCACATCATGCTGGAGGAAACGGGCACGCCTTACAACGTGCACGCGATCGACATCGGCGCCGGCGACCAGTTCAAGCCGGATTTCCTCAGGATCTCGCCCAACAACAAGATGCCGGCGATGGTCGATACCGACGGGCCCGGCGGCAAGCCCTTCGCGCTCGCCGAATCGGGCGCGATGCTGTTCTATCTCGCCTCCAAGACCGGCAAGTTCCTGCCGCAGGACCTGCGCCTGCGCTGGCAGGTGCTGCAGTGGGTGATGTTCCAGATGGGCCACGTCGGCCCGATGCTCGGCCAGGCGCACCACTTCCTCGGCTATGCGCCGGAAAAAATTCCCTACGCGATGAACCGCTACGCCAACGAAGCCAACCGGCTCTACATGGTGGTCGACCGCCGGTTGAAGGAATCCAGGTTCCTCGCCTGCGGCGAATACACCATCGCCGACATGGCCACCGTGCCCTGGCTGCGCTTCCCGGAACGGCAGGGCGTCAATATCGACGAATACCCTGCACTGAAGAAATGGCGCGACGCGATCTACGAACGGCCGGCGGTGAAGAAAGCGTTCACGGTATTGGCCGACCGGCGCAAGGCGGTGCCGGAGATGACGAAAGAGCAGAAGGAAAATCTCTTCGGCGCGGCGCAATATGCCAAGCGCTGAATTGAAGGGCAAGGTCGCCTGGATCACCGGAGGGGGTTCGGGCATCGGCCTTGCCGGCGCGCTGGAACTGGCGAAAGCCGGTGCGCATGTCGTGATTTCGGGACGAACTGCCGGCACCAACGCCTCAGCCCTTTCTGAATTGAAAAAATCCGGCAGCGCCGAGGCGACGCTCCTGGACGTCTCGGACAAGAAGGCGGTGTTTGCGACGGCTGCGGACATCGAAAAGCGCCACGGCCGCATTGACATCCTGGTCACCAGCGCCGGCACCAACATCAGCGGGGCGAAGCGCAATTTCAAGACCATGTCGGCCGAGGGCTGGGACGACGTGGTCGCCATCAACCTGAACGGCCTGTTCTACTGCTGCCTGGCGGCGATTCCAGGCATGCGGGCGCGCAAGGACGGCTTGATCATCAACATTTCGTCCTGGGCCGGACGCTACGCCAGCTCGCTCACGGGCCCGGCCTACAACGCCACCAAGCGCGCGGTGATCGCCCTCTCCGAGTCGATCAACATGGAGGAATGCGCGCACGGCATCCGCGCGACCTCGATCCTGCCGGGCGAGGTCGCCACGCCGATCATGCGCAAGCGTCCGGTGATGCCGTCGGCGGAGGAGATGGCGCGCATGGCGCAACCCGAGGACTTCGGCAAGGCGATCCTGTTCGTGGCGACCATGCCGGCGCGCAGCTGCGTGAACGAACTCGTGATCGCGCCGACCTGGAACCGCTTCTACCTCGGCGGCCTGGAGGCGCCGAAGTAACAGGGGGTGCTGCGAGCGCTCGCACCCCCCGTACCCCCCTGCGCCCTTAATTGAGTTCGAGGTCTGTGCCCGTCTTTTGGCGCGTCACCCTGCCGTTCCTCGCGGGGTATTTCGTCTCCTACGTCTACCGCTCGATCAACGCGATCATCGGGCCGGGCATCGCGCACGAGTTCTCGCTGTCGGCAGCCGGGCTGGGGCTGCTCTCCGGGGTCTATTTCTTCGCCTTCGCGCTGTTCCAGCTGCCGCTGGGCATGCTGCTCGACCGCTACGGACCGCGGCGCGTGAACGCATCGCTGCTGCTGGTCGCTGCGGCGGGCGGCCTGTGGTTTTCGCTGGCCGACTCCATCGCCCAGTTGACGCTGGCGCGCGCGCTGATCGGGTTGGGCGTGTCCGGCTGCCTGATGTCTTCGTTTTCGGCGTTTGCGCTCTGGTACCCGCCTGGGCGCCTCGCCACCATGAACGGCATCGCCTTCGCTTCCGGCATGCTGGGCGCGATCGTCGTGACGGTGCCGCTGGAAATCGTGCTGCGCGCGCTGCACTGGCGCGAAGTCTTTCACGGCATCGTCGCCCTTACCATTGCGACGAGCCTGGTGCTGTACTTCGTCGTGCCCGAAAAGCCCGCTGCGCGGCGCGCCGTGCCCCTGCCGGTCCAGTTGCGCGAGTACGTATCGCTCGCGCGCGACCCCGCGTTCTGGCGCGTGGCGCTGTGCATCGGTGCGAGCCAGCTGGTCGCCGTGTCGCTCTCCACGCTGTGGGTCGCCACCTGGCTGCGCGACGTCGCCGGCTACAGCCAGGCCGAGGTGGCGCGCGCGCTGCTCGCCTTCAACTTGGTGATGATCGCCGGCTACCTCGGCTTCGGGCGCGCGGCCGACGTCCTGACGCGGCGCGGCCGCAGCACGCTGCCGCTGCTCGCCGGCGGCGTCGCGGTCGCCTCGCTGTGCCTCGCCCTGCTCGCGCTGGGAGTGCGCAGCGGCGCCGTGTTCCTCTGGTGCGCTTTTTTCGGCTGCGCGACCGCGGTGGTGCTGTCCTATGCGCTGTTCTCGCGCCGCTACCCGAAGGAGATGGCGGGGCGCGTCAATAGCGCGCTGAACGTCGCGGTGTTCATCGGCATGTTCAGCGGCCAGTGGGCGGTCGGCGCGGTGCTCAACCTCTGGCCGCCCACCGCGACCGGCTACGCGCCCGAGGGCTACGCCTGGGCGCTCGGCGGCCTGTGGCTGCTGCAGTTCAGCGGGCTGGTCTGGCTGTGGGGCGGGCGCAGGTTATTTAGGTGATCGCGCCCGGAAGGTGCCGATCGCCTTGGCGACCAGTTCGCCCTTTTCGTCGCGCGCTTCGCCCTCGCAGAAAATCGTCGTGCTGCCGGCTTTCATCACGCGGCCCTCGGCGCGCAATAGGCCGGTGGCGGTGCCGATGAACTGGGTGCTCAAGTCGATGGTCATGATGGAGCGCGGCGGATCGTAGAGGGTACGCGCGGTCATCGACAACGTGATGTCGAGCAGCGAAAGAATGGATCCGCCGTGCGCGGTGCCCCAGCTGGTCATGAACTCCGGCTTCACGATCATGGAGAGGCGCGCCACGCCCTTTTCCAGCGCATCCACCTTGATCCCGAGATGCTGCGAGAACGGGATGTTCCTGGTGAACTCGAAGGTTTCCTTGGGAACGTGGGACCCGTCGCTCATATGATGGTGGCTCCGCCGTCGACCACCAGGGTCTGGCCGGTGATGTGGGCGCCGGCGTCCGAGGCGAGCAGCACCGTCGCGCCCTTGAGGTCCTCGTCGTTGCCGACGCGTCCCGTGGGCGTGCTGTCGATGATCATCTGCAGGTCCTTGCCGAGCGTCGTCTTGGTCATTTTCGAGGGGAAGAAGCCCGGGCAGATGGCGTTCACGGTGATGCCGTGGCGCCCCCATTCCGCGGCGAGCTGGCGCGTCAGGCCGATCACGCCGTGCTTGGTGGCGACATAAGCGGCGGTGCGCACCAGGCGCGGATCGTTGGCCTGCACGCCGTTGACGGAGGCGATGTTGATGACGCGGCCGCGCTTCGCCGGGATCATCGAGCGCTTGGCGATCAGCTGCGTCAGCACGAACATGCCGGAGAGGTTGACGCTGACCAGCTTGTCCCAGGCCTCGAGCGGGTGATCCTCGGCGGGCGCGCCCCAGGTGGCGCCGGCGTTGTTCACCAGGATGTCGACCTTGCCGTATGTCTTCAGGATCGCCTCGGCGGCCGGGACGATGGCTTCGCGTTTGCCGATGTCGCAGGCCCAGGCCGCCGCATCGACGCCCTGTTTCTTCAGGTGCGCCACCGCGCCGTCGAGCTCGTCCTGCTTGCGCGCGGTGAGGGCGACTTTCGCCCCCATTTCGCCCAGCGCCTCGGCCATCTGCAGGCCGAGGCCGCGCGAACCGCCGGTGACGACTGCCACCCGCCCGCTCAGATCAAACAGCTTCTTGACAGCCATCCGTGCTCCCCTAGTATGCAGGCCTCCATGTTAACAACAACGAACCGCCCGATTTACACGCGCGCGCAGCTCGAGCGCCTGATCGCGCCAAAGTCGATCGCCATCGTCGGCGCTTCGCCGCGCGCGGGCTCCTTCGGCCTGCGCACGCTGGAAAACCTGGCGCATTTCCGCGGACCGATTTGGCCGGTGAACGCCAAGTATCCGAAGATCGGCGAACACGCCTGCTATCCGTCGCTGGCTGCGCTGCCGGGAAAACCGGATCTCGTGGCGCTGGTGGTGCCGCGCGAAGGCGTCGAGGCGGCGCTCATGGAAGCGGCGGCGGCCGGCGCCGGGGGCGTGGTCGTGTACGCCTCGGGCTACGGAGAGATGGCCCGCGCAGAAGGCGCGGCGGCGCAGCGGCGCCTTGCGGATATTGCGCGTGCCGCGCGGATGCCGGTGCTCGGCCCGAACTGCATGGGGCTGGTCAATCACCAGCTCGGCGTGGGCGTCAGCTTCATCCCCGAATACTCGAAGATGCCGCGCACGCTCGGGCCGATCGCCTTCGTCAGCCAATCCGGGGCGCTCGGCTACTGCCTCGCGCAAGCCGCGGAGCGCGGCCTCGGCCACCGCTACTTTTTCTCGGTCGGAAATTCCAGCGACGTCGACGTCGCCGACCTGATCGGCGCGATGGCCGAGGATCCCGAGGTGCGCGCCGTCGCCTGCCTGTTCGAGGGCGTGCCGGACGCGCGGCGGCTGCTGGAAGCGGGCGCGCGCGCGCGCGAAGCCGGCAAGCCGGTGATCGTCTACAAGCTCGGCGTGAGCGAGGACGGCGCCGCCGCGGCGCGCTCGCACACCGGGTCGATGGCCGGGTCTGCCGCCGCGTTCCGCGCCCTGTTCGAGCGCGCCGGCTTCGTGCCGGTGGACAACTACGAAGCGCTGGTGGAATACGCGAAATTCTTCGCCGCCGCCGGCAAGCCGCTCGCGCGCGGCGTCGCCGTCGTCTCCGGCTCCGGCGGCGCCGGCATCATCGCCGCCGACATGGCCGCGCGCCACGGCGTACCGATGCCGCAGCCCGGGGAAAACACCACCGCCGTGCTGCGCAGCGTGGTTCCCGAGTTCGGCGCTGCGCGCAATCCCTGCGATCCGACCGGGCAGGTGCTGAGCGTGCCCGAGTCCTACAACAAGTGCTGCCAGGCGCTGCTCGACGATCCGCAGTACGGCGTACTGCTGTGCGCGATGAGCGTCGCCTCGCGCGAAACCGGCCCGAAACGGTCCGCGGACATCGCGGCGCTGGCGCGCTCGCAACCCAAGGCGATCGCGGTGGCCTGGGTGTCGGAGTGGCTGCAGGGTCCCGGTTCCGAGGCCTACGATGCGGACGACAAGGTGGGGCTGTTCCGCTCGATGGACCGCTGCTACGCGGCCATCGCGGCCTGGCAGCGCTGGCATGCGCATCAGCCTGTTCAGGAACCTCGCCTTTCAACCAGGAATTCTTTTTCTTTCCCCAGGGAGAAAAACGTACTGGGCGAAAGGGAAGCAAAAGCAGTCCTCGGAAAATACGGCATCCAGTCCGCGCCCGAGCGCCAGGTGAAGAACGCGGACGAGGCCGTGAAAGCGGCAGCGGAGCTGGGTTATCCCGTGGTGCTCAAGGCCGACGGCGACATCGAGCACAAGACCGAGGCGGGCGCGGTGAAGCTGGACCTGCGTGACGAAAGCGCGGTGCGCGCGGCCTGCGCCGCGATGACCGCGGAAAAAAATGGTTTTCTCGTACAGGCCATGGTGAAGGGCGGCGTGGAACTGGTGGTCGGCGTCAAGCGCGATCCGCAGTGCGGCCCGGTGCTGCTGGTGGGCCTGGGCGGCGTTCTCGTGGAGGTGCTGCGCGACACCGCGCTCGCGCTGGCGCCGGTCGGCAAGATGGAGGCGAGGCGCATGCTCGAGCGCCTGAGGGGCTACAAATTACTGCAGGGTTATCGCGGCGCGCCGGCCGCGGACCTGGACGCGGTCTGCGAGGCGATCGCGCGCATCTCCGAGTTCGCCGCCGACTACGCGGACGAGGTCGAGGAAATCGACGTCAATCCGCTGCTTGCGCGTCCCGACGGCGCCGTCGCGCTGGACGCGCTGATCGTCCTGCGCAGGGAGCAAAGGACCTCTAGCCCTTGAGCTGCAGGCTCTTGTACTCGAGGAATTCCTCCAGGCCGTAGACCCCGGCCTCCCGGCCATGGCCGGATTGCTTGAAGCCGCCGAAGGGCGCGTTCATGTTGAAGGCGCCGCCGTTGACGTCCACCTGGCCCGCGCGGATGCGGCGCGCGACCTTCTGCGCGCGCGCCTCGTCCTTCGACCACACCGCGCCGGCGAGGCCGTAGGGCGAGTCGTTGGCGATGCGCACCGCTTCCTCTTCGTCTTTGTAGGCGATGATGGACAGCACCGGCCCGAAGATCTCCTCCTGCGCGATGGCCATCGAATTCTTCACCTTGCCGAACACAGTCGGTTTCACGAAATAGCCGCCCGCATTTGCACCAGCGAGGCCCTCGGGCGTGTCGGCGCCGCCGGTGAGCACCTCGGCGCCCTCCGCGACGCCTTTCTTGATGTAGTCGCGCACGCGGTCGAGCTGCATCTGGGATGAGAGAGGGCCGAGACGCGTCGCCTCCGACATCGGGTCGCCCGGGGTGAAGGCTTTGGCGGCTTCGACGGCGAATTTCGCCGCCTCCTCGTATTGCGCCGCCGGCACCAGCATGCGCGTGAGCGCCGTGCAGGTCTGGCCGGAGTTCAGGTAGCAGCCGTTCACGGTGCCCTTCACCGCGGCGGCGAGATCGGCGTCCTCGAGGATCACCGAGGCGGACTTGCCGCCCAGTTCCAGCGCCACGCGCTTGACGCTCTGCGCAGCGACCTCCGAGATACGCTTGCCGGCGCGCGTCGAACCGGTGAAGGAAATCATGTCCACCTGCGGGTGCTTCACCAGCGCCTCGCCGGCGGCCGGGCCGAAGCCGGTCACCAGGTTGAACACGCCCTTCGGCAGGCCGGCGGCCTCGACCACTTCGGCGAGGATGAAGGCGTTGAACGGCGCAATTTCCGAAGGTTTGAGCACCACCGTGCAGCCGGCCGCCAGCGCGGGCGCGACCTTGAGCGCGATCTGGTGCAGCGGATAGTTCCAGGGCGTGATGGCGCCGACCACGCCGACGGCTTCGCGCACTACCAGGGAATTCCCTCTCTTTTCCTCAAAAGAAAACTCGCCGAGAATCTTCGCGTAATTGGCAAAATTCGCGATCGGCAGGCCCGCCTGGATGCGGCCGGCGAGCTTGATCGGCATGCCGACTTCCTGCGCGATGGTGGAGCCCAGCTCCGCCGCGCGTGCCTTCAGGCCATCCGAAATCTTCTGCAGGTATTCCGCCCGCTTCGTCGCGGGGGTGGCGCTCCAGCCTTCGAGGGCGGCGCGCGCGGCGGCCACCGCGGCTTCGACGTCCTTTTCCGTGCCGGCCGGCACCTTGCCCATGACCGCGCCGGTGCCCGCGTTGTGGACGTCGATCGACTCCTTGGAGGAGGGCGCGGCCCATTGGCCATTGATGAAAAACTTGTCGCGCAGAATCATGGAAATGCCCTCGGGAATCAAAGCGGAGCGCTACTATACCGTTCCATCATGTCCGAGAAAAGCCAGTTCGCACTGCTGACGGAGCGGCGTTTCCTGCCGTTCTTCCTGACGCAGTTCTTCGGCGCCGGCAACGACAACGTTTTCAAGTTCGCCTTCACCGTGCTCGCCACCTACAGCGCGGCCGAGTGGGGCGGCATGGATCCGAAGTCCGCCGGCGCGGTGATCGGCGGGATATTCATCGTGCCGTTCGTCCTGTTCTCCGCGACTGCGGGCCAGCTCGCCGACAAGTACGACAAGGCGGCGATGATCCGCTTCGTGAAGAACCTGGAGATCGCCATCATGCTGGCGATCGCGGCGGGCTTCGTCTGGAAGATCGTGGCGCTGCTGTTCGCGGGAGTGTTCCTGATGGGCCTGCATTCGACGCTGTTCGGCCCCGTGAAGTACGCCTACCTGCCGCAGCATCTCGGCGAGGCCGAACTCACCGGCGGCAACGGCATGGTGGAGATGGGCACCTTCGTCGCCATCCTCCTCGGCACCATTTTGGGCGGAGTGCTGATCGGCCTGCCCGGTGTCGGGCCGGATTGGGTGGCGGCGGTTTCCGTCGTGCTCGCGCTCATCGGCCGGATCGCCGCGGGCTTCGTGCCGGCATCGCCCGCGCCCGAGCCGGGCATGGCCATCAAATGGAACCCGTTCACCGAAACCTGGAAGAACCTCGGGTACGCGCGCAACAACCGCACGGTGTTCCTGTCGCTGCTCGGTATCTCCTGGCTGTGGTTCTTCGGCTCGATCTTCCTCACCACCTTTACCGGTTTTGCGAAGGAGACGCTGGGCGGCGACCAGAACGTGGTGACGCTGCTGCTGGCGGTGTTCTCCATCGGCATCGGCACGGGCTCCCTGCTGTGCGAGCGGCTCTCGGGGCGAAAAGTCGAGATCGGCCTGGTGCCTTTCGGCTCGATCGGCATGACCGTGTTCGCCGTGGACCTGTGGCTCACGAGCGGCAGCATGGCGCCGTCGGGGCCATCCGAACTGGCCGGCCTCGGTGCATTTCTCGCCGACCACGCCCACTGGCGCGTGATGGCCGACCTGTTCCTGCTTGCCATGTTCAGCGGCTTCTACAGCGTGCCGCTGTATGCGCTGATCCAAAGCCGCTGCGAGCCCTCGCACCGGGCGCGCATCATCGCGGCGAACAACATCCTGAATGCGCTATTCATGGTGGTGGCGTCGGTTATGGCCGCGGCGCTGCTGCAAGCGGGTCTTTCGCTGCCGCAGCTCTACCTCGTGGTCGGCGTGCTGAACGCCGCGGTCGCGGTCTACATTTACAAGCTGGTCCCCGAATTCCTCATGCGCTTCATCGTCTGGATGCTGATCCACTCGGTGTATCGCCTGGAGAAATCGGGCGTGGAACGCATTCCGGACGAAGGTGCGGCGGTGATCGTCTGCAACCATGTGAGCTACGTGGACGCGCTGGTGATCGCCGCCGCCTGCCCGCGACCGGTCCGCTTCGTCATGGACCACCGCATTTTCAAGCTGCCGATCCTCTCATTCGTCTTCCGCACCAGCCGCACCATCCCGATCGCGTCCGCGAAAGAAGATCCGGAAATGATGGAGCGCGCGTTTGCGGAAGTGGCGAAGGCGCTGCGCGAGGGTGACCTTGTGGCGATTTTCCCGGAGGGCCGCATCACCGATACGGGCGAGCTCTATCCGTTCCGGCCCGGCATCAAGCGCATTCTGGATGCGACGCCGGTGCCGGTGGTGCCGATGGCGCTGCGCGGGCTGTGGGGCTCGTTCTTCTCGAGGAAGGGCGGCGCCGCGATGAGCAAGCCCGCGCGCTTCGTGCCGTTCCGCAGGATCGCCCTGGCCGTCGATGCGCCGGTGGCGCCGCCTGCCGCGACGCCGGAGGCGCTGCAGGCGAACGTGCTGGCGCTGCGCGGGAACTGGCGATAGTTATACTTCGGGCTCGAAAAACAATCTGGGGTTGCTGATGGCGCGCAGTGGCAAGGCGGCGGTCTGCCGCGAACTGAACAAGCCGGTGGTCGTCGAAACGATTTCCGTGGACAGCCCCAAGCGCGGCGAGGTGATGGTCAAGCTCGCCGCCTGCGGCGTGTGCCACTCCGATCTCTCGGCCACCAACGGCACCATCCCGCTGCCGCCGCCGCTGGTGCTCGGCCATGAGGGCGCAGGCGAAGTGGTCGAGGTGGGCGAGGGGGTGGCAGGATTGGCGGTGGGCGACCACGTCGTCACGTCCTTCATCTACATGTGCGGCAAGTGCCGCTATTGCGCGGGCGGGCGGCCGGTGCTGTGCGTGGAACAGGGCAAGGCCCTCACCACGCCGCCGGAAGGCACGCCGCGCATCAAGGACAAGGACGGCAAGCCGCTCAACATCTTTTCGGGCTGCGGCGTGATGGCCGAGTACGCCACGCTGTCGGTCGACAACGTGGTGAAGATCGACCCGAAGATTCCGCTCGACCGCGCTGCGCTGGTGGGTTGCGCCGTGACGACGGGCGTCGGTGCGGTGTTCAATACCGCGCGCGTGGAGCCGGGATCGGCGGTGGCGGTGTTCGGCTGCGGCGGCGTGGGCCTGAACGCCATCCAGGGCGCGGCCATCGCCGGGGCGGAGATCGTCCTCGCCATCGATACCATGCAGTCGAAGCTCGACATGGCGAAGAAATTCGGCGCGACGCACGCGCTGCTGTCGAAGCCCGGCGAGGATCCGACCAAGGAGATCAAGAAGCTGACCGGCGGCGGGCCGGACTACGCCTTCGAATGCGTGGGTTCGGGCGCGCTCGCCGAACTCGCCTACAAGGCGATCCGCCGCGGCGGCAAGGCGGTGATCGTCGGCGTGGCGCGGCCGACGGATGCGACGTCGTTCAAGCCGATGGGCATGGTGTTCGAGGAGAAGTCGATCCAGGGTAGCTACTTCGGTTCCTGCGTGCCGCGCGTGGATTTCCCGCGCATGCTGCAGCTCTACATGGCGGGCAGGCTCAAGCTGGATGAACTGATTACCAGGCGCTACAAGATCGACGAGGCGCCGCAGGCCTTCGCCGACCTGGAGTCGGGCAAAAACGCCCGCGGCGTCATCGTTTTCTGAAGGCGCGGGCGTTCCTTCCCGCGCCCGCGGCGTAATCGTCTTCTAGACGACCTCGAAAAGTCCGGCCGCGCCCATCCCGCCGCCGACGCACATCGTCACCACGACGTATTTCACGCCGCGGCGCTTGCCTTCGATCAGCGCGTGGCCGACCAGGCGCGAGCCGGTGACGCCGTAAGGATGGCCGACGGCGATCGAGCCGCCGTCGACGTTGAGCCGCTCGTCAGGGATGCCGAGCTTGTCGCGGCAGTAGATCACCTGCACCGCGAAAGCCTCGTTCAGTTCCCACAGGCCCACGTCGGCGATCTTGATGCCGGTGCGCTCGAGCAGCTTCGGGATCGCGAACACGGGCCCGATGCCCATCTCGTTCGGCTCGCAGCCGGCGACCGCGAAGCCGCGGAACACGCCCATGGGCTTGAGGCCCTTCTTCGCGGCCATCTTGTCGCTCATGAGGACCTGCGCCGAGGCGCCGTCGGAGAACTGGCTGGCGTTGCCGGCGGCAATGACGCCGCCCTCGATCGCCGGCTTGATCTGCGACACGCCTTCGTAGGTGGTGTCGGCGCGGATGCCCTCGTCGTGCTCCGCCGTGACCTCCTTCATGGTCTCCGTGCTGGTGACCTTGTCGATGACCTTCATCCTGGTCGTGATCGGCGCGATCTCGTCCTTGAACTTGCCCTCGGCGCGCGATTTCGCGGCGCGCTGCTGGCTCAGCACGCCGTAGCGGTCCTGGGCCTCGCGCGGGATGCCGTACTTCTTCGAGACGTACTCGGCGGTCTGCAGCATGTTCCAGTAGATCTCGGGCTTGTTCTTCGCCAGCCACTCTTCCTTGCCGTGGAGCTTGTTGGCCTCGTTCTGCACCAGGGAGATGGATTCGACGCCGCCCGCCACGTAGATGGCATCCTCGCCGGCGAGGATGCGTTGCGCGGCGAGCGCCACGGTCTGCAGGCCCGAGGAGCAGAAACGGTTCACGGTCATGCCGGAAGTCGTCACGGGCAGGCCGGCGCGCAGCGCGATCTGGCGCGCGATATTGCCGCCGGTCGCGCCTTCGGGCGTGGCGCAGCCCATGATCACGTCCTCGATCTCCTTGGCTTCCAATCCTGCTCTTTCGACGGCGGCCTTCACCACGTGGCCGCCCATGGTGGCGCCGTGGGTCATGTTGAGGGCGCCGCGCCAGCTTTTGCAGAGCGGCGTGCGGGCGGTGGAAACGATCACTGCGTCAGCCATTGAATGTTCTCCCTTCCTTTGCGAGTTTGATCAGTAGGGGCGCCGGTTTCCAGACCTCGCCCATGTAGCCTTTGCTGAATTTCTCGATTGAAGCCAGTACGTTCTTCAATCCAACCGTGTCGGCGTAGAACATCGGTCCGCCGCGGTAAGGCGGGAAGCCGTAGCCGGTCAGGTAGACCATGTCGATGTCCGACGCTCTCAGCGCGATGCCTTCCTCGAGAATGTAGGCCGCCTCGTTGACCAGCGCGTAGATCAGGCGCTGGACGATTTCCTCGTCTGAAATCTGGCGCGTCTGGATGTTTTTCTCTTTCCGGTAGTCGGCAATGATTTTTTCCACTTCCGGATCGGGAATCGGCTTGCGATCGGGCAGGTTGTACTTGTACCAGCCCTTGCCGGTCTTCTGGCCGAAGCGCCCCAGTTCGGCGATCTTGTCGCCGACCCTGGAATAAACGAAATTCGGCCGCTCGACGTAGCGGCGCTTGCGGATCTCCCAGCCGATGTCGAGGCCCGCCATGTCGCCCATTGCCAGCGGGCCCATCGCCATGCCCCACTTGTACGCGGCCGCATCCACCTGCTGGGGCGAGCAGCCCTCGTCCAGCAGAAAGAGCGATTGCTGGCCGTATTTCTCCACCATGCGGTTGCCGATGAAGCCGTCGCAGACGCCCGAGACCACCGGCACTTTCTTGATCGTTTTGCCCAGTTTCATGGTCGTCGCTAGCACGTCCTTCGCCGTCTTCGCGCCGCGCACCACTTCCAGGAGGCGCATGACGTTGGCGGGGGAGAAGAAGTGCGTGCCGATGACGTCCTGCGGCCGTTTAGTCACGTTGGCGATGGCGTTCACGTCCAGCGTCGAGGTGTTGGTGGCGAGGATGGCGCCGGGCTTCATCACGGCATCCAGCTTCTTGAACATGTCCTGCTTCACGTCCATGCGCTCGAACACCGCCTCGATCACGATGTCGGCGTCTTTCGCATCTTCTATTCTGGTGGTCGTTTTTATCAAGGAAATTCTTTTATCCATTTCCTCCTGTTTCAGGCGCCCCTTGGAGACAGTCGACGCGTAGTTGTCCTTTATTTTCTTGAATCCCTTGTCGACGGCGTCCTGCGTCACGTCCATGATCGACACCGGGATCCCGGCGTTGGCGAAGTTCATCGCGATGCCACCGCCCATGGTGCCGGCGCCGATCACCGCCGCGAGTTTGATCGGGCGCGTCGCCGTATCTTCGGGAACGTCCGGGATCTTGGCAGTCTGGCGCTCGGCGAAGAACATGTGCCGCATCGCCTTCGATTCGCTGCCCTCGACCAGCACCATGAAGCGCTCGCGCTCGAACTTGCGGCCTTCGTCGAAGGATTTGGTCGCCGCCGCTTCGCAGCAGGCGACGATTTCCAGCGGCGCCGGATAGCCGCGCGAGGCCTTGGCGACTTCCGCGCGCGCCGCGGCGAAGAACGCCTTCGGGTCGCCGTCCATCTTGGCGGGAAGATCGCGGATCCGCTTGGGTCCTTTATTTTCTTTTATTAATTTTTGAGCAAAGGCGAGGGCCCCTTCAAGCAAATCTCCTTGGGCCACTTCATCCACCAGGCCCATCTGTTTTGCCTTGTCCCCGGAGACCGGGTTGCCGGTGGTCATCATCTTCAGCGCTTCGGCCATCGGCACCACGCGCGGCAGGCGCTGCGTGCCGCCCGAGCCGGGCAAAAGGCCGAGCTTTACTTCGGGGAGCCCGAGCAGCGCTTTCGGCGCCGCGACGCGGTAGTGGCAACCGAGCGCGAGCTCCAGGCCGCCGCCGAGGGCGAAGCCGCCGATCGCCGCCACCAGCGGTTTCTTCAATCCGTCCTGGATGTCGTTCAGCTCCGGCAGCACCGGCCGGACGCGGGACTTGTCGGTGTTGAACTCGCGGATCTCGGCGCCGCCGGAAAATGCCTTCTCCGAGCCGATCAGCACGATGGCCTTGACCGCCGGATCGGCGTCCGCCTTCGTGAGCGCGCCGCCGACATGCACGCGGTTGGCCGCCGACATGCTGTTGACCGGCGGATTGTTCATGGTGACGACGGCGATGCCGTCGCGCACGGAATACGTGTCGCTCATTGCGGGTGAACTCCTCCTGGAGAGGATGGGAATTCTAGCCTAGACTCAGGCGAGAAACCTCTCCCGGAAGCCCTCTTGGAACTCGCGTTGCCGGTCACGTTCGCAGTCCTCGGTGCCGCGCTGCTGCACGCGGCTTGGAACGCGATCATCAAGGCCGGCCGCGATCCGTTGCTTGACACGGCGCTGGTCGCGCTTTCGGGAACCCTGATCGCGTTGCCGCTGGTTTTCCTGGTGCCGCTTCCGGAAATCGCGTCGTGGCCCTTCATCGCCGCGTCGATCACCGTGCACCTGGGTTATTACACCGCTGTCGCGGGGGCTTATCGCGCGGGAGACCTGTCGCACGGCTATCCGATCATGCGGGGCGTTGCGCCGCTGCTGGTCGCCGTGGCGAGCGCGTTGTGGCTCGGCGAAACGCTGTCACCGACCGCGTGGGCCGGCGTGCTGCTGATCTGCGGTGGCGTGCTGTCGCTCGGCATGGCGGGCGGCGGCGCGAACCGCAAGGCCACCGTCTGGGCCCTTTTCGGCGCGCTGATCATCGCGGTCTACACGCTCGCCGACGGCAGGGGCGTGCGCCTCGCCGGCGGCGCGGAGCGCTACGTCATCTGGCTGTTCCTCTTCATGGGACTGCCGTTCGGCCTGGTCGTATTCGCAGTAAAACGAAGAGCGTTTGTCGCGCACGCGCGGCGCTACTGGCACCGGGGGATCGCTGGCGCGGTGCTGTCGGGCCTGTCCTACGGCATCGCGCTCTGGGCGATGACGCGCGCGCCGGTGGCGATCGTCGCTGCGCTGCGCGAGACCTCGGTGATCTTCGCCGCGCTGATCGGCGCCTGGCTGCTGAAGGAAGGGCATCTCAAGGAGCGCCTCGCCGGCGCCGCCGCGGTGCTCGCAGGTTTGATCACCCTCAAGCTCTGACGTCCGCCGAAGTGCAGGGCCGCGGGGCGATGGTTCGCCCCAAGCCGAAGCATTCGCGTTGCCGCCGCAGCCATACTCTGCCGCATCTCAATCGGCAAAGGAGTGGCATGGTGGGAGAACGCATTCGTCTCGAGGAGCCGGGCCAACCCGGCCTTGCGCTGGGCAGCCGCGACAAGACCGACACGAGGATAGAGCGTGGCACGCACCTGCTGCACCTGGAATCGCAGCGCACGGTGCTGCACAATAGCGTCAATGCGTTTCTCGAGAGGACCATGCGATGATCGCCGTCATTTTCGAAGTACAGCCTAGCGAGGAGGGCGGCTACGCCGCCTATCTCGAGCATGCGGCGCGGCTGGAGCCTGCGCTGCGTCAGGTCGATGGCTTCATCTCGGTGGAGCGATTTCAAAGCGTGACCAATCCACGCAAGCTGGTCTCCCTGTCATTCTGGAGGGACGAGGCGTCGGTGCGCGCCTGGCGCGAACACGCCGGCCATCGTGCGACGCAGGCTGCCGGGCGCGCGGGCATCTTCGACGATTACCGGCTGCGCGTGGCGAACGTGGTGCGCGACTACGGGCTGTACGAAAGAGCTGAGGCGCCGCCGTTTCACGCGCCGGTCGAGCGGGGCGATCGCCCGCATCCCGCGCCGCCTGTGGATCTCTAGTGGGCCCGGTGGTCCAGCCGCGCTTTGCGCGCGTGGCAGCGGCGATTGGCGACCCGACGCGCGCGCTCATGCTGTCGCGGCTGCTGGACGGGCGCTGCTATACGGCCCGCGAGCTTGCCGAGCATGCCGGGGTCGCTGCGTCCACCGCGTCGGAGCATCTGAAACTGCTGGTCGACGAGCGGCTGGCGCGGGTGCGCGCGCAGGGCCGTCACCGCTATTTCGCGCTTGCCGACGCCAATGTGGCGCATGCGCTCGAGTCCCTGCTGCGCGTTGCCGATGGCGCGCTTTCGGAGACGACCCGATGGCAGGCGCCCGCCATGCGCGGCCTGCGCCACGCGCGAAGCTGTTATGGCCACCTCGCGGGAAGCCTGGGCGTTCGACTGTGCAGGTCCTTCGTGTTGCGCGGCTGGGTGCGTGCCGGCGAGGGCGACGGGAACGACTACCCGCTGACCCCCGCGGGTGTCGCCGGGCTGAAGCAGTGGAATCTGTCCACCGGGGGCGACCTGGCTTCGCCGGACAGGCGATTGCTGTATGGCTGCGTCGACTGGTCCGAGCGCCAGGATCACTTCGCCGGGCCGCTGGCGGTGACGATGCTGGATACCTTCATCGAGCGCCGCTGGCTGCGGAGGAATGCCGACTCGCGTGAGCTGGACGTGACGAAAATCGGGCAGACCGAACTCGAGGGCGCACTGCTACTCTCATCGCGATGAGCTGGGAAAAGGAAATCGAGGAGCTGCGCCGGCGCGAGGAACTCGCCAGGCGCATGGGCGGGCCGGACAAGGTCAAGCGCCAGCACGACGGCGGCAAGCTGACGGTGCGCGAGCGCGTCGATCGCCTGCTCGACAAGGGTTCCTTCCATGAGATCGGCGGCCTGGCGGGCGTTGCGCAATACGGTGCGGATGGCGAGCTCGCGGATTTCACGCCCGCGAATCTCGTCATGGGGCGCGGGCGCATCGGCGGGCGGCCGGTGGCGGTCACCGGCGACGATTTCACCGTGCGCGGCGGCGCCAACGACGGCGGCATCAAGAACAAATTGCTCGCGGTGGAGCGCATGGCCTGCGACCTGCGCCTGCCGCTGGTGCGCCTGGTGGACGGCACGGGCGGCGGCGGCTCGGTGAAAAACCTGGAGATGCAGGGCCATTCGCCGATGCCGAAGGCTTTCCTGTGGGACTGGTGGACCGACAACCTCTCGGAGATTCCGGTGGTGTCGCTCGCGCTCGGTTCGGTGGCAGGCCTGGGCGCGGCGCGCGTGGTCGCCAGCCACTACTCGGTGATGGTGAAGGACACGTCGCAGATGTTCGTCGCCGGACCGCCGGTGGTGCAGTGGACGCACGGCAAGTTCGAGAAGAACGAACTGGGCGGCAGTCACATCCACACGCGCAACGGCGCGGTGGACGACGAGGCGGCGAGCGAAGATGATGCGTTCGAGAAAGCGCGGCGTTTCCTCTCCTATCTACCCAATTCCGTTCATGACCTTTCCGAAAGAAAAGAAAACAAGGACGACCCGGAGCGTGCCGATCCCTGGCTGATCGAGGCGGTGCCGCGCGATCCGCGCAAGGTCTACGCCATGCGCAAGATCATCGCCTCGGTCGTCGACAGGGATTCATTCTTCGAGACGGGCAAGCTGTGGGGCCGCTCGATCATCACCGGCTTTGCGCGGCTTTCCGGCTGGCCGGTGGCGATCATGGCGGGCGACCCGATGCACTACGGGGGCGCCTGGACCGCGCGCGCCTCGGAAAAGGTGATGCGCTTCGTCGATCTGGCGCAGACCTTCCACCTTCCGGTGGTGCACCTGGTGGACGTGCCGGGATTCCTCATCGGTCCGGAAGCGGAGAAAGAAGGCACTATCCGCTACGGCATGCGCGCCGCGGCGGCGATCCTGCAATCCAGCGTGCCTTGGTGTTCGGTGATCGTGCGCAAGCTGTTCGGCGTCGCCGGTGCGCTGCACCAGAATTCCTCGCGCTACGGCATGCGCATGGCCTGGCCCTCGGCCGAGTGGGGTTCGCTGCCGATCGCCGGCGGCCTGGAAGCCGCCTACAAGGCCGAAATAGAGGCCGCACCCGACCCGGCCGCCAGGCATGCCGAGATCGAACAGCGCATCCGCAAGTTCGCCTCGCCGATGCGCGGCGCCGAGCGCTACGACATCGAGGAAATCATCGATCCGCGCCATACGCGCCGGCTGCTGTGCGAGTTCGCCGAACTCGCCGCGCCGCTGCGCACGCCGGGGCGCAGCTGGTTCGGCTTTCGTCCCTGAATACCCGCCGTTGGTCGGGATATCGGTAAGAAATAGTGAGAAATAGATGTTATCCCGCTGTCCGATCGGGAGAAACCGGGTAGGGTGCGGCCCATGGTGAAAGCGTGAGCAACGAGAACGAAACGCTGAGATGGCCGACCAACCTGGACCGGGCTGCGATCGTCGAGCGGCTGGTGCAGGTGCGCGCGCTGGCTACTGCTGCCGGCCTCGCGGAACTCGCGGCGCGCTTCGCCGCCGTCGAGACCATGCCCCCCGCGGAGATCGGCTCCAATGTCGTCGCCGCCCTCACCTGGATCCAGGAAAAGCCGGAGCACACCGCCATCACCACGCAGCTCGCGATGGTGGCGATGAACCTGAAGAACCTCAGGTAGCCCCCAGAACTCCCGTTGTAAAGTAAGCGCCAGGGAGGATCTGGTCATGCGCATCGGCATCATTGGCGGCGGCGTCATCGCGCGGCTGTTTCTCGAGCATATCCGCCGCGGCGACATGGACGACGCCGAAGTGGCGGCGATCCAGGGCAGGAGCGCGGCCTCGCGCGGCAAGGCGCTGGCGGCCGAGTACAAGCTGCCCTACGTCACCAGCCTGGATGCGCTGATCGAAAAACGGCCCGCAATGGTGATCGAGGCCGCCTCGCACGACGCGGTGCGCGACCATGCCGAATCGCTGCTCAACCGCGGCATCGCCGTGATGGTTCTCTCCGGCGGCGCCCTCTGCGACGATGCGCTGCGCGCACGGCTGGAAACCGCCGCGGCGAAGCACAAGGCGCTGCTTTACGTTCCCTCCGGCGGCATCGGCGGGCTGGATGCGCTCAAAGCAGCGTGCGCGGCCGGCGTGGATACGGTGGAGATCGCCGTCACCAAGCCGCCCGCGGCGTGGCAGGGCATTCCTTACGTCGAGAAAATGAACCTCGACCTCGACCGCCTGAGCGGCCCCGTCACGCTGTTCGAGGGCAGCGCGCGCGAGGGCGTGCCGCATTTCCCCGCCAATGTGAACATTGCCGCGGCGCTGTCGATGGCCGGCATCGGCTTCGACCGCACGCGGCTGAAAGTGGTGGCCGATCCGGCGCTGACGCTCAACACCCACTACATCAACATTTCTGGAAAGACGGGACGCATCAGCCTCAAGTTCGAGAGCGTGCCGTTCCCCGACAATCCCAAGACCGCCATGCTCGCCTGCTACAGCGCCCTCGCCGCGTTCAGGCAGTTCAATTCGCCGGTGCGGTACGGCACGTAACTCCGTGCGACAATTCTCCAACTATTTTCCCAAGCGCTGAGGCGAGCATGGCGACACGACAAGACGAACGCATGATCGAGCCGGACATGAACGCGAAGGACCTCTGGCTGGAGGAGATTTTCACCGACCGGCGCGTCGGCACGATCCGGCGCATGACGCCGGTGGATGGCAACGGCGTGCGCGATCCCGGCCGCGAAGTCCTCTACGTCGGCGAAACGCAGGTGATGAGCCAGATGGGCGCGCTGCCGATCAATTTCGCGTTGGAGGCGAAGAACCTTGAGGAGGCGGCGACGATGTTCGGCGGCGCCGCCAAGGCCGCGATCGAACGCACGGTGCGGGAGCTGCAGGAGCTACGCCGCCAGCAGGCCTCGTCCATCGTCGTCCCGCAGGGCGGCCTGCCGCCGATGCCGCCGGGGGGCGGCGGCAAGATTCAGATGCCGTAGAAAATCGGGGTCAGAGCCCGATTTCAGTGCGCCGCTTCGACATCGGGCTCTGACCCCGATTTCTACCGATTTCTAGACCTCAAGCCACTCTTTTCGCATCGCGGCGTTTTCGCGCACGTCGCGCGGGGCGCCCTCGAAGACGATGCGGCCGTGGCCCATGACATAGAGGCGCTCGGAGATGTCGAGCGCGATAGCCAGCTTCTGTTCCACCAGCAGGATCGATATTCCGCGCTTGCGGATCTCCTCGAACAAGCGCGCCACCTGCTCGATGATCTTGGGGGCGAGGCCCTCGGTCGGCTCGTCGATCATCACCAGTGCCGGGTCGCCCATCAGCGTGCGGCACAAGGTGAGCATCTGCTGCTCGCCGCCGGAGAGCACGCCCGCCTCGTTGTCCGCCCGTTCCTTCAGGCGTGGGAAGAGCTCGAACATTTCCTCCATCTTCCAGCGCGCCGAGGGCTTCGCCGCCTTCTGGCCGAGCAGCAGGTTGTGGCGTACCGTGAGCGTGGGAAAGATGTCGCGGTTCTCCGGGACATAGCCCAGGCCTTGGTGGGCGATCTGGAAAGCCTTGCGGCCGACCATCTGCTCGCCGCGGAATTTCACCGAGCCGCTGCATTCCACCATCCCCATGATCGCCTTGATGGTGGTCGAGCGGCCGACGCCGTTGCGCCCGAGGATGGAGACGATCTCGCCCTCGCGCACATCGAGTTGCACGCCGTGCAGGATGTGGCTCTTGCCGTAGTAGGCGTGCAGATCCCGGACCTCAAGCACGGGAGGTCTCCGTCCGGGTTTCATCCTTATGGACTGTACCGAGGTACGCTTCCTGCACCGCGGCGTTGGCGCGGATTTCCTCAGGCGTGCCGGTGGCGAGCACTTCGCCGTAGACCAGCACGCTGATGCGGTCGGCGAGGTTGAACACCACGCCCATGTCGTGCTCCACCATCACCAGCGTCTTGCCCTCCGTCACCCGGCGGATCAGTTCCACGACGTGGGCGGTTTCCGAGCGGCTCATGCCCGCGGTGGGTTCGTCGAGCAGGATCACCCCGGCGCCGCCTGCGATGGTGATGCCGATTTCCAGCGCGCGCTGCTCGGCGTAGGTCAGCAGTCCCGCGTAGCGGCTGTGCCGGCTGGCGAGGCCGATGGACTCGAGCACCTCCTCGGCGCGCCGGCGCGCGTCGGCCAGGCCGTCCAGGCGGTGCCAGAACGAATACTTGTAGCCGAGCGACCAGAGCACCGCGCAGCGCAGGTTCTCGAACACCGACAGGTTGTGGAAAATGTTGGTGATCTGGAAGCTGCGCGACAGCCCCTTGCGGTTGATCTGGAACGGCTTGAGTCCCGTGATGTCCTCGCCGTCCAGGGATATGGCGCCGGCACTCACCGGGAAACGGCCGCTGACGAGGTTGAACAGGGTCGATTTGCCGGCGCCGTTCGGGCCGATGATGGCGTGGCGTTCGCCGCGCGGGATGGCGAGGTCCACGCCGCGGATGATCTCGGTGTTGCCGAAGGACTTGCGCACCGCGGCGAGTTGCAGCGCGGTGCCGGTCACGCTTTTACCCCGGCGATTTCGGCTTGAATGTCGCCCCAGGTGCGCGCCAGGCGCCGGCGCGCCCTGTGGAACAGCCAGCCGCCCACCAGCCACAAGCCGCCGGCGACGGTCCAGGGCAGAGCGCCCGCAGCGTCGAACTCCACGCCGAAGAGACTCATCGCGGTGCCGTCGGCGCTGTCCACCGAGACCTTGTAGGTCATCTCCACGGTGAGGATGAGCGCGGCCAGCACCAGCAGGCCCGCCGCGCCGGTCCTGGCGTAGTGCGGCAGCAGCTCGCCGAAGCGCTTCCGCGCGATCACCGGCAGCTGCATCATCACCAGGCTGGCGATGCCGCCGGGCGCGAACATCACCGTGAGGATGAAGAAGAGGCCGAGGTAGAGCTGCCAGGCCCTGGTGTGGTCCGAGAGCGCGACGACGAAATAGACGAACACGCAGGCGCCGATGATCGGCCCGAAGAAAAAGCCCACGCCGCCGATGAAGGCGGCGAGCAGGACGCCACCGGAGCGGATCGCGCTGACGTTTTCCGCGGTGACGATCTCGAAGTTGATGCAGCCGAGCGCGCCGGCGACGCCGGCGAAGAAGGCCGAGATGATCAGCGTCAGCCAGCGCACCTTCTGCGTGTCGTAGCCGACGAACTCGGCGCGCTCGGGGTTGTCGCGCACCGCGTTGGCCATGCGCCCGAGCGGCGTGTGCGACCAGGCGTACATGAGTGCCATCGAGGCGAGGCACCAGAGCGCGATCAGGTAGTACACCTGCGTCGCCGGCCCGAAGCTGATGCCGAGGAAGGGCTGGCCGAAGACGCGGTTGGTGGTGACGCCGCCCTCGCCGCCGAAGAACTCCGGGAACATCAGCGAGCAGGAGAACACCAGCTCGCCGATGCCCAGCGTGATCATCGCGAAGGTGGTGCCGGCGCGCTTGGTGGTGACGTAGCCGAACAGCACGCCGAAGAAGGCGCCCGCCAGGCCGCCGACCAGCGGCAGCAGCGAGACCGGCATCCAGAGCTGCCCCTTCGAAGACATGTTCAGCACGTGTACCGCGATGTAGGCGCCCAGGCCCGAGTACACCGCGTGGCCGAAAGAGAGCATGCCGCTCTGGCCGAGCAGCATGTTGTAGGACAGCGTGAAGATGATGGCGATGCCCATCTGCGACATCAGCGTGATGGCGAAGCCCTGCGTGAAGACGAGCGGCAGCACCGCCATCAGCAGGGCGGTGGCGCCCCAGATGATCCAGCGGGCGAGATTGAGGGGTTGGTATTTCACGCGTGGTGAAACCCGGCCGATATTGAGAGGTTGGTATTTCATGTGCAGTGAAACCCGTCAGTCGGCCCTGGTGCCGAGCAGGCCCTTGGGCCGGAATATGAGCATCAGCACCAGCAGCAGGTAGGGGAGCACCGGCGCCACCTGCGACAGTTGCAGTTTCCACAGCGAATAGAGGAAGGTCTGCTCCGAGACGTGGATGCCGACGGCGGCAAGCATGCCGGCGAGCGACCAGTCGAGCGCGATGGCGAAGGTCTGCAGGATGCCGATCAGCAGGGAGGCGAGGAACGCGCCGGCGAGCGAGCCCATCCCGCCCACCACCGCGACCACGAACACGATCGGCCCCACCGACGCCGCCATCGAGGGTTCGGTGACGAAGGCGACGCCGCCGATCACGCCGGCGAGGCCCGCCAGCGCGCAGCCGCCGCCGAAGACGAGCATGAACACGCGCGGCACGTTGTGGCCGAGCGCCTCCACCGTCTGCGGGTGCGTGAGCGCGGCCTGGATGACGAGGCCGATGCGCGTGCGCGTGAGGAGCAGGTAGACCGCGGCGAGCATGGCCAGCGCCACCAGCATCATGAATCCGCGCAGTTTCGGAAACGACGTCGAGTACAGGGTAAACAGGTGGCCGTCGAGGAATTCCGGGACGCGGTAGGGCACCGCGGCGAGGCCCCAGACCACCTTGACCGATTCCTCGATGAGATAGGCAAGGCCGAAGGTGAACAGCAGTTCCGGCACGTGGCCGTAGCGGTGCACCTTGCGCAGGCCGTAGCGCTCGACCAGCGCGCCGACCAGTCCGGCCAGGGGCGGCGCGAGGAACAACGCCGGAAAGAAGCCGATTTTCAGGCCGAGCGTGTAGGCGAGGTACGCGCCCAGCATGTAGAAACTCGCATGCGCGAAATTGAGCACGCCCATCATGCTGAAGATCAGGGTCAGCCCCGAGGACAGCATGAACAGCAGCAGCCCGTAGGAGACGCCGTTCAGCAGCGAGATGACGAAGAATTCCATGCGGTCGAAAGAGGCGTGGTGCCAAAAAAAGACCGGGCGCGCGCCCGGTCTTTGCGGTCTACCCGGTAGTCGAACCCGCGTTCAGTTCGGCCGCTTCATCTGGCAGGACGTGGGCTGCGTCGCGACGTAGGTGTCGAGCAGCGCCTCGGTCTTCCAGCCGTAGCCGGTTTTCTCCTGGTCGTACTTGACGTCCTTGCCGTTCACCTTGACCCACTTGGCGATGTACAGCGGCTGCAGCGCCTGGTGGTCGGTCTTGCGCATCTCGACCTCGCCGTTGAGGCTCTCCACCTTCATGCCTTCCAGCGCCTTGGCCACTTTCACCGGGTCGGTGGACTTGGTTTCCTTGAACGCCTTGGCCAGCATCGCGATGCCGGTGTAGGTCGCCATGGTGTAGAAGTCGTCGTGGTACTTCTTGTCGTAGCCCATGGCGACGTCGGCGCCGACGAATTTCGCGTTGTTCACGTTCCAGTAGCCGACGTAGTGCACCTTGTCCTCGCCCGCCGCGCCCATCGCCGTGGGCACGCCGGTGGTGGCCGCGTAGTAGGTGTAGAAATTGACGTTCAGGCCCGCGTCCTTGGCGGCCTTGATGAGCAGCGCGAGGTCGCTGCCCCAGTTGCCCGTGATCACGGTGTCCGCGCCGGCCGCCTTGATCTTGGAGACGTAGGGCGCGAAGTCCTTGATCTGCGCGAGCGGGTGCAGGTCCTCGCCGACGATCTTGATGTCGGGGCGCTTGCGCGCGAGGTATTCCTTGGCGCCCCGCGCCACCGCCTGGCCGAACGAGTAGTTCTGGTTCAGCAGGTAGACGTTCTTTACGTTCTTGTCCTTGGCGAGGTAGGTGGTCAGCGCCTCCATCTTCATGTCGGAGTTGGCGTCGAGCCGGAAATGCCAGTAGGTGCACTTGCTGTTGGTCATGTCCGGGTCCACCGCGGCGTAGTTCAGGAAGATGATTTCCTTGCCGGGATTGCGTTCGTTGTGCTTCTGCACGGCGTCCTGCAGCGCGAGCGCCACCGACGAGCCGTTGCCCTGCAGGATGTAGCGAATGCCCTGGTCGATCGCCTGCTTGAGCACGGTGAGCGATTCCTGCGGCGAGAGCTTGTTGTCGAAGCCGACGATTTCGAATTTCGGCCCGCCGGCCCAGTTCTTCTGGTTGGCGATTTCGGCGATGTACTGCCAGCTGTGCAGCTGGTTCAGGCCCACCGGCGCCATCAGGCCGGATTGCGGGTCGATCAACGCCAGCTTGACGGTCTGGGCCTGCGCGACTGTCGACGCCGAGGCGAGTGCGGCGGCGCACAAGGTGGAACGGACGGCCGCGCGAATGCTGAACTGGATCATGGAATCTCCTCCTAGAGAGGCGGTGAATGTAAACGACAGCAATCAGGACGGTCAAGGATTGTCCGACAATGCTCGCGGCGCCCGCCGCCCTGCGATAATTCGCTTGGACGCCATCGCATACCACATCGTGAAAGTGCATTCCGGAGGAAACCCATGCTCGGCTTGATGATGGACCAGCCCCTGCTGATCAGCGACCTGATCCGGCACGCGGACCGCCACCACGGCGACACCGAGATCGTCACCAAAACGGTCGAAGACGGCGCCGTGCACCGCTACACCTACCGCGAGGCGCACCGCCGCGCGCGGCGCCTGGCCAAGGCGCTCGGCAGGCTGGGCGTGCAGATGCACGACCGCGTGGCCACGCTCGCCTGGAACAGCTACCGGCATTTCGAGATCTATTACGCGACGGCCGGCTCGGGGAGCGTGATCCACACCATCAACCCGCGCCTGTTCCCCGAACAGATGACCTACATCGCCAACCACGCCGAGGACCGGATCCTGTTCTTCGACGTCAACCTCGCGCCGCTGGTGGAGAAGCTCGCGCCCCAGCTGAAATCCGTGAAGGCCTTCGTGGCGATGACCGGCCGCGCCACCATGCCGAAGGCGGACATTCCGAACCTGCATTGCTACGAGGAGCTGCTCGAGGCGCAGGACGACCGCTATGAATGGCCGTCCTTCGACGAGCATACCGCGGCGTGCCTGTGCTACACCTCAGGCACCACCGGCAATCCCAAGGGCGCGCTCTATTCGCACCGCTCGACCATGCTGCACGCCTATGCGGCGGCGCTGCCCGATGCGCTGAACCTCTCGGCGCGCGACGTGATCCTGCCGGTGGTGCCGATGTTCCACGTCAACGCCTGGGGCCTGCCGTATTCCTGCGCGCTGACGGGCGCCAAGCTGGTGTTTCCCGCGCAGCACCTGGACGGCAAGAGCCTGCATACGCTGTTCGAGCAGGAGGGCGTGACCATGTCGGCGGGCGTGCCGACGGTCTGGCTCGGCCTGCTCAACTACATGAAGGAGCAGAAGCTGAAGTTCTCGACGCTGAAGGGCGTGGTGATCGGCGGCTCGGCGGCGCCGCCGGCGATGATCCGCACTTTCCAGGAAGACTACGGCGTGCAGGTGCTGCACGCCTGGGGCATGACCGAAATGAGCCCGCTCGGCACGGTCTGCACCTTCAAGGCCAAGCACGCCAAGGCGAGCAAGGAGGAACGCTACGCGCTGCAGAACAAGGTGGGCCGCGCGATCTTCGGCGTCGACATGCGCATCGTCGGCGAGGAAGGCAACGAGCTGCCGCACGACGGCAAGGCCTTCGGCGACTTGCAGGTGCGCGGACCCTGGGTCGTCAAGGGGTACTTCAAGGCCGAGGGCGGCGATCCGCTGCGCAAGGACGAGGCGGGGCTGAGCTGGTTCCCGACCGGCGACGTGGTGACCATCGATCCGGACGGCTACGTGCAGATCACCGACCGCTCGAAGGACGTCATCAAGTCGGGCGGCGAGTGGATCAGCTCCATCGACCTGGAGAACATCGCCATCGCGCATCCGGCGGTGCAGGAGGCCGCGGTGATCGGCGTGCGGCACCCGAAATGGGACGAACGGCCGATCGTGGTGGTGGTGAAGAAGGCGGGGCAGGAGGTGAGCAAGGCGGAGCTGCTCAAGTTCTACGAGGGCAAGATCGCCAAGTGGTGGATGCCGGAGGACGTGGTGTTCGTGGCGGAGCTGCCGCATACCGCGACCGGCAAGCTGTCGAAACTCACGCTGCGCCAGCAGATGAAGGACTACAAGCTGCCGGGCTGAGCGCCGGCCGCCTGCGCATGCTGGAAGCCGGAGAGAAGCTCGACCTGCCGCTGAGCGGCCCGCGCGACCGGGCGCGCCGCCAGCGTATCCGCTGGATCAGCTCCACGGCGGCGAGCTACGGCATCGACGTCCTGTTCCTCGCGCTGTTCGCGGCGGCGGGCACCATCCCGTTCCAGGTCGCGCTCGGCTACGGCGCGGCGGCCGCGGCGATCTGCGCCACCGCCTACCTCGCCTACGCGCAGGGCTGGAACCTGCGCTTTCGCGACCCGAACCTGACCGAGCCGCTCATGATGGTGGCGATCGTGCTGCAGCTTGGCGTGGCGGCCGCCGCGCCGCAGGTGGCGTTCCCGTTCCTCGCCAACCTGTTCACGGTGTTCGCCTTCGGCATGCTGTGGCTGACGCTGCGCGACGCGGTGGCGGTGTGGTCGGTCGGAGTATTCGGCACCGGCATCGTCTTCTACCTGGCCGGCGACCGCTTCGGCGCGCCGGGCGGCAGCGGCATGGAGGTCTTCCTCGCCTGGCTGTATTTCTCGCTGATCCTCGGCCGCTGCCTGCTGGTGAGCGTGGCGGCCAACGAGACGCGCGCGCGGCTGGCCGAGAGCCGGCGCCAGCTCGCCGACACGCTCGACCAGGTGCAGCGTCTCGCGAGCCGGGACGAACTCACTCGCTCTCTCAACCGCCGCTCGCTCCTCACGGCGCTGGAGCGCGAGCGCAGCCGCGCCGAGCGCAGCGGCGCGCCGTTCTGCATCGCCATGATCGATCTGGACCATTTCAAGCAGGTGAACGACAGCTTCGGCCATGCCGCCGGCGACGCGGTGCTGCGCGCCTTCGCGGCGACCGTGCACGACGCGATGCGCACGACGGACGTCTTCGGCCGCTACGGCGGCGAGGAATTCCTGCTGATCCTCCTCGGCGCGCACGCGGACGCGGCGCTGGAGGCCGTCGAGCGCGTCCGCGCCGCGGTGGCGGCGCACGACTGGCGCAGCATCGCGCCCGACGCGCGCGTGACGATGTCGGCCGGCGTCGCCGGATTCCGCAAGGGAGATTCCGCCGAACAGCTTCTGCAACGCGCCGACCAGGCGCTCTACCAGGCCAAGAAGGCCGGCCGCAACCGCACCCTTAAGAGCACCCAATGAGCCACATCATCACCGAAACCAGGGACCGTGTGCTGCGCATCGAGATTGCCCGCACCGACAAGAAGAACGCGCTCACGCAGGACATGTACCGCGCAATGTCGCAGGCATTGGTTGCCGCCGACGCCGACGCGCAGGTGCGCGCGATCCTGATCCACGGCACCAAGGACTGCTTCACCGCCGGCAACGACCTGAAGGACTTTCTCGACCGCCCGCCGCATACGGGGCCGGCGGCCTCCTTCGACTTCATCAGCGGTCTGCCGAAGGTGGCGAAGCCCCTCGTCGCCGCCGTCGGCGGTCCGGCGGTCGGCGTCGGCACGACGATGCTGCTGCATTGCGACCTGGTGTATGCGTCTCCCAATGCGCGTTTCCAGATGCCCTTCGTGCCCCTCGGCCTCGTGCCGGAAGCCGCATCGAGCCTCCTGCTGCCGATGATCGCGGGCTACCAGCGCGCCGCCGAACTCCTCATGCTGGGGCAGCCGTTCACGGCGGAAAAGGCGCTCGCCGCCGGATTCGTCACCGAAATCGTGCCCGAGGATAAATTGCTCGAGCACGCGCGCCGGGCGGCGGCCGCCATCGCCGCGCTGCCGCCGGCCTCGGTGCGCCTCACCAAGCAGCTGATGAAGCGCCAGCACGGCCAGGCGGTCTCGGCGCAGATGGAGGAAGAGAGCCGCATCTTCGCCGAGCGGCTGGGCTCGGGCGAGGCGAAAGAGGCGATGACCGCGTTCTTCGAGAAGCGCAAGCCTGACTTCTCGCGTTTCTAGCGCGCTGGTCGCGGCACTGGTCGCGGTGGACGTCGGCCACTACGCCGCCGAGCCGGGGGTGATTTCCGCGAGCGGCCGCCCGGAGTTTGAATACAACCGCGATCTTGCGCTCGAGGTGAAAGCGGACCTGGAAGGCGCGGGGCTGCAAGTCCGCCTGATCGGCGAGCGCGGCGACTACGCGGTGCTGTACCGCCGCACCCGCGATGCGCGAGGCGCCGACCTGTTCGTATCCATCCACCACGATTCGGTCAAGGAGCGGCTGCTGCCGCAGGCGGACCGGTTCTCCGGGTTTTCCCTGTTCATTTCCAGGCGCAACCCTGATGTGAAAAAGAGCCTTGCCTGCGCGATCGCGATCGGCGTCAATCTGCGTGGCGCCGGCTTCGTGCCGTCGCGCTACCATGCCGACCCGGTGCTGGGCGAATCGCGGCCCTTTGCCGACGAAGCGAACGGGGTGCACTACTATGACAACCTGGCGGTGGCGCACACAGCGAAAATGGCAGCCGTGCTGGTGGAGGCGGGCGTGATCGTGAATCGAGATGAGGACGGCAGAATGCGCGACCCGGAAGTACGCCGCAGGATCGCCGGCGCGATCGCCGGGGGCGTGCGCGAGTGCCTCGCGAAGGAGCCGTGATGCGGACCGTCCTCGCGGTCGCCGTGCTTCTGCTTTTGCATGCCGCGCCCGCGGCTGCGGACCTGTACCGCTGGATCGATCCGGAAACCGGCTCGGTCAAGTTCTCCAGCTATCCGCCGCCCTGGTACGGCGACCCCGCGGCCGAGCGCCGCGCGCCCAAAGTTGAAGTCATTCCGGCCCGGCCCGAAGTGGTCGCCAAGCCTGATGCGCTGGCCAAGCTCAAGGAAGGAGCGGCGCGCCGGGGCGAGGCGAAACCGGCCCCCGTCAAGTCAACCAGGGACAAGGACGACGATTAGTGAAACTCGAGGTCCGGCACGAATACGTCGACTCGGTCGGCGTGAAGCTGCATTGCGCGGTCGCTGGAAAGGCGGGCGATCCTCTGATGCTGTTCCTGCACGGCTTCCCGGAATTCTGGGGCGCCTGGCGCTATCCGATGGCCTACTTCTCGGCGCGCGGCTGGCTGTGCGTGGCGCCCGACCTGCGCGGCTATAACCTCTCCGACAAGCCCGAGGGCGTCGACGCCTACAAGGCCAAGTACCTGATCGCCGACGTGCTGGCGCTGGGCACGCATTTCGGCAAGGGAAGCCCCGGCGGCAAATTCGTCCTGGTGGCGCACGACTGGGGCGGCGCCGTCGCCTGGGGCGTGGCGATCGGCCACCCGGACCGGCTGGAGCGCCTGGTGATGATCAATTCGCCGCATCCCTACCTCTTCTGGCGCGATCTGACGAACAACCCGGCGCAGCAGAAGGCGAGCGAATACATGAACGTGTTCCGCCTGCCCAAGGCCGAGCGCGTCCTCTCTGAGAACGGCTACGCGCGGCTGCTTTCCGCGTTCACGAAACTCGGCGAAGCCTGGCAGGCGGAGCTGGTGGCGGCCTGGTCGCAGCCCGGCGCGCTGACCGGCGGCCTGAACTACTACCGCGCCTCGCCGCTCTATCCGCCGACGGCGGGCGACCCGGGCGCCATGAAACTGAAGCTCGAGCTGAAGGATTTCATGGTGCGCGTGCCGACGCTGGTGATCTGGGGCGAGCGCGATACCGCGCTGCTGCCCGGCCTGCTCGACGGGCTCGGCCTGTGCGTACCCCACCTGAAAATCGTGCGGGCGCCCGGCGCCACGCACTGGATCGTGCACGAGAGGCCGGACCTGGTGTGCGCTGAAATCGAGAAATTCGCAGGGGAGAAGCATGGCTAAGACGGCAATCAAGCTCAGGGAGCTCGAGTCGCGCATCGGCGAGGAGGTCGGCGTCTCGCCCTGGGTGGAAATCCTCCAGGAGCGGATCGACTTGTTCGCCAGGGCGACCGAGGATTTCCAGTGGATCCACGTCGACCAGGAGCGCGCGAAGCAATCGCCGTTCGGCGGCACCATCGCGCACGGCTTCCTCACGCTGTCGATGCTGCCCAAGCTTTCCGAATCCACCTTCGAATTCTCCGACCGCAAGATGGGCGTCAACTACGGCCTCAACAAGGTGCGCTTCACCGCGCCGGTGCCGGCGGGCGCGAAGATCCGCGGCCGCTTCACGCTGGCGAAATACGAAAAGCTCGATGGTGGCGTGCAAGTGACTTGGAACGTGAGCATCGAGCGCGAAGGCGGAGACAAACCCGTGTGTGTTGCCGAATCGATTGGAAGGCATTACTTCTAGTGAACCCCAGATGGAAACAAAAGCCCCCCAACTCCAACTGGGGTGAGTTCGGCCCCGACGACCAGCGCGGGCGGATGAATTACGTCACGCGCGAAAAGGTGCTGCAGGGCGTGGCCGAAGTGAAGGAGGGCCTCACCTTCGTGCTGTCGCTGCCGCTCGACTACCCGGGCGGCAACGGGCTCAACCCGCGGCGCCATCCGCCGCGCATCGCCGCCACGCACCGCGACGGCAAGCAGAACTTCTGCTACGCCGTGTCGCAGAACAACCCGATGCAGACCGACGTCGTCTGCGACGACCTGGTGCTGCTCACGCTGCAGTATTCGACCCAGTGGGATTCCTTCGCGCACGTCGGCAGCCTGTTCGACGCCGACGGCGACGGCACACCGGAGGCGGTTTTTTACAATGGATTCCGCGCGGGGGTTGATGTCATCCCCGCAAAAGAAAATTCCAATGCCGAATCCTGGGCCCGCTTCGAAGGCAGCCGCGCCGAGGCGCTCGGCATCCAGAACCTCGCCGAGCACGGCGCGCAGGGGCGCGGCGTGATGATCGACCTGCACGCCCACTTCGGCAGGAAGCGCCACGCGGTCGGTTACGACGATTTAAGCAGGATCATTGAAAAAGACAAAGTGGAAATCGAGCGCGGCGACATCGTCTGCCTGCACACCGGCTTCGCCGAGATGCTGCTCGAGCTGAAGAAGAACCCGACACCCGAGCTGCTGCACAACACCTGCACCGGCCTGGACGGGCGCGACGAGAAGCTGCTCAAGTGGGTGTCCGACTCGGGCCTGTCGGTGCTCGCCGCCGACAATTACGCGGTGGAGCTGTTCTCCACCACGCCGTTCAAGCCGACCTCGCACGCCATGCTGCCGCTGCACGAGCACTGCCTGTTCAAGAACGGCATCCATCTGGGCGAGCTGTGGTATTTCACCCCGCTTGCGAAATGGCTGCGCGAGCACATGCGCAACCGTTTCCTCCTTACCGCCCCGCCGCTCCGGCTGCCGGGCGCGGTGGGGTCGCCGGCCACCCCAATCGCCACGGTTTAGGAAAAAATGGACAAGAAAAAAGTCGCAATCGTTACCGGGTCTGCATCGGGCATCGGCGCCGCAACCGCGATAAACCTGTCCGGGCGCGGCTGGAATGTCGTCATCAACTATTCGAAAAGCGAGGCGGAGGCGAAGAAAGTCGCCGCCAAGTGCAAGGATGCCATCGTCGTGCAAGCCGACGTCGGCGACGATGCCGAGTGCGGGAAGCTCGTCAAGGCGGCGCTGGACAAATGGGGGCGCATCGACGCGCTGGTGAACAACGCCGGCACCACCAAGTTCGTCAAGCACGCCGACCTGGACGGCCTCTCGGCCGACGATTTCCTGCGCATCTACCGCCTGAACGTGGTCGGGCCGTTCCAGATGGTGCGTGCCTGCGCGGCGGCGCTGAAGGCGGGCAAGGGCGCGGTGGTCAACGTCTCCTCGGTGGCGTCGCTGCTCGGCACCGGCTCGTCGATCGCCTACGCGGCTTCCAAGGCCGCGCTCAATTCGATGACCAAGTCGCTCGCGCGCGTACTCGGGCCCGAGGTGCGCGTCAACGCGGTCCTGCCGGGCTACGTGGATACGCCCTGGCAGACCGGCGCGCTGGGCGACGAGCGCGCGAAGCAGGCGGCGGCGCACTACTCGACCCTGGTGCCGCTCAAGGATTACGCGCGTCCCGAGGACATCGCCGACACCATCGTCTGGCTGATCGAGGGCGCGCGCCAGACTACCGGCGAAACCCTCTTCGTCGACGGCGGCATGCACATTTCCACCCCGCGCTGAGCTTCGCCGTGGGAGGGGAATACGACTACATCATCGTCGGCGCGGGCTCGGCGGGCTGCGTGCTGGCCAACCGCCTGTCGGCGGATCCCGCGGTGCGCGTGCTGCTGCTGGAAGCGGGGCCGCGCGACACCGATCCCTGGATCCACATCCCGCTCGGCTACGGCAGGCTGTTCGCCCGCCGCGACGTCAACTGGGCCTACGATTCGGAGCCCGAGCCGCAGCTGAACGGCCGGCGCATCTTCAGCCCGCGCGGCAAAGTGCTCGGCGGCTCCTCCTCGATCAACGGCCTGGTCTACATCCGCGGCCAGCCCGAGGATTTCGACGCCTGGGAGGTGCCCGGCTGGTCGCACGTGGAACTGCTGCCGTATTTCAAGAAGGCGCAGCACCAGAGCCGCGGCGCGAGCGCGTTGCACGGCGCCGGCGGCCCGCTCGCCGTGTCCGACCTGGAGCGACACGAGCTCTGCGACGCCTTCATCGCCTCGGCGCAGACGCTCGGCATTCCGCCGAACGGGGACTTCAACGGCGAACAGCAGGAAGGCACCGGCTACTACCAGGCCACCATGCGGAACGGCCGGCGCAGCAGCACCGCGGTCGAATACCTGCGCCCGGCGGAAGGCCGGCCGAATCTGCGGGTGGAGACAGAGGCCCTTGCCAGGAAGATTTTATTTTCCGATCGAAAAGCATTTGCCGTCGAATACACGAAAGGCGAAAAAACGCTGCAAGCCAGGGCGAGCCGCGAAGTCCTGCTCTGCGGCGGCTCGTTCAATTCGCCGCAGCTGCTGCAGCTCTCGGGCGTCGGGCCACGGGCGCTGCTGGAAGAGCACGGCATCCCGGTGGTGCTGGATGCGCCCGAGGTGGGCGAGGGCCTGCAGGACCATTTCTACTGCCGCACGTTCTGGCGCGCCAACAAACCCATCACGCTGAACGACGACATGGCGAGCCTGTTCCGGCAGGCGAAGATCGGGCTCGACTACTTCCTCTTCAAGCGCGGGCCGCTCACCGTCAGCGCCGGCCATGCCGCGGCCTTCGTGCGCACGCGGCCGGAACTCAAGCGCCCGGACGCGCAGCTGTACTTCATCAATTTCTCGACCGCCAAGCGCGGCGGCCTGCTGCATCCCTGGTCGGGCTTCACGATCTCGGTATCGCAGCTGCAGGTGGAGTCGCGCGGTTCGGTGCGCATCAAGTCCGCCGACCCGCGCGCGGCGCCGGCGATCCGCTACAACTACCTCGCCACGGAAAACGACCGGCGGGTGATGGTGGAAGGCCTGAAGATCGCGCGCCGCATCGCGCATGCGGCGCCGCTCTCGGGCTACATCGTGAAGGAGGAGCATCCCGGCGCCGGGGTGCAGACGGACGAGGAGCTGCTCGAGGTACTGCGCCGGTCCGGCGAGAGCGTGTTCCATCCCACCTCCACCTGCCGCATGGGCACCGACGAGCGCTCCGTGGTGGATTCGCGGTTGCGCCTGCGCGGCATCCAGGGCCTGCGCGTTGTCGACGCCTCCGTCATGCCGGCGGTGGTCTCGGGCAATACCAACGCCGCGGTAATCGCCATCGCCGAGAAAGCCGCCGATCTCATAGGGAATCCCTGATAATTGGCGTTCGCCGGGGAAGGGGACCCATGGCAGCATCCAGGAAAACCAGGCAGGCCATCCGGCCGCGACTGCGGCGGAAGGCGCGCGCCCGCGGTAAAACCGCTGAGGTCCCGCTCAAGCAGCAGCTCGCCGAGGCGCTGCAGCGGCAGACGGCGACGGCGGAAATACTGAAGGTCATTGCGAGCTCGCCGTCGGACGTGCAGCCTGTGTTCGAAGCGATCGTCCGGACCGGCGTCCGGCTGTTCAAGGAGGCCGCGGTGGCGGTAGTGCGGCCGGATGGCGGGCAGGTGCGGCTCATGGCCATCGCCGAGTCGGACCCGGGGCGCGCTGCGAAATGGGCTGGCCGTTTTCCTTTTCCCCTCGACCGCGAGTATATCCAGAGCGCCGCGATCCTGGATTGCGCGATGGTTGAGGTGGCCGATGCATTGGCGGTGCAGGAGAAGTTCGTGGAAGGGCGACGGCACTTTGCGCTGAGCGGCTACCGGGCGATGTCCGTGGCACCCATGATGCGCGACGGAGCCGCCATCGGCGCCATCAGCGTGGTGCGCCTCGCGCCGGGGCCGCTTTCCGAAAGGCAGAATGCCTTGCTTCGAACCTTCGCCGACCAGGCGGTGATCGCGATCGAGAACGTGCGGCTGTTCAATGAGACCAAGGAGGCGCTGGAGCAGCAAACCGCGACCTCCGAGATCCTGCGCATCATCTCGAGCTCGCCAAGCGAGCTGATGCCGGTATTCAAGGCCATCCTTGCGAATGCGACGTCGCTGTGCGAGGCGGCCTACGGCGTTTTTTGGCTGCGGGAGGGCGACGCCTTCAGAATGGCCGCGCTCCACGGCGCGCTGCCGGCCGAGCAATGGCGCACCGGAATGACGGTGCGGCCTTCGCCCGATGTGCCGCTTGCCCGCGTCGTGACAAGCGGCAAGTCGGTCCATATCGTGGACATGCGCGAGGACGCAGGCTACCGCTCGGGCGCGCCGCTGCCCGTTGCCGCGGTGGAAGTCGCCGGGATGCGCACGCTGCTTCTCGTGCCGATGATGAAGGAAAACGAGGTGATCGGCGAAGTCGCGATGTACCGCACGGAAGTGCGCGCCTTCACCGAGCGACAGATCGCCCTGATCGGGAATTTTGCCAACCAGGCGGTGATCGCGATCGAGAACGTGCGGCTGTTCAACGAGACAAAGGCTCTGAACGAAGAGCGCATGGCGCGGCTGAAGAGCTTCTTCTCGCCGCAGCTCGCCGAACTCCTGGCCGCGGGTAAGGGAGATGATCTCCTCAAGACCCACCGGCGCGAGATCACGGTGCAGTTCTTCGACCTGCGCGGCTTCACCGCGTTCACCGGCGCGGCCGAACCCGAGGAAGTGATGGAGCTGCTGAGCGATTTCCACGGCGCGCTCGGCAAGCTGGTGATGGAGCACGAAGGCACGATCGAGCGTTTCGCCGGGGACTCGGTGATGGTTTTCTTCAACGACCCGCTGCCGGTCGAGCGGCCTGCGGAGCAGGCGATGCGGGCAGCGATCGCCATGATGCGCGCCTTCGAGCCGATCGCTGCGCTCTGGAAGAAGCGTGGCCATGACCTTGGCCTCGGCGCGGGCATCGCGCAGGGTTTTGCGACGCTGGGCGCCATCGGTTTCGAGGGACGCCGGGACTACGCCGCGATCGGCCCGGTGACGAATCTGGCGGCGCGCCTGTGCGCCGAGGCGAAGGGCGGGCAGATCCTCGCCGACCGCAAGACGGTCGCGGCGCTGGAAGGGTCATTCGAGTTCGACCCGGTCGGCGATCTGCAATTGAAGGGTTTTTCGCAGACCGTTCCCGCCTTTGCCCTGCGCGGGGCGTGAGAAAATCAGGGCATGAAAAAACGCAAGCTGGGCGCGAGCACGCTGGAGGTCAGCGAGATCTGCCTCGGCACCATGACCTGGGGGGAGCAGAACACGGAAGCCGAGGGCCACGCGCAGATCGAATGGGCGCTGGATCGCGGCATCAATTTCATCGATACCGCCGAGATGTACCCGGTGCCGCCGGCGCAGAAGACGCAGGGCGCGACCGAGAAGATCATCGGCAGCTGGCTCGGCAGGAACAAGGCGAAGCGGGCGGGCATCGTGCTCGCCTCGAAGATCGCCGGCCCGGGGCGGCGCGAGTGGATCCGCAACGGCGAGAACCACGTCACCAGGAAGACCATCCCCTGGGCGATCGACGACAGCCTGCAGCGCCTGCAGACCGACTACATCGACCTCTACCAGATCCACTGGCCCGAACGCTACGTGCCTGCCTTCGGCGCCTGGCAGTACGACCCGTCGAAGGAGCGCGAAGCGACGCCCATCCTCGAGCAGGTCGAGGGCATGGCGGCGGCGATCAAGGCCGGAAAAATCCGCGCCTACGGGCTGTCCAACGAAACCGCCTGGGGCCTGTGCGAATTCACGCGCGTAGCGAAGGACAACGGCCTGCCGCCGCCGGCCTCCGTGCAGAACGGCTACAGCCTGGTGAACCGCCTGTTCGACGGCGACCTCGCGGAGGCGAGCCGCCGCGTCGGCGTGCCGCTGCTCGCCTACTCCCCGCTCGCCATGGGCCTGCTCTCGGACAAGATGAAAGCGAAACCCTGGCCGGGCGCGGCACGGCTGCAGAAATTCGCGGATTTCGGCGAGCGCTACAAGCGGCCGCGCGTGCTGGCGGCCGTCGAGGCATACCACCGACTCGCGGAAAAACACCACCTACCGCTCGCCGGCATCGCGCTGGCGTTCTGCAAGAGCCGCTTCTTCACCGCCTCGACCATCATCGGGGCGACTTCGATCAGGCAGCTGGACGAGCTGTCGGGTTTCTTCGGAATGGAAATATCAAAGGAACTGCAGGAGGAAATAGAAGCCGTCAACGCGCTCTATCCGAGCCCCTGCGCGCAATAGATGTGGGAGACGGTTGCCCTGGTCCTCATCGTCGCCGGCCTCGCGTTCTGGATCGACAGCCTGCGCGCGCGCGAGCGGGCGCTCGCGGCCGGGCGCACCGCCTGCGAGCGCAACGGCCTGCAGCTGCTCGATGAAACGGTGGCCGGCGCGGGGCTGCGCCTCGCGCGCAACGACGCCGGCGAGCTGAGGATCCGGCGCGTGTTCGTGTTCGAGTTCTCCGACAACGGCAACAACCGCCGCCGCGGCTCGATCACTGTGCTGGGCGCCGACGTGCAGGATCTCTACATCGAGCCTTATCCCGTCCAATGAGCGGCTGGATTCCGGGGCGGGTGATCGAAAACCGCGCGTGGACTGATACGCTGTTCTCGCTGCGCGTCGAGGCGCCGCGGTTGAAGTTCGAAGCGGGACAGTTCGTGCGTATCGGCCTGGACATCGGGGAAGAGCGTATTGCGAGGCCGTTTTCGTTCGTCAACGCGCCCGCCGACCCGGTGCTGGAGTTCTACGGCGTGGTGGTACCGGAAGGACCGCTCTCGCCGCAGCTGGCGCGCCTCCAGGCGGGCGACACGCTGCATGTCGCGGACAATCCCGCTGGCTGGCTGATCCTGTCGGAAGTCCCGCCGGCAGAGGATCTCTGGCTGGTGGCTACCGGCACGGGTATCGCGCCCTTCCTGTCGATCCTGCGCACCGAGGCGCCCTGGCAGCGCTACCGGCGGGTGATTCTCGTGCACGGAGTGCGCCATGCGAACGAGCTGGTCTACGGGGACCTGATCGAACAGTTGATGCACACCCATCCCGGGAGGCTTTCATACGTTCGTTTTGTCAGCCGCGAAACATTCTCCGGCGCGCTGCAAGGGCGCATTCCCGCGGCGCTCGCGGACGGCCGCCTGGAGGCCGCGGCGGCGGCCATTTCCCCGGAGCGTTCGCAGTTGATGCTCTGCGGCAACCCGGACATGCTGAAGGACATGGCGGCGGCGCTCGCGGCGCGCGGCCTGAAGAAGCACCGCCGCCGCAGTCCCGGGCAGATTACGGTGGAGAGCTTCTGGTAGCGGGAGCGCAATTGGAGGTACGATTCGAACGATAGCTCGGGGAGAACCGCGAGGTCGTGGGGGAATGGCGTCGATGAACGATCGCAGTCCGTTCGAGGAAGACGCAGCGGCGGCAAACGCCCCGGCGCCTGGCGTCGAATCCCCGCCCGCGGATGGGGTCAGGAGCCCGCCTGCGGGCTATGCGGGCCGGCCGCGCGACGCGCAGCTCGAGTACAAGGCGATCCTCGCCAATGCGTCCATCGGCATCGCCTTCACGCGCGACCGCAAGTTCACGCTCTGCAATCCGAAGTTCGCCGAAATGCTCGGCTGGAACGCCGAGGAGCTGATCGGCCAGCCCGGCGAGGTGGCGTATCCCTCGCGGGAGAGCTACGAGGCGATGGGCGGGATCGCGGTGCCGCTGCTCGGCGCGGGCCGGCAGGTGGATGTCGAGTGGGAGATGCGGCGCAAGGACGGCTCGACCTTCCTCGCGCGCATGATCGCCAAGGCGGTCAGCGCGACCGACGCGCAGCGCGGCACGGTCTGGATCCTCGAAGACATCACCGGCCGCAAGCGCCACGCCGACGAGGTCGCCCGCCTGCTGCGCGAGCAGAGCGCGATCCTGGACACCGCCTCGATCGGCATCTGCTTCGTGCGCGATCGCATCATCGTGCGCTGCAACCGGCGCATGGAGGAGATGTACGGCTTCGCCCCCGGCGAGCTGAACGGCAAGCCCACTTCGGTCACCTACGCCGCGGAAAGCGATCACGCCCTCGCGACCGGGAGCTACGCCGAGATGGCGCGCGGCCAGACGCACACGCACGTGCTGCAGGCGAAGCGGCGCGACGGCACGGTGTTCTGGGAGCGTTCGACCGGCCGCGCGGTGGACCCGGCCGACCCGGCGCGCGGCTCGGTATGGCTGCTCGAGGACATCACCGAGCAGAAGCGCGCCGAGGAAGAACTGCAGCGCCTGCTCTCCGAGCAGCAGGCGATCACCAACAACGTGGTGATCGGCATCGCCTTCCAGCGCGACCGGAAAATCGTCCGCTGCAACCGCCGCTTCGAGGAGCTGTTCGGCTACGCCCCCGGCGAGGCGCTCGGCGCGTCGACGCGGCAGTACTACTTCACCGACGAGGAGTTCGAGGCGAGCGGGCAGTACATCGCGGAGATCGAGGCCGGCAAGACGCCCTCGCCGGAACAGTGGCTGCGGCGTAAGGACGGCTCCGGGTTCTGGTGCCGGCGCACCGGGCGGGCGCTCGAGCCCGGCAACCTCGCCAAGGGCTATGTGTGGCTGTTCGAGGACATTACCGAGCGCCGGCGCGCCGACGGCGAGGTCCAGCGCATGGTGCGCGAGCAGGAGCTGATCCTCGACAACGCCACCGTCGGCATCGCCTTCGTGCGCAGCCGCAGGATCGAGCGCTGCAACCGCTTCCTCGAGGAGATGGTGGGTGCGCCGCCCGGCGCGCTGATCGGCCTTCCCTCGTCGGTCCTGTTCGCCAGCGACGCGGAATGGACCCAGGCGGGCACTCTCGCGTACCGGAACACCGAACCGGGGGGCACGCACGAGATGGAGTGGCGCTTCAAGCGCGCGGACGGCTCCACCTTCCTGTGCCGCACACGCGGACGCCGCATCGATGCCGGCGGCGCCGACCAGGAATGGATCTGGAGCCTGGAGGACGTCACCGTTGAGCGCGAGGCGGAGGCGCGCGTGCAGCGCGCCCTCGCCGAGCAGGAACTGATCCTCACCAACGCCACCGTGGGCATCGCCTTCCTGCGCCAGCGGGTCTTCCAGCGCTGCAATCCGCGCCTGGAGGAAATGCTCGGCTACGCCCGGGGCGAGATGGTGGGCATGTCCACCGAACCGCTGTTCCTGTCGCGGGAGGAATACGAGGCCGCGGGCGCCGCCATGTACCCGCACCTGGCGACCGGCAGCAGCCATGTCGGCGAGCGCCAGTTCCGGCGCAAGGACGGGTCGCTGTTCTGGTGCAAGCTGGTGGCCAAGGCGATCGACCCCGTGCATCCCGAGGAGGGCACCATCGGGATCTACGAGGACATCACGGCCGAGCGCGCGACGCGCGAATCCCTGCAGGCCTCGCGCGACGCGCTCGAGCGCGCGGTGGAGGAACGCACCGCCGAGCTGCAGGCGGCGAACGAGCGCCTGCAGGCGGAGATCTCGGACCGCCGGCAGGCGGAGACCCGCGCCCAGCACCTCGCCGACCACGATGCGCTCACGGGACTTCCCAACCGGCGCCTGCTGGAGGACCGGCTGACGCAGGCGCTCGCGCTCAGCCACCGCAACCGCAAGCAGACCGCGGTGATGTTCGTCGACCTGGACCGCTTCAAGGCGATCAACGATTCGCTCGGGCACTCGGCGGGCGACGTGGTGCTGAAGGAGGTGGCCGAGCGCCTGATCAAGCAGCTGCGCGTGGTGGACACCATCTGCCGCATGGGCGGCGACGAATTCGTGGTGGTGCTGCCGGAGATCAAGCGCTCCTCGGACGCCGCCAACGTCGCGGCGAAGATCCTGGAGACGGTCGCGCTGCCCTTCTCGGTGGACGACCGCGAGCTGACCATCACCCCCTCGGTCGGCATCAGCGTGTTCCCGGACGACGGGCGCGACGCCGAGACGCTGATCCGCAACGCCGACGCGGCGATGTACCACGCCAAGGAAACCGGGCGCGCCAACTACCAGTTCTTCACCGAGCAGATGAACCAGTCCGCCTCCAAGCGCCTGGTGCTGGAGAGCGACCTGCGGCGCGCGGTGCAGGCGGGCGAGATGCGCGTCTACTACCAGCCGATGGTCGATCCGGCCACCGGGCGCGCCGCGGCGCACGAGGCGCTGCTGCGCTGGCAGCATCCGGCGCGCGGCGTGGTCGGCCCCGCGGAGTTCGTCCACCTCGCCGAGGACACGGGCCTGATCCTGCGCCTGGGCGAATGGATGCTGCACGAAGCCTGCCGCTGGGCGACCTTCATCGGCACCGAGCGCGGCCTGCCGGTGAGCGTCAACCTGTCGCCGCGCCAGTTCCACGACCCCAAGCTTGCCGAACTGGTGGCGCGCGCGCTCAAGGAAACCGGGCTGCCGCCGCCGCTGCTCGAGATCGAAGTCGCCGAGCCGACGGTGATGCAGAACGTCGATCTCGCCGCCGCGGTGCTGAAGAAGCTGCGCGACCTCGGGGTGACGGTGGCGATCGACAGCTTCGGCGCCGCCTATTCCAGCCTGGTCGGCCTGCGCCAGCTGCCGGTGGGCAAGCTGAAGATCGACCGCTCGCTGGTGGCCGAGGCACACAAGGAGAGCAAGGCGATCGTCGCCGGCATCGTGGGCCTCGCGCATGCGCTGGAGCTCAAGGTGACCGCCGTCGGCGTGGAGTCGGAACTGCAGCGCGAAGCGCTCAAGGCTTGCGGCTGCGATTTCCTCCAGGGCAACCTGACCGGCGCGCCGGTCGATGCCGAGACCGCGGCCAAGGACTACGTCTAGCACCGCGTCTGGTGCAGGTATATCACGATGTGATATACCTGCCGGGATGCAACAGGAGAACACCGAGGCATCCGGACAGAAGATGTCGAAAGACGACATCGAGGCGCTCGCCCGCTTTCGCTATCAGCTGCGCCGCTTCCTCCGGTTCAGCGAGCAGGCGAGCCACAGCAAGGGAATAACCCCGCTGCAATACCAGCTCATGCTGCAGATCAAGGGCTTCCCCGGCCGCGAATGGGCGACGGTCATGGAGCTCGCTGAACGCCTCCAGGCCAGGCATCACGGGGTCGTGGCGCTGGTCTCCAGGTGCGCGGCGGCCGGATTGGTCGTGCGCAACAGGAGCCGCGGCGACATGCGCCGGGTGGAGGTGCACCTGACGCCCAAAGGCGAGCAGCGCCTGGAGCAACTCGCGCGCCTTCACCGCGCCGAGCTGCTGTCGTTCGCGGCATGCCTCGAATCCGTTACCTGACGGACGGCAGGACGATCGACAGCGGCCCCGGCGCGACGCTGCTGCGCGCCTCGCTCGACAACGGCATCCCCCATACGTACGTCTGCGGCGGCAACGCCAAGTGCTCCACCTGCCGGGTGCTGGTGATCGAAGGGCTCGAGTACTGCGGCCCGCGCTAAATCGTGCGGCTGCGGTGATCCCTGGAGCGAGCCGCCTAAATCGTGCGGCTGCGCTTTTCCTTCAGCAGTTCCTCGACGCGCCGGATACTGCCTTCCACACCCTGCATGTTGGGATTCACCTCGAGCGCGCGGCGCCAGTATTCGACGGCCTCGTCGTACTGCTCGAGCTGGAAGTAGATCTGGCCGTAGCCGGAGAGCGCGCCGAAATGGCTCGGGTTGCGTTTCATCACTTCGTCGCAGTCGGCGAGCGAGCGCTTGAAGTCGCCCGCCAGGAAATACGCCGTGGCGCGCTTGTTCCAGCCCTCGGCGAACGAGGGCTTGCGCCGGATGATTTCCGTGAACACCGCGATGGCTTCCTGGTGGCGGCCGGCCTGCATCAGCTCGCCGCCGCTTTCCATGAGCCGGTCGATGGCCGCGTCGCCGGAGCGGCTCCACAGCGCCCACAGGCCCCGCTCGGCGAGGCGGCGCACGGCATCCTCGCCGTCGCGCAGGCGCTTGAGCAGCAGCGGCTGGTCGGCCATGCGGCCGTGGGCGGCGATCCAGGCGACTGCCTCGGCGCGTCGCTCGGGAACGACGTTTTCCAGGGCGGCCAGCGCTTCGGCGCGACCCATTGGAGAACCCGCCAGCGCCGGGGTTGCATCCAGCGGGGCGCATGTTAACGTAATGGCCAACAGCATCCACAGGAGATCCCGATGAAAGCCGCCCTGAAGAACGCTTCGATTCATGCACTTATGATAGCCCTGTTCACCGCTGCGACGGCGTTCGCGATGGACACTCCCAAGCCCGACCCGAAGCCGGACCCGAAGGACCCGGACAAGAAGAGCGAGCAGCTCGAATCGGCGCGCGCGGCGATCGCGCGGCAGGACTGGACGGCAGCGCAGGCCCTCCTGCGGCAGGCGGTGCAGCGCGATCCGCAGAGCGCCGACGCCCACAACCTGTACGCCTATTCGATCCGCAAGGGCCCGAACCCGGCCATGGACGAAGTGTTCCGCCACTACAACGAGGCGCTGCGCCTCGATCCGCGCCACCTCGGCGCGCACGAGTACATCGGCGAGGCCTACCTGATGACGGGCAACGTGGTGAAGGCGCGCGAGCATCTGGCCGAACTCGAGAAGCTCTGCGGCGCCGGCTGCCGGGAATACAAGGCGCTCAAGCTGGCGGTGGCGGCGCAAGAGCAGAGGCAGGCGCAGGCGCCGAAGTAATTTGCAGCCGAATTTCATTTTCATCCTGGCCGACGACCTGGGGTACGCCGACCTGGGTTGTTACGGCGGAAGATCGGCTTGCTCCCCCGCGCTCGACCGCCTGGCGCGCGGGGGACTGCGTTTCACGCAGGGCTACGCCAACTCCTCGGTCTGCTCGCCGACGCGCTTCGCGCTGATGACCGGCCGCTGGCAGCACCGGCTGCGCGGCGGGGCGGACGAGCCGATCCGCAGCAACGCGCGCGGCGACGCCGGCCTCGGGCTGCCGCCGTCGCACCCGACGCTGCCTTCGCTGCTGCGCGACGCCGGCTACGCCACCGGCCTCGCCGGCAAGTGGCACCTCGGCTATCCGCCGCACTTCGGTCCCTTGAAGAGCGGCTACGAGGAATTCTTCGGCGCGCTGTCGGGCGGCATGGACTACTTCAGCCACAAGGACACCGCGGGCAACCACGACCTGTGGGAAGGCGAGAAGGAGGTGTTCCGCAAGGGATATCTCACGGATCTGATTTCCGAAAAAGCGGTTTCATTCATCAGGAGAAAAAAGCGGCAGCCGTTTTTCCTCTCCGTGCATTACAACGCGCCGCACTGGCCCTGGCTGACGCGCGCCGACGAAGACGAATCGAAGCGCATCGCGCAGGTTCCGAGCAAGATCTACCACTTCGACGGCGGCTCGGTGGCGACCTATCGAACCATGATCCGGCAGATGGACGAGGGAATTGGCCGAATTTTATTTTCATTGAAAAAACTAAAACTCGAGAGAAACACCGTCGTCGTCTTCACCAGCGACAACGGCGGCGAGCGCTTCTCCGACACCTGGCCGCTCGTCGGCAGGAAAATGGACCTGCTCGAGGGCGGCATCCGCGTGCCCTACATCGTGCGCTGGCCCGCGAAGGTGAAGGCCGGGGGTGTCACGACGCAGCAGGCGATCACCATGGACTGGGTCGCCACCATTCTGGACATTGCAAAGGTCTCGCCGGATAAAAATTATCCGCTGGACGGCAAGAGCCTGTTGGACGTGCTGCAGAAGCCGAAAAAGACTTTCGAGCGCGAGTTGTACTGGAAAATGCTCTACCGGAACCAGAAAGCGCTGCGCGCGGGCGACTGGAAATACCTGTCGGTCGAAGGCGACGAGTTCCTCTTCAACCTGGCGCGGGACGAGCGCGAGCGGGCCAACTTCGGCAAGCGCGAACCCGCGCGCCTCGCCGCGCTGCGCTCGCGCTACCTGGCATGGGAGGAATCGCTGCCGAAGCACCCGGACGCGAGCTACTCCGTACCGGCCACGAAAGCGGACTTGGCGCAGCCTTCCTCCTAGCGGCCCATTCCGGCGCAAGGCTAGAATGGCGCCGGATGTCAGAAGACCTCGACCTCAGCCAGCATTTCAGCGTCCAGTACACGGTGCCCGAGCCGGTACTGTCGGCGCAGGACGAGCGCGACGTCGACCGGCTGGGCACGATCGGCGCGGCGGCGCTGAGGGAAAAAGGCTACTACACGCGCGTACTCGTCGAGGGCGACAGGCCCGTGCGCAAGCTGCTCAACCCGCACAAGATACGCGTGCTGATCGTCGAGGACGACGAGGGCATGGCGATGCTGATCGAAAAAGTGGTGCACACCTTCGGCTGCCAGACGCTGCGCGCGCGCAACCGCGCCGAGATCGTGCAGGGTCTGGCCGGCAAGCCCGCTCCGCACCTGGTGCTGCTCGATGTCCTGCTGCCCGATGCCAACGGCTTCGACGTGCTGAACCGGATCCGCCACCACCCGGCGCTCGCCGACATCCCGGTGCTGCTGCTGACCTCGCTCGGCGAGGGGAAAGACGTGGCGCGCGGCCTGCAGTTGGGCGCCAACGGCTACATCACCAAGCCGGTGCTGCCCAGCGTCCTGCTCGAAGCCATCCAGACCGTCGTCGCCGGCTGACCGGCGGGAATTCAGGATTTCTTGCCGTAGCCGCCGCCGCCGGGCATCTCGGCGATGAGACGATCGCCTGCGGGCACCACGTACGTTTCCTTGCCGGGGAGAACCTTGCCGCTGGCGAGGGTGACGCGGCCGACGCGGCCGTCGGCGCCGCCGGCGCGGCCGCGCGCGGGGTTGCGGCGGCGGTCGAAGGTGGCGCAGGCGATGCTGAAAGGCGCCGCCTCGGTGCTCTCGATCTCGATCACCGCGCCCAGGCCGCCCTGCTGTTTGCCGCCGCCGCCCGAGCCGTCGGCGAATTCGCGCCGGCGGAAGAGGAGCGGCGACTGCGCTTCGGTGATTTCCACCGGGATCGCGCCGACGCCGCTCGGGAAGGCGGTGGTGGAGAGGCCGGCCTTGGCCGGGCGCGCGCCCATGCCGCCGATGCCGATGGAGATGGCGTTGAAGCGCGTCGCGTCCGGCCGCGCGCCTTCGACCTGCGGCCCGCCCGAGAGGCCGAGCACCCACATGCTGCCGGCGCCCTCCGCGGGGACCTTGCCCGCGAGCGGTTCGTCGAAACAGTCGAATACGAGTTCGGGCAGCATCTGGCCGATGACATGACGGGCAGTGACCGCGCGGGGACGGAGGGGATGCACGATGGAATCCTCCGGCGCGGAAACGGTGACGACTTCCAGCGAGCCGGCGTTGTTCGGGATGCCGGGCGCGACGATGCACTTCACGCCGAACGAGGTGTAGGCGTCGGTGTAGCACTTGGGCGAATTGATGCCGAAGCGCGAGGCGGGCGAGCTGCCGGCGTAGTCGACGTGGATGCCATCCCCGCTCACGGTGAGCGCGGCCTTCAGCTCGATGGGCGACTCGTAGCCGTCCAGCAGCATCGAAGCGCTCCAGGTGCCGCGCGGCAGCTTGCGCACCGCTTCGCGCATCGAAGCGCGCGAAGTCGAGACGATGTACTCGCCCAGCGCGTCGAGTTCGCTGAGGCCGAATTCTTCCAGCATCGCTGCCAGACGCCGCGCCGCCACTTCGTTGCACGATACGAGACCCAGGATGTCGCCGCGCACCTGCATGGGCTCGCGCACGTTGCTCATCAGCATCGCGAACAGGGTTTCGTTCCTTTTGCCGGTATCGATCAATTTCATGTGCGGCACGTGCAGGCCTTCCTCGTAGACCGAGGTCGCCTCCGCCACGAAGCCGCGCCCGCCGATGTCGATGACGTGGCAGGTGGAGGCGAAGAAGCCGATCAGCTTCTTCTTCAGGAACGCCGGCGTCACGGTGACGAAATCGAACAGGTGCCCGGTGCCCATCCACGGATCGTTGGTCACCAGCACGTCGCCCGGCTTGAGCGTGCGCGCGGGGAAGCGCTCGAGGAAATGCGCCACCGCCGTCGCCATGGTGTTCACGTGCCCGGGCGTGCCGGTGACCGCCTGGGCGAGCATGCGGCCCTTCGTGTCGTAGACGCCGGCCGACAGGTCGCCCGCCTCGCGCGTGATCGGCCCGAAGGCGGTCTTGAGCAGCACGTTGGCCTGCTCCTCGACCACCGCGATCAGGCGGTTCCACAGGATTTGGCGGATCAATTGCTGCTTCTGAGTTTTCATTTTGTTCTCTCGAGAATCAGGTGTCCTGCGGCGGCGACGCTGCAGCGCCAGCCCCGCGGCACCAGCGTGGTGGTCTGCGGCTCGGCGACCAGCGCCGGCCCGGCGAGCTGCATGCCGGGCGCAAGATCCTGGCGCCGGAACGAAGGGATGCTTTCCAGCTTTCCCGAAGCGGGATCGAAGACCGCCCGTTTGCTTCCCGGAATTGCCCTGGATTTTTTTATTTTTTTATTCGAATTCTTCCTGTCGGCGGCAACAGTCGAGACATTGACGGACCAGGCCAGAAACTCCACGGGGACGTCCGCAATCCTGAGGCCGAACTGCTGTTCGTAGCGCGCTTCGTAGGCTGCGCGCAGCTTCTTCGCGTCCGCGGCCCGCAGCTTGCCGGCCGGCAGCGGCACGGAGATTTCGTGGCCCTGGCCTTCGTAGCGCATCTCCACCGAGCGATGCGCCTGCAGCTTCGCGCCCAGCGCGCCGGCGGAGACGATGGCTGAGGCTTCGTCTTGCATTTTCCCCAGGAAAAGATTTGCCCGTGAAAATTCAAAGGAATCATCCCGCAATAGCAAACTGCGGACGACCTCGAACGACACCGGCGCACGCAGGAAGCCGACGGCCGAGCCGACGCTTGCGTCCACCGGCACCAGCACCTTGCCCACGCCGAGCTTTGCCGCCAGGCGCGCGGCGTGCAGCGGCGCGCCGCCGCCGAAGGCGATCATGGTGCAGCGCTCGGCGACTTTGCCGCGCTCGATGGCGTGCACGCGCGCGGCGCTCGCCATGTTCTCCTCGACGATCTCGCCGATGCCGGCGGCCGCCCAGTTCGCATCCAGGCCGAGCGGCGTGCCGATGCGCGCGAGAATTGTGTTTTTTGCTTTTTGAAAATTCAACTGAATGGTTCCGCCAGCGAACGCCAGCGGGTCAACGCGGCCCAGCGCGACGTCGGCATCCGTCACCGTCGGTTCTGTACCGCCGCGGCCGTAGCAGGCGGGGCCGGGTTCCGCGCCGGCGCTCGCCGGCCCGACCTGGATGCGCTTGAGTTCGTCCAGGCGCGCGATGGAGCCGCCGCCGGCGCCGATCTCGACCATCTCGGTCACCGGCACGCGCAGCGGCAGGCCGCTGCCCTTCAGGTTGCGCCAGACGCGCGCCACCTCGAACTTGCGCGACTGCTCCGGGCGGCCGCCACTGATGTAGCAGATCTTGGCGGTGGTGCCGCCCATGTCGAAGGACAGCACCTCGGCGATGCCGGTTTCGCGCGCGATACCGGCGGCGAGGATCGCGCCGCCGGCGGGGCCGGATTCCACCAGGCGCACCGGGAAGCGGCGCGCGGTCTCCAGTGTGGTGAGGCCGCCGCCGGAAGTCATCAGATACAACGGGCAGCCGAAGCCGCGCCGCTTCAGCTCCGCGGCGAGCCTCGCCAGGTAGCCGGACATGAGCGGTTGCACATAGGCGTTGGCGCAGGCAGTGGAAAAGCGCTCGTACTCGCGCATCTCCGGGCATACGGCGGAAGAGAGCGTGATGGACAGGCCGGGCAGAGCGGCGGCGAGCAGTTTCTCCGCCTGTTTTTCATGGACGTCATTTACGTAGGAATGCAGGAAGCCGACGGCGACGGCTTCGACGTTGGCGCTTTTTATTTTTCCGACCAGGTGGTCAAAACCCTTGAGATCGAAAGGCGTTTCAATCTTCCCTTTCGCGGTCATCCGTTCCGTCGCGGCAAACCGAAGCCCCCTGGGCACCAGCGGCGGCGGCAGCTCGAGGTTGAGGTCGTAGTGCTCGTAGCGCTTCTCGTAGCCCATCTCGAGCACATCGCGAAAGCCCGCAGTGGTGACGAACGCAGTGCGCGCGCCCTTGCGTTCGATCAGCGCGTTGGTGGCGAGCGTGGTGCCGTGCACCAGGACGCCGACATCGCCGGGGACGAGCCCCGCGGCAGCCAGCACTTTCGCGATCCCTTCGAGCATGCCCGCCTCGGGCGCGCGCGGCGTGGTCAGCACCTTGGCCGAATGGCGCCGGCCGGCATGCTCCAGCACCACGTCGGTGAAGGTGCCGCCGATGTCGGCGGCGAGGCGAGCCCGGGGAGTAGCCATGGACTTGCATGCTAACAGCATGTAATACTGTTTTCCATGAGTGCCGCGGCCGCCGGCTCGATCGAGTTGGAGCGCTTCATACCGTACCTGCTGTTCCGGGTGTCGCGGCGGCTGAACGCGCACCTGCGCGGGGAAATGCGGGCCGCGGGCGTCACCATCCATCGCTGGCGCGTGCTCGCGGTGCTCGCGGCGCGCGATGGCCGCGGCCTTTCGGAGCTCGCCGCCGTCACGGTCATGGAGCAGTCGGTGATCTCGCGCGTGGTGGACCAGATGCGGCGCGACGGCCTGGTGCGCCGCGAGGCGGGCGAGGCCGACCGCCGCGTCGGGCGCATCTTCCTTGCCGCGCGCGGCCGCGCCCTCTTCGAACGCATCTTCCCGGTGGCGCGCATGCACCAGCGGCGCGCCACGCGCGAGCTGACCGCCGGCGAGGAGCGCACGCTGGCGCGCCTGCTCGGCAAGGTGCTCGCGACGATCGACGCCGAGGGGGCCGCGTGAGCGCCTCCCGGTTCGCCGCAGGGCAGGCGGGCTTCCTCTATTTCGACGCCAATTCGGTCGGCGCCATGCCGCGCTCGGCGCCGCGGCGCATGGCGCGCCTGATCGACGAATGGCAGCGCCTGCGGCGGCGCGGCTGGAGCGAAGCCGACTGGCTGGAGGCGCCCCGACGCCTTGGCGACAAGCTCGCGCCCGTGATCGGCGCGCCGCGCGGCAGCGTGGTCGTGGGCGACAGCACTTCGGTCAACCTGCACAAGGCGCTCACCCTGGCCTTGCAGGTCAAGCCCGCCCGCCGGGAAATTCTCAGCGAGGCCGGCACGTTCCCCACGGACCTCTACGTCGCGGAAAACGTCGCTCGCACGCATGGCTTGAGCTTGAGGTTGGTCAAAGAGGGCGCGCCGCTGGAATCCCGCATCACGCGCCGTACCGCTGTGCTGTTCCTGAGCCATACGGATTACCGGACAGGCTACCGGCATGACCTGCGGGCGCTCACGCAGCGCGCGCACGCGGCCGGCGCCGTCGCGGTCTGGGACCTGTCGCACTCCGCGGGCGCAGTGCCGACCGAGGTCGCCCGCGGCGGCGCGGACTTCGCGGTGGGCTGCGGCTACAAGTATCTCTGCGGCGGTCCCGGCGCGCCGGGCTATCTCTACGTGGCGCCGCGCCACCAGGCGAAGGCCATGCCCGCGATCCAGGGCTGGTTCGGCCACGCGGCGCCCATGGATTTCGAGCCGCGCTTCCGGCCCGCGCGCGGGATCCAGCGCCACGTAGTCGGTACGCCCGCGGTGAGCGGAAACGTTTTTTTCGAGGCTGCCCTCGACGTCTTTTCGAAAGAGCGTCTTTCGAGCCTGTTTGCCCGGCACGCCGCGCTTTCCGAGTTGCTCATCAGGCTCGCGCCGCAGGCCTTTACGCTCGTCAGTCCGCTTGACCCGGAACGGCGCGGCGGCTTCGTCGCCTTCCGTTATCCCGCCGCAAAACAGCTCGTCGCCGCGCTCGAGCGCCGGCACATCGTCGCCTCTTACCGTCCGCCGGACATCGTCCGCTTCGGGCTGAGCCCGCTTTATCACCGCGCTGCCGATATCCGGGAGCTCGGCCGCCGCCTCTCGCAGGTCCTTCACTCAAGGAGATCCAGATGAACGTGCTCGTGCGCAGTTTCGCCGCTACCGTGGCCGCAGTCCTGCTCGCCGTGCCCGCCGCGGCGCAGGCGCAAAAGACGATCAAGGTCGGGCTCTCGCTCTCCAAGGGGGCGCCGGGCTTCGACTTCATCAACGGCATGTACGAGCTGTTCAAGGCCGACGTCGAGAGCGCGACCAGGGGCGCCGTGACGGTGGACCTCGTCTACGGCGGCGCGCTCGGCAATCCGAACGACCGCCTGAACCAGATGCGGCGCGGCGCGATCCAGATGTCGGACGCCGCCGACGGCAACTACGCGACGGTCTACCCGGACATCCAGGTGTTCAACATTCCGTATCTCTTCCCGACCGAGCAGGCGGCGTGGAAGGTGCTCGACGGGCCCTTCGGCCGGCGCATGGCCGAGGACCTGCGTGCGAAGACGGGCATCCGCGTGCTCGGCTGGTGGGAGTCGGGCGGCTTCAAGCACTACAGCTCCAACAAGCCGATCCACGGCACCGCCGATTTCGCCGGACAGAAGATCCGCGCCATGGGCCCGCTCGCCGTGCGCCCGGTGGAGGCGATGAAGGGCTCGGCCTCGCCGATCGCCTTCAACGAGCTCTACACCTCGCTCAAGACCGGCGTCGTCGACGGCCAGGACAACTCCGTGAGCGTGTTCCGGCTCGTCAAGCTGCAGGAAGTGCAGAAATACCTGCTGCTCTCGGGGCACAGCTACGCGGTCGGCGTGCTAGGCATCAACGACGCGTTCTACAACAGCCTCTCCGCGTCCGAGAAGGCGGCGGTGGACGCCGCGGCCAGGAAGGCGATTGCCTTCAACCGCGAAGGCTCGCGCAAGGCCGAGGGCGAGGCGCTGGCGGCGGTGAAGGCCGCGGGCGTGCAGGTAATCGAGCTCTCGCCCGCGCAGAAGGAGGAATTCCGCAAGGCGATCCAGGGTCCGGTCATCGAGTGGCTCAAGACGCAGGTGAGCTCGCCCAAGGTGATCGACGACGCCTTCGCGGCGGCGAAGTAGCGGCGGGCGGGCAGCGCCATGCTGGAGCGGATCGAGCGCTCGCTCGCTTTCATCGCCTCCGCCTGCCTCGCGGTGCTGGCGGTGGGCGTGTTCGCGCAGGTGGTGCTGCGCTACGGTTTCAGCATCACGCCCGTCTGGAGCGAGGAGGCCTGCCGCATCCTCCTCGTCTGGACCGTGCTCTGCGGGGCCGCCGTGTCGGTGCGCGGGAACCAGCACATCCGCGTCGAGTTCCTCGCCGATCTGCTGCCGCCCCGCCTGCGGCGCGCGTGGTTCCTGCTGATCGACCTCGCCACGCTGCTGTTCTTCCTCGTCATGGCGGGCGCGGGCGTCGAGGCGGTGAAGTTCAACGATGCCATGCGCACGGTGGCGTTGCAGTGGCCGATGTCCTGGCTGCTGGTGGCCGTGCCGGTGGGCTTCGCCGCCGCCGCGCTTTTCCTCGCCGAGCGCCTGTGGCGCGGCAAGGGCCGCACGTGAAGGTCGCGCGGGAGTGCGCGTGAAAGCGACGCAGGAGCGCCCGTGAGCATCGCGCTCGCGGCGTTTCTCGCCGTCTTCGTGGTCGCGCTGCTGCTCGGCATGCCGGTGGCGTGGTCGATGGGATTCGCCGCGCTCGTGTACCTCGCGGTTTCCGGCCAGTGGGCGCTCATCCCGGTGCTGCCCGAAAAAATCTTCCAGGGCATGGACGCGTTCGTGCTGGTCGCGATCCCCATGTTCCTGCTGGCGGGCGAGATCTTCTCCGAGGGCGGCATCACGGCGCGGCTCGTGGTTTTCGCGGACAAGCTGTTCGGCTGGATCCGCGGCGGCATCGCGCAGGTGGCGGTGGGCGCGGCGATCTTCTTTTCCGGCATCACCGGCGTGGCGCTCGGCGAGATCGCGGCGCTGGGGCGCATCTTCATCCCGGCGATGGTGCGCGAGGGCTATCCGGCGCCGCTCGCGGCGGCGATCATCGCCTCGGCTTCGATCATCGGCCCCACCATCCCGCCGTCGCTGCCGATCATCATCTACGGCTCGGTCACCAATGTTTCCATCGGCGGCATGTTCGCCGCCGCGGTGGTGCCGGGCCTGCTGATCGGCCTCGCCAACATGCTGCTCATCGCCCGCATCGCGCGCCGGCTCGGCATCCGCGCCGCGCCGAGCGACCGCTCGCTGCCGGAGATCGCGAAGGCGGGCTGGGGCGCCCTGCTGCCGCTCGGCATGCCGGTGCTGATCCTCGCGAGCATCCTCGGCGGCATCATGACGCCGACCGAGGCCGCGGGCGCCTCGGTCGCCTACGCGGCTGCCTGCGCGTTCGTGATCTACCGCTCGATGAAGCTCTCGCGCATGCCGGAGATCCTCAACCGCGTGTCGGCCTTCAGCGGGCAGCTCATCATCATCGTCGCCTGCGGCGCGGCGTTCGCGTGGGTGCTGGGCTTCGAGAACACGACGGCGCGCGTGGCGGATCTCGTGAAGGCCTGGAACCTCGGGCCCTGGGGCACGCTGCTTGTGGCAAATCTCTTTCTGCTCTTCCTCGGCATGTTCATCGACCCGTCGGCCTCGATCATCCTGTTTGCGCCGATCCTCGCGCCGGCGGCCGAGGCCGCGGGCATCCATCCGCTGCACTTCGGCGTGGTGACGATCCTCAACCTCAACATCGGCCTGCTCACGCCGCCGCTCGGCGTGTCGCTATTCGCCTCCGCGCGCGTCGCCGAATGCGATCTCTCGGAAGTGATCCGCGCCGTGCTGCCGTTCATCGCCGTCAACATCGTCGCGCTCGCCGTCGTCTCGGCGGTTCCCGCCACCTGCCTGTGGCTGCCGCGCCTCGCGGGCCTCTTGTAAGCCGCCGTGCGCGTTCGGCTACTCTTGGAGGCTTGATTTCGGGGAGGCATCGGATGCCGGTAATACTGGGCAGCGGCGAGCACCGCTACCGCGTGGTGGAGAACTGGGCGAAGCTGCCCGAAGGCTGGGAGTTCAAGGACGCGGCGGCGGTCGCCTGCGACAGCAAGGACCGCGTCTACGTTTTCAACCGCGGCGAGCATCCGATGATGGTGTTCGACCGCGACGGCAATTTCCTGCGCTCCTGGGGCGAGGGCGCGTATCCGCGCGCGCACGGCCTGCACATCGATGCCAACGACATTCTGTATCTCACCGACGACGGCGGCCACGTGGTGAGGAAGTGCACGACCGACGGCAAGGTGCTGCTGGAGCTCGGCGTGCCCGGCAAGCCGGCACCGTACATGAGCGGCGAACCCTTCCACCGCTGCACCCACACCGCGCTGTCGCCGAAGGGCGAGATCTACGTCAGCGACGGCTACGGCAATGCCAAGGTGCACAAGTATTCTCCGGACGGCAAGCGCATTCTGTCCTGGGGCGAGCCCGGTACCGGCGAAGGCGAGTTCAACATCGTGCACAACGTCGTCACCGACGAGGAAGGCTGGGTCTACGTCGCCGACCGCGAAAACCATCGCGTGCAGGTGTTCGACGGCAACGGCAAGTACGAGACGCAGTGGTTCAACCTGCATCGGCCCTGCGGGCTGTACTGCTGCCGAGGACCGCAGCCGCAATTCATCATCGGCGAACTGGGGCCGGCGATGCCGGTGAACCGGAATGTCCCGAACATCGGGCCGCGCGTCTCCATCGTCGACGGCAAGGGCAGGCTGATCGCGCGGCTCGGCGGCCAGGACGGCCCCGGCCTGGAGGCGGGAAAATTCATCGCGCCGCACGGCATCGCCGTCGATTCGCGCGGCGACATCTACGTCGGCGAGGTGAGCTACACTGATTTTCCCAAGTCTTTCCCGGACACGCCGATCCCGAAAGGCATGCGCTCGCTGCAGAAACTCGAGAAAGTCGGATGAACGCGAAGAAGATATTTTGCGCGGCCGGCGCCGCGCTTTCCTTCACTGCGCTGACTTGCTTCGGGCAGGGCTATCCCGCCAAGCCCATCCACCTGATCGCGCCCTGGCCGCCGACCGGCACGGTGGATATCCTCGCGCGCGCTCTCGGCCAGAAGCTCGCCGAGAACCTGGCGCAGCCCGTGCTGATCGACAACCGGGCGGGAGCGAACGGCATCATCGGCTCCGAGGCCGCCGCCAAATCGGCGCCGGACGGCTACACCCTGCTCGTCGACAACATCACCGGCCATGCGATCAACGCCACGCTGCAGGCGAAAATGCCGTTCGACAGCCTGCGCGATTTCGCGCACATCAGCCTGCTGGCCTGGGTCCCCGACGGCATTGTCAGCCTGCCGTCGCTGCCGGCGAAAAACATCCGCGAGCTGATCGCGCTCGCGAAGGCGAAGCCCGGGCAGCTGACCTACGCTTCGTTCGGCGTCGGCAGCAGCGCGCATCTCGCCGGAGAACTCTTCAAGATCATGGCGGGCGTCGACTTGCTCCATGTTCCCTACAAGGGCGGCCAGCCGGCGATCGCCGACCTGCTCGCCGGGCAGGTGTCCATCTACATCCCGGTGCTGCCCTCGGTGGTGCCGCTGGTCAAGGCGGACCGCCTGCGCCTGCTGGCCGTCACCAGCGCGAAACGTTCTTCGGCGATGCCGGATACGCCTACGATCGCGGAATCCGGGCTGCCCGGTTTCGAAGCGAGCAACTGGTTCGGCCTGATGGCGCCCGCGGGCACGCCGCCCGACATCGTGGCGCGCCTGAACGCGGAGACTGCAAAGGCGCTGCAGGCGCCGGAGGTGCGCGAACGGCTCGCTGCGCTCGGTTTCGAAATCCAGTCCAGCACGCCGCAGGAATTCACCGCGCTGCTGAAAAGCGAAACCGAAAAGTGGGCGAAGGTCATCAAGACCTCGGGCGCCCGTACCGAGTAATCCGCAGCGAGTAAATCAGGGCGCGATCAGGAAATTTCCCGCCGCACGATAGCGGCGCCCTCCACCAGCGCCTTGAGTTTGCCGAAAGCGACTTCGCGCGGCATGTACTTCATGCCGCAGTCGGGCGCGGGAATGAGGTTCTCCGGTTTCAAATACTTCAGTCCGGCGCGAATGCGCTGCGCCACCAGTTCCGGCGTCTCGACGGTGTTGTCGCCGAGATCGAGCACGCCGAGCATGATTTTCTTGCCGGCGAGGTCCTTCAGCACGCCCAGGTCCAGCTTCGGCTGCGCCGCCTCGATGGAAATCTGCTGCGCGATGCTGTCGGCGAGTCCCGGCAGGAAGGAGTAGCCGGTCGGCTTGCTCGCGCCAGGGACGACCGCGGCGTAACCGAAGCAGAGGTGCACCACCGTCGGCACGCTGATTCCCTGCAGCGCGCGGTTGATCGCTTTGACGGCATAGCGCTTCGCCGCCTCGGGGTCGTTGCGCAGCCACGGCTCATCCAGCTGGATGACGTCGGCACCCGCTTTCTGCAGGTCGAGCGCCTCGGCGTTGACCGCCGCGGCGAAGTCCATCGCCATTTCCTCGTCGTCCTTGTAGAACTCGTTCTTCGCCTGCTGCCCCATGGTGAACGGGCCGGGCAGGGTGATTTTGGCTGGAAGGCCGGTATTGGCGCGCAGGAACTGCATGTCGCGCAGTTCGACCGGCCCGCCGCGGCGGATCCTGCCGACCACGCGCGGCACCGGCGTCATCTGGCCCGAGCGCGTCTTCACCTGGCCCGGTTTGTCGAGGTCCAGGCCTTCCAGCGCGGTGGCGAAGCGGTTGGAATAGCTTTCGCGGCGCATCTCGCCGTCGGTGATGATGTCGATGCCGGCGCGCTCCATGTCGCGGATAGCGAGCAGCGTGGCGTCGTCCTGCGCCTGCTCGAGGAATTCCGCGGGGATGCGCCAGATCTCCGTCAGGCGCGTGCGCGGCACGACTTTCGACAGCATCGGCCGGTTCACCAGCCAGTCGGGCTGCGGATAGCTGCCGACCACGGTGGTGGGCAGGAGGTGCTTGGGGAGCGGCATGGGCATTCCTTTCGGATTCAGACCGTCGACGGCAGTTCCTTGCCGGCTGACTGCCAGACGATGAAGCGGCTCTCGACCGCGCGCGCCAGCAGGTAGTACGCGACCGACAGGATGAGGATCATCAGCAGCGCGGCGAACACGCGCGGGCTGTCGAGGATGGTGCGGTTGAGCGTCACCAGGTAGCCGATGCCCGCCGCCGCGGTCAGCATCTCCGCCACCACCACGCCGATGATCGCCAGCGCGCCGCCGAGGCGCAGGCCGGCGAACACGGTGGGCAGCGAGGCGGGGATGATCACGCGCGTGACCTGCTGCGTCAGCGTCGCGCCCATGCTGCGCGCCGCGAGCAGGAACTGCGGGTCGATGGTGCGGATGCCCGCCGCGGTCGACAGCATCACCGGGAAAAACGCGTAGATGCCGGCGAAAGCGACCTTCGATTCGGAGCCGACGCCGAACCAGGCGGTGAACACCGGGTAGAGGATCACGATCGGCACCGCGTAGAGGCTGGAGAACACCGGCAGCAGCAGCTGGCGCAGCCGCGCGATGCCGCCGACCACGGCGCCGGCGGCGATGCCGCCCGCGCAGGCGATGAGCATTGCCAGCGCAACCTCGTACAGCGTGACCCACAGCGCCGCCGCATAGATGCGCCAGTCCTGGTAGAGCACGTCGAGCGTGCTCGAGAGGGAGGGCAGGAACAGTTCGGGCAGCAGTCCGGTTCTCGGCACCAGTTCCCACAGCAGAAGGAAGATGACGAGCATCCCGCGGCGAACGTTGACGGGTGCCGGGCGTTTCACGGCGTCTTCCTGATCTGCTGCCAGATACGGTCGCGTAATCGCCCGAACACATCCGTCGCCATCATGTCGTAGCTGCGCGGGCGCGGCAGCGGCACGGCGATGCGGTCGATGATCCTGCCGGGCCTTGCCGACATCACCAGCACTTCGTCCGCCAGGTAGACGGCCTCGGTCAGGCTGTGGGTGATGAAGACGACCGTTTTCGACGTGGTGGACCAGATGCGCAGCAGCTCGTGGCCCATGGTCATGCGCGTCTGCTCGTCCAGCGCGGCGAAGGGCTCGTCCATCAGCAGCACCGGCGGGTCCTGCACGAGGCCCCGCGCGATGGACACGCGCTGCTTCATGCCGCCGGAAAGCTCGTGCGGATAGCGTTCGCCGAAGCCGGCCAGGCCGACCAGTTCGAGCATCGCCCCGGCGCGCTTGCGGCGCTCGTTCTTCGGCGTGCCGCGCAGGCTGAGCGGGAATTCGATGTTCTCGACCGCCGTGAGCCAGGGATACAGGCTCGCCTCCTGGAATATCACGCCGACGCGCTGCGGATCGGGACCGGGAATCGGCCGGCCCTGGCAGAGGATGGTGCCCTGGCTCTGCGCGCGCAGTCCCGCGAGCATCATGAGGAGCGAAGTCTTGCCGCAGCCGCTCGGGCCGACGATGACCGTGAAGCGGCCGGCGGCAACGCTGAAGGAGATGTTTTCGAGGGCGGAGACGGCACCTCCGTAGACATGACTCAATCCCTCCACTTCAATAGCGTGGATCACGCCCGCCATGCGCTCACCCGCGTTTCCATCCAGCGTACCGCCTCGTTGAAGAGGATCGCCACCGCGGCGAGCACGATGACGCCGGCGAACAGCTGCGTCATCTGGAAGTTCTCCCCCCAGCCGGCGATCAAGTGGCCGATGCCGGTGCGCGAGGCGTACATCTCCGCGATCATCACGCCGGTGAAATTGAAGATCATCGAGATGCGCAGCGCCTCCAGCAGCAGCGGCATCATGCTCGGCACGTAGACGCGCAGCAGGACCTGCGTGCGCGTCGCGCCGTAGGAGCGCGCCACCAGCAGGTAGTCTTGCTTGACCGACTCGACCGCCGTCGCCGCGCTCATCAGCACCACGAAGGTGGTGGTGAAGGAGGCGTAGGCGACCTTCTGCGCGAAGCTGATGCCGAAGACGAGGATGAACATCGGCAGGAAAATCGACTTCGGAATGCTGAACACGTAGAACAGCAGCGGCTTGAACACCTGGCCGAGGTATTCGCTCTCGGCGATCAGCACCCCCAACGCCGCGCCCAGCGGCACGGCGATCGCAAAGGCGAGCATCACCTCGGCGGCCGTCACGGCGATCGCCTCGTGCACCTGCGGGCGCAACAGCTGATCGCCCAGCGCCCGCAGCACGTCGCTCAGCGGGGGAAGCAGCAGCGGATTGACGATGCCGTGGCGCGGCAGCAATTCCCACGCCGCCAGCACCAGCGCCAGCAGCGCCAGGCGTACAGCGACTATTTTCACTACGCCGTCGGGACCGGACTGAAGGTGGTGACGTAGATGTCGTTCACCGGCGCGAGGCTGGTCATGCCGATCAGCCGTGCCATGTCGAGCGCGCGGTCCATCCATTCCTTGCGGAATTCGCCGTTGGTCGAGAGCTTGACGATGTTGCCGTCCAGTTCGGCCGCCGCGATGGCGTCGGGAATCTCGTTGATCTCGGCGATCAGCTTCACGGCGACCGCCCGGTTCTTCGGCGCGCGCAGGAAGGCGACTCCGCCGTACAGCGCGTTCAGCGTCTTCTGCAGCGCCTGCGGGCGCTCGGCGATCAGCTTGTCGGTGGCGATCCAGCTGCCGGTCGAATGCGCCGGCACCAGTTCGCCGAAATCGGCGATGGAGCGCGCCTGCTTCGCCTGCATCACCTGGAAGGTGAGCGGCGAATAGAGCACCGTGGCGTCCACGTTGCCCGTCAGCAGGTTCGGCACCAGGCCGCCGCCGCCCAGCGGCACGCGGGTGAACTCGATCTTCTGGTCCGCCAGCGTCCAGCGCGCGAGGATGTCCGAGCCGGAGCCGGCGGAGGTGATGCCCACCTTCTTGCCGGCGAGCTCGGAGAGTTTCTTGATCGGCGAATCCGGCTTCACCACCATGTGCCAGCCGTAGTAGCCGAGCGCGCCGTTGCCGACGCACTTGCACTTCACGCCCTTGAGCAGGCCGGCCGCCACGCTGGAGGAGGAGTTGTAGATCAGGTCGGCGGCGCCGGCGGCGAGCGCCTCGAAGCCCTCCGCGCCGCTGCGGTAGATCGTCAGCTCCGCGTCGATGCCTTCCTTGTCGAACAGCTTCTGCCGGATCGCCGTCTCGGCGATAACGGTCGGGAAATAGGTCTTCGTCGGCACGCCGATGCGCACCCGCGGTTTCGCCTGGCCGAACGCGAATTTCGGCAGCAGCAGCGTTGCCGCGCTGCCCAGCAGCAGGGTGCGGCGCGCCGGATGGGGATGTTTGAGCATGCTTGTTTCCTCCTTGGGCAAGAGTGGGTTCCGATGCTGGTATTGTCAAGCTTCCGCAACCGCCCGAGTGGGGGAGCCGTCCCAATGATCCATGTCATCGCCGTCATCACCGCCAAGCCCGGCCAGCGCGATTCCATCCTGGCGCATTTCCGCGCCAATGTCCCGGCGGTCAGGGCCGAGAAGGGCTGCATCGAGTACGGCGCCGCAGTGGATGCGGCGCCCGCGCTCAAATTCCAGACCGCCTACGGCCCGGATACCTTCCTGGTGATCGAGAAGTGGGAGAGCATGGAGGCGCTGGGGGCGCACGCCGCCGCCCCGCACATGGCTGCCTACGCGGCGAAAACGAAGGAATTCATCGCCAGCCGCGCCATCCACATCCTGCAGCCGGCCTGAGCATGAGCGACGAGGGCTTCTGGAGCCTGCGCAACGCGCCGAAGTGGTGGTTCGACAAACGCGCGTGGGCGATGGGCGCGGTGATGGTGGTGGTGCTGCTCGGTTCGCGCTGGTACTACGGGCCAGGCCGCGTGCCGGAGGGGCAGGTGGTGTTCTACGGCGCGCAGTGGTGCCAGTACTGCGCCGCGCTGCGCGGCCACCTCGACGCTTCGAAGATTCCCTACACCGAGCGCGACGTCGAGGATTCGTTCGGCAACAAGATCCGCTTCATGTGGGCCGCGGGCAAGGGCGGTGTGCTGCCGATCGTGCAGGTCGGGCCGCGCGTCGTGTCGAAGGGTTTCCGCCGCGTCCAGATCGACGCCGCGCTGAGGGCCGCCGGTTTCAGGCCGGCGGACGATCCCGCCGGGCCTGACGGCGGCAGCCCGCGGCGCTAGGCCACCGCTTTTCCCTCGATCAGCTTCACCAGGGACCATAGCGCCCGGTTCGCCGGCGTCGGCACGCCCAGCGCTTCGCCCTTGCGCGCCACGAAACCGTTCAGGTGGTCGATTTCCGTGGGCTTGCCGCGCGCGAGGTCCTGCGCGGTGGATGAATACTGGGTCGGCATCGCCGCCGCGAGCTTGAGGGTGCGCTCGAGCATGTCCGGCGCCATCTGCACGCCGCTCGCCTTCGCCACTGCCAGCGCTTCCCCGACCACGTCGCGCATGACCTCGCGCACGCCGGCGCCCTCGATCAATTTCCCGTAGGGCAGCTGCGCGATCGCCGACAGCGCGTTGTAGGCGCAGTTCAGCACCAGCTTGGCCCACAGCTCACCCGCGATGTTGTCGGAAATTGCGACCGGTACATCTGCCGCCCCGAACCGGTTTTTTATTTCTTCGAGGGTTTTTTTTGAAACCTTTCCATCCAGGGCGCCAATAACAAGGTCGCCGCGGCCGTGGTGCCTGAGGTGCCCCGGCCCCGCCATTTCGGTCGCGACATAGACCACCGCGGGAACCACCGGCCGGGAGATGCGGGTCTCGATTCGCGCGACGTTGTCCACGCCGTTCTGCAGGTTCACCACGGCGGCGTCGGCATCGAGGAAAGGCGCGATCTGCCCGGCGGCCCGTTCCGTATCGGTGGACTTCACGCAGAAGAGGACGAGGCGCGCGCCGCGTACCGCCGCCGCGTCGGTACCGGCTTCGACCGGAATATGCTCGTCGAACTTCAATCCCTCGAAGTGCAGCCCGGTTTTGCGGAACGCCTCGACGTGGACCGGCCGGCCGATCAGCGTGACCTTGTGCCCCGCGCGCGCCAGCATGCCGCCGAAGAAGCAGCCCACGGCGCCCGCGCCGAGCACCGCCACGCGGATGGATGTTTCGCTGTCCATGTGTCCCAAGTCTAGCCGATGGATTTCCTGCTCTGCTACCTTGCGCCATGTCCGCCTCGGCACTCGCGTTGGTCGTCTTTGCCGGGCTGATCCACGCCGTCTGGAACATCGCCGCCAAGAAGGCCGGCGGCGATGCGCGCTTCGCGGCATTCACCAGCGTGATCGGCATCGTCATCTGGGCGCCGGTCGGCATCTGGTTCAGCTGGGGCGTGGTGCCGGGCTGGGGCGCCCTCGAGTGGGGGTTCGTCGCCGTCAGCGGCGTGCTGCACGTGCTCTATTACGTCACGCTGCTGCGCGGCTACCGCAAGTCGGACCTGACCGTGGTGTACCCGATGGCGCGCGGCTCCGGGCCGCTGCTGTCCTCGGCCGTGGCGATCCTACTGCTCGGCGAGCGCATCACCGCGTTCGGGCTGGCGGGCATCGCCGCCGTGGTCGCGGGCGTGTTCCTCATCGCCGGCGGCCCGGCGCTGTTCCGCGCGGCCCACGATCCGGCGAAGAAGGCGATGGTCCGCAAGGGCATGGCCTACGGCCTGGCGACGGGCGTGTTCATCGCCAGCTACACGGTGGTGGACGGCTACGCGGTCAAGCTGCTGGCGATGTCGCCGATCCTGCTCGATTACTTTTCCACCTTCGTGCGCATCGGCTTCCTCGCGCCTGCCGCGTTGCGCGAGCGGGCGGCGCTGGCGGACCTCTGGCGCCGGCAGTGGAAGTACGCGCTGGTGGTGGCGGGGATCAGCCCGATCGGCTATGTGCTGGTGCTCTACGCGATGCAGACGGCGCCGCTGTCGCACGTGGCGCCGGCGCGCGAAGTGTCGATGCTGTTCGCCGCGCTGATCGGCGGCCAGCTGCTCGGCGAGGGCGACCGCTTGCTGCGCATCGCCGGCGCGGCCTGCATCGCCGCCGGTGTGATGGCGCTTGCGCTGGGGTAGCATCCGCACCCCATGTTCGGCTCCATTCTTCGCGACATCGCCAGGCTCGGCTGGCCGGTGCTCGTCGCCCAGGTCGCGGTGATGATCAACGGCGTCATCGACACGGTGATGGCGGGGCGCCTGGGCGCCGCCGACCTCTCGGCGGTGGGCATCGGCGCGAGCATCTACATCAGCATCTTCATCACCTCGATGGGCGTGCTGCTCGCGCTCACGCCCGTGGTGGCGCAGCTCTACGGCGCCGGCAGGCTGGAGGAAATCGGCGAGGAGGTGCGCCAGAGCCTGTGGATGGGGGTGCTGCTGACGGCAGTGGCCTTCGTGCTGATCTATTTCCCCGATCCCTTCCTCGCCCTGGCGCAGGTCGTCCCGGAGGTCGAACTGAAGACGCGCAGCTACCTGCACGCCATCGCCTACGGCATCCCGGCGGCGCTGATGTTCCGCGTGTTCTACTCGTTCACCACGGCGGTATCGAGGCCGCGCGTGATCATGCTGCTGAACCTGACCGGCCTCGCGCTGAAGATCCCGCTCAACCTCGTCTTCATGCATGGCTGGCTGGGCGTGCCGGCCATGGGCGGCCCCGGCTGCGCGGTGGCGACCTCGATCATCTCGTGGCTCCTCGCGACGGCCGCCTGGCTGGTGTGCTTTTTCGACCGCGGCTACCGGCCGTTCGGCCTGTTCGCGCGCTGGTCCTGGCCGCGCTGGAGCGAGCAGCTGCGCCTCGCGCAGATCGGCCTGCCGATCGGCTTCAATTTCCTGGTCGACGTCACCTCGTTCACCTTCATGGCGCTGTTCATCGCGCGGCTGGGCGTCGCCAGCTCCGGCGGCCACCAGATCGCCGCCAACCTGACCTCGCTCATCTACATGATTCCGCTCGCGCTGGCGAGCGCCTCGGGCGTGCTGACCGGGCAGGCGATCGGCGCTGGCGACCTGCGGCGAGCGCGCCTTACCGGGATCGTCGGCATCGGCAGCGGAATGGCCTGCGCCTGCGCTGTCGGCCTCGCGGTGTGGCTGGGCCGCGGCTGGATCGCCGGACTGTATACGCATGATGCCGACGTCAAGGCGGTCGCCGTCACCCTGCTCGCCTACCTTGCCGGCTATCACCTGTTCGATGCCACGTCGGCGATCGCGGTAAGCGTGCTGCGCGGCTACAAGAAGACCGTGGTGCCGATGCTGTGCAATATCGTCGCGCTGTGGGGCATCGGCCTGGGCGGCGGCTACGTGCTGGCCCTCGGACCGTCCACGCATATGGGCGCGCCGGGCTTCTGGATCGCCGGCACCGCCGGCGTGCTGACCGGCAGCGTGCTGATCGTGCTGTACTTCCTGCGGATCAGCCGCGAGGCGTTCTGATGCACGCGTGCACCGACGGGAGAGGGAGACCATGAATCCATACCGCGTCCAGGCCTACAACACCGCCCACAGTTCGGAGAACAAGATTCACGACGACGCGGTGGCACGGCGCCTGGGGTTTTCCGGCGCGCTGGTGCCCGGAGTCGACGTGTACGCGTACATGATGCACCTGCCGGTGGAGCGCTGGGGCCGCGCCTTCCTCGAGCGCGGAACGGCCGAATGCCGGTTCGCCAATCCGGTGTACGACGGGGAGATGGTGGAGGTCACCGGGCGCGAAGACGGCGAGGCGATCACCATCGAGGCCGCATCCCGGGGCAGGTGCTGCGCGACGGCCTCGGCGCGCTTGCCGCTGGAGGCTGCGATTGCGCCCGCGTCGGACCGTTTCCCGCTTGCTGATTTGCCGGCGCTGGAGAACCGTCCCGCCGCGAGTCCGGCGACGCTGCCGGTTGGCGGATGCCTGGGTACATTTACGCTGGAAGCAAACACCGAGCTTGTCGCCGCCTATCTGCGGGACGTGCGAGAAACCGATCCGTTGTACGCGCGCGAGGGTCTCGTGCATCCGGGTACCGTGCTGAGAATGTGCAATCTTGCGCTGCTGCGGAACGTGCTGCTGGGGCCGTGGATCCACGTCGGCAGCGCCGTGCAGAACTTCGGCGTTGCGCGCGTCGGCGAAACACTGGCGGCGCGCCCGCGCGTGGCCGAAAACTATGAGCGCAAGGGGCACCTGTTCGTGGAGCTCGACATCCTGGTGCTGAGCGGGGGCGCGCGGCCGGTGGCGCAGGTGCGGCACACCGCCATCTACCGGCCGCGGCAGCTGGCCGCGTCCTGACTGCTCCGAACCGAACCTCGCCTCTGGTACCTTTCGGCATGATTTTGCGCAGCGACCGCGCGGCAGCAATGCCGTTCATCATGGCCACGACGCTGATCGACATGGTGTCGATCGGCCTGATCATTCCTGTCCTGCCCGCGCTGGTCGGCAGTTTCACCGGCTCGCAGGCCGGCCAGGCCTTCTGGTACGGCGTGGTGACGTTCTCCTTCGGCTTCGCCAATTTCTTCGCCTCGCCGATCCTCGGTTCGCTGTCGGACTGCTACGGCCGCCGCCCGGTGCTGCTGCTCGGCTTCTGCGGGCTCGCGCTGAGCTTTTTCCTCACCGCGCTGTCGACCGCGCTGTGGATGCTGATCGCGGTGCGCCTGGTGAGCGGCGCGATGCAGGCCAACATGTCGGTGTCCAACGCCTACGTCGCCGACATCACGGCGCCCGAGGGCCGCGCCAGGCGCTTCGGCATGCTGGGTGCGATGTTCGGCATCGGCTTCATCCTCGGGCCGGTGATGGGCGGGCTGCTGGGCTCGATCAGCCTGCAGCTGCCGTTCTTCGTCGCCGGCAGCCTCGCGCTGCTGAACCTGGCCAACGGGTACTTCGTGCTGCCGGAGTCGCTGCCTGCCGAGCGCCGGCGCGCGTTCACGTGGAAGTCCGCCAATCCGGTTTCCTCGCTGCGCGGCCTGGCGCAACTGAAGGGCGCGGGCCTGCTGGTGGCGGTGATCGCCTGCAGCGGGCTCGCCCAGTTCGTGCTGTACACCTGCTGGGTGCTGTACACGACCTTCAAGTTCGGCTGGGGGCCCCGGGAAAACGGCTGGTCGCTTGCCGCCGTCGGCGTCGTCTCGGCGATCGTGCAGGGCCTGCTGCTCGGGCGCCTGCTCCGGTTCTTCAGCCCGAAACGGCTGGCCGTGCTCGGGCTCACCTCGTCCACGCTCGCCTACCTGCTGTGGGGCGCCGCCAGCGAGGGCTGGATGATGTTCGCCATCATCTTCATCAACCTGCTCGGCGCCACGGTGACGGCCTCCATCCAGAGCATCATTTCCAGCGCCGCGGATCCGCGCAGCCAAGGGCAGGCGCTGGGCGCGGTGGGCGGGCTGAACAGCCTGACGGCGGTGATCGCCCCGGTGCTGGGCGCGCCCATCCTGACGATGGTGTCCGGCCTGCCCAAGGGCGACTGGCGCATCGGCGCGCCGTTCTTCTTCTGCGCCGCGCTGCAGGCTGCGTCACTGGTTCTCGCGGTGGTCCACTTCCGCCGCGAGCGGCTCGCTATACTGCGCGCGAACGGTTGATTCGAAAGGCTCCCCATGTCCGTCCACCCGCTGCGCGCAGCCGACCCCGTAGTCCAGGCGAAAATCCATCTTGCCGCCGCCCATCGCCTCGCGGTGTTTCACGAGCTGGAAGAAGGCATCGACAACCATTTCACGGTCACGGTGCCGGGGCGCGACGGCCAGTACCTGATCCTGCCCTTCGGCCTGCACTGGTCGGAAGCGCGCGCGAGCGACCTGATCGTGTTCGACGAATCCGGCCGAACGTTGGAGGGAGAAGGCGTGGTCGAGCTGTCGGCGCAGTGCATCCATGCGCCGATCCACCGCATCAGCGGCGCGCGCGTGGTGCTGCATACCCACCAGACCTGGGCGGTGGCGCTGAACATGCTGAAGGACAACCGCATCCTCCCCGCGAGCCAGACCGCGGCCTTCTACCACGGCCACGTCGCCTACGACGACACCTACATGGGAACCGCGGATACGCTGGACGAGGGCGAGCGCCTCGCCGGCGTCCTCGGCGGCAATCACACCATCTTCATGAAGAACCACGGCGTGCTGGTGACGGGAGAGACGATGGCGCAGGCCTACCGGCGCCTCTACAAGCTGGAGCGCGTGTGCCGCGCGCAGGTGCTGGCGATGAGCACCGGCAAGCCGCTGGAAGTGTTGTCGGAGGCCATCGTCGCGCAGGTGCAGGCGCCGGCGGCGGACGACCGCCATTCGCGCGGCGAGCGCGACCGCCTGTTCTTCGAGGCGATGATGCGCATCCTCGACCGCGAACTGCCGGGCTACGCCGACTGAGTCTCGCGGATCTTCCGCTGCCCGCCGGCATCCGCTCCCGCACGGCGGAGGGCGTCAACGGCCTGGCGATGCACCTGCTGGAGGCCGGTTACGAAGGGTCGTCCCGTCCACTGGTTCTGCTGCTGCACGGTTTTCCCGAACTCGCCTACAGCTGGCGCAAGCTGATGCTGCCGCTGGCGGCGGCCGGATTCCACGTGGTGGCGCCCGACCAGCGCGGCTACGGGCGCACCACCGGCTGGGACGGCAGCTACGACGGCGACCTCGCTTCCTTCCGCCTGCTCAACCTGGTGCAGGACACGCTGGCGCTCGTCTCGGCGCTCGGCCATCGCTCCGCCGCGGTCGTGGGGCACGACTTCGGTTCCCCCGTCGCCGCGTGGTGCGCGCTGACTCGGCCGGAAGTGTTCCGTTCGGTGGCGCTGATGAGCGCCCCGTTCGCCGGGCCGCCGGCGCCGCCTTCGGGCGCCGCCGATCCGATCCACGCCGAGCTCGCCGCGCTCGAGCGGCCGCGCAAGCACTACCAGTGGTACTACTCGACGCGCGAAGCCGACGCAAACATGCGCCGCTGCCCGCAGGGCTTACATGCCTTCCTGCGCGCCTACTATCACTACAAGAGCGCGGACTGGGAGCGCAACAGGCCATCTCCGCTGAAGGCCTGGGTCGCCGCGGAAATGGCAAAGCTGCCGGCGTACTACGTCATGGACCTGGCGAAGGGAATGGCGGAGACCGTGGCACCCGAGATGCCGTCCGCGCTGGAAATCGCCGCGTGCACGTGGCTCTCCGAAGACGAACTCGGGGTATACAGCGCCGAATTCGAACGGACCGGCTTCCAGGGCGGCCTGCAGTGGTACCGCTGCCGGACCGAAGGCCGGCAGAATGCCGAGCTGGCGAAACGTGCCGAACTTTGCGGCCGCACGATCGACGTGCCGTCCTGCTTCATCGCGGGCGCGAGCGACTGGGGCCCTTACCAGCGGCCAGGCGACCTGGAGAAGATGCGCGGCGCCTGCACGCGGCTGTCGGGCATCCATTTCGTCGGCGGCGCCGGGCACTGGGTGCAGCAGGAGCAGCCCGCGGAAGTGAGCCGGCTGCTGCTGGAATTCCTGCGGCGCTAGCGAAAGCGCTTGCGCGCCAGCGCCGCGCCCGCGGCGAGCGCCTTCAGCTTCGCCACCGCGATCTCGCGCGCCATCGGCGCCATGCCGCAGTTGGTGCAGGGAAACAGGTGCTTCTTCGGCACGTACTTGAGCGCCTGGCCGATGGTCCTCGCAACCTCTTCCGGCGTTTCAATCCTGTCCGAGGCCACGTCGATGACGCCCACCAGCACGTCCTTGCCCTTGAGCAGCTTCATCAGCTCGGGCGGCACGTGCGAGTGTATGCACTCGAGCGACACCTGGTCGATTTTGCTTTTCGCCAGCGCCGGGAAGATCTGCTCGTACTGGCGCCACTCGCCGCCGAGGGTTTCCTTCCAGTCGACGTTCGCCTTGATGCCGTAGCCGTAGCAGATGTGCACCGCCGTCTTCGCCTTCTTCAGGCCCTTGATCGCGCGATGCAGCGCGGCGACGCCCCATTTCGTCACGTCGCCCATGTAGACGTTGAACGCCGGCTCGTCGAACTGGATCACGTCCACGCCGTCCTTCTCCAGCGCGCGCGCCTCCTGGTTGAGCAGGTCGGCGAAGGCCATCGCCAGCTTCACCTTGTCGCCGTAGTGCCGGTCGGCGATGGTGTCGACGATCGTCATCGGTCCCGGCATGGTGATCTTGATCTTGCCTTTGGAGTGCTGGCGCATCACCCTGGCTTCGGTCTGGTGCACGCGGCCCTTGAGCTTCAGCGGTCCGACGACGACCGGCACCATCGCGTCGTAGCGGTTGTTGCGGATGCCCATCTTCACCTTGTGCTCGAAGTCGATGCCCTCGCAGTACTCGAGGAAGCCGTGCACGAAATGCTGACGCGACTGCTCGCCGTCGGTGACGATGTCGATGCCGGCGTCCTCCTGCTCCTTCAGCCAGAGCAGCGTCGCGTCGCGCTTGGTCTTCTCCAGTTCCGCGCCCTCCGCCTTCCAGGCCGGCCAGAGCTTGTTGGTCTCCGCCAGCCAGCCCGGCTTCGGCAGGCTGCCCGCAATCGTCGTCTCGAACATGTATTTCTCCTCCGGTATCAGGCGGCAAGTTTACGCGTGGGCATCCGCCCAATACAATCTGATTCGCTCATGCCGGACAAACAGAACCCGATCGCCATCCGCGCGGCCGACGCGCCGCCGCGCACGAAGCCGTCGAACTATCCCGAGCCGTTCGCCTCGCGCATGCAGGGTCGCGAGAAGCGCCCGCTCGGAGACTTGTTCGGCCTCGCGAACTTCGGCGTCAATCTCACCCGCCTGGCGCCAAACGCCGTCTCCGCGCTGCGGCACGCGCATTCCAGGCAGGACGAATTCATCTATGTCCTGCAGGGGAGTCCCACGCTGCAGACCGACGAAGGCAGGACCCGGCTGTCGCCGGGCATGTGCGCGGGATTCAAGGCGGGGACCGGCAACGGCCATCACTTGATCAACGAGACGTCCGAGGACGTCGTCTACCTCGAAGTCGGCGACCGCGCGCCCGGCGACAGGGGCACGTACCCGGACGACGATCTCAAGGCCAGAATAGTGGAGGGCAAATGGCAATTCACCCGCAAGGATGGTTCGGCCTACTGACTGGGGAGCGCAAGATGAATCGACCAAGAGTTGTTTTCGCGATCGCGTCGTTCCTGTCGCTGCTGGCGCCGGCGGCGCCGGCGCAGGATTACCCGACCAAGCCGGTCGTCATTCTCGTGCCGGCGGCGGCGGGCGGCCCCACGGACACGCTGACGCGCGTCCTTGCGGCGTCGATGGCCGACACGCTGAAGCAGCAGTTGCTCATCGAAAACATGGGCGGCGCGGGAGGAACCATCGGCATCAACAGGGTGGCCAAGGCGAAGGCCGACGGCTATACGCTGCTGCTGTACCACATCGGCATGGCGACTTCGCCGGCGCTGTACCACAAGCTGCCGTACGACACGCTGAACGACTTCGAGTACATCGGCCAGGTCGCCGACGTGCCGATGACGCTGGTGGCGAAGAAAGCGACGCCGTCGGCCAATTTCGGCGAGTTCCTGGCTTACGCGAAGGCCAACAAGGACAAGCTCACCTACGCCAATGCCGGCGTCGGCTCGGCTTCCTTCCTGTGCGGGCTGCTGTTCATGAGCACGATCCAGACCGACTTCACGATGGTGCCGTACAAGGGCACCGGGCCGGCGATGAACGACCTGGTCGGCGGCCAGGTCGATTTCATGTGCGACCAGACCACCGGCACCGTGCCGCAGATCCGCTCGGGCGCCGTGAAGGTCTACGGCGTGACGACGGCCGCGCGCCTGTCGTCGCTGCCGGACGTTCCGACGCTGGGCGAGCAGGGGTTGAGCGGCTTCGATCTCGTCGTCTGGAACGGGCTTTACGCGCCGAAAGGCACGCCAAAGGCGGCGCTCGACAAACTGGTCGCCGCGCTGCAGGCCGCCGTGCAGAGCCCCGCGTTTGGCAAGCGGCTCGCCGAGCTCGGCGCCGAACCGGTGCCGGTCGCCAAGGCGACGCCTGAATCCCTGCGCGCGCTGCTCAAGTCCCAGATCGACAAGTGGACGCCGATCATCCGCAAGACCGGGGTTTACGCGGACTGAGCCGCGCTGCGGTTCTTCAGCGCGTCGAGAACGGCGCCTGGTAGGGCTGTCCGAAGGCGACGCCGGCGACGACGGTATTGGTCGGCTTGATGTAGACCTTGCCCTGGCGCTTGTTGTTGCGCGTATCGACGAACTCCACCGGGCCGTTCACCACCTCGAGCAGCGTGACGTCGCCCGGCGCGCCGACCTGCAGCGTGCCGTGCTTGGGGATGCGGTTGATGATCTTCGCCGGGCCCGTCGTCGCCATGCCGAGCACCTGCTCGAACGAGTAGCCCATGTTCATGAATTTGCTCATCACGTTGGTCAGGTAGGGCTGGCCGGCCGAGTTGCCCGAGAACACGTGGATGTCCGAGGAGATGTTGTCCGGTGTGCAGCCCTGCGCGATTGCGGCTTCCGCGACCGTGTAGTCGAAGCTGCCGCCGCCGTGGCCGACGTCGAACACCACGCCGCGCTGTTTCGCAGCAAGTGCGGCCGGCAGCAGCTTGCCGTCCTGCACGATGTTGGTGAACTGGCCCGCGTCGTTCGGCGCGCCGGAGTAGCAGTGCGTGAGGATGTCGCCGGGGCGCAGCGTATCGAGGATCTGCGACATCAGCGCCGCCGTCTCGACGCCGCCGATGTGGCACATCACGCGGCCGTTGGTGCCGGCGATCTCGCAGGCGCGGATCGAGCGCTTGAGCGGCTCGATGCCGTTCCTGGCGATGACGTTCTGCGACATGCGCACCTTGATGCCGATGGCCATGTCGGTGTTCTCTGCCAGCGTCTTGGCCGCCGCGTCGACCTGCGCGAAATCGATGTTGTACAGCTCGCCGATCGGGAAAGCGGACAGGCCGATGTTGGCGATGTGCACGAAGGCGAACAGGCGCGTGCGCGACTGCGCCGCCATGTAGCGGCGGTAGACCGCGAAGGTGCTCGAGCCCGCGTCGCCCGCGGAGACCATCGTGGTGGTGCCCTGGTAGGGCGCCAGCTCGTCGGCCGGGATGCCGATGCCGGTGGTGTAGACGTGCGAGTGCAGGTCGATCAGGCCCGGCACCACCACCCGGCCGGCGGCGTTCATGACCCGGTTCGCGCGCGCGGCAGGGATGTCGGCCTCGACCGCTTCGACAAGGCCGAAGCGGATGCCGATGTCGCGCTTGCCGCGCAGGCCCTGGCTGGGATCGAGTACCTCGCCGCCCTTGATCACGAGGTCGAACTTGTCGTTCGGCCCCATTGCCGCCCGGGCCGCCGAGCCGAGGAAACCGGTTGCGAACGCAGCGCTGATGCCGGCAACGAGTTGCCGGCGCTTGAAGGAAACCATGGTTACCCCTCCCAGAGTAGAACGTCCGACGGTTAATTTACACCATCCGCTTGCGCGCCCGGCAAAGCTGAGTTACTTTAGGTCTAATCTATTGAGGCTTGGGGTATCTGGCATGGACCGGGAAACCGCGGCGCGCACCGACGACCATCAGGCGCTGCGCCTGTGGCTGCGCCTGCTGACCTGCTCGCAGCTGATCGAGCGCGAAGTGCGCGCCCGGCTGCGCGGCCGCTTCGACACCACGCTGCCGCGCTTCGACCTGATGTCCCAGCTGTGGCGCTACCCGGACGGCCTCAAGATGAACGAGCTGTCGCGCCACCTGATGGTGACCGGCGGCAACGTCACCGGCATCGTCGATCCGCTGGAGAAGCAGGGCCTGGTCGAGCGCGCGGCGGAACCCTCGGACCGGCGCGCCTACCGCGTGCGCCTGACGCGCGCCGGCCGCAAGGCCTTCGCCGAGATGGCGCGCGCGCACGAGGGCTGGATCGTCGAACTGCTCGAGGGGCTGTCGCGCAAGGAGCACGCCGAGGTCTACAAGCTGCTGGGCCGGATGAAGCAGGTCACCATGGGGGCGAGGTCATGATCCAGGCAAAGCATTTTCTTTGGAAGGTGGAAGGGAAAGTCGGCGTGATCACCCTGAACCGCCCGGAGAAGAAGAACCCGCTGACGTTCGAGTCCTACGCCGAATTGCGGGATTTGTTTCTGGGCCTGCAAAAAGAAAATGAAATCAAGACGGTCGTCGTGGCCGGCGCGGGCGGCAATTTCTGCTCGGGCGGCGACGTGCACGAGATCATCGGCCCGCTGACGAAGATGAAAATGCCGCAGCTGCTGGAATTCACCCGCATGACGGGCGACCTGGTCAAGGCGATGCGCCACTGCCCGCAACCGGTGATCGCCGCGGTGGACGGCGTTTGCGCGGGCGCGGGCGCCATTGTCGCGATGGCCGCAGACCTGCGCTATGGCGCACCGGACGCCAAGGTGGCCTTCCTCTTCACGCGCGTCGGCCTGGCGGGCTGCGACATGGGTGCCTGCACGATCCTGCCGAGGATCATCGGCCAGGGCCGTGCCGCCGAACTGCTCTATAGCGGCCGCTCGATGACTGCCGAGGAAGGTCTCGCCTGGGGTTTCTTCAATCGGCTGAGCGATCAGGTTCTGGATCTTTCAATTCAAACTGCAAAAGAACTCGCTGCCGGCCCGACCTTTGCCCACGGCATGACCAAGAAGATGCTGCACCAGGAATGGAACGCCGGCATCGACGAGGCGATCGAGATGGAAGCCCAGGCGCAGGCGGTCTGCATGGAGACGCAGGACTTCCGCCGCGCCTACGAGGCGTTCGCGGCGAAGAAGAAACCGGTGTTTGAAGGAAACTGAGAGGAAACTGATGGACCGGTTTTCCCACTATGAGTGGCCGTTCCTCGACGGGGGCCATCGGCAACTGGCGGTGGAGGCCGATGCCTGGTGCGTTGAAAGGCTTTTAAAGCTAAAAGAACAGGGAACGGATTCGACCTGCAGGCAATTTGTCTCCGAGCTTGGCAAGGCCGGTTTCCTGAAGCACTGTGTCTCGGCGACGCCGGACGTGCGCTCCATCGCGCTGCTGCGCGAGGTGTTCGCCTACCACCACGGCCTGGCCGACTTCGCGTTCGTCATGCAGGGCCTGGGCAGCGGGCCGATTGTCCTTGCAGGCACCGAAGCGCAGAAGACGGCCTGGCTGCCGCGCGTGGCGGCGGGCGAGGCGATTTCTGCCTTCGCGCTATCGGAGCCCGACGCAGGTTCAGATGTGGCGGCCATGACCTGCACTGCTACCCGAACCAGCGGGGGTTGGGTCGTGAACGGAGTGAAGACCTGGATCTCGAACGGCGGAATCGCCGATTTCTACGTCACGTTCGCGCGAGCTGATGAAGGAATAAGTGCTTTCATCGTCGAGGCGAAGCACGTCGACGCATCGGAACGCATCGACATCATCGCGCCGCACCCGATGGCGACGGTGAAGTTCGTGGGATCCAGGGCCGAACTGATCGGCAAGGCGGGGCAGGGCTTCAAGCTGGCGATGCGCAACCTGGACGTGTTCCGCACCACGGTCGCCGGCGCGGCGCTCGGCTTCGCACGGCGCGCGCTAGACGAGGCGCTGGCGCGCGCGAAGGACCGGCCGATGTTCGGCAAGAAGCTGGCGGACCTGCAGATGACGCAGGCGAAGCTCGCGGACATGGCGACGGGCATCGAGGCTGCGGCGCTTCTCACCTACAGATCTGCCTGGCAAAGAGATGTAAAGCTTCAGAAAGTAACCAAGGAAGCCGCCATGGCGAAGATGTACGCCACCGAAATGGCGCAGTCGGTAGTCGATGCGGCGGTGCAGATTTTCGGCGGCCTGGGCGTGAAGAGCGGCCATCCGGTGGAGCGCCTCTACCGCGAAGTGCGGGCGCTGCGGATCTATGAAGGCGCCACCGAGGTGCAGAAAGTGATCATCGCCCGGGAACTGCTCAAATGAGAGGGTTTTCCTCCGGGTCTTCCGACACGAAGACGGCGCATGTCGACACCTTCGCCCGCGACAACCTGCCGCCGCGCGAGCAGTGGCCTGAGTTCAGCTTCGACCTGCCGGAACTGCGGTATCCGGAGCGCATGAACTGCGCCGGCGTGCTGCTGGACGACATGGTGCAGGCGGGCCACGGCGGGCGCATCGCCATCCGCGCGCCGGACGGCGAATGCACCTACGCGCAGTTGCTGGCGCAGGCGAACCGCATCGCCAACGTGCTGGTGCGCGACATGGGCGTCAAGCCCGGCAACCGCGTGCTGCTGCGCGGGCCCAACAACCCGATGATGGCGGCCTGCTGGTTCGCGGTGTTCAAGGCGGGCGGCATCTGCGTCGGCACCATGCCGCTGCTGCGCGCGAAGGAACTCACCGAAATCATCGTCAAGGCGAGGATCACGCACGCCCTCTGCGACAAGCGGCTGGAGGCGGAACTCAAGCTCGCGCTGCCCAACTGCCCGACCCTGGAGGAGATCCGCTACTGGTACGAGGACGGCGACGAGTCGCTGGACACGCTCGCCGCCGAGCGCTCGCCCAGCTTCCGCAACGTGGACACGTCCGCCGAGGACGTTGCGCTGATCGCCTTTACCTCCGGCACCACGGGCAAGCCCAAGGGCACCATGCATTTCCACCGCGACGTGATCGCCATGTGCGATTGCTTTCCGCGCTCCTGCCTCAAACCCACGAAGGACGACATCTTCATCGGTTCGCCGCCGCTCGCCTTCACCTTCGGCCTGGGCGGCTTGCTGTGCTTCCCGATGCGTTTCGGCGCCAGCACCGCGCTGGTGGAGAAGTTCACGCCGGAGACGCTGCTGGAATCCGTCCAGAAGTTCAAGGCGACCATCCTCTTCACCGCGCCGACCATGTACCGGGCGCTGGCCGGCGGGTGGGACAAAAGCGGGAAAAACTACGATCTGTCTTCGCTGAAGAAATGCGTCTCCGCGGGGGAGGCGCTGCCGGACGCGACGCGCCAGCTGTTCAAGCAGGCGAGCGGCATCGAGATCATCGATGGGATCGGCTCCACGGAGATGATCCATATTTTCATCTCGCACGCGCCCGGGCACGTGAAGCGCGGCGCCACCGGGCAGGCGATTCCCGGCTACGCCGCGGCGGTGCTGGACGAAAACGGCGAGCGCTGCGCGCCCGGCCAGATCGGCCGCCTGGCGGTAAAAGGACCGACGGGCTGCCGCTACCTCGCCGACGACCGGCAGAAGAACTACGTCATTCAGGAAGGAAAAATGCGCGGCTGGAACCTGACCGGCGACGCCTACGTGATGGACATGGACGGCTACTTCATCTACCAGGCGCGCACCGACGACATGATCATCTCGGCGGGCTACAACATCGCCGGGCCGGAAGTGGAAGGGGCGCTGCTGTCGCACCCTGCCGTGGCGGAATGCGGCGTGGTCGGCGTGCCCGACGAGGAGCGCGGCATGATCGTCAAAGCGGTCGTCGTCCTGAAGAAGGATTTTTCCGCGAGCGAGGCGATGAAGAAAGATCTGCAGGAACACGTCAAGCGGAACATCGCCCCCTACAAGTACCCGCGCTACATCGAGTTCGTGGCCGCGCTGCCGCGCACCGAGACCGGCAAGCTGCAGCGCTTCAGGCTGAGGACGCAACCATGAATATCCTGCAACCGCCCGGCTGGGAAAAGCCAAAGGGGTATGCCAACGGCATTGCAGTCAAGGGCGGGACGATGGTTTTCATCGCCGGCCAAATTGCCTTCAATGCAAAAAACGCTTTCGAAGAAAAGACATTCGCCGGGCAGTTTCGCCAGACCCTGAAGAACACCCTCGCCGTGCTCGCCGAAGCCGGCGGCAGGCCCGAGCACATCGTGCGCATGACCTGGTACGTGACCGACAAAAAGGAATACCTGGGGGCCATCAAGGAAGTTGGCGCCGCGTACCGCGAGCTGATCGGCAGGCACTATCCGGCGATGGCGGTGGTGCAGGTGGCTGCCTTGATGGAAGACGAGGCCAAGGTCGAAATCGAAACGACGGCGGTCGTCCCATGAAAGTCTCCATCGTCGGCGGTGGGCCGGGCGGGCTGTACTTCGCGCTGCTGGCGCAGAAGGCATGGCCGAGATGGGATATCACGGTCTACGAGCGCAACCGCCCGGACGACACCTTCGGCTTCGGCGTGGTGTTCTCCGACCAGACCCTCGACGCTTTCAAGGCCTACGACGTGCCGTCCTACGAGATGATCCGGCGCCGCTTCGCCTACTGGGGCGACGTCGACGTGGTCTACAAGGGCCGCACCATGCGCTCGGGCGGCAACGGCTTCTGCGGCTGCTCGCGCGTGGCGCTGCTGCACATCCTGCACGACCGCTGCCGGGAATTGGGTGTGAAATTGGTTTTTCAAAAAGAGATCAAAAATCTGGAAGAATTCGCGGATTCCGACCTGATCGTGGTTGCGGACGGCATCAATTCGGCCATCCGCGAGAAAAACAAGGATCATTTCCAGCCCAGCGTCGACCTGCGGCCGAACAAGTTCACCTGGCTCGGCTCCACCAGGCCGCTGGACGCCTTCAAGTATTTCTTCCGCGAGACGCCGGAGGGCATCCTCCTCGCGCACTGCTACCAGTACGAGGAGGACCGCAGCACTTGGATCATCGAGACCGACGAGCAGACCTGGAAGAACTTCGGCTTCGACGCGAAGGACGAGGCGGCGATGCTGGAGACGGTGGAGCGCGTGTTCGCCGGGGAACTCGACGGCCACAAGCTGATTCCCAACCGCTCGGTCTGGCGCAACTTCCCGACCATCACCAACCGGACCTGGGTCAAAGGCAACGCGGTGCTGGTGGGCGACGCCAAGGCTACCGCCCATTTCTCGATCGGTTCCGGAACAAAGCTGGCAATGGAAGATGCGATTGCCTTGTATGAATGCCTTAAAACCGAAAAGGAAACAAAGGCATCCCTGCGGAAATACGACACGGCAAGGCGTGAAGAAGTGGAAAAAACGCAGCACGCCGCCAACGTGTCGCTCGCCTGGTTCGAGCACATGCGCCGCTACTGGGACATGGACCCGCTGCAGTTCGCCTTCGGCGTCATGTCGCGCTCCAAGCAGATCACCTGGGAGAACCTGGAGCTGCGCGACCCGGCGTTCGTGGGGGAGGTCGGACGCTGGTTCGCCGGCAAATCGAAAGACCAGGGATTCGATGTCGATCCGGCGAACCCGCCGGTGCCGATGTTCACGCCGTTCAAGCTGCGCGGCATGACGCTGGAGAACCGCGTGGTGGTGTCGCCGATGGACCAGTACTCGGCGGTGGACGGTGTCCCCGGCGACTGGCACATGGTGCACCTCGGCTCGCGTGCGGTCGGCGGAGCGGGGATGGTGTACGTCGAGATGACCTGCGTCTCTCCGGAGGGTCGCATTACGCCCGGCTGCACCGGCCTGTGGAACGAAGCGCAGCGCGACGCCTTCCGTCGCATCACCGATTTCTGCCACGCCAACTCGAAGGCGAAGCTCTGCCTGCAGATCGGCCACGCCGGCCGCAAGGGGTCGACGCAGCTCGGCTGGGAAAAAATGGATCACCCGCTGGACGCCGGCAACTGGCCGGTGGTTTCGGCTTCGCCGATTCCCTACTACGAGGGTGTTTCGCAGGTTCCGCGGGAAATGACAGAAGCGGACATGGAAAAAATAAAAAGTGAATTTGTCAGGAGCGCCGAGCTGGCCCACCAAGCCGGCTTCGACATGCTGGAAATTCACATGGCGCACGGCTACCTGCTGGCGAGCTTCATTTCGCCGCTCACCAACAGGCGCAGCGATGAATATGGCGGTTCCATCGGGAACCGCATGCGTTTCCCGCTGGCTGTTTTCAAGGCGTGCCGGAAAGCGTGGCCGGAGGACAAGCCCATGTCCGCGCGCATCTCGGCGGCCGACTGGGCGCCGGGCGGGCTGTCGGGAGAAGACCTGCTCGCGCTCACGAAAATGCTCAAAGAAGCGGGTTGCGACCTGATCGACTGCTCGACCGGACAGACCGTGCCGCAGCAGCGCCCGCTCTACGGCCGCATGTACCAGGCGCCGTTCGCCGACTGGGTGCGCAACGAGACCGGCATCGCGACCATGACGGTGGGCGCGGTCACCAGCGCCGACCAGGTGAACACGCTGCTCGCCTCCGGCAAGGCGGACCTGGTGGCGCTCGGCCGGCCGCATCTCGCCAATCCCTATTTCACGCTGCAGGCTTCGGCCTGGTATGGCCACGCAGCGCAGTTCTGGCCGCCGCAATACCTGCCGGGCAAGGACCAGGCGTTCCGCAACTCGCCGCGCGAGCGCACGGAACTGACCGAGCTGCGCCTGCGCGCGCGGCCGGCCAGCCACGAAGTCAAGGAAGCGGCGAACCGCGCTTACTTTTCCGCGGGCACCAAGACGTAGCCTTTGCCGCGCATGCAGGTGCTGACCGCCTGGCTTTGCTGCATCTGCAGGTCGGCCTGGCTGGGGCCGACGGGGCCGAAGCGGGGATCGGTGGTGGGCGGCAGTCCGATGTTGCCGGCGCCGCCGAACCTTTCTTGAGCCTGACTGCGGCAGGCGGCCAGGTCCCGCGTCAGGCCGGCGTCATCGCCGCCGGCCTTCTGCCAGCGCAACTCGCCGCAGGCGGCGAGCGCGAGCGCAAGTGTAAAAAGAGGTAATGCGCGAGTTAAGGCGGCACGCCGCGTGATCATGGGGAGATTCTAGCCCCGCGCCTGGGGTAGCATCGCTCCCTCATGCACTCGCACATCGGCAAATACGAGGTCCACAAGCTGCTGGGCAAGGGCGCCACCGGCTCGGTTTATCTCGCCACCGATCCGTTCGAGCGCCGCCAGATCGCCATCAAGGTCCTCGACGCGATGCCGAACGATGCGGAAGAAGCGCGGCGCGCGCTCAAATTCTTCCAGAACGAGGCTTCGCTCGCCGGCAAGCTGCGCCACCCGCACATCGTCAGCATCTTCGACGCGGGCGTGGAGAAAAAGGACGGCAAGGACCTGCGCTACCTGGTGATGGAGCTGGTCGAGGGCACCTCGCTGCAGCCGCATTGCGACCCCTCGGGCCTGCTGCCGGTGTCGCGCACGGCGCAGATCGCCTACAAATGCTGCAAGGCGCTGGAGTACGCCAACACCGCCGGCGTCGTGCATCGCGACATCAAGCCGGCCAACATCATGCTGAGGCCCGATTTCGACATCAAGGTGTCGGACTTCGGCGCCGCGCAGCTGTCGCGCTCGGACACCACGCAGGTCTCCGGCGTCGGCTCGCCGTTCTACATGTCGCCCGAGCAGATCCGCGGCGGCGAGGAAATAGATTTCCGCTCCGACATGTTTTCGCTGGGCGGCGTGATGTACCACATGCTCACCGGCGCGCGACCTTTCGCCGGCTCGACCGCCTACGAGCTCATGGACGACATCCTGCGCAAGGAGCCGCCGCCGCCCTCCACGGTGCAGCAGGGCGTCGCGCCGGCGCTGGACGGCGTGGTGATGCGGGCGCTCGGCAAGACGCGCGCCGACCGCTACGACAGCTGGGAGGAATTCGCCGCCGCGCTCGAGCCCCTGGTGTCGGAAGAGGACGCGACGCTGTCCAGCCTCTCCGACGTCGAGGAATTCAGCGCCATGCGGCGCCTCGCGTTCTTCCGGCGCTTCTCCGATACCGAGCTCTGGGAAGTGGTGCGCAAGTGCCGCTGCCGCAAGTTCTCCGCCGGCGCCGAACTGATCCGCGAGGGCGTCGAGGACGACCATATCTACGTGCTCGCCGCCGGGCTTCTCAAGGTGACGCAGCGCGGCAAGCTGTTGAACGCGGTCAGCCCGGGCGACTGCGTCGGCGAAATGGTCTACGCGCGCCGCAGCTCGGCCAAGCGCAGCGCCACCGTCACCGCGGTGGAGATCAGCTGGGTGCTCGGCCTGCGCATCCAGGACATCGACGGCTTCTCCGAGTCCTGCCGCGCGCGCTTCAGCGAGGCCTTCCTCGCCGTGATGGCCGAGCGCCTGACCATGCTGGGCGGGCGCCTGCTGTCGCTGATGCACGAGCAGAACGTCGGCCTGGTGTAAATGAAGGAAGTAAGCCGTTGCAGGTGGGCGAAAAACCCCCTTGCCATCCGCTACCACGACCGCGAGTGGGGCGTGCCGGTGAGGATCGACCGCAAGCTGTTCGAATTCCTCATCCTCGAGGGCGCCCAGGCCGGCCTGTCCTGGGACACCATCCTCGCCAAGCGGGAGAATTACCGCAAAGCCTTCGATGGGTTTGACCCGAAGAAAATTGCAAATTACGGGGCGAAGAAGAAAAACGCCCTGATGAACAACGCGGGCATCGTGCGCAACCGGCTGAAAATCGATTCGGCGGTGACCAACGCGAAATGCTTTCTGGCGGTCCGCAAGGAATACGGCACGTTCTCGCGCCATGTCTGGGGCTTCGTCGGCGGCAGGCCGCTCGATAACCGGCGCCGCGCCGGCGCCGCGCTGCCGGCGCGAACCGAAGTGTCGGACGCGCTGTCCAAGGACCTCGAGGGCCGCGGCTTCAAGTTCGTCGGCTCGACCATCATGTACGCTTTCATGCAGGCCACGGGCATGGTAAACGACCATACGGCGGAGTGTTTCCGCTCGAAGGGAGCGCTGAAATGAGGAAAATCCTGCTCGCTTTCCTGCTTTGCCTGTCGCTGCCGGCGCTCGGCTACGGCGTCAACGGCGTCAACCTCGGCGGCAAGGAGGTGGACGTCAAGAAGGCGTTCCCGAGCGCGCACTGCAAGCCGCTCGAATGGAAATCCGACGGTGCCGACCGCCGCTGCGACGACGCTCAAATCTCGCTCGGCGGCGTGCAGGCGAGGATCACGGTGTTCCTGAAGGCCGACGTGATCCGCGCCTACGACCTCAGCTTCGACATCAAGGAGCTCGATCGCGCGACGGCGCATCTCAAGTCGACCTGGGGCGCGCCGCTCGCCGAGGCCACCGAGGTCATCTCGAAGAAGGACAAGCCGGACCGCAAGGTGTTCAAGGTGCGCTGGGAGAAGGGCGCCGACCGCGCGATACTCGTCGCGCAGCTGGAAAAGAAGCGCGCCAGCGTCGAGGTATCGCGCGGCGCTTTCCCGGAAGAGATCTACCGGGTCAAGTAGGCGGGCGTCACTCTGCGACGGCGCCGAAGGCGTCGATCCGGTCCGAGGTGGTGGCGCGCTGCAGGTCGCGCGGCCAGCGCGTGTCCTCGTACTCGGTGCCGCGGTGCATGGTGCAGCGGTTGTCCCACATGACGAGGTCCCCCGCGCGCCAGCGGTGCGTGTAGACGAACTGGCGCTGCGAGGCGTGCCCGATCAGCTCGGCGACGAGCGCCTCGGCTTCAGCGTCCGGCAGGCCGCCGATGCGGCCGACGTGCGACGCTACATATAACGAGAGGCGGTCCGACTCCGGGATACGCCGCACCAGCGGCCGGTGAACGGGCGCGAACGCCGCCCGTTCCTCCGGCGTAAAGCTGGTGAAACCGAGCTTGCGGCGCGAGTAGATGAGCGAGTGCTCCGCGATCAGCCCCTGCAGGCGCTTCTTCAGTGCTTCGGGCAGCGCGTCGTAGGCCGCGCGCATGTCGGCATACTCGGTATGGCCGCCGATCGGCGCCACCGAGCGCGCGTACAGCAGCGAGGCGTAGCCGCTCGGCGCCTTGAAGGAGCTGTCGGTGTGCCACAGGCGGTTGCCCATCTGGAACAGGCGGATGCGCGAATCCTTCTTCCACAGCCGGCCCCCGGCATCGAGGTTGGCGATGTCGGCGATTTCCTCGCGCACGCGCAGCTTCTCGTTGCGCAGGGCGCGCTGCACCGTCACTTCCAGTGGCCCGAAGTTCGCCGCGAAGGCCAGGTGCTGCTCCACGGTCAGGTCCTGCGCCGGGAAGGCGAGCACGGCATAGGCGGCGAAAGCTTCGCGCACCGCCTGCAGCGTGTCCGCGTCGAGCGGCTTGCGCAGGTCGATGTCGCCGACCTCGGCGGCGAAACGCGGCGTTACCGGAAAGAGCGTGATAGTCATCGGGTCCTCCTTGCTCGCCGCCGCCGGCGGATCATTCGATCGCCCGGCTGGCGCGCAGGCCGGCGAGTTCGGCCTTCCCCAGGCCCAGCAGCTCGCGCAGCACCTCGTCGGTATGCTGGCCGAGCCTCGGCGAGGGCGTGCGCACCGAGCCGGGAGTCGACGACAGGCGCATCGGCACGCCCACCACCCGCACCTTGCCCACGCTGGGATGGTCCATCTCCACGAGCGAGCCGCGCGCCTTTACTTGCGGATGCTCGACGACTTCGGCGAGCGTGTTGACGGTGCCGACCGGGATGCCCTTCGCCACCAGCAGCGCTTCCCATTCCTCGTAGCTGCGCGTGAGAAACACCTCCTGCAGCTTCGCTACCAGGCCCGCGCGGTTGGCCTCGCGCGCCGCGTTGCTGCGGTAGCGCGGGTCGGCGGTGAGCCCGGGGCAGCCGATCGCCGGGCAGAAAATCTTCCACAGCTTCTCGCTGCCGACGGCGAGCGCGAGGTCGCGCGTTTTCGTGCGGAACGTCTGGTAGGGCAGCAGCGCTTTGTAGGCCGTGCCCATGGGCGCGGGCACCTCGCCGCTCACCAGGTAGCTGCCGATCATCGTGCCGAGCAGCGAAAGCTGGCCTTCCAGCATCGAGACGTCGATCGCCTGGCCCTGCCCGGTGCGTTCCTTCACCCGCAGCGCGAGCAGGATGCCGTAGGCCGCGTTCATGCCGGCGGTCAGGTCGGCGATCGAGACGCCGGCGCGCGCGCCCGCCGAGCCTTCCTCCCCGGTGACGCTGATCATGCCGCTCTCGGCCTGCAGGATGAGGTCCAGCGCAGCGCGCTCGCGGTAGGGGCCGTCGTGGCCGAAGCCGGAAATCGAGCAGTAGATGATGCCGGGGTTGCGCTTGCGCGCCGCGTCGTAGTCGATGCCGAGCTTGGCCAGCGTGCCGACCCGGTAGTTCTCCAGCACCACGTCGCAGCGCTCGACCATGCGCAGGAACAGCTCCTTGCCTTCGGGGCGCTTGAGATCGATCACGATCCCCTTCTTGTTGCGGTGCAGGCTGACGAAATACGCGGTCTCGCCGCCCGGCATCGGCGAGCCCCAGGCGCGCGCGATGTCGCCCGGCCCCGGCGGCTCGATCTTGATCACCTGCGCGCCGTAGTCGGCCAGCATGGTCGAGCAGAAAGGCCCGGCCAGCGCGTGGCTCAGGTCGAGCACCTTCACGTCTTCCAGCGGCGATTTCACGGAATCCGGCGGCTAGGGGTAGATCCACGGCCGGCGCTTGCGGTCGGCGGCCTGGAAGGCGGCGATCTTCGGCTCCAGCGCCAGCGTCAGCCCGACTTCATCGAGGCCTTCGAGCAGCATTTTCTTGCGGCGCGGGGAAACGTCGAATCGAACTCTGTCGTTGATCTGCTGTTTTTCCAGGTCGATCTTGAATTCCGCACCTTTTTCGGCCTCAGCCATCAATTCCCGCATTTCGGAGAGGCCCAAAATAATGGGAAGCAATCCATTCTGGAAGCAGTTGCCGAAGAAGATCTGGCCGAAGGAGGGCGCGATGACGCAGCGGATGCCCATGCCGGCGAGCGCCCAGACGGCCATCTCGCGCGAGCTGCCGGTGCCGAAGAATTCGCCGCAGACCAGGATCTGCGCGCCGCGATAGCGCGGCTGGTTCAGCACGAACGCCGGGTTCTCCGCGCCGCCGGGCAGGAAGCGCACCATTTCGAACGCGTAGCGGCCGACTTCCTCGCGCGGCGTGCCGGTGCAGCGCTCGATGCGGATGATCAGGTCGGTGTCGACGTTCTTCTGCGGGAAGGGCGCGGCGACGGCGGTGAGGGTTGTGAACTTGTTCACGTGGAAAAATCCCTTACATCCGTAATTTCTCCCGCAATGGCGGCCGCGGCGGCCATCGCCGGGCTGGCGAGGTGGGTGCGCGCCTGCGGGCCCTGGCGGCCGACGAAGTTGCGGTTGGAAGTAGAGACGCAGCGCGCCTGCGGCTCGACCACCTCGCCGTTGGCCGCCACGCACATCGAGCAGCCGGCCTCGCGCCACTCGAAGCCGGCGTCGAGGAACACCTGGTGCAGGCCCTCGGCTTCCGCGTCCTGCTTGACGCGCCAGGAGCCGGGCACCACCCAGGCTTTCACGTGCTTCGCCGCCTTGCGCCCGCGCGCGATTTCGGCGGCGGCGCGCAGGTCGGGCAGCCTGGAGTTGGTGCAGGAGCCGATGAACACGCGGTCGATTCTCGTTCCGGCGATCGGCTTGCCTTCCGCGAGGCCCATGTAGGCGAGCGCCTCGGGCTTGTTGCCGGGAATCCTGCCGTCCACGCCGATCACGTCCTCCGGGCTGGTGCCCCAGGTGATCTGCGGCGCGAGCGCAGAGCAGTCCAGCACGTGCTCCTTGTCGAATTCCGCGGCGGGATCGCTGGACAGCGTTTTCCAGTGCTCCATTGCCCGCGCCCACAGTGTGCCCTTGGGCGCATGGCGCCGGCCTTCGAGAAAATCGTAGGTTTTCTGGTCGGGCGCGACCATGCCGACCTTGGCGCCCAGCTCGATGGACAGGTTGCACACCGTCATGCGGCCTTCCATGTCGAGGTTGCGGATCGCTTCGCCCGCGTACTCCACCGCGTAGCCCATGCCGCCGGCGGTGCCGATCTTGCCGATCAGCGCGAGGATCAGGTCCTTGGCGGCGATGCCGCGCGCCGGCTGGCCGAGGAAATCCACGCGCATCGTCTTCGGCTTCTGCTGCACGATGGTCTGCGTCGCCAGCACGTGGACGAGCTCGCTGGTGCCGATGCCCCAGGCGAGCGCGCCCAGCGCGCCGTGCGTGCAGGTGTGGCTGTCGCCGCAGAGCAGCAGCACGCCCGGCAGCGTGAAGCCCAGTTCCGGCCCGACCACGTGCACGATGCCCTGGCCGTCCTCGCCGATGTCGTAGACCTTCACGCCGGCGCGCTTGCTCTCGGCGCGGAAGGTTTCGATCATCTTGTCGGCCCAGGGGGCGTTGCCGCCCTTCGCGCCCGGCGTGGTGGAGACCACGTGGTCCATCGAGCCGACGGTGAGTTCCGGGTTGCGCATCCTCATGCCGCGCTTGTTCATCTCGAGCTGGCCGCGCTGGCCGGAGAGTTCGTGCATCAGGTGGCGGTCGACGTGCAGCAGCTGCACGCCGTCGCCGAGTTCCTCCACGACGTGCTGGTCCCAGATCTTGTCGAACAGGGTGCGCGCGGTCATCGGGGATAGGATCCGTTGTTGACGTCCAGCGTAGTCCCGTTCACGTACTCGGGGCAAGCGCTGCCGAGCCACAGGATCGCAGCGGCGACCTCCTCGGGCCGGCAGACGCGTCCGGAATAAACCGACTTCATCACGCCGTCCTTGCGCGACTGCGGCAGCTGGTCGTACATCGCGGTCTGCGTGGGACCCGGCGCCACCGCGTTGACCAGCACGCCGTGCGGTCCGAGTTCTTTCGCCCAGGCCTTGGTGAGATTGAGGATCCCGGCCTTGGTGATGCCGTACCAGAGGTCGGGGTGGCCGGTGAAAGCCGCCACCGAACCCACGTTCACGATGCGGCCTGATTTACGTTTTTTCATTTGCACTGAAACTGATTCGATCAATTTGGCCGGCGCCTCGAGATTCACCGTGAGCACTTCACGCTTGTGCTCTTCCGGAATGGCGTCGTAGGGGTCGCAGAAGAGAACCCCGGCGTTATTCACCAGGGTATGAATTTCATGTTTTGCGAGATCCTTGATCCCGGAAAGATTTCGCAGGTCGAATTCGATGCGCTCGAACCCTTTCTCGTCGCAACCCGAGAAATCCCTGTCGAGCCCGAGAACTTTCCATCCCTCGCCGCGAAAGGCGCGCGCGGTAGCGAGGCCGATACCGCGGCCGGCGCCGGTGACGAGCGCGGTGGGCACGGACTACAGCCCCGGCATGGAAAAGTCGGCGGCTTTCAGCTCGGTGACGACCTGCTTTTCCTGGTCCGCGGTCAGCTCGGTCAGAGGCGGGCGCACGGTGCGCCACTCCGGGTCGTTGCCGAAGTGCGCGGTGACGGCCTTCAGCGCCGGGATCATCGGCACCTTCTGCATGATCTTGCGCGTGGCGGTGATGCCGGCCTGCAGCTTGTCCGCGTCGGTGGAGCGCCAGTTCTTGAACACTTCCGAGATCGGTCCGGGATTGACGTTGCCGGTGGCGGTGATGCAGCCCTTGCCGCCCGCGCGCAGGCCGTCGAGCAGGAACACCTCGCTGCCCGGGAACACGTCGAAGCCGCGGTCCTTGAAGCGGTCCAGCATCGCCTTGGTGTTGTTCCAGTCGCCGGAGGAATCCTTCGCGCCGGCGACGATGCCGGGATAGCGCGTGAGCAGGCGCTCGATGAGGTCGAGCGTGATGGCGACGTTCGACACCGGGGGGATGTGATAGAGGTACAGGCGCAGCCGCTCGTCGCCGACGCGCTCGATGATCTCGGAAAAATTCCGGAACAGGCCTTCGTCGGAGACGCCCTTGTAATAGAACGGCGGCAGCATCAGCACGCCGCCGCAGCCCAGGCGCACCGCCTCGCGCGTCATCTTCACCGAATCGCTCAGCGCGCAGTGGCCGGTGCCGGGCATCAGCGCGGAGGCGGGCACGCCGCCCTTTACCAGCGCGTCCAGCAGCTCGAGTTTTTCCTCCACCGACATCGAGTTCGCCTCGCTGTTGGTGCCGAACACGGCGAGACCGGCGCAGCCGCTCTTCATCAGCCAGCGGCAGTGCTTGACGAAGCGGCCCGCGTCGGGCGAGAGGTCGCGCTTGAACGGTGTGACGACGGGCGAGAGCACGCCCTCGATGCGTTTCAATCCTGCGGCCGGCTTCATCGCGGTTCCTCCGGGATCAGTGAGCGGTTCCGAGGGCGGCGCCGCCGCCCGAGAGCTTGATGCGGTGCCAGGTGTCGCGCAGCTGATCGAGCTCGATCTTGAATACCTGTATGTCCTTCTCCACCATGTTCTGCACCAGCAGCGTGCTCGAGTCCGCCGAGAATGCCGCGCCCTGCGACCAGCGGCCGACGCGCTCTTCGGACAATTTCACCAGCCGCCCGCTGTTGATGCCGAGCAGCACGACCTTGCCGAAGGCGTTGTAGAAGGGCGAAGAAGGCGAATAGGCCGAGCCGTTGTGCACCACCAGCGCGGCGTATTTGCCGTTGGGCGAGATCCTGATGCCCTCGGGCGTCGGGCCGACGGTAATGGTGTCCACCGTGCGCGGCGGGTTCATGGAGAGGTCGATCAGGCTGGCGGTGTCGGCGTCGCCCTGGCCGCGGCCGACGTTCGCTACCACGGCATAGCGGCCGTCGGGCGTGACATCGGCGCCGTAGGGGCGGATGCCGGCGAAGAAATTGCGGCCGGTGGCGCTCACCTTCTGGCCGGCCACTGCGAGGATCGTGAGCGTGCTGTCGCCGTCGCGCGTGACCAGCGCCCGCTTGCCGTCGCCGATGAACTTGACGGTGCTCGGACCCGAATCCTTGCCGCCGAGCGCGACCTTGCCGGCCGGCGCGAGCGTCATGCCCTTGATGGTGAACACCGACACCGTGCCTTCGTTGCGGTTCGCCACCAGCGCGAGCGTGGCCGAGGCGTTGATGGTGACGCCCGCCGCGCCGGCGCCGGCCTCCAGCGTCTGCACGACTTTCAACGCCTTCAGGTCGATCACCGAAAGGCGGTTGTCATCGACCACTTTCGCCGGGTTGGCGGGATCCTTCTTCGTCGCCGAACTCACGAGGGCGAAGGATTCGTCCGGGGCGACCGCCACCGAGGTCGGCGGCCCGACCACGCTGGCCGGCGCCTGCACCTCGCCGACGAGGCGCGGCGGAAATACGCCCATGTCGATGACCGACACGGTGTCGGGCGCCGCGTTCGGCACGACGGAGCCGACGCCGGCGACGTTGATCTGCTTGTTGTCGTTCGCCGATACCGCGAGCTGCGCCGCCGCGGGCGCGGCGACGACGGCGAATGTGAACGCAGATGCCAGTGCGATGCGTTTCATGAACCGCTCCCAAAGAAAACATTATGCCCGACGTTTTCCGCGCGCATGCTCCCTCTCTCAGGTTGCGGCCCGTTGCCGCATCGCGCGGCGCGCGCTGGTGACGGCGAGGAAAATCTCGCGCAGGAATATGACCAGGCAGGCGATCAGCGCGAGCATCGCCAGCACGAACAGGGCACCGAGCGTCTGGGCGAGGTTCACCGCCAGGAAGGCGTCGATGAAGGCGACCGCGATCAGCAGGCAGACGAACAGCGCGCAGCCCACCGCAAGGACGATCGAGGTGTAGATGAGCTGGGTGCGGCGCGAAAGCAGGGCGAGCTCATCCTGCGCGAGGGCGAGCACATCGCCGGCGAGGCCGGGCAGCAGGTTTTCCACCACGCGGCTGCGGTCGACCGCCCGCCCCAGGCGGTTGCTCAGCACCGCCAGGATGGTGCCGACGCCGGTGAGCAGGAACACCGGCGCGATGGCGAGCTGGATGACGTGCGCGATGTCGCCGATGCTGGAGGGAGAAGCCATGCCGGTTCTGGTGTGGTCAGTCGTCCAGCGATATCTTGCGTTCGCGGGCGAGTGCGCTCCAGCGCGCGATGTCGGCCTGGATGAATTTGCCGAACTGCTCCGGGGTCATCGGCATCGGCTCGATCGCCTCGCCCGAGAGGCGCTCCTGCAGGGACGGCGAGGCGAGCGCCTTGTTGATCTCGGCGTTCAGGCGCCGGGTGATTTCGGCGGGCAGTTTCGCCGGGCCGACGATGCCGTACCACTGCACGCCGTCGAAGCCCTTGAAGCCGGACTCCTCGAAGGTGGGCACCTCGGGCACCAGCGGATGGCGCTTCAGGCCGGTGATGGCGATCGGCCGCATTTTCTGCGACTTGATGTGCGGCAGCGCCGCCGCGAGGCCGGGCATCATCATCATGTTCTGCTGGGCGAGGATGTCCTGGATCGCGGGACCGATGCCGCGGTAGTGCGCGACGAGGGCGTCGAAGCCGGCCGCCGCCTTGAACTGCTCCATGACGAGATGATTGAGCGTGCCGATGCCGCCGGAGGCGTAGCTCAGCTTGCCGGGGTTCTTCTTCGCGAAGTCGATGAAGCTCCTCAGGTCCGTCACGGGCAGGGACGGAATCACGACAAAGATGTTCGGCGTGCCGCCGACCATGGCCACCGGCGTGAAGTCGCGCACCGCGTCGTAGGGAACCTTGCGCACCGCCGGATTGGTGCCGTGCGTGCCCACGTAGCCGACCATCAGCGTGTAGCCGTCCGGCGCGGCGCGCGCCGTCGCCTGCGAGGCGATGGTGCCGCCGCCGCCCGACACGTTCTCGACGATGAAGGATTGGTCCATCGCGCGGGTCAATTGATCGGCGACGGTGCGGCCGATCAGGTCCAGGCCGCCGCCCGGCTGCGCCGGCACGATGATCTTCACCGGCTTGGCGGGATAGGCTTGTGCACGTGCATTGGACGGCGCGAGCGCCGTGACCAGGGAAAAACTAGCGGCGAAAAGCAGACAGATCCAGCGGACCATCGAAAGCCTCCTTGGCGAAAGCGAGAAACCGGTCGGCGAGCGGCGCCGGCCAGCCGCCGTAAGCGGCGTTGCCGCGGAACTTGCCCTCGATCTCCGCGCGCGGCAGCGGCTCGTGCACGCCGCCGCGGATGTGCGGCTGGCGTTCCTCGAACACGCGCCCGTCCTTGAGCGTCATTTTAACGTGGCCCGTGTAGCGCTTCGGGTAGGGATTCTCCGGGTCCACCTTGTAGCGCACCCTGGCGGCCAGGCCGAGGATGCGTTCGTCGCGCACCGTGAGTTCGCTGAAGGCCTCGAATCCCGCGCCGCCGGTCACGAAGGCGACGGCGATGTTGAACGGCGTGCTGAACTTGGCGGCGTAGTCGTTGGCCGGGCGCTGCTTGCCGGCGAGCGGCTCCCACAGCCGGTGCACGTAGCCCTCGGCGGTTTCGCACAGCACCTCGGCCACGTCCTCGGCGCGAAAGCCGCGCTTCGCGAGACGCAGCGCGCAGTCAATGTAGGGCTGGTTCATGGTGCCGGTGGCATAGGGCTTGAAGGTGAGGCCTTCCATGCGCCATTCATCGCCGAAGCCCTGCGTAAGTTCTTCGAAGCGAACTTTGTTTTCTCCTGCAAAAGCAAAAAACAGCCCGTGGTCGCCCTCGAATACCGTGCGCGGGCCGGTGAAGCCCTCGCGCGCGATGCGCGCCGCATGCAGCCCGGCGTGCGCCGCCCAGCCGGCGTGCAGGCGCTTGGTCCAGGCGCCCTCGGCGAGGTATTCGATGATCCCGCCAGCCATGCTTCCTGCGATTCCCAGCGCATTTGCGGTTTGGTTTTTGTCCGATTTCAAAACAACCGAAACGGCCAGCGTCGACGCCATCGCCCCCAGCACCGCCGTGGGATGGAATCCTGCCTTGTGAATGAGCTTGGGCGCGACCAGGCTCAGCCGGCACATCGTCTCCACGCCCGTCGCGATCCCCAGCAGCGCTGCTTTGCCGTCGCAGCCGAAGCGCTCGCAGGCGGCGAGCACGGCCGGCACCACCACCGCGCCCGAGTGCACCGGGCCGCCCTCGAAGGTGTCGTCGAAATCCTCGCCGTGCGCGGCGGTGCCGTTGAGCAGCGCTGCGTCTTCGGGCCGGTAATTTTCGGCATGTCCCAGCGCCGTGCAGGCGCCCCCGGCATCCAGGCTCTTTTTAAGTGAAAGGGCATATTCGGTATTTCGCGCGGCAACGCACAGGCCGGCGACATCGATGAGCAGGTTTTCGCAAGCGGTACGGACCGCGGCGGGGATGTTTTCGGCGCGCAGTGCGCCCGCGCGCTCGGCGAGGACTTCCGCTACGGAGGGCGTTTTCATGCGATGTACCCGCCGCCGTTGACGTGCAGCGACTGCCCGGTGATGTAGCGCGCGCCCGGGCCGCAGAGGAAGCGCACGGCCGCGGCGATTTCTTCCGGCGCGCCGCGGCGGCCGGCGGGCGGCAGCGCCTGGCGATGGGCGGGACGCTCGGGCGCGCCCGGCAGGCCGCGCTGCGTCTCGATGGTCCCCGGCACCACGCAATTGACGGTGATGCCGTGCGGCGCAAGGTCGAGCGCGAGTGCGCGCGTCATGCCAGCCAGTCCCGCCTTGGCCGTGACGACGTGCGCGCGGCCGGCCGCGCCCTTGTGCGCCGTCATGCCGCCGATATTGACGATCGCGCCGCCGCCGGCGCGCGCCATGTGCGGCAGGCAGCTTTGCGCGCAGAGGAAGGCGCCGTCGAGGATCACCGAGAGCACGCGCCGCCATTCGTCGAGTTTCATCTCGCCGAACGGGGTCTCGGCGCGAATCGCCGCGTTGTTGACGAGCATGTCGAGCCGGCCGAATGCCTTGGCCGCTGCCGCCGCCATCGCAGCCACCGCGCCGGCGTCGGTGATGTCGGCGATATGCAGCGTGGCGCGGCCGCCGGCGGCCTCGATCAGCGCCACGGTCCGCTGCGCGTCCTCGCGCGAACCGTGCGCGTTCACCATGACGGCGGCGCCTCCGGCCGCCAGCGCAAGCGAGATCGCGCGGCCGATGTTGCGCGCGCCGCCCGTGACCAGCGCGACTTTCCCGGCAAGCTCGCTTGCGTCCCCCATGGTGCTATCGTATAAGAACTTCACCCATGAAAAGCAAGATTACCGACCTGCGCAAGGCTTATCCGGACCTGACCCCGGACAAGGACTACCCGCCGCTGCGCTTCCAGTCGCTGAAAGGCAAGGTGAGCGCCGCGGAATGGGAGGCGCGCGTGGATTGCGCCTGCGCCTACCGTCTCGTGCGCCATTTCGGCATGGATGACCTGATCTACAACCACATCTCGGCGCGCATTCCGGGCACCGAGGAATTCCTGCTCAACCCCTTCGGCCTGATGTACGACGAGATCTGCGCCTCGGCGCTCATCAAGGTGGATCTCGCGGGCAAGCTGCTGTGGGAACCGGCATTCCCGCAAGGGCTGGGCTATAAATTCAATCCCGCCGGCTACGTCATTCACAGCGCCATCCACGAGGCCAGGCCCGAACTGCTCTGCGTCATCCACACGCATTCGCTCGCGGGCATGGCGGTGGCGTCGCTCAAGAAAGGCTTGCTGCCGATGACGCAGACCGCCATGCGCTTCGACAAGGTGGCCTACCACGACTACGAGGGCGTGGTGCTGGAGGAGGGCGAGAAGGCGCGCCTGATCGCCAACCTCGGCGACTGCGAAGTGATGCTGCTGCGCAACCACGGCGTGCTTGCCGCGGGCAGGAGCGTGGCGGCGGCTTTCAACAACATCTACCGCATCGAGCGCGCCTGCCTCTCGCAGCTGATGGCGCAGAACGGCGGCGACGACATCGTGCTGCCGCCGCGGGAGGTGATCGAGAAGACCAATCACATGTACCGGCCGGGCACGCGCCGCGCCTACGGCCTGCTCGAGTGGCCGGCGATGCGGCGCCTCGCCGACCGGCTCGACCCGTCCTACAAGAACTGAGCGCCGTGCACGTCGTCGAGCGGTTCGCCGGCTGGGCCGAGGAATACCGCGGCATTCCGATCGCCCCCGAAGTCCTGCACCACGCCAAGCGCGCGGTGATCGACTGGTACGCCGCACTGCTGCCGGGCGCCGTTGTTGCTCCCGCGACTCTTCTCGAAAAAAGTCTTGCGGAGGAGCTCGACCACGGCAACGCCTGCCTGGCCCTCGGCCGCAAGGCCACGGTACGCGCGGCGGCGCTGATCAACGGCAGCGCGGCGCATACCGTCGAGGTGGACGACATCTTCCGCGACGGCATCTACCATCCAGGCGCGCCGACGATTCCGGCGGCGCTGGCGCTGGCGCAGGCGAACGGCGCCTCGGGCGAGCAGTTCCTGCGCGCGGTCATCGTCGGCTACGAGATATCGACGCGCATCGGCGCGGCGATGGGCAAGGCGCACTACAGGTACTGGCACAACACCGGCACCATCGGCGTGTTCGGCGCCTGCGCCGCGGCCTGCGAACTGCTGGGGCTGGACGCAAAGCGCTTCGCCCACGCGCTCGCCACCGTCACCACCTTCTCGGCCGGCCTGCAGCAATCCTTCCGCATGGACTCGATGTCCAAGCCCCTGCACGCGGGGCGCGCGGCGGAGGCGGGCGTCACGGCCGCGCTGGCTGCGCGCGAAGGCGTCACCGGATCGCTGGACGTGATCGAAGGCGAAGCGGGTTTCGGGCGGGCGATGAGCGATGGCCCGGACTGGAACAGGGTTTTCGAGTCGTTGGGCAAAACCTTCAACATTTGCCGCATGACCTTCAAGAACCACACCTGCTGCGGCCACACTTTTGCCGCGATCGACGGTGCACTGGCGCTGCAGAGCCGCATGAAGATCGCCGTGCGCGAGATCGAGCGCATCCGCGTCGGCAGCTACCGCGCCGCCAAGGAGGTGTCGGGCTACGAGTCGCCGCGCACGCCGGCGGAGGCGCGCTTCTCGCTCAAGTACGTGGTCGCCACCGCGCTCACGCACGGCAGCGTGCGGCTGGCGGCATTCGAACCGGCGCGCATGAATGACGCCGCGACCCGCGATCTCATGGAGCGCATCGAGGTCGCCATCGATCCCGAACTCGACGCCGCGTTTCCGCGGCAGCGCGCGGCGCGCGTGGCCTTCACCGCGCGCGACGGCCGCACGGAGGAACACCTGCAGCCGACGCGCATCGGCGACCCGGAGGCGCCGCTGTCGGACGCGCAGCTCGACGCCAAGTTCCTGGAACTCGCCGTCCCGGTGATCGGCGAAGGCAAGGCGAAGGCGCTCCTGCAGAAGCTCTGGAAGCTCGAGTCCGAGAAATCCCTCGTCCCATGACGCTGGCGCGGGCCAAGTGAAGGAAAAGCCTGGCGCCATGAACCTGGCGCGGGCTTTGTTTGCGCCTCGCTCGGTCGCTCTCGTCGGCGCTTCGGGCGACGAGGCCAAGAACACCGCGCGCCCGCAGCGCTACCTCTTGAAGCACGGATACGGCGGAAATATCGCCCCGATCAATGCTTCCCGTTCTGAAGTTCTGGGCTTGAAAAGCTACAGGAGCGTGAAGGAAACACCCTTTGACATCGATCACGCCTTCATCATGGTCGAGGACGTCGAGGGGGCGATCGAGGACTGCGGCGCGAAAGGCGTCCCGGTGGCGAGCGTGTTCAGCGACGGCTTCGCCGACGCGGGGCCGCAGGGCGCGGCGCGGCAGTTGCGTCTTGCCGCGCGCGCCAGGGAACTGGGCGTGCGCCTGCTCGGGCCGAACAGCATGGGCATGATCAATCTCACGGGACGCGTTCCGCTGACGGTGAACGCGATTCTTGAGATGGACGCGCCGCCCGCCGGCGCCACCAGCATCGTGTCGCAGAGCGGCACCATGCTCGGCACCGTGCTGTCGCGGGGCGCGGCGCGCGGCCTCGGCTTTTCCAAGCTGATATCGGTCGGCAACGAGGCCGATCTCGGCGTCGGCGAACTGGTCGAGCTGCTCGCCCGGGATCCGGAGACGCGGCTGATCCTGCTGTTTCTCGAGACGGTGCGCGACGCCGCGCGGCTCGCCGCCGGCGCGCGCGCGGCGCATGCGGCGGGCAAGCCGGTGGTCGCCTACAAGCTCGGGCGCTCCAAGCTGGGCGAGCGCCTGGCGCGCTCGCATACCGGCGCGCTCGCCGGCGAGGATGCGGCGCTGGACGCGTATTTCCGCGATTGCGGCATCGTCCGCGTCGACATGCTGGAGACGCTGATCGAAATCGGGCCGCTGCTGGCCGGACGCAAGCCGGCCGACCTCTCGCGGGCGCCGCGCGTGTCCGTGGTGACCACTACGGGCGGCGGCGCGGCGAGCGTGGTGGATCGCCTGGGAACCTTCGGCATCGAAACGGCCACGCCCGGTTCGGATGCGCCGATCATTGACCTGACGATGGGAAAGAAAAGCGCGGGCTACGGCGCGGTGGTCGCGGAACTGCTCGATTTCCCCGGCTGCGACGCGGTGCTCGCGGTGGTGGGCTCCTCGGCGCAATTCCATCCAGAGCACGCGGTCGGCCCCATCATCGCCGCCTCGCAGCGGCGCGGCAAGCCGCTCGCCGTGTTCATGACGCCGCAGGCGGACCAATCCCTCGCGCTGCTGGCGCAGGCGGGCGTCGCCGCCTTCCGCACGCCCGAAGCCTGTGCGGATGCATTTAGAAGTTACTTTTCCTGGAAAAGCCCAAAAGAGAGGAGCGAAGAAAGCCCGCTGGAATGGCCGAAGGGCATTCCAGTCAAGGGGAAATTGAACGAAGCGCAGGCGCTGGCGCTATTTGCCGGGATGGACCTACCGGTCGTCGAATCGGCGATCGCGCACGCACCGGACTACGCGCATTCGCTGCCGTACCCGGTCGCCCTGAAAATCCTCTCGGCCGAGGTCGCGCATAAATCCGAGGTGGGTGGGGTGATCCTGAACATCGCCTCCCGCGAGGAATTCGAAAGCAGGGCAAAATCGCTGGCGAACAAAGGCGAGCCGCTGCTGGTCCAGCGCATGGAAGCCGGCCTCGCGGAAGCCATCGTCGGCTACCGCGACGATCCAGTGGCCGGGCCGCTGGTGCTGGTTGGCGCGGGCGGAATCCTCGCGGAACTCTACAATGACGTGGTGTTGCGCGTGGCGCCGGTGGACGAGGCCGGAGCGCTGGAGATGATCGCGCAGGTGAAGGGGTTTGCCGCGCTGCGCGGCTACCGCGGCCTGCCGCCGGGAGACCTGCAGGGGCTGGCGCGGGCGATCGCGGCTTTTTCGCGGCTCGCGCTGATCGAGGGCCGGCCGGTGCGCGAGGCCGAGGCGAATCCGCTCATCGTCAAGCGGGAGGGCGCGGTGGCGGTGGATGCGCTCGTCGTCATGAAGGAGGAGTAGGGCATGCTCGGATTCATCGGCTTGGGCGTGATGGGCGCCCCGATGTGCCGCAACTTCGCGGCCAAGTCGGGAGAAGAGGTGCGCGCCTTCGACAGCGACCTGGAGGCGCTCGCGCAGATGGACGAGCCCGGCGTGATGCCGGCGGAGTCCATCCGCGACGTCGCCGAGCACGCCGACATCGTTTTTCTCTCCCTGCCGGGCGGGACGCAGGTGAGCGCGGTATGCCTCGGCGCCGGCAGCCTCCTCACGCACCTCAAGCCGGGCGGCCTGGTGGTGGATCTCAGCACCACGCCGATGAACCTCGCGCGCGATCTGAGCGCGCGCTTCCTCGCGCGCGGCATCCAGTTCGCCGACGCGCCGGTGGCGCGCACCCGCCAGGCGGCGGTGGACGGCACGCTCTCGGTGATGGTGGGCGCGACCGACGGGGTGTTCGCGCGCATTAAGCCGAGGCTGGAATGCATCGCGAGCGACATCACACACTGCGGCCCTCCGGGCGCGGGCCAGGCGATGAAGATCGTCAACAACATGGTGCTGTTCCAGAACGTGGTGGCGCTGGCCGAGGCGCTCGCGCTGATCCATCACGCCGGCATCGACCCGGAGCTCGCCTTCGAAGTGCTGTCCAAGGGTTCGGCCGACAGCTTCGCGCTGCGCAACCACGGCGTGAAGGCGATGCTGAAGGGCGACTACCCGGAGAAAGCCTTCTCCTCCGAATATGCGCTGAAGGACATCCGCTACGCGCTGCGGCTCGCCGAGGAGGCGGGGTTTTTCCTGCACGGCGCCGACAACGCCAAGGAAACCATCAAGAAGGCGATCCGCGCCGGCTACGGCAAGGAATATTTCCCTGCCCTCGCCAAGGTCATTGCGGGCAAGAGCAAGAAGAAGGGCTGAATCGCGGTACTGCCTGCAGTAAAATGGTTTTTTCCGAAGGAGAATCCTCATGACCATCCGCATTGGCGACGAAGCGCCGAATTTCACTGCTGAAACCACCGAAGGCAAGATCGACTTCCACCAGTGGATCGGCGACAAGTGGGCGATCCTGTTCTCGCACCCGAAGGATTTCACCCCGGTATGCACCACCGAGCTCGGCTACATGGCCGGGCTCAAGCCGGAGTTCGACAAGCGCAACACCAGGATCATCGGCCTGTCGAACGACCCGGTGAGCGACCACAGCAAGTGGGCGGGCGACATCAAGGAAACCCAGGGCCACGCGGTCAACTACCCGGTGATCGGCGGCGAAGACCTGGCGGTGGCCAAGCTCTACGACATGATCCACCCGAACGCGAGCGGCGGAAAACGCACCGCGAACGACAACGCCACCATCCGCTCGGTGTTCATCATCGGTCCCGACAAGAAGATCAAGGCGATGCTCATCTACCCGATGAGCGCCGGCCGCAATTTCGACGAAGTGCTGCGCCTGCTCGACGCGCTGCAGATGAACGCCAAGCACGGCGTCGCCACGCCGGTGAACTGGAAGCCGGGCCAGGACGTCATCATTCCGACCTCGGTGTCGGATGAAGACGCGAAGAAGAAGTATCCGCAGGGCTTCAAGACGCTCAAGCCGTACCTGCGGGTGGTGTCTTCGCCGAAGTAGAACTACTCAACCACGATATTCGCTTCGCGCGCGACCTTGCGCCACTTCTCCACGTCGGCGCGCACGTAGGCGTCGAATTCCGCCTGGCTCATCTCCCAGACGTCGGCGCCCATGGCGCGGTAGCGTTCCTTGACGCCCTCGTTGGCGAGGGCCTTGTGCAGGGCGCCGGCGAGTTTCGCCACCACCGCTGGCGGCGTGCCGGAGGGCGCGAAGATCCCGGTGTAGGTGCCCGCCTCGTAGCCCTTGACGCCGGATTCATCCAGCGTCGGCACGTTGGGCAGCAGCGGCGAGCGCGCGAACGAGGTCACGGCCAGCGCCTTTATCCGCCCGTTGCGGATGTGGTCGATCGAAGCGGTGAGCTGGTCCATCATGGATTCGACCTGGCTGCCCAGCAGGTCGGTGATCGCCGGGCCGCTGCCCTTGTAGGGAATGTGCAGCAGCGGCAGTTTCGCCTGGCGGATCAGCAGCTCGATGGCGAGATGGTTGGAGGAGCCGCTGCCGGCCGAGGCGATGCTCACCGGCGCGCCCTTGGTTTTCACGTAGGCGATGAATTCGGCGTAGGTCGCCGCCGGCGTCTTCGGCGCCGCGGTGAGCACCATCGGCACGTACTGGATCGCGCCGACGGCGGTGAAGTCCTTCAGCGGGTCGTAGGTGATCGTCTTGAACACCGCCGGCGCGCTGGAAATGGTGCCGCTCGAGCCGAGCAGCAAGGTGTAGCCATCCGGCGGCGATTTCGCCACCTGCGCCGAGCCGATGGTGCCGCCGGCGCCGGGGCGGTTGTCGATGATCACCTGCTGGCCGAGGGCGTCGCCCAGCGCCGGCGCCACCGTGCGCGCGGTGATATCGACGTTGCCGCTGGGTGGCCAGGGCACCACGATGTGCACGGGTCGGTTGGGAAAATCCTGCGCAAAAGCGGGGACGGTTCCCACCAGTCCTTGCAGTAAGGTGCCCGTCAGAAACAGAATTATTCCAGCCGCTCTTGTCATAAATTTGGACCCCGATTGCTGCACTGCGGAGGTTTAATTTCTTCAGGAGGCGGATAATAAGACAGTCACTCAGACTCTGGGAGGGAAACATGGCAAGTCTCGACATCAACGGCAAGAACCACGACGTAAACGCTGACCCGAGCACGCCGCTGCTCTGGGTGATCCGCGATAGCGTCGGCATGACCGGAACCAAGTTTGGTTGCGGCGCGCAACTGTGCGGCGCCTGCACCGTGCACCTGGACGGCAAGCCGGTGCGTTCCTGCGGCACGCCGCTGTCGGCGGCCATCGGCAAGAAGATCACCACCATCGAAGGCATCGGCGCCTCCGAGGTCGGCAAGAAAGTACAGGCGGCCTGGGCTTCGCTCGACGTTCCGCAATGCGGCTACTGTCAATCGGGCCAGATCATGTCCGCGACCGCGCTTCTCACCGAGAAGCCGAAGCCGACCGACGCAGACATCGACAACGCCATGGCGGGCAACATCTGCCGCTGCGGCACCTATCCACGCATCCGCGCCGCCATCCATCAGGCCGCCGGTGGGAAGGGAGCCTGATCATGAGCCAACTCAAGAACCCCGCCCGTCGTTCCTTCATCAAATCCAGCGCCGCCGTGGGCGGCAGCCTGGTGATCGGCGTCGCGCTGCCGGATGCGTTCCGCGGCATGGCCTACGCCGCCAGCGAATCGGCGATCAACGCCTGGATCCGCGTGGGCAGCGACAACAGGATCACCATTCTCTGCGCGCGTTCCGAAATGGGACAGGGCGTGGTCATGGCCCTGCCGACCCTGGTCGCGGAAGAACTCGAAGTCGACCTGAGCAAGGTCAAGGTCGATTTCGCCCCGCCGGGCGAGGTGTACATCAACGGCATGCTGGGCGGCCAGATCACCGGCGGCTCGACCTCGGTGCGCGACGGCTGGGAAAAGCTGCGTGTCGCCGGCGCCCAGGCGCGCATGATGCTCGTTTCCGCCGCTGCCCAGAAGTGGGGCGTGGATGCGTCTGCGCTCAAAGCCAGCAACGGCTGGGTCACCGGCCCGGGCGGCAAGAAGGCGAGCTACGGCTCGCTCGCCGACGCCGCTTCCAAGCTCACGCCGCCGAAGGATGTCACCCTCAAGGATCCGTCCAAGTTCCGCTACGTCGGCAAGCCGCTGCATCGCATGGACACCGCCGACAAGATCCGCGGCAAGACCATCTACGGCATCGACGTCAAGCTGCCCGGCATGCTCTACGCCTCGCTGGCGCAGTGCCCGGTGATCGGCGGCAAGGTGGTCAGCTACGACGCCACCAAGGCGAAAGCGATGCCGGGCGTGAAGCACGTGGTGCAGATCACCGACGGCGTCGCCGTGGTGGCCGACACCTGGTGGCAGGCCAAGACGGCCCGCGACACGCTCGACGTCAAGTGGGACGAGGGCGCGAACAAGACGCTCAGCTCGGCATCCGTCTCGGCGGGACTCGCCGCGGCGATGTCCAGTCCCGGCGCGACGATCAAGCAGCAGGGCAACGTCGCCGACGGCATGAAGGCGGCGGCGAAGAAGGTCGAGGCGACCTACGAAATGCCGTTCCTCTCGCACTCGCCGCTGGAACCGATGAATTTCACGGCGGACGTGCGCAAGGACTCGGCGCTGCTGATCGGCTCGATCCAGTTCCAGCAGCTGGCGCTGGGCATGGCGGCGGCGATCACCGGCCTCAAGCCCGAGCAGATCACCGTCAAGACCACGTTCCTCGGCGGCGGCTTCGGCCGGCGCATCGACTGCGACTACATGGCGCAGGCGGTCGAGATCTCCAAGATCACCGGCGTGCCGGTGAAGCTGGTGTGGACGCGCGAAGACGACATGACGCACGACTTCTACCGGCCGATCAGCCTGACGCAGATGTCCGCCGGGCTGGACGCGGGCGGCAAGCCGACCGCGCTCTCCTTCAAGATGAGCTCGCCGTCGGTCACCTCGCGCCTGTTCCCGCCGCTGGTGAAGGACGGGGTCGATCCGCTGATGACCGAGGCCATCCTGGTGCCGTACGACATTCCCAACCAGGCGGTCGCCACGGTGATCCACGACACCGGACTCAGGGTCGGCTACCTGCGGTCGGTGTCGCACGCACTGAACGTGTTCGCCAATGAGTCGTTCATCGACGAAATGGCGGCGGCGGCGGGCAAGGATCCCTACGAGTACCGCCTCTCGCTGCTCGAGAAGCAGCCGCGCTTCGCCAACGTGCTCAAGCTCGCCGCCAAGGAAGCGGGCTGGGGCAAGCCGCTGCCGAAGGGCCGCGCGCGCGGCATCGGGCTGATGGAGGGCTACGACACCTACATGTCGCAGGTGGTGGAGGCGTCGGTGGTGAACGGGCAGATCAAGGTGCACCGGGTCGTGGTCGCAGTGGACCTGGGGCGCATGGTCAACCCGAACATCGTCAAGCAGCAGCTGGAGAGCAACATCGTGTTCGGCATGACCGCGGCGCTCTACGGCGACATCACGCTGAAGGACGGCCGCATCGAGCAGACCAACTTCCACCAGTACAAGATGCTGCGGATGCCGGAGACGCCCAAGATCGAGCTGCACATCGTGAACAGCACCGAGAAGCCGGGCGGCATCGGCGAGCCGGGCATGGCGCTGTTCTCGCCGACGCTGGCGAACGCGCTCTACGCGCTCACCGGCAAGCGGCTTCGCAAGATGCCGTTCAGCCTTGCGTAACAGCTTTTCGCTCCGACAAAAAGCCCGCCTAGGCGGGCTTTTTGTTTTTCTCTTTCTTTCGCAGGCCTGCTTTTCCCAGGACTACGCGAAGGAAAAGCGCTGGGCCGACGATATCCTGCCGACCCTGATGATCGGCAATGCGGTGTGGCTGCAGCAGAAGAACGGACACCGCTTTCTTGGTTTGTTTACCGAAGCAAAAACCCCCAGAGGGTCCGTGATCATCGCCCACGGCCGCGGCTGGAGCCCGGACTTCGAGCTCTACGGCACACTGCGCACGCGCCTCGCCGACATGGGCTACACCACGCTGTCGATCCAGCTGCCGGTGCTGCCAAGCACCGCCATCCTCGGGCTGTACGTGCCGCTCTACCCGGACGCGCGCGAGCGTTTCCAGCTGGCGGTAGATTTCCTCAAGGGCAAGGGCTACAAGAACATCGGCATCGTCTCGCACAGCCTGGGTGCCACCATGGCGAACCAGTACCTGATCCGTACCGACGACACTACCGTCAAGGCCTGGGTGTACGTCGGCATCCTGCAGGGCCTGGAGGAGATGTACCGCATCAAGATCCCGGTGCTGGATGTCTTCGGCAGCAACGACTGGACGGTGACGATGTGGGGCGCGGACGAGCGCAAGAAGCAGATCCTCGCCAATCCCGGCTCCGGCCAGGTCATGGTGCCGGGCGCGAAGCACTTCTTCGAGGGCCACGAGGACGAGCTGCTGAAGCTCATCGTCGGTTTCCTGGACAGGACGGTGGCCGCCAAGCGCTAGCGGCCTGCGGGCACGCTAGTTGGCGCGCGCGCCCGACACCTTCACCACCTCGGCCCACTTGCCGACTTCCTCGCGCAATAGCCGGTCGAATTCCTCCGGCGAGTCGCCCACCGGCTCTGCGCCCTGTTCTTCGAGCCGCTTGCGCATGTCCGGATCGCGCGCGACGCGCGCCACGCCCGCCGCCAGCAGGGCGATGGTTTCGCGCGGCGTCGCCGCCGGCGCAAGCATGCCGAACCACAGCGGCACCTCGACTCCCTCGACGCCGGCCTCTTTCATCGTCGGCACGTCGGGCATCAGCGCGCTGCGCTTGGCGCCGGCCACTGCAAGCGCGCGCAGGCGCCCGGATTTCACGTGCGCTCCGATGGCCAGCGGATTGACGAAGCTGAGCTGCACCTGCTCGCCGAGCAGCGCGGCGATCGACGGCGCGCTGCCCTTGTAGGGCACGTGCACGATGCTGGTCCCCGTGCGCAGCTTGAATAGTTCGCCGGCGAGGTGCTGCGTGGTGCCCGACCCGGCCGAGGAAAAGTTGAGCGCCCCGGGCTTGTCGCGTGCCAGGGCGACCAGTTCCCGGACGGACTTCACCGGCAGCGACGCGGGCACCACCAGGATGTTGGTGCTGTCGGAAAACACCGAGACGCCGGCGAGGTCGCGCAGCAGGTCATAGGGCGGATTCCGGTACAGCGACATGTTGATGGCGACCGCCGGGCTGTTGAACAGCAGCGTGTAGCCGTCTGGGGCCGATTTCGCGACATATTCGTTGGCAATGTTGGTGCCGGCGCCCGGCTTGTTCTCGACGATCACCGGCTGTCCGAGAATATCGGAGAGCCTGGGGGCCAGCAGCCGCGCATTGATGTCCACCCCGCCGCCGGGCGTGAAGCCGACGACGAGGTGGATCGGATGCGAGGGATACGGCTGCGCCTGGAGGCTGCCGATCCACGACGAAAACAGAAGAACCGCAAACGCAAGAATCTTCATCACTCGCTCCTTATCCCGGCCTTTGCCACGATTCTCGCATTCGCTTCGTATTCGCGCCTGATCACCTGCGCGAACTGTTCGGTGCTCGAGGGCGCCACCACGTTGTCCAGTTTCGTCAGCCGCTCGGCGACTTCCGGTAGGGCGAGCACGGCGTTGATCTCCGCGTGCAGGCGTCCGAGCGCCGCCGCGGGCGTTTTCGCCGGCGCGAACAGGCCGAAGTGCGAGGTGTAGTTCGACTCCGGGTAGCCGAGCTCGGTCATCGTCGGCACCACCGGCAGGGCCGCGAGGCGCCCGGGCGCGGCGACCGCGAGGATGCGGAATTTTCCCTGCTGGAGGAGCGCGTTCACGCCCGGGCCGGGATTGGCGGTGAACAACTCGAACTGGCCGCCGGCCGCGTCGGTGATCACCTGGCCGCCGCCGCGGTAGGGCACGTGGGTCAGGTCCAGGCCCGCGATCCTGAGTTGCTCCACCATCAGGTGGCCGAGCGTCGCGATTCCCGAGGTGCCGACGCGCAGCGCGCCCGGTTTTGCCTTGGACTGCGCGACGACATCGGCGAAGTCCTTGCCGGTGAACGACGGCGTCGCCAGCAGGTAGACCGGCGAATACATTACGCTCGCCACCGCGGCGATATCCCTGGTCGGGTCGTAGGGCACCTTGCCGACATGCGGTAGCAGCGTCAGCGGGCTGATCGCCGAAAACGCGATCGTGTAGCCATCGGCCGAGGACTTCGCCATCGCGTCCATGCCAATCGCGCCGCCCGCGCCGCCGCGGTTCTCCACCAGCACCGGCTGGCCGAGCGCGGGCGCCAGCTTCTCCGCCAGCAGGCGCGTCACCCCGTCGCTGGTGCCGCCGGGCGGGTAGACCACGATGATCCTGACCGGCTTGTAGGGAAACGTCTGCGCCGCCGCAGGCAGCGCCAGAGCAAGAAGCAAGTACGCCAATCTGGAAATCATCGGGCGAGCTTAGCATCCGCGACCTGCCGCATTCGAAAATCGCCTGTACGCAACATCAGGTTGAAGCGGTTTTCCGCTCCGAGTACGCGGAATAGAAGTGGTCGAATATCCTCATGGCTTCCGTTAGAAGCGCATCG
>DATBQR010000009.1:0-16228 GCA_036560705.1 Burkholderiales bacterium | reverse complement strand
CACTACTTCAACAATGAAGACTATCTGGCCACCAAGGGCTCGTTGCGCGGCAACAGCGTTTCGCTGCTCGCCTACGTGGCCGGCGCGGGCAGTGCTGCTTCGCAATCGATCGCGAACGCGACGCGTACCACCAACGTGGTGTTTTACAAGACGCCGGATTTCGGCCCGTTCTGGATGATCGTGGCCTACTCGGCCAACCCGTTCGCTGCGGAAGCCGATATCAACAGCACTGTCCGGCGCGGCAACGCCTGGAACCTGAACCCGAACTTCTCGGGCCAGAACTGGCAGGTCGGCTATAGCTACTGGACGGCGAAGCAGGATAACGCTACGGCCGTTGCAGCCGCAGTCGGGGGTACAGCTCAGGCGGCAGGGGATCAACGTGGCGACCGTCTGTATGGTCACTACGAATGGAACGGGTTCCGTGTCGGTCTGGCCTGGGACAAGTCGAAGATCAAGAACAGCGTCACCGGCGTAGCGATCAATAACCGCTCGGCGTGGTCGATCCCGTTGTCCTACAACTGGGGCAACAACACAATCTTCGCGCACTTCGATCGGGCGGGTAACGATAAGGCCTTCGCCGCCGGCACGAACTCGAAAGCCACGATGTTCGCGGTTTCCTACGCCTACGACCTGTCGAAGCGCACGTCCGTCGCGGTTACTTACGCCAGGATCAACAACAGCGCGAATTCCAACTACAACCTCTTTACTGCAACGTCGTTGGGCGTTGGTGTGGCTCCGGCCGCGGGTGAAGACCCGAGGCTGTTTAGCATCACCATGCGTCACGCGTACTAAGACGCAGCAAGAAGAAGACAGCAATATCAAACGGGCGCCGCAAGGCGCCCGTTTTTTTTGCGTCGCCCGGTGCCTTGTAGAATCGTGTGCAGATGGAAAATCCGTGTCGCGGCTTGATTCATTGATCCTGCACTTTGACCGCGCGTTGCGCGTGGTCTCCGGCATCCACCATGCAGTGCGTCCATCGCCGGCCGAAGGCGTGGCCGATCGCGAGCGCGGCCACGGCGAGCGGGCGCGCGCCGCGGCGCTGATGCGCGTGAATCACGCCGGGGAGGTTTGCGCGCAGGCGCTCTACCGGGGGCAGGCGCTTGCGGCGCGCGATTCGCGCAACAGGGAATCGCTGGAGCGGGCCGCGCGCGAGGAGGAAGATCATCTGGCCTGGAGCGCGGATCGCGTTCGCGAACTGGGCGGGCATCTGAGTCTGCTCAACCCGCTCTGGTACGCCGGGTCGCTGGCGATCGGTGCCGCGGCGGGCGCGCTCGGCGACCGCTGGAGCCTCGCCTTCCTGGCGGAGACGGAGCGCCAAGTGGAGGAGCATCTTACCGGCCATCTGGCGGAGCTGTCTCCGGAGGACCGCAGGAGCCGAGCGGTAATTGAAGGGATGCGCCAAGACGAGGCGAAGCATCGCGTGAACGCCATTACGCTGGGGGCCGCGGATCTTCCAGAGCCGGTGAAGCTGGGCATGCGCGCGGCGGCAAAGGTCATGACCACCCTGGCCTACAGCATCTGACGCTACTCTTCGACTAGCTCGAAATCCTTGGTGATTTCGGCCGTCCTGGCGAGCATCGCGGTTGCCGAGCAGTACTTCTCGTGCGACAGGCGCACCGCCTGTTCGACCAGGCTCCGCTTGAGGTTCTTCCCGCGCACGACGAAGCGGTAATGGATTTTCGTGAATACCTTCGGATCCGCGGCCGCGCGCTCCGCCGACAGCTGCACCTCGCAGCCGCTGACGTCCTGGCTGTTTTTCTTCAGGATAACCACTACGTCGTAGGCAGTGCAGCCGCCAGCGCCGGCGAGCAGGACTTCCATCGGGCGCGGCGCGAGGTTGCGGCCGCCGCCGTCCGGGGCGCCATCCATCGTCACCAGGTGGTTGCTCCCAGTCTCGGCAATGAAGGTCATTCCTGCGCCCCAGCGTACCGTGCATTCCATACGGCCCCCAGAATGTTCTAATGGCATGATTTTAAATTATATTATTTATATTGCGATGCAACAAAAACTTCGGCATAATGGGTTTGTCTCCTCCACCCTCCTCCAACAGGTGGATTTGGCGCAATCTCAACAGGTTGCGCCGTTTTTTTGATAAGATTCGCGCCTTTTCTCCAGCAGCCAAGTGATGAAGACATTCGCCGCAAAAGCAGAGGAAGTGATTCACGGCTGGTACGTCGTCGACGCCCAGAACAAGGTGCTCGGCCGCCTCGCGTCGCAGATCGCCATGCGCCTGCGCGGCAAGCACAAGCCTGAATACACGCCGCACGTCGATACCGGCGACTACATCGTGGTGCTGAATGCGGCGAAGATCCGCGTCACCGGGCGCAAGACGCTCGGCAAGAAATACTACCGCCACACCAATTTCCCGGGCGGCATCAAGGAAACCGATTTCGGCAAGCTGCACGCGAAATTTCCGGACCGGGCGCTGCAGAGGGCGGTGAAGGGCATGCTGCCGAAAGGCCCGCTCGGCTACGCGATGCTGAGAAAACTGAAGATTTACGCCGACGCCAAGCACCCGCACACGGCGCAGCAACCGAAAGCATTGGAGATCTGACATGGTCGGCGATTACTACTACGGCACGGGGCGGCGCAAGAGTTCGGTCGCGCGCGTGTTCCTCAAGCCCGGCAAGGGGCAGTTCGAGGTGAACGGCAAGCCGGTGGATGTGTTCTTCGCCCGCGAAACCGGGCGCATGATCGTGCGCCAGCCGCTCGAGCTGACCAAGAACCTCGCCAGCTTCGACATCAAGGTGAACGTGAATGGCGGCGGCGAGAACGGCCAGGCGGGCGCCGTGCGCCATGGTCTGGCGCGCGCCCTGATCGAGTATGATGCGGCGCTCAAGCCGGTGTTCCGCGCGGCGCGGCTGGTAACCCGCGATGCGCGCGAAGTGGAGCGAAAAAAGGTCGGCTTGCACAAGGCGCGGCGGCGCAAGCAGTACTCCAAACGCTGAGACCGAGCCCGACAGAAGAGTCGGGGTCCAGATGATAAAAAAAGCCGCCTTCGGGCGGCTTTTTGTTTCAGGAAGGTGAAGCGCATGATCAAGGCGGGAATCGTTGGCGGAACGGGTTACACGGGGATCGAACTCCTGCGGCTGCTCGCGCAGCATCCGCAGGTCGAGCTGTCCGCGATCACTTCGCGGCAGGAGGCGGGCAAGGCGGTAAGCGCTCTGTATCCGAGCCTGCGCGGCCGCGTGTCGCTTGCGTTCTCCCATCCGGACCAGGCGCCGCTGAAAAAATGCGACGTCGTTTTCTTCGCCACGCCCAACGGCGTGGCGATGGGCGAAGCGCGCGCGCTCATCGATGCCGGCGTGCGTGTCGTCGATATTTCGGCCGATTTCCGCATCAAGGACGTCGTCGAGTGGGAGCGCTGGTACAAGGTGAAGCACGCTTCGCCGGAGCTGGTTGCCGAGGCGGTGTACGGCCTTTGCGAAGTGAACCGCGACAAGATCCGCGGCGCGCGGCTGGTGGCGAATCCGGGCTGCTATCCGACCGCGGTGCAGCTCGGGCTCCTGCCGCTGGTTGAAGCCGCCGCCGTCGACCTGGACCACTTGATCGCCGACGCCAAGTCGGGCGTGTCGGGTGCGGGGCGCAAACTGGAACAGAATCTCATGTACGCCGAAGCGTCGGACAACTTCGCGGCCTACGCCGTCGGCGGGCACCGGCACTGGCCGGAGATCCGGCAGGGGCTGGCGTTGGCGGCGGGACGTGAAATCGGCCTGGTCTTCATTCCGCATCTCACGCCGATGATCCGCGGCATCCACGCCACGCTCTACGGACGCATCGCCAAGGAAATGGATTTTCAGGCGTTGTACGAGAAGCGCTACGCGAACGAACCGTTCGTGGACGTCATGCCGGCGGGAAGCCACCCCGATACCCGTTCCACGCGCGCGGCGAACGTCTGCCGGATCGCGGTGCATCGTCCCCCGGAGGGTGAGGGGCGCGGCAATACGCTGGTCGTGCTGTCGGTGATCGACAACCTCATGAAGGGCGCGTCGGGGCAGGCGGTGCAGAACATGAACCTGATGTTCGGTCTGCCCGAGGCGATGGGCCTGGAGCAGGTGTCGGTGGTTCCCTAGGGGATTCCAGGTGGCCGGCCGCTTCTCCAAGCTGCGCCAGCGCTTCGGCATCGCCGCGCCGAAGGTGTCGGTGCGCACGCACGTGCCTTGGTACCTGCGCTGGCTCGGCGTCGCAGTACTGCTCGCGTTTTCGACCGCGCTTGCCGCGTGGATGTACGACGCCGGCCGGAGGTTCGCCGGTTTCGACCGCAGCGAGGTCGAGCAGGAACTCTCGGCGGCGCGCAGCGATCTCGCCAAGGTGCGCGACGAGCTCAAGCGCCTGAGCGCGGTCGCCAATGCGGCCGACAGCAAGGTTTCGATCGCGCGTACGGCGCAGGAGAAGCTGGCGCAGCAGGCCCGCGGCCTGGAGCAGGAAAACGCCCGCCTGCGCGAGGAGCTTGCGATCTTCGAGAGCATGCTTTCCTCCGATACCGCGAACACGGCGCCGCTGTCGATCCTGCGCTTCAAGGCGGAATCTGATGTGATCCCGGGCGAATACCGCTACGGAGTGTTGCTGCTGGCTTCGGGCGCGCGCCGCGGGCGCGACTTCCAGGGCCGGCTCGAACTGGTGGTCAGTCTGACGGAAGGCGGCCGCAGTGCTATGATCATGGTACCGGGGCAAGGCAATCCGGATTCGCCAAGCTTCCGGTTGGGATTCAAGCACTTCCAGAGGGTTGACGGCACTTTCCGGGTGAGTCCCAAGGCCAAGGTCACGAGCGTGCAGGTGCGCGTTTACGAGACCGGATCGGCGGAACCCAAAGCGGTCCAGAGCGTGACGCTGGGCTGAAGGAGCAACGAGCATGTTTCGAAAAGAGAGCAAGCCGCAGAACCGCATCGACAGCCTGATCGGCGCCACCACGCGCATCGAGGGCAACGTGTTTTTCAGCGGCGGGTTGCGCGTCGATGGCGCGGTGCGCGGCAACGTGGCTGCGCTGCCCGACCAGCCGGGCACGCTGGTGGTTTCGGAGCAGGCGCGCATCGACGGCGAAGTCCAGGCCGCCCACGTGGTCGTCAACGGCACCATCAACGGGCCGGTGGACTCCCGCGAGACGCTCGAACTTCAGGCCAATTCGCGTGTCAAAGGGGATATCCACTATAAGAGCATTGAGATCCAGCAGGGCGCGGTGATCGAAGGGCGGCTGGTGCACCACGCCGCCGAGGTCAGGGGCGTAGAACTGAAGGTTGCAAAGTAAACAGGCGGTAACAGGAGAACGCAATGAATGCAGTAGCCGAAAATGCAGTAACCGAATTGCCGCCGCCGCTGATCTTCTCGGACAACGCGGCGAGCAAGGTGAAGCAGCTGATCGAGGAGGAAGGCAACCCGGGCTTGAAGCTCCGCGTGTTCGTCACCGGGGGCGGCTGCTCCGGGTTCCAGTACGGCTTCACCTTCGACGAAGTACAGAACGAGGACGACTCCGTGATGGAGAAGAACGGCGTCCAGCTGCTCATCGACCCGATGAGCTACCAGTACCTGACCGGCGCCGAAATCGACTACACCGAAGGACTGGAAGGCGCGCAGTTCGTCATCAAGAATCCGAACGCGACCTCGACCTGCGGCTGCGGATCGTCGTTCTCCGCATAGCGCGACAGGCGCTGGCGCAGTTGCGTGACGGGCGCTTCGGCGCCCGTTGTCATTTCTAGGCCGGGTAAATGGCGCCGAGCACGCGCGGGCCGCGCGCGCCGGTGACCGAGGGCAGGTTCCCCGGGTTTCCGTCCAGCGTTTGCTTCGCCAGCCAGGCGAACGCCGCGGCTTCGACCAGTTGGGGATCGATGCCGTGGCGGTCGCTGGTCTCGAGCAGCGCGGGAGCCGAGAGCTCGCCGAGGCGGCGCAGCAGCACGCCGTTCTTCGCGCCGCCGCCGCAGACGATCATCCGGCGGGCGCCAGCGCAATGCCTGGCGATGGCATCGGCGAGGCTGCGCGCCGTCAGTTCGAGAAGCGTCGCCTGCACCGCCTGCGCTTCTTCGTCCCCCTTCAGCATGGAGCGCAGCCAGGCTTCGTTGAAGAGATCGCGCCCGGTGCTCTTGGGCGGCGGCGCCGTGAAATAGGGCTCCTGCAGCATGCGCTCGAGCAATCCCGGGATCGTCCGCCCACCCGCGGCCCAGCTCCCGCCGGCGTCGAATTTCTTGCCGAGATGCCGGGCGGCCCACAGGTCGAGCAGGCAATTCCCCGGACCGCTGTCGAAGCCGATGAAGGCGCCCTTGCGGGGCAGAGAAGTCAGATTGGCGATGCCGCCGAGGTTGATCGCGGCGCGATCTTCCGCGGGGTCTGCGAACACCGCAGCGTGGAGAGCCGGCGCAAGCGGCGCGCCCTGCCCGCCGGCGGCGACGTCGCGGCTGCGCAAGTCCGCCACCACGCGAATCCCGGTCAATTCGGCCAGCAGCGCCGCATTGCCGATCTGGGTGGTGTAGCCGCGGTCGGGGCGGTGGCGGACGGTCTGGCCGTGGCAGCCGATGCCACGAACCTCGGCGGGCTGCGTCTTCGCCTTGGAGAGGACCTCCGCCACGGCGGCGGCATAGCGCCCGGCCAGCTCATTGCCGGCGAGAGCGGCGCGCTCGATTTCGTTCGCGCCGGCTGAATTGAGTGCGAGCAGTTCACGCTGCAGTGGAGCGTCGAACGCAAGGTGGGCGTCCGCGATCAGGCGGGGTTTTGCGCCGGCGAGATCCGCCAGCACTGCGTCGACCCCGTCGAGGCTGGTGCCCGACATCAGGCCGACATAAAGCTCAGGAGTCACTCTGCAGCGGCGACCCGATTGTTTGCGAGGAGATCGAGCTGAGCCACCAGCGGTTGCGAACGCGCGCGGAACGCCGCTACATCCTGCTGCGCGATCGGCAGGCCGGCGGGCAGGGGAACGGAAAGCGGATTGCGCGAAGCACCCGCCACCCTGAACTCGTAGTGGAGGTGCGGTCCGGTGGCCCAACCGGTCTGGCCTACGAGGCCGATGGTGTCGCCCTGGGCGACGCGCGCGCCGCTGTGAATGCCGCGCCCGAACGCGCTCAGATGCGCATACTCGGTCGAGATCTGATTGCCGTGGCGAAGGATGACGATGTTTCCGTAGCCGTTTTTTCGGCCGGCGAATTCGACGACGCCGTCGCCGACCGCGCGCACGCGCGTGCCCACCGGCGCCGCGTAATCCACGCCCTGATGTGCACGCCAGGACTTGAGGAAAGGATGCTGGCGCATGCCGAACCCGGAACTGATGCGCGAGAATTCGAGCGGGGTGCGCAGCAGCGCCTTGCGCATGTTCTTGCCCTCGGGGGTGTAGTAGCCGCCGGCGTACCAGACGGCCCGGTGCGCCCGGCCCTGGTTGACGAACTCCGCCGCAAGGACGCGGCCGGCGCGCAGCGGCCGGCCGTCGATCGACTGCATCTCGTAGACAACGGAGAAGCGATCTTCCTGGCGCAGCCCGCGGTAGAAATCGATGTCGCTGGCGAAAATATCCGCCAGCTGGACGGCGACGCTGTCCGGGATTCCGGCCGCGTCGGTTGCCGCGAACAGCGACGAGCGGATGACGGCCGACTTCAGCTCGGTCCGGGTGATGATCTGCGCCCACCCCTCGCTCGCGATCAGGCCCTGTCCGACTCGATCGATGTGCACGACCGTATCGCGTGCGGTGAGAAAGTCGAGCCAGACGAGTTCGCCGCCCGGACGTACTTCCGCCGTGACGATGGTGCCGGGGCGGAGCAACCTGATTTCACGCTGGCGAAGCAGCCTTTGCTGGTCGGCGTCGCCGATCGCCAGGCGGGAAAGCAGCGCCGGGAGCGTGTCGCCGCGCTGGAAGCGATCTTCGCGTACATAGAATGTCGGCGCCGGCAGCAGAGCTTCGCTGACGTGGATCGCAACGGGTTCAAGTACCGCCGCTTTTGCGAGCAGCAGCTCGGCGTCGGTCGCGGGCACGAGCGCGACCACGGCGGCAACCGCGCCCGACAGCGCGAATACGGCCAAGCCTGCGGCGCGCCGGAACGGTACTGCCGTCCTCACTGCTCCTCCCCCATGAATCGGCTAGAATCCCTTGTTATTCAGATGCCTAGGAAGTGTATCACGCATGGCCGACGTAACTGAAGCGCTGGCGCGCATCAAGCGCGGTGCCGACGAACTGATCGTCGAGGAAGAACTCGTGCGCAAGCTGAAGACCGGGCGGGCGTTGCGCATCAAGCTCGGCCTCGATCCGACCGCCCCCGACCTGCATCTCGGCCACACGGTGGTGATCAACAAGCTGCGCCATTTCCAGGACCTGGGCCACACCATCCAGTTCCTCATCGGCGATTTCACCGGCATGATCGGCGACCCGACCGGCAAGAACCAGACGCGCCCGCCGCTGTCGCGCGAGCAGATCCTCGACAACGCGAAGAGCTACCGCGCGCAGATGTCGAAGATCCTCGATCCGGAAAAAACGCAGGTGATGTTCAACTCGGAGTGGTCCGACAAGCTCGGCGCCGAGGGGATGATCCGGCTCGCCTCGCGCTACACGGTGGCGCGCCTGCTGGAGCGCGACGATTTCTCCAAGCGCTTCAAGGCGGGGCAGCCCATCTCGGTGCACGAACTGCTTTACCCGCTGATGCAGGGCTACGACTCGGTGGCGATGAAGGCGGACGTGGAACTCGGCGGCACCGACCAGAAATTCAACCTGCTGGTCGGGCGCGAGCTGCAGAAGGACTTTGGCCAGGAACAGCAGTGCATCCTGACCATGCCGTTGCTCGTCGGCACGGACGGCGTGGAAAAAATGTCGAAATCCCTCGGCAACTACATCGGCATCGACGAACCGGCGAAGGAGATCTTCGGCAAGCTGATGCGCATCTCCGACGAGCTGATGTGGCGCTATATCGATCTGCTCTCCTTCGAATCCCTCGAGACGGTGCGATCCTGGAGAAGGGAAGTGGAGGCAGAGCGCAATCCGCGCGAGATCAAGGTTCTGTTCGCCAAGGAAATCGTCGCGCGCTTTCATTCGAGGGAGGCGGCGATCCGCGCCGAGGAGGAATTCGGCAAGGCGCCGCAGGAAATGCAGGTTTTCGAGGTCCCGGTTCCGAAGGGAGGTTCCCTGCAGCTCACCCATGCCCTGAAACTCGCCGGCTTCGTGCCCAGCGTCACCGAGGCGCAGCGCGTCATCGAGCAAGGCGGGGTCCGGGTCGACGGCGAGCGCTTTGCCGACCTGTCGAGGCGGTTCGAGGCGGGCGCCTCGATCACGGTCCAGGTCGGCAAGCGGAAATTCGGGAAGATCGCGTTCAAGTGAGCGAGCCGCGGTACGAGGTCTACGCGATCAAGTACGCGCATCACGCGCGGCGCGCCTCGGAAAACTTCATCGGCGGAGATCCTCACGACGGCCCGATGCCGCTCGACTATTTCGTCTGGCTGATCCGCGGCGAGGGCCGCGAGATCGTCGTCGACACCGGTTTCTCGGCGCCGATGGCTGCCAAGCGCCAGCGCGACCACCTGCGCTGCCCGGCGCAGGCCCTGGGTTTGCTGGATGCCGACGCAAAAAAAATAAAGGACGTGGTGATCACGCACCTGCATTACGACCACGTCGGCAATTTCGACCTGTTTCCCGCGGCGACGTTTCACCTGCAGGATCTCGAGATGCACTACGCGACCGGTCGGCACATGGGGCAGCCGGTGTTCAGCGGCGCCTATGAAGTCGAGGAAGTGGTGGGCATGGTGCGCCGGGCGTACGCCGGCCGGGTGCGCTTTCACGACGGCGACGCAGAGCTCGCCCCCGGTATTTCACTGCACCTGATCGGCGGCCACACCATGGGCCTGCAGGTGGTGCGCGTGGCGACGCGCCGCGGCCGGGTCGTGGTGGCGTCGGATGCCTCGCATTTCTACGCCAATATGGAGCAGGCCCGCCCGTTCCCGATCGTCTACAGCGTGGCGGACATGGTCGAGGGTTACGGCAGGCTGCGCGAACTCGCCGATTCGCCCGCGCACGTCATCCCGGGCCACGACCCGCTGGTGCTGGAACGCTATCCCGCACCCTCAAAGGCGCTGCAGGGGATCGTCGCGCGGCTGGACTAGCGATGGGCTACGACTTCGATCTGCCGGTCGAGAGGCGCGGCACCTGGAGCGCGCGCTGGGAGCGCTATCCGGCCGAGGTGATCCCGCTCTGGGTGGCGGACACCGATTTCCGCGCGCCGCCCGCGGTGCTCGAGGCGATGGCGCGCCGCGTCGCGCACGGCGTTTTCGGCTATAGCGTGCAGCCCGACGTTTTACGCGACGCGGTCATCGAGCGCATGCAGCGCCTGTACGGCTGGCGGGTCGAGCCCGACTGGGTGGTCTTCGTGTCGGGCGTGGTGCCCGGGCTGCACCTGGCTGCGCGCCATCTCACGCGTGCCGACCAGCATGCGCTGGTGCCGACGCCGGTCTACCACCACCTCAAGCGCTCGCTGGTGCTGGCGCAGCGCGCGCATACCGACGTGCCGCTGGTGCTGCAGAAGGGGCGCTGGGTCTGGGACGAGGCGTTCCTCGCCGCGGCGGTGAAATCCAATTCCCGTCTGCTGTTCCTGTGCAATCCGCAGAACCCCGGCGGCACCATCTTCACGCGCGGGGAACTGGCTCGGCTGGGCGCGTTTGCCGAAAAGTACGACCTTGTCATCTGCTCGGACGAAATCCACGCCGACATCCTGCTCGACCCGGGCAAGCCGCACGTGCCGGTCGCCAGCATTTCGCGCGAGGTGTCGCGGCGCACGGTTACGCTGATCTCGCCCAACAAGGCGTTCGGCTTCCCGGGCGCGGGCTGCGCTTTCGCGATCATCGAGGATCCCGCACTGCGGCGTGCGTTCTCGTCCGACCATCACGCGACGGTGCATGACCCCTCGGTGTTCGGCTACGAAGCCTCGCTGGCGGCGTATCGCGAGTGCGGCGACTGGCTGGCGGCGCAGATGGACTACCTGCGCGGCAACCGCGACCTGCTGGAACGCGAGCTGTCGGCGATGCCCGGATTGAGCATGGCGCATGTCGAGGCGACCTATCTAGCGTGGATCGACGCCTCGGGCCTGGGCGTGGCCGATCCGTACCGGCATTTTCTGGAGCGCGGCGTCGCGCTGTCGCCGGGGGCGCAGTTTGGTTCGCCGGGATTCGTACGGCTGAATTTTGGGACGCAACGCGCTTTGCTGGAAAAAGCTTTGCGACGAATGAAAAAAGAGGGTTAGCTCCGCATCCAGGCCGAGCCCCAGAGGTTGAGCGTGCGCTGCTCGTGCGGCCAGGTGCGGTAGGCCGTTTCCCGCGGTACCTGTTCCAACTCGGCGGAGAATTCCACCTTGTGGCCGTCGGGATCCTCGATCATGAAGAACAGGTTGTTGCCCGGCCCGTGCCGCCCCGGCCCCCACCAGAGCGGAACGCGCAGCTGCGCCATGCGGTCGCCCCAGTCGCGGATGTCGTTCCAGCCGGCGGTTTCATAGCAATGGTGGTCGGCGCGCGACTCCGGCGCGCGGAACGCCGCGAAGCTGTGGTGCTCGGGATCCGAGCGCAGGAAGGCGGCGGCCACGGCGTCGTTCTCCAGCACGCGGTCGGACTCCAGCATGCCGAGCGTGTCGCGGTAGAACCTCATCATTTCTTCCAGCCGCGTGCTGGCGCAGACAAAGTGCTGCAGGCGGCCGGCCGGTTTGCTTGCGGTTGCGGAAACGGCAATGGGCAGGCCGAAAACCACGCGCCTGCCGTCCGGATCGGCGACGGCGAACGCTCCCGGCGCGAACAGCGGCGAAGGCGACGCCTCGCAGGCGACGCCTTGCCGCTCCAGTCCCCGGCGGTAGGCATCGAGGTGCGCCGCATCGCGCATCGCGACGGAGAAATAGGGCACCGTGCCCTTGCCGCCCCTGCCGACGATGAGAGCCCGGCCGGGTCCGGCGACCAGCCATTCCCCGTCGGCGATCGGCTCGGCCCGGTCGCCGAGGAGGTCGCCGTAGAAATGCGCGAGCAGCGCCGGGTCCGCGCTGTCGCGCCGCAGGTGATGCAATGTCGCCGGCCAGAGCGCTGCGGTCATTTTTTCTTTTCCCCGGCGGCGAGGCCCAGCGCAGCGTCCAGGATGCGCGAAAGATGCGGGTCGCGCAGGCCCAGTTCGCGCATGTGTTCGAGCGTGTTGCGGATGTAGTCCACGCAGCGGCCGCGCTGGCCGACGCCCTGCGCGACGAGGCGTGCGCGGCCGTCGACGTCGAGTTCGCGCACGAACTGGCGGTGCGTCGTGTCGGCGACGAATGCGAGCGCGCGGATGCGTTGCGTGCCAGGCAGGGCGACCGGCACGAAAGTCGGCAGGTAGACATTGTTCAGCATCTCGCGCTTCCACAGCGTGTCGAGAACTTCCTTCGCCTGGCCCGCAAGCACGCGAAAGGCGATGCCCCAGCATGAACCGCCGCGGCACAGGCCCATCACCAGGCCGGGCCGCTCCGGCGTGCCGCGGTAGCGGCTCGACAGGATGCACAGCGCGCGATGGTAGCCGTGTACCCGCGCGCTCTTTGTTTCGGCATGCGGAAAATCCGGCGCCCACATCAGCGAGCCGTAACCGAAGACCCAGAGGTCGCCGCGCGGAACAGTGCTGAGGAACCGCTCAAGATCCATCGATGCGGCCATTATAGAATTCTCCGCTCAGGGGCAGAGGGAGAATCGCCGTTGGCCGCGGAAACACGCAGACCCCCGATCGTCGGGCGCTATACGCGGGAGGAACTCGCGCTCGCTGCGCGCAACAGCGGCATGCCGCTGGAGGCGCTGCGCTACGACCTGACGCCCGCCGGCCTGCACTACCTGCTGATCCATTTCGACATCCCGGCCGCGGATGCCGGGACCTGGAAGCTGCGCATCGATGGCCTGGTTGCGAAGCCGCAGGCGCTCGATCTTGCGGAACTGCGGCGCAGGCGCGCCAAAACGGTGCGGGTGACGATGGAATGCGCAGGCAACGGCCGCGGCCAGACGGCGCCTCGCTATCCGTCCATGCCCTGGCTCGAGGAGGGCGTGTCGACGGCCGAATGGACCGGGGTGGTGCTCGCGGATCTGCTCAACGACGCGGACATGAAGCAGTCCGCGCGGGAAATCGTATTTCATGGCGCCGATAGAGGTATAGACCGCGGCATCGAGCATACGTTCTCGCGCAGCCTGGCGCCCGCGGAGGCGTTGCGCGGCGACGTGCTGGTCGCCTATGCGATGAACGGCGCACCGTTGCCGCCCCAGCACGGCGCGCCCCTGCGCCTGGTGGTGCCGGCCTGGTACGGCATGGCGAGCGTCAAATGGCTCGAGCGCATCGAGGTCATCGACCGCGCTTTCGACGGCGTGCAGCAGGCGGTCAGCTACCATTTTCGCAGCGTGGCGGGAGAGAAGGGCGTGCCCTGCACGCGCATGCGCGTCAATTCACTCCTGGCCCCTCCGGGAATTCCCGACTATTACGGCGGCAGGCGCACGGTGGACGCCGGGCCGGTCGAGATCCTCGGCCGCGCCTGGTCGGGCGACGGCGAGGTAAAGCGCGTCGAATTTTCGGTGGATGGCGCCTGGCAGGAAGCGGCGCTCGAGGATTCGGCCGGCGTGCATGCCTGGCGGCGCTGGACCGCGCGCTGGAACGCGGCGCCGGGCGCCCACGAGCTGCGCTGCCGCGCCACCGATGCAAGCGGTGCGATCCAGCCGCTCGAGCCGCCCGTGGATGTCACCGGATTCGGCAATAATGCGGCACAACGGGTACAGGTGAGCGTGCGATGAGTGCCATTGAAGAATCCTGGCCGGACCAGGTTTTCCGGACGCTGAAGGAGGCGGGTGTCCGGCAGGTCGGCTACGTGCCCGACGCCGGCCACAAGCGGCTGATCGAACTGTGCCTGGCCGACCGCGAACTGCGCTCGGTCGTCCTCAGCACCGAGGAGGAAGGCATCGGCCTTGCCGCCGGCGCCTGGCTGGGCGGGATGCGCAGCGCGCTGCTGATGCAATCGAGCGGCGTCGGCAACTGCGTCAACGCGCTCGGCATGGTGCGGGAGTGCCGCTTTCCGCTGCTGATGCTGATCACCATGCGCGGCCAGTTCGGCGAATTCAATCCCTGGCAGGTGCCGATGGGGCAGGCGACGCCGGGCGTGCTCTCGTCCATGGGCGTGGTGGTGCACGAGGCGAACGCGGCCGCGCAGATCGCTCCCGCGGTGGACACCGCCGCAAGGCTCGCCTACGGCAGCTACCAGGCGGTGGCGGTGTTGATCTCGCAGGCGGTCATCGGCATCAAGAGCTTCCAAGACCAGGCCTCGCGATGACGGCATCGATGAAGCGCAGGGACGTGGTGAACGCGCTGCTGGAGAAGCGGGGCGGCCTGCTGGTGGTGGCCGGACTCGGTTCCACGGCCTGGGACATCACCGCTGCGGGCGACGGCCCCCTGAATTTTCCGCTCTGGGGAGCGATGGGCAACGCGGCGATGATCGGACTGGGACTGGCGCTCGCGCAACCCGAGCGCAGGGTGCTGGTCATTACCGGAGACGGCGAGATGTTGATGGGGCTGGGGTCGCTGGCAACCATCGGCGTGCAGCAGCCCGCCAACCTCGCGGTCGTGGTGATCGACAACGAGCGCTATGGCGAAACCGGGATGCAGGCGACGCATACCGCTGCCGGCGTGGACCTCGCCAAGGTGGCCGCGGCCTGCGGATTCGGGTCCGCGAAGCAGGTGCGGGAGCCGGCAGAACTGGGTGCCTTGCGGGCGGCGATTCACGGTGCGCCGGGGCCGCATTTCGCCCAGGTCAAGGTAGTCGCCGAGAAGCTGCCGCTGGTGCTGCCGCCGCGCGACGGCGGGATCCTTAAGTCACGGTTTCGTAAGGCTTTACTTGGGAACGGCGCCGACCTGGACTAGGCAGCTGTCAACCTTCCTGCGGGTGGGCGCGTTATTCGCTCCGGTTCAGTTTCGAACCATGTCTATAGACCAGGAGAAACAGAAATGTCCAAGCAAAAACTGATCGTTGCGCTGGTTGCCGCGGCGTTTGCCGTGTCGGTTCAGGCGCAGACGTCGGCTCCGGCCGCCGCCCCGGCGGCCCCGGCTGCCGCTCCGGCGAAATCCGAGATGGCGAAGCCGGCCAGCAACAAGAAGGGCAAGCACGCGGCGAAAGGCAAGAAGGCCGCGAAGAAGGAAATGGCGAAGTAAGTTTTCTTCGCTGTCATGAAAGCCCCGCTTCGGCGGGGCTTTTTTTTGTTGGATACTAGGCGATGCGAATTTTACTTGCCGCTGTCCTGCTGTGCTGCGCGACCGTTGCAGCGGCACAGCAATTGAAACCCTGGAGCGGCGGTGCCACGCCGCCGCTGGCGCTAGCGGATGCGGAGGGGCGCAGCTACCGCCTGGACGAATATCGCGGCAAGGTGGTGCTGGTGAATTTCTGGGCGACCTGGTGCGAACCCTGCCGCGAGGAAATGCCGTCGATGAACCGGCTGCGCGCCTCGCTCGCCGGGCGGCCGTTCGAGGTGCTCGCGGTGAATCTCGCCGAGTCCGAATCGCGCATCCGACGCTTCCTCGAGCAGCTGCCGCTCGCATTCCCGGTGCTGATGGATCGCGACAGCGGCGCCGCGAAGGCCTGGCAGGCGCGCCTGCTGCCGGCCAGTTTCCTCGTCGGCCCCGACGGCAGGATCCGCTACAGCGTGGCGGGCGGGATCGACTGGACCGACGATCGGGTGCGCAAGGCCATCCTCGCGCTGCTGCCGCCAGCGATTCCATGAAGTTGCGTGGCGCGGACGTCATCGCGCGCGGCCTGGCGCGCGCCGGGACGCGTTACGTGTTCGCTCTTTCCGGCAACCACGTCATGCCGCTGTTCGATGCTGCGCTGGACGCGAAGCTGCCGCTGCTGCACGTGCGCCACGAGGCTGCCGCGGTCCACATGGCCGACGCCTGGGGCCGTCTCACCGGGGAGGTCGGCGTTGCGCTGGTGACCGGCGGCCCGGGCCACGCCAATGCCGTGTCGGCGCTCTACACCGCTCTTGCCGCGGAATCCCCGGTCGTGCTGCTGTCGGGGCACGCGCCGCTGAGCGAGCTCGGCAAGGGCGCCTTCCAGGAAATGGCGCAGGCGGAAATGGCCGCGCCCGCCTGCAAGGCCTCCTGGACCGTGCGTTCGGCGCGGACGCTGGGCGCAGATCTCGCGCGCGCGATGCGCATGGCGAAAGCCGGGCGGCCCGGCCCGGTGCATCTGTCGCTGCCCTCCGACCTGCTGGAGGCCGGCGTCGAGGCGGAGCTGCCCGCGAAGGAAGATTTTCTTCC
>DATBQR010000008.1:0-44928 GCA_036560705.1 Burkholderiales bacterium | reverse complement strand
GAGCGAGAAGGCCTTGTAGCCGCGCACCGATCCGGGGCCGCCGGCGTAGAAGTTCTTGAAGAACGGCACCTGCTTGCCGCCGAGTCCCGCGACGTAGCCCACTTCCCCGTTCAAGGCCAGGGTTACGGTCCGGCTCAGGGGGCGGTAGAACTGCTCCGAGGCGCTCAAGCGGTAGTACTGGAGGTCTCCGCCGGCCAATTCGACCCCGGCCCGGGTCAGCGTGCCGCTGGTGGGCAGGATGAGGCTGTTGCGCCGTTCGCGCGCCCAGCCGACCGAGCCGCCGCCGTAGGTGTACTTGTTGCCGAAAATGCTCGCAAAATTCAGGTAGCTGGCCGGGCTGGGCGTGGAGGAAGTCGCGTCGAAAAGGCCGAGCTTCACGTTCTCGGCGACGATCCCGAAATTCACCGAGTCAGTTTCGCTCAACGGGTAGCCGAATTTGAACCCGGCTCCGATAGTGTCGGTGGTGTAAGGGCCGACCGCGAGGGTGGAGGCGTTGATCTTCCTGGTGTACAGATCGAAGCCCTGGCTCACGCCGTCGATGGTGAAGTACGGATCGAGGTACGACAGCGAATAGGTCCGGTTCACCGTGCCGCTGCTGACCTGCACGCCGAGGAATTTTCCGCTGCCGAAGATATTCGACTGGGTGACGGCGCCCGACACGACCACCTTGTCCACCGAGGAGTAGCCGGCGCCCAGCAGCAGCGAGCCGGTCGGCTTCTCCTCGACCGTGTAATTGACGTCCACCTGGTCTGAACTCTCGGGCACCGGCACCGTCTCGACATTCACATCCTTGAAGTACTGCGTGCGGTCGATGCGCGTCTTCGACAGCTGGATCTTCGAGGCGTCGTAGTAGGCGCCTTCGAGCTGCCGCATTTCGCGCCGCACCACCTCGTCGCGCGTCTTGGTGTTGCCCGCGACGTTGATCCGCCGCACGTACACGCGCCGGCCAGGATCGACGATGATGGTGAACGCGACAGTGCGTTTTTCCTTGTCGATCTGCGGCACCGCGCTGGCGTTGGCGAAGGCATAGCCGTCGTTGCCGAGCCGGTCGGTGATCGCCTTGTTGCTTTCGGTCAGGCGCTGCCGCGAAAACACCTCGCCGGGCTTGACGCGTATCAGCTTCTCGAGCTCCGCGCGCGGCACGAGCATCTGCCCGTCCAGCTTGACCTCCGAGACCGTGTATTTCTCGCCCTCGAAGACGTTGATCGTGAGATAGATGTCGCGCTTGTCGGGCGTGATCGACACCTGGGTCGATTCGACGTTGAAATCGAGGTAGCCGCGGTTCTGGTAGAACGACTTGAGCGTCTCGAGATCGGCCGCCAGCTTCGGCTTGGAGTACTGGTCGGCCTTGGTGTACCAGGTCAGCCATCCGGGCGTGCGCAGCGCGAACTGATCGAGCAGTTCCCTTTCCCTGAACGCCTGGGCGCCGACGATGTTGATCGAGCGGATCTTCGCCACGTCGCCCTCGACCACGGTGATGGTGATGCCGACCCGGTTGCGCTCCAGCGGCGTCACGGTGGTCTGCACGTCGGCCGCATAGCGGCCGCGCGACAGGTACTGGCGCTTCAATTCCTGCTCGGAGCCCTCGAGCAGCGAACGGTCGAAGGTCCGGCCTTCGGCCAGGCCCGTGTCCCGCAGGATGCGGCGCAGGTTCTCGACTTCGAATTCCTTGACGCCCACGAAATCGATCTGCGCGATGGCCGGGCGCTCCTCGACGACGACGACCAGCACGTCGTTGTCGACTTCGAGCCGGACATCGCGGAAAAAACCCGTGGCGAACAGGGCGCGCAGCGCCTGCTGCGCCTTTTCCTCGGTCATGGTTTCGCCGACCTTCACCGGTAGGTAGCTGAAGACCGTGCCGGGCTCGGTCCTTTGCAGTCCCTCCACCCGGATGTCCTTGACCACGAAAGGGCGGGACGCCTGGCCGATTGCACTGGTGGCCAGCGCCAGCAGCAACGCGCCGACAGCCACAGCGAAAGAAGGAATGCGCATCACTATCCCGAGAACAGGCGGTTCAGGTCGTTGTAAAAAGCGAAAGCCATGACGACGAGCAGAAGCGCCATGCCGACGCGCTGTCCGAGTTCCATGGCGCGCTCGGACACGGGGCTTCCCTTGATTATTTCGACCGAATAATACATTAAGTGCCCGCCATCAAGGAGCGGAATCGGCAGCAGATTCAGCACCCCGAGGCTGATGCTGATGAGCGCGAGAAAAGTCGCGTAGGCGAGCCAGCCCAGCTGCGCGGACTGCCCGGCATAGTCGGCGATGGTCACCGGACCGGACAAGTGCTTCCACGACACCTCGCCCACCAGCATCTTGCCGAGCATTTTCAGGCTGAAGATCGAGATGTCCCAGGTCTTGACCGCCGCCTTCGCCAGGCTGTCGAGCGGCCCATAGCTCACCTGCACCACGATGCGCTGCGATTCTGCCGCGGGAATGCTGGGCGCCGCACCGATGCGGCCGATGCGCGCGCCGTTCTCCGCCACCGGGTCCGGCAGCACGTCGATCTTGAGCTGCGCGCCGCCGCGCTCCACGACCAGCCGCAGCACCATGGCGGGCCGCTCGCGGACCGCCTGTACCAGTCGTTCCCATGTCGCCACGTCCCTGCCGTCGGTCTGCAGGACCCGGTCGCCCGCCCGCAGGCCCGCACGGTCCGCCGCGCCGCCCGCCAGCACGCGGCCGATCACCGGCGGCAGCGGCGGCCGGTACAGCCGCAGTCCGATCTTCTCCATCGCGTCGCCTTCGACGTCCTCGGAGGGAAAATTGCGCAGGTCGAGGACGTGCATGGCGATGTCGCCGCGCGCTTCCTCGACTTCGAAGCGCAGGGCCTCGCGCTGCAGCGCGCCCTGCATCACCCGCCAGCGCAGGTCCTGCCAGGTGGCGATCGAGTCGCCCTCGATCGAGCGCACGGCATCCCCTGCGCCGAATCCCGCCGTCTGCGCAAGCGTGCCGGCGGCGGGAGCGGCGAGCACCGGGCGCGCTTCCGGAAGCCCGTGCATGTAGAGCACTGCGTAGACGGCGATGGCGAACAGGAAGTTGAATAGCGGGCCGGCGATCACGATCAGGAAACGGCGGCCGACGCCCTGGCGGTTGAAGGCCCGGTGCGCTTCCTTCGCGTCCACGGGCGCTTCGCGCTCGTCGAGCATCTTGACGTAGCCGCCGAAGGGGATCGCGGCAATGGTCCATTCGGTGGCGTCGCGCCCGAGCCGCCAGGTGACGAGCGATCGGCCGAAGCCGACCGAGAATCGCAGCACCCGCACGTTGCAGAGCCTGGCGGCGAGATAGTGGCCGTACTCGTGCACCACGATCAGCACGCCCAGCGCGACGAGGAACGATACCGCGGTGTGCAGGAAGTTCATGCCGCCCGCCCCATCAGCCCGGCGACGCAGTCCGTGGCGGCGCGCCGGGCGCTGCGGTCCGCCTCGAGCACGGCATCAAGAGTTTCGGCCCGCGTCGCGGAGATGCGTCCGAGCGCGTGGTCGATCACCTGCGGAATCGCGGTGTAGCGCAGCCGGCCCTCCAGGAACGCGGCGACCGCGACCTCGTTTGCCGCGTTCAGCACCGCGGGCGCGGTGCCGCCCGCCTGCAGGGCGGCATAGGCCAGCTTCAGGCAGGGAAAACGCTGCGCATCCGGCCGCTCGAACGACAACTGGCCGACGGCGGCGAGATCCAGCGGCGTGGCGCCGGATTCGATGCGCTCCGGGAATCCGAGCGCATGCGCGATCGGCACCCGCATGTCGGGGTTGGAAAGCTGCGCGATCACCGAACCATCGACGAACTCCACCAGCGAATGGACGATGCTCTGGGCGTGGATCAGCACCTCGATGCGCTCGGGCGGCACGTCGAACAGCCAGTGCGCCTCGATCACTTCCAGGCCCTTGTTCATCATCGTCGCCGAATCGACCGAGATCTTGCGCCCCATCGTCCAGTTGGGATGGGCGCAGGCCTCGGCCGGCGTCACTTGCGACAGGCGCTCTACCGGCGTCGACCTGAACGGGCCGCCGGAAGCGGTGAGCAGGATGCGCCGCACGGCGGCCACCGAAACCCTGCCCGCGCTTTGCGGCAGGCACTGGAACACCGCGTTGTGCTCGCTGTCGATCGGCAGCAGCACGGCGCCGCGTTCGCGGATCGCCCGCATGAAAAACGGCCCCGCCATCACCAGGGCTTCCTTGTTGGCGAGCAGCAGCTGCTTGCCGGCGCGCGCCCCGGCAAGCGTGGGCGCCAGTCCGGCGGCGCCGACGATCGCGGCCATCACTGCGTCGCATTCCGGGTCGGCGGCCACCTGCTCCAGCGCCTGCGCGCCGAACAGCAGCTCCGTGCCGCCGGCGTCCCTGAAACGCTGCCGCAGCCCCACGTCCTCCGTCAACCCGGAGAGCACCGCATAGCGCGGCGCGTGCTTCGTGCAAAGCGCGAGCAAGGCATCGGTTTGCCGATGCGCGGTCAGAGCGAATACGCGATAGCGGTCGGGGTGGCGCGCGACGACGTCCAGGGTGCTTGCCCCGATCGAACCGGTCGCGCCCAGCAGCGTCAAACCTTTCGTCATGTCGCGCCTATCGCCTGCATCAGCAGCAGCGCTGCGGGAAGCGTCGCGGTGGCGCTGTCGATGCGGTCCAGCACGCCGCCGTGGCCAGGCAGGAGCTTGCCGCTGTCCTTGGCGCCGGCCCGCCGCTTGAGCGCCGATTCCAGCAGGTCGCCCACGACGCTGAGAGCGCAAAGCAGCAAGGTTCCCGCCAAGAACGGTATCCAGACAAACCCCTGCACGCGGGCCCTCAATTCCGGATCGGAAAACGCCCAAATGATAGCGTAGATAGTGCAGCCGATCGCTCCGCCCGCAACACCTTCCCAGGTCTTGCCGGGACTGATGGACGGAGCCAGTTTGCGGCGGCCGAAAGCGCGCCCGGCGAGGTAGGCCCCGGTATCCGCAATCCAGATCAGTCCCAGCGCCATGAGGAGTTGCCTGGGCGCCAGCATCGCCATGGCGAGCCCGGCCGGGACCAGGACTACCAGGCCCGTCGCTGCTCGTGCCCAGGCCGCTGCGGGCATGAAGCCTCTTGCAAGCCAGTACGGCGCCACGATGATCCAGAACAGGGTGGCCGCTGCGGATGTCCACGGCACCGACCCCATGAATTGCGCCGTGGAGAAACAAATGCAAGCGCAGGTTGCTCCATAGATCGCGGAGAGGGCCGGGCTGGCCTTGTTCAGCCTTCCCCACTCGTAGCCGCCAAGGCCGACGATGACGGACGCGACAACGGCGAACTGGCCGCGATCCAGCCAGAACAGCGCGGCGAGGAACGCGGCGAGCAGTACCGCGGCGGTCAGGAGCCGGGTGAGGAACAAGCGGTCAGGCGTCGGTCGCGGCAGGCAGCGGCACGCGCCCCGCCTCGCCGTGCTTCGCTTCCCCGAGTTGCTCGCTGGTGCGTCCGAAGCGTCGTTCCCGCCGCCGGTAGGAAGCGAACGCGGCCTCGAGCGCCGCGCCGTCGAAGTCCGGCCACAGCGTGTCGGTGAAGTACAGCTCCGTGTAGGCGAGCTGCCATAGCAGGAAGTTGCTGACCCTCTGCTCGCCGCCGGTGCGGATGAACAGGTCGGGTTCCGGCGCATAGCTCATCGACAGGTAGGGGGCCAGATCCGCTTCGCGGATTTCGTCTTTTTCCTCCGGCGAACTTTCCCTCGAGAACCGGTTTAGCGCCTGCAGGATGTCCCAGCGTCCGCCGTAGTTGGCCGCGATGGTCAGCGTCAGGCCGCGGTTGGCGGCCGTGAGGCGCTCGCCTTCCGCGATGAGCGCCTGGATCTTCGGATCGAAGCGGCTCTGGTCGCCGATCAGCTTGAGGCGGATGCCGTTGCGGTGGAGCTTCTGCACTTCGTTCTCCAGCGCGCCGAGGAACAGCTGCATCAGCAGCGCGACCTCATCCGGCGGGCGGCGCCAGTTCTCGGAACTGAAGGCGAACAGCGTGAGGAAGCCCACGCCGCGCTCGGCGCAGGACTTGACGATGGCGCGCACCGCCTCCACGCCGCGCTTGTGGCCGGTGAAGCGCGGCAGATGGCGCTGCTTCGCCCAGCGGCCGTTGCCGTCCATGATGATGGCGACATGCCGCGGCGCGTCGCCATGCGGGGGGACTTCGGCGGTCGAGCTGGCGTGGCTGGCGCGGGATTTCATGCGGCCTGCCTCACACCGCCATCAGCTCGGCTTCCTTCTGCGCGAGGAGCTTGTCGATTTCGGAGATATGCCGGTCGGTGAGTTTCTGCACGTCGTCGGTGGCGCGCCGCTCGTCGTTCTCGGAAATGGTCTTCTTCTTCAGCGCTTCCTTGACTGCATGGATGGCGTCGCGCCGCAGGTTGCGGATCGCCACGCGCGCCGTCTCGGCCTCCTTGTGCACCACCTTGGCGAGTTCCTTGCGCCGCTCCTCGGTGAGCGCGGGCATCGGCACGCGGATCATGTCGCCGGCGGCGGCCGGATTGAGGCCGAGGTCGGATTCGCGGATCGCCTTCTCCACCGCCTGCGCCATCTTCTTCTCGAACGGCGTCACGCCGATGGTGCGCGCGTCCATCAGGGTCACCCGCGCGATCTGGTTCAGCGGCGTCTGCGTGCCGTAGTAGTCCACGGTGACGTGATCGAGGATGCCGCTGTGCGCGCGCCCGGTGCGTACCTTCGACAGGTCCGCCTTGAACGCCTCGACGCTCTTGTGCATCTTCGCTTCGGTATTCTTTTTCAGGTCAGCGATCATGGCGGGCTCCGTCCCCTACACCTGCACCAGGGTGCCTTCGTCTTCTCCGGCAACCACGCGCCCCAGGGCGCCACTGCGGAAAATGCTGAACACGTTCACCGGCAGTCTCTGGTCGCGGCACAGCGCCAGCGCGGTGGCATCCATGACCTTGAGATTGCGCTGGATCGCCTCGTCGAAACTGACCCGGTGGTAGCGTTTGGCGCCGGGGTCTTTCTTCGGATCGCTAGTGTACACGCCGTCCACCTTGGTGGCCTTGAGCACGATCTCCGCGCCCATTTCGCTGGCGCGCAGCGCGGCGGCGGTGTCGGTGGTGAAGAACGGGTTGCCGGTGCCGGCGGCGAAGATCACGATCTTGCCTTCCTCGAGATAGCGGATCGCCTTGCCGCGGATGTAGGGCTCCACCACCTGCTCGATGTTGAGCGCCGACTGCACCCGGCTGGCGACGCCGGCGCGCCGCATGGCGTCCTGCAGCGCAAGCGCGTTCATCACGGTGGCCAGCATGCCCATATAGTCGGCGGTGGCGCGGTCCATGCCCTCGGCGCCGAGCGCCACGCCGCGGAAGATGTTGCCGCCGCCGATGACCACGCCGATCTCCACGCCCATCTTCTGCACCCCCGCGATTTCCGCGACGATGGCGTCGATGGTCTCGCGGCTGATGCCGTAGGCGCCTTCGCCCATCAGGGCTTCGCCCGACAGCTTGAGCAGGATGCGCTTGTACTTGGGTTTCACAGGCGGGGCTTTCTAGCTTTTCACCATCGACATCACCTCGGCGGCGAAATCGCTGGCCTTCTTCTCGATGCCTTCGCCGACGACGAGAAAGCGGAAGCCCAGCACCTTCGATTTCTTCGCCGCCAGCATCTTCTCCACGCTCTGCTTGTCGTCCTTGATGAACGGCTGCCCGAGCAGGGTGCTTTCGGCGAGGAATTTGTTCAGTCCGCCGTCGACCATCTTGGCGACGATCTCGGCCGGCTTGCCCGATTCCTTCGCGCGCGCGGCGAGGATGTCGCGCTCGCGCGAGACGATATCCGCCGGCACTTCCGACTTCGCCAGGTAGACGGGCCGGGAGAACGAGATGTGCATCGCGACGTCCTTGCCGACATCGTCCGCGCCTTCGTACTCGACCAGCACGCCGATGCGGCCGTTGTGCACGTACTGCGAAAGCCTTGCCGGGGAATCTTTCTTCACGCTGATCTGCGAAAAGCGCCGGATCGAGATGTTCTCGCCGATCTTTTGCACCATCGTCTGGCGCTGCGCCTCGATGCCCGGGTAGGCGACCAGCGCCGCGACATCGGCCGGGTTCTTGGTGGCCACCAGTTCGGCCAGCACCTGGGCGTAGGCGACGAAATCGTCGTTCTTGGCGACGAAATCGGTCTCGCAGTTGAGTTCCACCAGCGCGCCCGTCTTCGCATCGGACGACAGGTAGGTGCCGATCACGCCTTCGGCGGCGACGCGCGAGGCGGCCTTGCCCGCCTTGGCGCCGCTCTTGATGCGCAGCAGTTCCTCGGCCTTCTTCAGGTCGCCGCCCGCCTCGGTGAGCGCCTTCTTGCACTCCATCATTCCAAGCCCGGTCATCTCGCGCAGTTCCTTCACCAGGCCCGCAGTTATCTCAGCCATGCTGTCCGTGATCCTTTCGTTCCCGCATCAGATTGAAAAAAGGGGCCTGTCGAGGCCCCTTTCTCGAAGACTCGTGCGACTGCTCTCAATTCCCGCCCTCTTCCGCCACTTCGACGAACTCGTCGCGCGACGCGGCGACCACCTCTTCCACCGCCTGCGAGCGGCCCTCGATGATCGCGTCGGCCATGCCGCGGGCGTAGAGCCGGATCGCCCGGTTCGAATCGTCGTTGCCGGGGATCACGTAGGCGATCTTGTCCGGGGAATGGTTGGTGTCGATCACCGCGACCACCGGAATGCCGAGCTTGACGGCCTCGGTCACCGCGCCCTTGTGGTAGCCGACGTCGATGATGAACAGCGCATCGGGCAGGCCGCCGAGGTCCTTGATGCCGCCGAGCGAGCGCTGCAGTTTGGCCAGTTCGCGCTGGATGCCGAGCGCCTCTTTCTTCGACAGGCGTTCCAGGGAGCCGTCCTCGATCATGCCTTCCATCTCCTTCAGGCGCTTGATCGACTGCTTGACCGTCTTGAAATTGGTCAGCATGCCGCCCAGCCAGCGATGGTCGACAAACGGCATGCCGCAGCGCACCGCTTCCTCGTGCACGATTTCGCGCGCCTGCCGCTTGGTGCCGACGAACAGGATGCTGCCCTTGTTGGCCGCCAGCTGGCGCACGAATTTCAGCGCCTCCTGGTACAGGCCCAGGGTCTTTTCCAGGTTGATGATGTGGATCTTGTTGCGGTGGCCGAAGATGTACGGCGCCATCTTCGGATTCCAGTAGCGGGTCTGATGGCCGAAATGGACCCCCGCCTCCAGCATTTCACGCATCGTTACGGACATGATCACTCCAAGATTTAGGGTTAATGTCTGCCGCTCCGGCGCACTGCGACCCCCGAATTTCTGCCTCGGGAGGCACCCTAAGTGCCGGGCGGGAAATTTGGCCGAGACAAAGCCTCAGTCCAGCCTTAAATTCTAGCATAATCAGCGCTTTTCCCGGTACCGCCCAGCATGTCTGTCGTCATCAAGGACCAGCAGGAAGTCGGCAAGATGCGGATCGCGGGCCGCCTCGCCTCCGAGGTGCTCGACTACATTTCGCCGCTGGTGAAAGCCGGCGTGACGACCGGCAAGCTGAACGACCTCTGCCACGCCTACATGGTCGGCGTCCAGGGGACCGTCCCGGCGCCTCTGAACTATGCCCCGCCCGGCTACAAGCCGTTTCCCAAGTCCATCTGCACGTCGGTGAACCACCAGGTGTGCCACGGGATCCCCGGCGACCGCGTGCTCAAGCCGGGCGACGTCCTCAACATCGACGTCACCGTGATCAAGGACGGCTTTCACGGCGATTCGAGCCGGATGTTCTACATCGGGGAACCCGGCATCCAGGCGCGCCGCCTGGTGGACGTGACCTACGAGTGCATGTGGCGCGGCATCGCGCAGGTGCGTCCCGGCGCCCAGCTGGGCGACGTCGGCGCCGCGATCCAGCAGCATGCCGAGCAGCACGGCTTTTCCATCGTGCGGGAATTCTGCGGCCATGGCATCGGGCGCAAGTTCCACGAAGAGCCGCAGGTGCTGCACTACGGCAAGCCCGGCACCGGGCTGCGGCTGGAAGCGGGGATGATTTTCACCGTGGAACCGATGATCAACGCGGGCAAGGCCGGCATCCGCGAGCTTGCCGACGGCTGGACCATCGTCACCAAGGACCACAGCCTGTCGGCGCAATGGGAGCACACGGTGCTGGTCACCGGCGCCGGCTACGAGGTCCTCACGGTTTCGGCGGGCACGCCGCCGCCGCCGTGACCATCGAGGCGCTGCGCGAGTCGCTGCGGAAGGCCCGCGAGGCGTTGCACGAGGCCTATCTCGAGGGGAAAACGCCGGGCTGGCTGCTGCGCGCGCATGCGCGCCTGATTGACCGCACTCTGCAGGACCTCTGGCGTACGCATGCCCCGTCCCCGGCCGTGGCGCTGGTGGCGACCGGCGGCTATGGTCGCGGCGAGCTGTTCCCGTATTCGGACGTGGACGTGCTCGTATTGCTGGGCGCCGAACCTTCAGCCGAAGAACGCGGGCGGGTGGAGCAGCTGATCGGCATGTTCTGGGACATCGGCCTGGAGATCGGCCACAGCGTGCGCACCGTCGAGGCCTGCGTCGAATCGGCGAAATCGGACATCACCATCGAGACTTCGCTGCTGGAAGCGCGCCTGCTGGCGGGAAACGCGGCCCTGTTCCGGCGCCTTTGCCGGACGATCGGGAAAAATCTCGACCCGGCGGCTTTCCTCAAGGCGAAGAAACTGGAGCAGGAACAGCGCCACGCCAAGCACCGCGACACGCCCTTCGCGCTCGAACCGAACCTGAAGGAGGCGCCCGGCGGCCTGCGCGACCTGCAGGTGATCCGCTGGATCGCGCAGGCCTGCGGCATCGGCAGGCACTGGCGCGACCTGGCGAGCCGCGGCCTGCTGCAGCGGGACGAAGCGCTGCGCCTTGGACGCCACGAGACCGTGCTGCAGGACCTGCGCATCCGGCTGCACTACCTGGCCGGCCGGCGTGAAGACCGCATCGCCTTCGACTACCAGGATGCACTGGCGGCCCAGTGCGGTTTCCCGGCCAAGCCGCCGCGGCGTGCCAGCGAGTTGCTGATGCAGGGCTACTACCGCAACGCCAAGGCGATCACCCAGCTGAACACGATCCTGCTGCAGAACCTGCAAGCGCGCTTCGCGCCGGAGCCGGACGCCGCGCCGCGCGCACTCAACGAGCGTTTCCAGGCGCGCGGCACGCTGCTCGAAGCGCGGCACGAGGACCTGTTCGAGCGCGAGCCGCGCGCCATTCTCGAGAGCTTCCTGCTCATGCAGCAGCACGGCGACCTGCGCGGCATGAGCGCCGGGACGCTGCGCGCGCTGTGGCGCGCGCGCGGCAGGCTGGACGCGAAGCTGCGGCGCGATCCGCTCGCGCAGCTGCTGTTCGTGCAGATCCTGCAGCAGCCGCGCGGCATCGTGCACGAGTTCCGCCGCATGAACCAGTACGACGTACTGGGCGGCTACCTGCCGGAATTCGGCCGCATCGTCGGCCAGATGCAGCACGACCTCTACCACGTCTATACCGTGGACCAGCACATCCTCACGGTGCTGAGGAACGTGCGCCGCTTCACCATGCCGGAATTCGCCCACGAATTCCCCCTTTGCAGCCAGCTGATGAGCGGCTTCGAGCATCACTGGCTGCTCTACGTGGCCGCCCTCTATCACGACATCGCCAAGGGACGCGGCGGCGACCATTCCACGCTCGGTACGGTCGACGCGCGGCGCTTCTGCCGGCGGCACGGCTTCGCGCGCGAGGATACCGAGCTGGTGGCGTTCCTCGTCGAGCACCATCTGACCATGTCCTCGGTGGCGCAAAAGCAGGACGTGGACGATCCCGAGGTGGCGCACGCCTTCGCGAAGATCGTCGGCAGCGAGCGGCGCCTGGTCGCGCTGTACCTGCTGACCGTCGCCGACATCCGCGGCACCAGCCCGAAGGTCTGGAACGGCTGGAAGGCGAAGCTGCTGGAAGACCTGTTCCGGCTGACGCGCCGTATCCTGACGGGCGACGCGCCGGCGCTCGACACCGCGGTGGCGGAAAAGCAGGCCGAGGCATCGCGCCTGCTGCGGCTGTACGCGCTGTCCGACGCGGTCAAGGACCGCTTCTGGGCCAACCTGGATACCACCTACTTCCTGCGCCACGACGCGCAGGAAATCGCCTGGCAGACGCGCAACCTGCATTACCGCATCGATACTCCGACGCCGGTGGTGCGCGCGCGCCTGGCGCCGTTCGGCGAAGGCCTGCAGGTAATGATCTATGCGCCCGACCGCGAGGCGCTGTTCGCGCGCATCTGCGGCTACTTCGAGCGCGCCGGGTTCAACATCGTCGAGGCGAAGGTCCACACCACGCGCAACGGCTATGCGATCGACACCTTCATGGTCATGGGCAAGGGTCCCGGCGCGCACTACCGGGACATGATGGCGCTGATCGAAAGCGAACTTACGGAAGAACTGCAGTCGCAGGCGCCGCTGCCGCCGCCGCGCGGCGGCCGCCTGTCGCGGCGCGTGCGCCACTTCCCGATCCCGCCGGCGGTCGACATCCGGCCCGACGAGCGCGGTTCCTACAATTCGCTGAACATCGTCGCCAGCGACCGCCCCGGACTGCTCTACAGCGTCGCGCGGCTGCTCTCGAACTACCGCCTCGACCTGCATTCGGCCAAGGTGAATACGCTGGGCGACCGGGCCGAAGACGTGTTTCTCGTTTCCGGTCCGACGCTCGCCGACTCGAAGGCGGTGCTGAAGCTCGAGCAGGAACTGCTCGCCGAGCTGCAGATCTGACGCCTAGTCCTCCGCGGGCAACTCCTGCCCCGGGAACAGCGCGTCGTTGAAGCCGAATTTTGTCAGGTCGCGGATGCGCATCGGGTAGAGGATGCCGTCCAGGTGGTCGCATTCGTGCTGCACGACGCGGGCGTGAAAGCCTTCGGCGATGCGCTCGAAGCGCTGGCCCTGTTCGTCAAACCCAGAATACTTGAGCCGATGCCATCTCGGCACCCAGCCTCGCATGCCGGGCACCGACAGGCAGCCTTCCCAGCCCTCTTCGACCTCGTCCGATAGCGGAGCCAGTTCGGGATTGATCAATACCGTGTCCGGAACTTCCTCCGCGTCCGGGTAGCGCGGGTTGGCCTTCACGCCGAAGATCACCACGCGCAGGCTGACGCCGATCTGCGGCGCGGCGAGCCCGGCCCCGTTCAGATGCGCCATCGTGTCGCGCATGTCGGCAAGCAGCGCCTGCAGCAGCGCCGTGGTTTCCGGCGCACCGAGCCGCTCCACTTCCGCCGCGCGCAGCAGCAGCCGCTCGTCGCCCATCCGGAGGACGTCGCGGATCATGCCGTCACCAGCTGCGTGATGATGCGCCGAACGCGGCCCATCGCCTGCTCGACGACTGCCTCGATGCGTTCCAGCGAAATGGCATGGGCGCTGTCGCCCCGCCCGGCGGCGTGGTTGGCGACCACCGCGATCGCCGCGTATTCGAGCCCCGCCTCGCGCGCGAGCGCCGCTTCGGGCATGCCGGTCATACCGACCAGGTCGGCGCCGTCCCGCTCCAGCCGGTTGATCTCCGCCGCGCTCTCCAGCCGCGGCCCCTGGGTCGCCGCATAGACGCCGCGCTCGGCGACGGTTTCTCCGCAGGCCTTTGCTGCCTTGAGAATGCGCGTGCGCAGCGCCGCCGAATAGGGTTCGGTGAAGTCGATGTGCGTCACCTTCGAGCCCGCGCCTTCGAAGAAAGTCGACGGCCGGCCCCAGGTGTAGTCGATGATCTGGTCCGGAAGCACAAGGGTGCCGGGGCCGAATTCCCGCCGGATGCCGCCCACCGTGGCGATCGCCACGACTTCCTTCACGCCCGCTTCCTGCAGCGCCCGGATATTGGCGCGATAGTTGACTTGGTGCGGGGGGATGGAATGGCCGTCGCCATGCCGGGCGAGGAAGACCAGTTCGCGACCGCCGATGCGGCCGAAGCTGAGCGCACCCGAAGGTTCGCCGTAGGACGTGTGCACCACCTTGCGCTCGACGTCGTCCAGGGTAACTAGCCGCGACAGCCCGCTGCCGCCGAGGATCGCCAGCATCAGGCGCCCCGCATCGCGCGCATCAGGATCCGCGCATGGCGCGGATTTCTGGCAGGTTGCGCCAGAGACCTTTCGCGTCCATGCCGCAGCCGAATACGAAGCGGTCAGGAATCCGCAGGCCGATGAAATCGGCGGCGATGGGTTTTTTCTTCGGCAGGATTTTCTCCACCAGGACGGCGCAGTGGAAGCTCGCCGCGCCGAGTTCGAGCAGCCGGTCGCGGATCGCGCACATCGTCTGGCCGCCGTCGAGGATGTCGTCGAGCACCAGCACCGCCCTGCCGCGCACGCTGCGCGGCGGCTCGACCCGCCACTCGATGCCGCCGCCGGTGGTCGCCGATCCATAGCGCGAAGCATGGATGTAGTCGAGATCCAGCGGCATGCGCAGCAGCGGCAGCAGCTGGCCGGCGAATACCACCGCCCCGCCCATGACGGAGAGCACCAGCGGATACCGGTCCCTGAACTGCTGCTGGATTTCCGCCGCCAGCCGGCCGATGGCCGCCTGGACTTCCGCGGCGCTCGAAATCGGGTCGGACTGCTCGAGGAAGGTCCAGGCTTCCTTCGTATCGGGCATGTCAGCGCTCCCGCCGCTTCAGGAATTCGGAAAATTCCTTGCCGATTTCCGCGTGCCGCAGGCCGAACTCGACCGTCGCCTTCAGGTAGCCGAGCTTGCTGCCGCAGTCGTAGCGCTTCCCGCCGATGTTCATCGCCAGCACGCGTTCGCGCCCGAGCAGCGCCGCGATCGCGTCGGTAAGCTGGATTTCGCCGCCCCGTCCCGGTTTGGCCGCGGCCAGCGTATCGAAGACCGCCGGCGTGAGGACATAGCGGCCCACGACGGCCAGCGTGGACGGTGCATCCTTGGGCGCCGGTTTTTCCACGATGCTGCGGATCGGGCTCACGTCCGCCCCGGCATCCGCCGGGCTGACGATGCCATAGCTGCCCGTCTGTTCCCGCGGCACCTCTTCCACGCCCAGCAGCGAGCAGCCTTCCGTTTCGAAGCGCTTGGTCATGCGCGCCAGCGTGGGCGGCTGCGCATCGATGAGATCGTCGGCGAGAATCACCGCAAAGGGTTCATTGCCGACGGCGGGCTGGGCGCACAGCACCGCGTGCCCGAGTCCGAGCGGCTCGGCCTGGCGGATGTAGATGCAGCGGCAGCCCGCCGGCAGCACGCCGCGCGCAAGCTTCAGCAGCTCCGGCTTGCTGCCGAGGGAACCCTCGAGCTCGGGGTTCATGTCGAAATGATCCTCGATCGCGCGCTTGTTGCGCCCGGTGATGAATATCAGGTCGGTGATGCCTGCCGCCGCGGCCTCCTCCACCGCGTACTGGATCAGCGGCTTGTCGACGATCGGCAGCATTTCCTTGGGACTGGCCTTGGTCGCCGGCAGGAAGCGGCTGCCCAGGCCCGCCACGGGAAATACCGCCTTGGTGATTTTCTTTTGCATCCGGTTATCGTTTCCCGAGTAATTTCTTCAAATCATTCTCGTCGAGGACTTGAATTCCCAGCGCGCGGGCGTCTTCGAGTTTGCTTCCGGCCTCGTCGCCCGCGACCACATAGTCGGTCTTCTTCGACACCGAACCGGCGACTTTGTGTCCCTGCGATTCGATCAGCGCCCGCGCTTCGTCCCGGCTCATGCCCGCAAGAGTACCAGTGAGCACGAAGGTCTTGCCGCGGCCTGCAGCGGCCTTCACCGCCGGGGCATTCTTCAGCCGCACGCCCCGCACGGGATCCGCCAGGCGGTCGATGACACCGCGATTGTGCGGCTCCTGCAGGAATTTCTGGACGCTCTCCATGATCTCCGGCCCGATGCCTTCCAACGGCACCTCTTGGAGCGCCTCGCCCTTGCGCTTGCGCTTGGCATTGTCCTTGCGGACGGACTCCTTGCCGTCGGCCAGCGCAGCCCATTGCGCCCCCAGCAACGCCGGCAGCGAGCCAAAATGCCTCGCCAGGATCTTGGCCACCTCCTCGCCCACCCCCGGAATGCCGAGCGCAAAGACAAAGCGCGCCAGGTCCATGTCGCGCGAGCGCTGGATGCTGTTGATGACGTTCTGCGCCGACTTCTCCGCCATCCGCTCCATGCCCGCGAGCGACTCCTTGTCCAGTCGGTAATAGAGATCCGCCGGGTTTTCCACCATGCCGCGGTCGACCAGTTGCTCGATGAGTTTCTCGCCTACGCCTTCGATGTCCATCGCGCGCCGGCTGACGAAATGCTGCAGGGCTTGCTTGCGTTGAGCGCTGCAATACAGTCCGCCCGTACAGCGCGCCGCGGCTTCCCCCTCCAGGCGGACGACCGGCGACTGGCATACCGGGCATCTCTGCGGCATGACGAAGCGATCTTCTTCCCGGCGCGGCCCTTTGTCGCGGACGCTTACGACCTCCGGGATCACGTCCCCGGCCCGCCGGACAACCACGGTATCTCCGGCCCAGACATCCTTGCGCCGCAAGTCGTCCTCGTTGTGGAGCGTCGCGTTGGTCACCGTGACGCCGCCCACTTCGACCGGCTTCAGGCGCGCCACCGGCGTCAGCACGCCCGTGCGGCCGACCTGCACCTCGATCTTCAGCACCTCCGTGGCCTGCTCCTCGGCGGGGTACTTGTGCGCGATGGCGAAGCGCGGCGCGCGGGAGACGAAGCCCAGCCGTTCCTGCCAGTCCAGCCGGTTCACCTTGTAGACCACGCCGTCGATCGCGTAGGGCAGATGTTCGCGCCTGGCCTGGATCTTCCGGTAAAAATCGATCAATCCTTGCACGCCTTGCGCGATGCCGCGTTCCCTGGATACCGGAAAGCCGAGCGCCGCCAGCCGGTCGAGGAGCTCGGCATGGGTTTTCCAGCGCGCCTTCGCGGCGACGCCCGTGCCGTAGGCGAAAAACCGCAGCGGCCGCTGCGCCGTGATCCTGGAATCGAGCAGCCGCAGGCTGCCGGCAGCGGCGTTGCGGGGGTTGGCGAATACTTTCTCTTCGGCCTCGCGCTGCCGCTTGTTGAGTTTCTCGAAATCCGCCTTGTAGAAAAGGACCTCGCCCCTCACTTCCAGGTCCTCGGTGTCCGCTGAGCGGGGCAGCCGCAGCGGGATGGCGCGCACCGTCCGCAGGTTGGGCGTGACGTCCTCGCCCGTGGCGCCGTCGCCGCGGGTCGCCCCTTGCGCGAATGCGCCCTTGCGATAGGAAAGGCTGACCGCCAGTCCGTCGAATTTCGGTTCGGCGGCGTATTCCACGCTGTCGACGCCCAGCGACTCGCGCACGCGCTTGTCGAAGGCGCGCACCTCGTCTTCCTCGAAGGCATTGCCCAGCGACAGCATCGGCACGCGGTGGCGCACCTCGGCGAATTCCGGCAGCGGCGCCGCGCCCACCCGCTGCGTCGGCGAATCGGGGACCGCGAGTTCCGGATGCGTTTTTTCCAGCTCGACCAGCTCCCGGAAGAGCCGGTCGTACCCGGCATCTTCTATTTCAGGATCGTCGAGGACGTAGTACCGATGATTGTGGCGCTCGATATCCTTGCGCAGCTGGGCGGCCCGTTCGAGGACCTGCTTCGGGACCGCCATCGCTCAAGAAAACAGACGCAGCGCGGCGGGACTGCCGGGCGGCAGGCCTTGCGCCTCCAGCCGGGCGCCGACGGCATCGAGCTGCAGCGCGATCGCCTCCACGGCGCGCTCGTCCAGCGCGTTGCCGTTGTCGTCCACCATGCCGCCGCCCAGCACCGATGCGAGCTGGTGCGCCAGCCGCGTCATGGATTCGAACGAACGGCGCATATCTGGCGTGCGCGGCACGTCCAGCGAGAGCGTCAGGGCCGCCGGCGCCGCTTCGCGCATCGTCGCCGCCGAGAACGGCGCGCCGTCGCGCGCCTCCAGCGTGTAGAGCAGCCTCTGCTCGTCGTTGCGCAGCGCGAACTTGCCGTCGGCTTCCAGCGCCAGGCCGGCCGCTTCGGCGGCGGCGCGGATCTTGGTGCCCGGGAATGGCCCGCCCTGCACGTGCACTACGACCTGGATATCGGTCTCGGCGCAGAAGTCGTCCAGCAAGCGCCCGGCCTCGACCGCGGCGCGCATCTCCGGTGCCGACACCGCGGCGCCGACGGAAGCGGCCAGGGTCTCGACGGTGGAACGGAATTCGATCAAATCCGCTTCGCCGATGGCGCCGTCGCGGGAAACCAGCTGCAGGCCGGCGCGCCATGACCTGCCGTCGCCGGATCCGGCCAGCAGCGCGCGCCGCGCATGGCGGCGCTCGATGACGATCCACTGCTCGCGCAGCGCGCCCTGCGCCACGGGATCCGTAGCGGTAAATTCGACGATGTAGTCAATTGCCGGATCGGGCTGCGCCGATTCATCCGGCGACGCCGGGCGCATCGGCGGGCGCGGGCCTTCCAGCGGCGACCCGCGCTCGGGCGAGGCTGCGGCGGGTTCCATCAGTGTGTCCGCGTGGCCCGAACGAAACGCGCGTTCCGCCGCGCGTTTCGCGCCGCGCTCCTGGACACGGTTGTAGACCAGCACGCCGGCTACCACCAGCGCCCCGATCGCGAGCAGCCCCGTCTGAAGCTCGGTCATGGCCGGGGCATGGACGACGAGGCCGCCCGAGCATTGCTCAGGCGGCGAGCTCCTCCCGGATGCGCAGCGCCTGCTCGATGTCCACCTCGACGACGCGCGATACGCCGGACTCGGGCATGGTGACGCCGATCAGCTGCGTCGCCATTTCCATGGTGATCTTGTTGTGGCTGATGAACAGGAACTGCGTCTGCCCGGACATTTTTCGCACCAGGTCGCAGAAGCGCGCGGTGTTGCTGTCGTCGAGCGGCGCGTCGACCTCGTCCAGCAGGCAGAACGGCGCCGGGTTGAGCTGGAACATGGCGAATACCAGCGAGATCGCCGTCAGCGCCTTCTCCCCGCCCGACAGGAGATGGATGCTGCTGTTCCGCTTGCCGGGCGGATGCGCCATTACCTGCACGCCGGCGTCGAGGATCTCCTCGCCGGTCATGATCAGCTTCGCCTCCCCGCCGCCGAACAGCACCGGGAACAGCGAGCCGAAGTGCCGGTTCACGCTGTCGAATGTCTCGCGCAGCAATTCGCGCGTTTCGCGATCGATGCGGCGGATCGCGTCTTCCAGTGTCGTGACGGCCTCTTCGAGGTCCGCAGATTGCGAATCGAGGAACCCTTTGCGCTCGCGGCCGCTCGCCAGTTCGTCGAGCGCGGCCAGGTTCACCGCCCCCAGCTCGTTCACCGCCTGCGTCAGGCGCGTGATCTCGCCCTGCAGCGCCGAGGGGCGCGGCGCGTTCTCGGACTCGGCGGCGAGACGGGCTTCATCCGCGCTGGCGTCGTGCAGCTGCATTTCATACTGGTCGTGATTGATCTGCGCCGCCTGCTCCTTCAAGCGCAGTTCGTTGATGCGCTCGCGCAGCGGCGCGAGCGAGTTCTCGATCTTCAAGCGCTCTTCTTCCAGCGCGCGCAGGGCGCCGGCCGCGGCTTCCACCGTTTCGCGCGCGTCGGCCAGTGTCTTCTCGCAGGACATGCGCGACTCGGCCGCCGCCCCCAGCGCACCGCGCACCGCTGGCACCGGGTCCACCGCCAGCTCGGCGGTCAGGCGTCCGACTTCCTCTTCCGCGCGCCCGATCTGCTGGTCGATCATGCGCACCGAATTGTCGATCTCTGAAATTTTCGCGGATACCTCGCGCTCGCCGAACACCGCGTCCTGCGCCTCGCGCTCGGCCTGCTGCCCGCGCACCCGCTGCTCGGCGAGCGCGGTCTCCGCGGCGACGTAGGCGGCGCGCACGGCTTCCAGCTTTTCCCTGGCGCCGCGGATCTCGTCGGCGATGCGCGTCAGCGCCTGCTTCGACTCCGCGAGCCGCAGACCGTCGCGCCCGGCTTCCTCCCCGACCCCGCCGGTCTCTTCGCGGATCTGCGCCGTGCGCTCCCGGTAGCGCTCCTGCGCCTGGCCCAGCTTGAGCGCCTCGATCTGGGCAGCGTGCTTTTCCTGCTGCCTGGCGCCGACCGCATCCCTGGCCTGTTCCAGCGCGGCCATGCGCTCGGCCAGCCGACCGCCGAGGCGATCCGATTCCGCGCGGGCTGTTTCGGCTCGTTGCGCGAGCGTGCGGCAGCGCCCTTCCAGCTCCTCGATCTCCGACTGGCGCGCCAGCATTCCGGCGTCGGCAGAGTCCGGCGCGTGGAAACTGACCGTATGGCGGGTGAACTGGTCCCCTTCCCGGTTGACCAGCAGCGTGCCGGGAGGCAGCGCGGCGCGCTGCGCTGCATGGGGAGTCCCCTCGACCGCATAGGCGGACGCCAGCCAGTCCGCGAGCGCGCCGGCGAGACCGGCGTCGATCGCATGCACTTTGCTCTGCAGGGGCGTGTGCCCCGCCAGTACCGCTGCGGAAGCCGCGGCGCCGGGACCGAAAAGGCTGGCCTTCACCGGCGGCCTGTCGCCGCCGAGCGGACCGCTGTCGCCCAGTTCCAGGGCGTGCAGGCGTTCGCGCAGCACCGACTCCACCGCCGTCTCCCAGCCGTGATCGATGCGGATCTTCTGCCAGAAGCGCGGCAAGGCAGCGAGTTGGTGCCGTTCCAGCCAGGCGTGCAGCGGCGCGTCCTCCTCCGCCGAGGCCTGCACCTGCCTGAGGGTCGTGAGCTGGGCATCGGCCGCAGTTTGCTCGCGGCTCGCCTCGGCGTGGGCATCCGCCGCTGCCGTGCTGGCCGCGCTCAGGGATTCCGTTTCAGCCTGCAACGCGTCCAGTCCCGTCTGCGCGTCGCCGATCGCGCGGTCCAGCTGCAGGACGCGCTCGTTCGCCGCATCCGTGCCGGCGGCGTCCGGCGCGGCGAGCGACTGCAGCTCGGCCTCGAGGCGCTCGCGCCGCAGCGTCAGCGACTGCAGGTTGCCTTCCAGATGGGCGGCGTTCTGCTGTTCCAGCAGCAAGCGGCTCTCGGCCTGCAGCAGCCTGCTGCGGGACTCGTTCAATTGTTCCTGCGCCGCGCGGTAGATCCGCTCCGATTCCGGCAGGCGCGCAGTCTCGGTCGCCAGGGTCGCCTGCGCGTCCGCGACACGCTGCTTCGCGCCGCCGGAACGCGCCGCCCACATGTGCAGCGCCTGGGTCAGCTGCGAGCGCTGCTCGCGCCAGGAGGCGAGCTGGGCCCGGCGCTCAGTGTGCTGGCTTTCCAGCCGGCTGCGGCTCTCCTCGACGTGGCGCAGCTCCGATTCGTGCCGTGCCACTTCGGCGTTTGCCGCGTAGACGGCGGCCTGCGCGGCGTTCAGGGCGTCGCCGGCGCCGTAGTGCGCGGCCCGCGCGGTTTCCGCGCGGCTCTCGACTTCCCGCAGCTGCGCGGTGCCGGCCTCGACTTCGTTGGCGACCTTCGCAATCTCCTTCGAATGCCGCTCGCGTTCGGCGGCCGCGTCCTTGCGGCGCACGAACCAGAGCAGATGCTGCTTGAGCTGAAGCTCCTGCTGCAGTTCCTTGTACTGGGAGGCGATCTTCGCCTGTCCCTCGAGCTTTTCGATCTGCGCGCCCAGTTCGTTGCGGATGTCGGTCACCCGCGCGAGGTTCTCCCGCGTATCGGCGAGCCGATGCTCGGTTTCCTTGCGCCTTTCCTTGTAGCGCGAGATGCCGGCGGCCTCTTCCAGGAAAATCCGCAGTTCATCCGGCTTGGCGTCGATCACCCGGGAGATCATCCCCTGCTCGATGATCGCGTAGGCGCGGGGCCCGAGGCCGGTGCCGAGGAAGACGTCGGTGATGTCGCGCCGCCGCACGTGCGTGCCGTTGATGTAGTAGGAAGACTCGCCGTCCCGCTGCAGCACCCGCCGCACGGACAACTCGGCGTATTGCGACCATTGCCCGGCCGCCCGGCCCAGGCTGTTGTCGAACATCAATTCGACGCTGGCGCGCGCCAGGGGCTTGCGCGTTCCCGCGCCGTTGAAGATCACGTCCTGCATCGAGTCGCCGCGCAGCGCGGAGGCGCGCGATTCGCCCAGCACCCAGCGCACCGCGTCGATCACGTTGGACTTGCCGCAGCCGTTCGGGCCGACGATGCCGACCAGCTGCCCGGGGACGTGGATGGCCGTGGGGTCGACGAAGGATTTGAAACCGGAGAGTTTGACTTGGGTGAGGCGCACTTACGATCGCTTCTAGTGGCGGTTTCGAATTTCGAAAATGATACCATCCGGCGCTTCGTTCCCGTCCGATTTTCAGGGCTTTTATTGCCGGATTTTCCATGCCCACGCGCCCGAGCAAACGCCTGCAGACCTTCGCCAATCCGTCGCCTCGGCGCGACTACCGGATTTGCATGGAGATTCCGGAATTCACCTGCCTGTGCCCGATGACCGGGCAGCCGGACTTCGCCGTGCTGTCGCTTGAATACATCCCCGACCGGCTGTGCGTCGAGCTGAAGTCGCTGAAGCTCTATGCCTGGTCGTTTCGCGACGAAGGGGCCTTTCACGAGGCAGTCACCAACCGGATTCTCGACGACCTGGTCAGGGCGACGCGGCCCCGCTTCATGCGCCTGACGGCGAAATTCAACGTGCGCGGGGGCATTTACACCTCGGTGGTCGTCGAGCACCGCAAACGAGGGTGGAAAGAAAGCGTTTGAATCCCCGCCTCGCCAAGCTTCAGACCTATCCCTTCGAAAGGCTGCGCGCGCTGCTGGCCGGCGTGACGCCGAATCCGGCGCTGCGGCCCATCGACCTGTCGATCGGCGAGCCGAAGCACCCGACCCCGGCGCTGGTGAAGGACGCTCTGGCGAGCGCGCTGGACGGACTCTCCGCCTATCCGCGCACGGCGGGCCTGCCCGAGCTGCGCGCGGCGATGGCCGCCTGGGCGCGGCGGCGCTATTCGCTGGCGGCGCTCGACCCCGAAACGCAGATCCTGCCGGTCAACGGCAGCCGCGAAGCCCTGTTTTCCTTCGTTCAGACGGCAATCAATCCAGGCGCGGCGGCGAAAGTCGTCTGCCCCAACCCGTTCTACCAGATCTACGAAGGCGCCGCGCTGCTGGCCGGCGCCACGCCGCTGTTCCTCAACGACGGCATGCGTTTCAATCAGATCGACTGGAACGGCGTGCAGCTCGCGTTCGCCTGCTCGCCCGGCAATCCGACCGGCCGCGTGCTGACGCTTGAGCAATGGCGCGAACTGTTCGATCTCTCCGACCGGCACGGCTTCGCGATCGCCTCCGACGAGTGCTATTCGGAGATCTACTGCGACGAGGCGAAACCGCCGCTGGGCGCGCTGGAGGCGGCCGCGAGGCTCGGCCGCGGCGACTTCCGGCGGCTGGTCATGTTCTCGAGCCTCTCCAAGCGATCGAATGCGCCCGGCATGCGCTCGGGCTTCGTCGCGGGCGACGCAGCGTTGATCAAGCCCTACCTGCTTTACCGGACCTACCACGGTTCGGCGATGAGCCATTCGGTGCAGCGCGCTTCCATGGCGGCGTGGAACGACGAAGCGCACGTGCGCGAGAACCGGCGCCTGTACGCGGCGAAATATTCGGCCGTCCTGCCCCTGATCCAGGAGCCGCTGGAGACGGAAAGACCCGAGGGCGGGTTCTACCTGTGGCTCCGCACGCCCGTGGACGACGGCGAATTCGCGCGCGGTTTGCAGCGTGACTATAATGTTCTCGTGCTGCCGGGGAGTTATCTTGCGCGCGACGCGCACGGGGAAAATCCCGGCAAAAACCACGTCCGTATCGCCTTGGTGGCGCCTCTCGGGGAATGCGTCGAGGCTGTCGGGCGCATGACGCAGTTCGCGAAAACCTTATGAAAAACGTCATCGAAGAAGCCTGGGAAAACCGCAACTCTCTCGGCCCCGCCAGCGCGCCGAAAAACCTGCGCGAGGCGGTCGAGGAAGTCATCGCCGGCCTGGACTCGGGCAAGCTGCGCGTTGCCGAGAAGCTCGACGGCGCCTGGGTCACGCACCAGTGGATCAAGAAGGCGGTGCTGCTGTCGTTCCGCCTGGAAGACAACCGGGTCATGGATGGCGGCGCCGCCCGCTACTTCGACAAGGTTTCATCGAAGTTCGGGTCTTTCAACGAGGAAGCATTCAAGAAAAGCGGGGTTCGAGTCGTCCCTCCCGCGATGGCGCGGCGCGGCGCCTATGTCGCCAGGAACGTCGTCCTCATGCCCTCCTACGTCAATATCGGCGCCTACGTGGACGAAGGCACCATGGTCGATACCTGGGCCACCGTCGGCTCCTGCGCCCAGATCGGCAAGAACGTGCATCTCTCCGGCGGGGTCGGCATCGGCGGCGTGCTGGAGCCGCTGCAGGCCAATCCGACCATCATCGAGGACAACTGCTTCATCGGCGCGCGCTCCGAAGTGGTCGAGGGCGTGGTGGTCGAGGAGAACAGCGTGCTCGCCATGGGCGTCTTCCTGAGCGCGACCACGCGGATCTACGACCGTGCCAGCGGCACAGTCACGTATGGCAGGGTGCCCTCCGGCTCGGTGGTGGTGCCGGGCAGCCTGCCCTCGGCGGACGGCAAGTACAGCCTTGCCTGCGCCGTCATCGTCAAGCGCGTGGATGCCCAGACTCGCGCAAAAACCAGCCTGAACGAACTCCTCCGCGGGGATTGAGCGGTTACACTAGCTGAAAGGCAAGGAGAGTTCCCATGTCGGCAATGAAGCGTCTGTTCCAGGTGATGGCCGAGAAGAAGGCGTCGGACATCTTCCTGTCGGTCGGTTCGCCCATCAACATCAAGATCAACGGCGTCGCGATCCCCGTCAACCAGACCGTCCTCAACGCGGACGCGGTGAAGACGCTGCTCTACGAGGTGCTCACCGAGCGCCAGATCAAGGAATACGAAGACGAGTGGGAGCTGAACACCGCATTCGCCCTCGAGAACGTGGGCGCGTTCCGCATCAGCGCCTTCCGCCAGAAAGGCTCGCCCGCGGTGGTGGTGCGCTTCATCCCCGGCAGCGTGCCGGCCTTCGCCACCCTCGGCCTGCCCGACATCCTCAAAGAAATCATCATGCAGAAGCGCGGGCTGATCCTGATGGTCGGCGCCACCGGCTCGGGCAAATCGACCTCGCTGTCGGCGATGCTGGACCTGCGCAACGAGCAGAAGTCCGGCCACATCCTGACCCTGGAAGATCCGGTCGAATTCATCTTCAAGAACAAGAAATCCATCGTCAACCAGCGCGAAGTCGGCAGCGACACCAAGAGCTTCGAGATCGCCCTGAGAAACGCGCTGCGACAGGCGCCGGACTGCATCCTGATCGGCGAGATCCGCGACAAGCAGACCATGGGCATGGCGCTCGCCTACGCGCAGTCCGGCCACCTTGCGCTCGCCACGCTGCACGCCAACAACAGCTACCACGCGATGAACCGGATCATCAGCTTCTATCCGCTGGAGAACCGGCCCACCCTGCTGCTCGACCTGTCGGCGGCGCTGCAGGCGATCGTGTCGCAGCGGCTGGTGCGCACCAAGACCGGCGCCCGCCGGGCCGCCGTCGAGGTGCTGCTGAATACGCGCCACGTCTCGGAGCTGATCGAAAAGGGCGACATCAACGAAATCAAGGACGCGATGGAAAAGAGCATGGCGCCGGGCTCGCAGACCTTCGAGCAGTCGCTGTTCAACATGTTCATGGACGGCGCCATCACGCAGGACGAATGCATGGCGAACGCCGACTCGGCCACCAACATGCTGTGGCTGATCAACCAGGCGACTGCCGGCCAGATCTCCTCCGGCCAGGTCGCCACCCCGCCAGCCGGGGAAAAGAAGGAAGAGAAAGCCGAAGGCGCGCTGTCCAACACCGGCGGGGCCTCCTTCAGCGATTTCAAGATCGACACCACCGTCTAGAAGGAACGCGCGGGCACGTCGGGGACACGGTTTGCCAGGAGCGCTTGAACTCGCGCAGGAGTTGATTCGCCGGCGATCGGTGACGCCGGAGGATGGCGGCTGCCAGGACTTCATCGCCGCCCGCCTTGCCGCCGCCGGCTTCAAGTGCGAGCCGATGCGCTTCGGCGAAGTGAGCAACCTCTGGGCCCGGCGCGGCACCGGCAAGCCGCTCCTCTGCTTCGCCGGCCATACCGACGTGGTGCCGACCGGGCCGCTCTCCGAATGGACCTCCGACCCGTTCGTGCCGACGATCCGCGACGGCAAGCTGTATGGCCGCGGCGCCGCCGACATGAAATCCTCCATCGCCGCGTTTACCGTGGCCGCCGAGGCCTTCGTCCGCGAGCGGCCGAAGCACTCGGGTTCGATCGCCTTCCTGCTGACCTCTGACGAGGAAGGCCCGGCGGTGGACGGCACGGTCAAGGTGGTCGAGGCGCTGAAGAAGCGCGGCGAGACCATGGACTACTGCATCGTTGGCGAGCCGACCTCGGTAGATGCGCTCGGCGACACGCTGAAAAACGGCCGGCGCGGCTCGCTGTCGGGCCGGCTCACGGTGCGCGGCATCCAGGGCCATGTCGCCTACCCGCATCTCGCGCGCAATCCGGTGCATCAGCTGGCGCCTGCGCTGGCCGAGCTCGCGAAGACGCAATGGGACAAGGGCAACGAGAGCTTCCCGCCGACCACTTGGCAGGTATCGAACGTGCATGCCGGCACTGGCGTTGGCAATGTCATCCCCGGCAGCGTGGTGATGGACTTCAATTTCCGCTTTTCCACCGAAAGCACCGACGCTTCGCTCGCGCAGCGCGTCGAGGCGATCCTGAAGAAGCACGGCCTCGACTATTCGATCTCCTGGGTGCTTGGCGCCAAGCCCTTCCTCAGCGCCGACGGCAAGCTCGCGAAGACGGTCAGCGAAGTCTGCAAGCGCCGGACCGGCGTCAATTCCGAGTTGTCCACCACCGGCGGCACCTCCGATGCGCGCTTCATCATCGAAATTTCTCCGGAAGTGCTCGAGCTCGGGCCGGTGAACGAGAGCATCCACAAGCTGAACGAGCACATCGAAGTCGCCGCGCTCGACCAGTTGGCCGGCATCTACCTCGACACCCTGCGCGCGCTGCTTCCTTGAAAGTCTCGGAACTGCTGCGCGAAACCGCGCGCCGTTTCTCGCGCGCGAAACTGCACTACGGACACGGCACGCACGGCGCAAGGGAAGAAGCCGCGTGGCTCATTTCGTCTGTCCTGGGTTTTCTTCTTGAACAGGAATTAAGCGCAAAACAGGTAAGGACGATCAACAGCCTCGCCCGACGCCGCATCCGCGAGCGGATTCCGCTCGCCTACCTGTTGAAGGAAGCCTGGCTGGGCGAGCATTCCTTCTACGTCGACCAGCGCGTCATCGTGCCGCGCTCCTTCATCGCTGAACTGCTGCGCGACCACCTCAGTCCCTGGCTGGCGCGGGAACCGAAGCGCATTCTCGACCTTTGCACCGGCTCCGGTTGCCTTGCAGTTCTTTCGGCGCTCGAATTTCCGGCGGCACGAGTCGACGCGGCCGACCTTTCCGCCACCGCCCTTCAGGTGGCCAGGATCAATATCAGGAAATACGAACTAAGGAAGCGCGTACGTGCCGTTCCATCGGATCTATTCAAATCCATCAGGGCGAAATACGACCTCATCGTCACCAATCCACCCTACGTCACGACGCGCTCGATGCAGAAACTGCCCAGGGAATACCGGCGCGAACCGGCGCTGGCGCTGGCGGCGGGAAAGGATGGGCTGGACCTGGTGCGCCGAATCATCGCCGGGGCGAAGAAACACCTGTCGCCCGGAGGACTGCTGGTGTGCGAGATCGGCGGCAACCGCAGGGCGCTGGAGCGGGCCTGTCCGAGGATCGAGTTTTCGTGGCCGGAGACCAGCGATCCCGGCAGCGTGTTCATCCTGGCGCGCGAACAATTGCCAGGGTGAGGAAGGTGGGGTGACCGATGGGACTCGAACCCACAACAACCGGAATCACAATCCGGGACTCTACCATTGAGCTACGGCCACCATTGCGACTGCCATTCTACTGGCCTGCCCGGCGGGACTCGAACCCACAACCCCCAGCTTAGAAGGCTGGTGCTCTATCCGGTTGAGCTACGGGCAGATATCCGTTGCCGTTCCGGGGGGGGGGCAGGCTGGTCGGGGTGGAGAGATTTGAACTCCCGACATCCTGCTCCCAAAGCAGGCGCGCTACCAGGCTGCGCTACACCCCGAAAATCGGGCGCCAATGATACTCTTTTTTCGGCTTGCGGCAGGGTGGCATATCTGATACAAAGCCTCCTTCATTTTTTCTGCCGACGCCCGGAATGCCCTTGGAATTGAAGAAAAACAGCTTCGCGCCCTACGCCCCGAAAAAGGGCGAGGAGTACATGAACGCGAAGCAGCGTTCCCATTTCCGCAAGATCCTCGAGAACATCAAGTCCGAGCTTTCGCAGGAGATCGACCGCACCGTGCACACCATGCAGGACGAGGCCACGGTGTTCGCGGATCCGAACGACCGCGCCAGCCAGGAGTCGGACATGGCGCTCGAGCTGCGCAACCGCGACCGCGAACGCAAGCTGATCAAGAAGATCGACGAGACCATCGCCCGCATCGACGCCAACGAGTACGGCTACTGCGAGAGCTGCGGGGTGGAGATCGGCCTCAAGCGCCTGGAAGCGCGCCCGACGGCTACGCTGTGCATCGACTGCAAGACGCTCGACGAGATGCGCGAAAGGCAGGTCGCGAAGTAAGCGACCTGTTTCCTGCCCCCGCCTTACCCCTGCTTCGCCGCCTCGGGCGTCCCGACGGCCTTCATCGACAGGCGCACCCGGCCCTTGTCGTCGGCCTCCAGCACCTTCACCTTGACGATCTGGCCTTCCTTCAGGTGGTCGGATACGGCGTTCACGCGCTCGTTGCTGATCTGCGAAATGTGCAGCAGGCCGTCGCGGCCGGGCAGCAGCTGGACGATGGCGCCGAAATCCAGCAGCCGCAGCACCGGCCCCTCGTAGATCTTGCCGACTTCGACGTCGGCAGTGATGTCCTTGATGCGCTTGAGCGCCGCCTCGCCGCCTTCGGGTGAGACGCAGGCGATGGAAATCATGCCGTCGTCCTCGATCTCGATGGTGGTGCCGGTCTCCTCCTGGATGCCGCGGATGACCACCCCGCCCTTGCCGATGACGTCGCGGATCTTGTCCGGGTTGATCTTGATCTTGAGGATGCGCGGCGCGAAGCTGGAGAGCTCGGTGCGCGAACCGCCCATCGCCTGTTTCATCTGCGCGAGGATGTGCAAGCGCGCCTCGCGCGCCTGGGCGAGCGCCACCTGCATGATGCCCTTGTTGATGGACTCGATCTTCAGGTCCATCTGCAGCGCGGTCAGGCCCTTCTCGGTGCCGGCGACCTTGAAGTCCATGTCGCCGAGGTGATCCTCGTCGCCGAGGATGTCGGTGAGCACCGCGAAGCGGTTGCCTTCCTTGATCAGGCCCATCGCGATGCCCGCGACGTGGTCCTTGATCGGTACGCCGGCGTCCATCAGCGCGAGGCTGCCGCCGCACACCGAGGCCATCGAAGAGGAGCCGTTCGACTCGGTGATCTCCGAGACGATGCGCAGCGAATAGCCGAAGTCCGCGGCCGGCGGCAGCATGCCCACCAGCGAACGCTTGGCGAGGCGGCCGTGGCCGATTTCGCGGCGCTTGGTAAATCCGTAGCGGCCGGTTTCGCCGGTGGCGTAGGGAGGCATGTTGTAGTGGAACATGAAGCGCTCGCGGTACTCGCCCGCCAGCGCGTCGATGATCTGCTCGTCGCGGCCGGTGCCCAGCGTCACGGTGACCAGCGCCTGCGTCTCGCCGCGAGTGAACAGCGCCGAGCCGTGGGTGCGCGGCAGCACGCCGGTGCGGATGGTGATCGGCCGCACGGTGCGCGTGTCGCGGCCGTCGATGCGCGGCTCTCCATCGAGGATTTTATTGCGCACGATCTTCGATTCGAGCGCGAACGCGAGGTCGTTCACGGTGTTGGCGTCGGGACCGCCCTCCGTGCCCACGCCGCAGGCCTCATGGATGCGCTTGGTGAGCGCCTTGAGGGCCTCCTGGCGGGCGCTCTTCTGGCGCAGGTCGAACGCCTTGCGCAGCTCGCCTTCGAACTGCTCGGTGATTTTCGCCGCGAGCGCCTCGTCCCTGGCCGGGGCTTTCCAGTCCCAGGAGGGCTTGGCCGCCTGTTCGGCGAGTTCCTCGATGGCGGTGATCGCCGCCTGCATCTGCTCGTGGCCGAAGACCACCGCGCCCAGCATCACGTCTTCCGGCAGTTCCAGCGCTTCGGATTCGACCATCAGCACGCCCTGGCTGGTGCCGGCGACCACGAGGTTGAGCTGCGATTCCTTGAGCTGGGACTGGGTCGGGTTGAGCACGTACTGGCCGTCGACGTAGCCCACGCGGGCGGCGCCGATCGGGCCGGCGAACGGCACGCCCGAGAGCGTGAGCGCGGCGGAAACGGCGATCATCGCCGGGATGTCGGCATCCACCTCCGGGTTGAGCGACAGCACCTGCGCCACCACCTGGACTTCATTGTAGAAGCCGTCCGGGAACAGCGGCCGGATCGGGCGGTCGATGAGGCGCGAGGTGAGGGTCTCCTTCTCGGTCGGGCGGCCTTCGCGCTTGAAGAAACCGCCGGGGATCTTGCCCGCGGCGTAGGTCTTTTCGGCGTAATCCACCGTGAGCGGGAAGAAGCTCTGCCCGGGCTTTGGCGATTTCGACGCGGTCACCGCGGCGAGCACCACCGTGTCGTCCACCGTGATGAGCACGGCGCCGTGCGCCTGGCGGGCGATTTCCCCGGTTTCCAGCGTGACCTGCTGCGTGCCGAGGGTAAATGTCTTTTTGATCGGGTTCAAAGGGAATCCTCTGTGGTGGGACGCAAACAAAAAACGCTCATCGTTCGGATGAGCGTTGGTTGCTACGGCATTCGGGAAAAAGCGATGACTGCGAAGGCTACTTGCGCAGGCCGAGCCGCTCGATCAGCGAGCGGTACTTGTCCGCGTCGCTGCGCTTCAGGTAATCCAGCAGCTTGCGGCGCTGGCTCACCATCTTCAGCAGCCCGCGGCGCGAGTGGAAATCCTTCACGTGCGACTTGAAATGCTCCGCCAGGCCGTTGATGCGCTCGGTCAGGAGCGCAATCTGCACTTCGGTGGAACCGGTATCGTTTCCGGCGCGCTGGTGCTGCTTGACGACTTGCGCTTTCTGCGCAACCTGCAAACTCATACGCTTCTCTCTTCTTTGGCTCTATGTGTGAGGCGGGCATTCTAGCCGAAAATCCGCCTGAATTACAGTTTTTCTCACGATTTCAGCCGCTTGCAATGGGTGGGTTCGCCTTCGCCAGCAGCCGTACCGGATGCAGCTCGGCTCCCGGACCGGCTTCCCCGACCCCCAGCAGCGCGCCCGCCTCCCGGTAGACGCGGCAGGGACCGCTGATCTCCGCTTGCAGCCCCGTTTGCAGGGCGACCGCCTGGCCATTGAGAAAGCGTTCCGAGGGCCCGGCGGCCAGGTCCAGCCTGGGCAGATCCGCCAGCAGGCTGTCCGCCGGCAGCAGCCAGGCCAGGCGGGCTGCATCGCCCATCGCCTGCAGATCGTCCAGCGTCACCGCGCGGTCGAGCCGGAAACCGGCGACCGCCGTGCGGCGCAGCGCTTCGAGATGAGCCACCGTGCCGAGCGCCGCGCCGAGATCGACCGCGAGCTGGCGCACATAGGTCCCCTTGCTGCATTTGACCCGCAGGCGCAGCAGGTCCCCGGCAAGCTCGACCAGCTCGAGCTCGTGCACCGTGATCCGCCGCGCGCTGCGCTCGACGGTCTGCCCCGCGCGCGCCAGCGCATACAGCGGCTGCCCGCCATGTTTCAGCGCCGAATACATCGGCGGCACCTGCTCGATCTCCCCACGGAAGCGCTGTAGCGCCTGCGCGACGCCCGCCGCATCCGCCTCGACCGGGCGCCGCTCGAGCACCTTGCCCTCGGCGTCGCCGCTGTCCGTGAGAACGCCCAGCCGGATCTGCGCCTGGTATTCCTTGACGGAGTCGAGCCCGAACTGCGCGAATTTGGTGGCCTCCCCGAGCAGCAGCGGCAGCAAACCCGAGGCCATCGGATCGAGCGTGCCGGCATGCCCCGCTTTTTCCGCTTCCAGCAGGCGCTTGACCGCCTGCAGCACCGCGCTGGAGCTCGGGCCGACCGGCTTGTCCAGCAGCAGCACGCCATCCAGCTTGCGCCGCATCAGGACTTGGGAGGTATGACGCTATCGATGAGTCGCGAAAGTCGATCGCCGCGCTCGACGGATTCGTCGTAGACGAAGCGCAACTCCGGGGTGGTGTACATGCTCATGCGTTTCGACAACTGGATGCGCAGAAAGCTCGCCGCACGCCGCAAACCTTGAACGGTCTGGTCTATTTTGTCTTTTTCCAGGATCGTAAAAAAGACTTTTGCGTGCGACATATCCGGCGAAACATCGACGGAAGTAAGGGTCACCATGCCGACGCGCGGATCGCGCACTTCGCGCCGCAGCAGTTCGGACAGCTCGCGCTGAATGAGGTCGGCCACTTTCTGCGGCCTTCCTCTGCTCACAGGGTTCGCGCGACCTCGAGGACCTCGAACACCTCGAACTGGTCGCCTTCCTTGACATCCTGGAAGGACTTGAGCGAGATGCCGCACTCGAAACCGGCCTTCACTTCGCGCACGTCGTCCTTGAAGCGCTTGAGCGCCTCGAGTTCGCCGGTGTGGATGACCACGCTGTCGCGCAGCACCCGGACCTGCGCGCCCCGCTTGACCAGCCCGTCCTGGACGTAGCAGCCGGCGACCGTGCCGATCTTGGAAATGCGGAACACCTGGCGCACTTCGACCATGCCGATGACGCTTTCCTTTCTCTCCGGCGCCAGCATCCCGGAGAGCGCCGCCTTCACTTCCTCGACGGCATCGTAGATGACGTTGTAGTAGCGCACGTCGACGCCGGAGGATTCGATCAGCTTTCTGGCGGTCGAGTCCGCGCGCGCGTTGAAGCCGATGATCACCGCGCCCGAGGCAAGCGCGAGGTTGACGTCCGATTCGGTGATGCCGCCCACGCCCGCATGCACCACGCTGACCTTGACTTCCTCCGTGGCCAGGCGCGTCAGGGCGTGCGCCAGGGCTTCCTGCGAACCCTGCACGTCGGCCTTGATAAGCAGCGCAAGCGTTTTCTTGCCGGCGCCGCCGTCGCCCATGTTGCTGAACATGTTTTCCAGGTTGGCCGCGCGCTGCTTGGAAAGCTTCACCTCGCGGTACTTGCCCTGCCGGAACAGCGCGACCTCGCGCGCCTTCTTCTCGTCCGGCAGCACGACCATCTCCTCGCCGGCCCGCGGCACGTCGGACAATCCCTGGATCTCGACCGGGATCGACGGCCCGGCGCTCTGCACCGGCTTGCCGTTCTCGTCCAGCATCGCGCGCACGCGCCCGTAAACGGCGCCCGCGACCACCACGTCGCCTTTCTTCAGCGTGCCCGATTGCACCAGCAGCGTCGCCACCGGGCCGCGCCCCTTGTCCAGGCGCGCCTCGATGACCACGCCCTTGGCCGGCGCGTCGACCGGCGCCTTGAGCTCGAGCACCTCGGCCTGCAGCAGGATCTGCTCCAGCAGCGCATCGATGCCCTGGCCGGTTTTCGCCGACACCGGCACCACCGGCGATTCGCCGCCCAGGTCTTCGGGCACGACGCCGTGCGCCAGCAGGTCCTGCCTGACTTTCTCCGGATTGGCTTCGTGCTTGTCGATCTTGTTGATCGCCACCACCAGCGGCACTTCGGCTGCCTTGGCATGCGCGATCGCTTCGATGGTCTGCGGCATGGCGCCGTCGTCGGCGGCAACCACCAGCACGACGATGTCGGTCACCTTCGCGCCGCGGGCGCGCATCGCCGTGAAGGCTTCGTGGCCGGGCGTATCGAGGAAAGTGATGACGCCCCGGGCCGTCTCCACGTGATAGGCGCCGATGTGCTGCGTGATGCCGCCCGCCTCGCCCGCCGCAACCTTGGTGGTGCGAATGTAGTCGAGCAGCGACGTTTTGCCGTGGTCGACGTGACCCATCACGGTCACCACGGGCGGCCGCGCCACCGCGTCGGCGGAGACGCCGGCCGGATCTTCCGTGAGGTAGGCCTCCGGGTCCTCCAGCTTGGCGGCGCGCGCCGTATGGCCCATTTCCTGGACCACGATCATGGCCGTTTCCTGGTCGAGCACCTGGTTGATGGTCGCCATGGAGCCCAGCTTCATCAGCACCTTGATGACCTCGACCGCCTTGACCGACATCCGGTGCGCGAGCTCGCCCACCGTGATCGTCTCCGGCACCGCGATATCGCGGATGACCGGTTCGGCCGGCTGCGCGAACGCCGGTTCGCCGGTGGTCACCGCGCCGCCCCGGTGGCGTCCGCCGCCCCTGCCGTGCCAGCCGGCGACGCCGCCGCCCATGTCGCCCCGGGTCTTCATGGTGCGCCGGCGGACCGAATCGTCCCGCAGGATGGTCGTCTGCTTTACCTTCTTCGCCTTCTTGTCGGCCTTCGGCTCGCCCGCCTTCGGCGCGTGCAGCGTGCCGTCCCTCGGCGCGCCGGCCGCGGGCGCGGCAGCCGTAGCCGGCGCCGTGCGCTCGGCCTGCTTCTGTTCGGCTTCGCGCCGTTCGCGCTCCTGCTTCTCGCGCAGCTCGGCGGCCTGGATTTCCGACAGTTGCTGCTGGCGCTTGTGCTCTTCCGCGCGCAGCTGCAGTTCCTTCGAGTCCGGCCCCGAAGGCAGGGGCGCCGGTGCCGGCGGCGCGGGGGGCGGCGCCGCTTCGGCGGCGGTCGCCGCAGCCTGCAATTCGGCCGGATCGCGCTTCACGAAAACGCGCTTCTTGCGCACTTCCACCTGGATGGTGCGCGCCTTGCCCATGGAATCCGATTTCTTGATCTCGCTGGTCTGCTTGCGCGTCAGCGTGATCTTGTTCTTCGGCTCCACCGAGCCGTGCGACTTGCGCAGGTACTCGAGCAGCCTCGCCTTGTCCTGCTCGCTCAGCGAATCTTCCGCCACGCGCTTCTCTACCCCGGCAGCGCGCAGCTGCTCGATCAGCACGGAAGGCGGAACCTTCAGCTCGCTGGCAAACTGGGCGACGCTGGTCTGCGCCACGCTATTGCGCCCCTTTCGACTGGCCGGCCGGCGCGGGAGCGGTCGCAGCCACGCCGCCCGCAGCGCCTGCGTCGTCCGCGAACCAGTGCGCGCGCGCCGCCATGATCAGGCCCTTGGCGCGCTCCTCTTCCATGCCGGTCATCTCGGAGAGCTCGTCCACCGCGAGATCCGCCAGGTCGTCGCGCGTCTTGACGCCGTGCGCCGAGAGCTTGCCGGCGAGCTGGTTGTCCATGCCTTCCAGCTGCAGCAGGTCCTGCCCGACGCCGTCGATGCTCTCCTCGCTCGCGATCGCCTGCACCAGCAGGGCATTGCGCGCCCGGCTGCGCAACTCGTTGACGGTGTTCTCGTCGAACGAATCGATCTCCATCATCTCGTTGATCGGCACGTAGGCGACTTCCTCCAGCGTCGAGAAGCCCTCCTGGATCAGGATATCGGCCACCTCCTCGTCCACGTCGAGCCGCGCCATGAACAGCGTCTTGACCCGGGTACCTTCCTCTTCCTGCTTCTTGGTCGACTCTTCCTGGGTCATCAGGTTGATGGTCCAGCCGGTCAGCTCGGAGGCAAGCCGCACGTTCTGGCCGCTGCGGCCGATGGCGATGGCGAGGTTCTCCTCGTCCACCACCACGTCCATGGCGTGCTTTTCCTCGTCCACCAGGATCGAGCTGACCTCGGCCGGCGCCAGCGCGCCGATGACGAAAGTCGCCGGATCGGCCGACCAGAGGACGATGTCCACCCGTTCGCCCGCCAGTTCCTGGGTCACCGCCTGCACGCGCGAGCCGCGCATGCCCACGCAGGTGCCGATCGGGTCGATGCGGCGGTCGTTGGTGTGCACCGCGATCTTGGCGCGCACGCCCGGGTCGCGCGCCGCGGACTTGATCTCGAGCAGCTTTTCCTCGATCTCCGGCACCTCGAGCTCGAACAGCTTCATGATGAACTGCGGCGCGGTGCGCGACAGGATCAGCTGCGGGCCGCGGGCGCCGCGGTCGATTTTCGCCACCCAGGCGCGCACCCGGTCGCCGACGCGCAGGTTTTCCTTCGGGATCATGTGCTCGCGCGGCAATTGCGCTTCCAGGCGGCCGGATTCGACGATCGCGCTGCCGCGCTCCATGCGCTTGACGGTGCCGGTCACCAGCTCGTCGCCGCGCGACAGGAAATCGTTGAGGATCTGCTCGCGCTCCGCGTCGCGGATGCGCTGCAGGATCACCTGCTTGGCGGTCTGCGCGCCGATGCGGCCGAACGGCACGTTCTCGATCTGTTCCTCGAGCACGTCGTCCAGCTTGGCGTCGGGCTTGCGGTCCTGCGCTTCCTCGACCGACAGCATCTGCGCGTTGATCCAGTCCGGCGCGTCGTCCGGCAGCACCCGCCAGCGTCGGAAAGCCTGGTAATCGCCGGTATCGCGGTTGATGGCGACCCTGACGTCCACGTCCTCGGTGAAGCGCTTCTTGGTGGCCGAAGCGAGCGCGAGTTCGAGCGCGCCGAAAACGACGTCGCGGTTGACGTTCTTCTCGCGCGCCAGCGCATCCACCAGCAGCAGTATTTCCCGGCTCATCGCTTTTCCTTTTCCTGCAGGTCCGGCACCAGCCGGGCCCGATCCATGTCGTCCACGTTCAGAGCCACGTCGCGTCCTTCCACTTCCACCGTGGCAATTCCGCCCTGCACGCCGCGCAGCAGCCCGGTGAAGCGCTTGCGGCCGCTTTCATCCCGCGTCCGCATCCTCACGTCCACCTTGCTGCCCGCGAAGCGCTCGAAATCGGCCGCCTTGCGCAACGGCCGGTCCAGCCCCGGCGAAGACACTTCCAGGCGGTCGTAGTCGATACCCTCGACCTCGAATACCCGCGACAGGTGCCGGCTCACATCGGCGCAGTCGTCCACCGTAATACCCGGCTTGGAACCTGCCGGCCGGTCGATGAAGATGGACAAATGGCGCCCGCCGCCGGAAGCCCTCGCCTCCACCAGCTCGAACCCCATCCCAACCAGGGTCATCTCCACCACATCCGCCATCGCCATGATGCTTTTCCAGCCGCGCAAACAAAAAATGGGCCGAGGCCCATTTGCATCTATCTGAAACGACTTGAAGTTTAACAGCTTTTTGCCGTTCGGACAATCTCCGCGACGGCCGCGGACGGCAGTTCGAGCGAGCGTCCCGCGGGCAGGTCGAGCGGCAGCTTCACCGGGCCGAAGCGGACCCGCATCAGGCGGCTTACCCTGGAGCCGACGGCTTCCACCAGCCGCCGCACTTCGCGGTTGCGCCCTTCCACCAGGACTATCCGGTACCAGCGGTTCGTGCCGCTGTCCTTCTTCGCCGTCAGCGGCTCCAGGCGCTTGACCTTCGCCTGCCCATCATCGAGTTCGACGCCCGTCAGCAGCTGGCGCATCGCCTCCGCGCCCAGGCCTCCCTGCACGCGGACTTCGTACTCCCGTTCGATCTCCTGGCGCGGATGCATCAACTCGTTGGCGAGCTCGCCCGAATCCGTAAACAGCAGCAGGCCGGAGGAATTCAGGTCGAGGCGGCCGACGGAAACCCAGCGCCCGGGGCTGAGCTTGGGGAGCCGGTCGAACACGGTGGCACGCCCTTCCGGATCTTTCCGCGTCACCAGTTCGCCGACCGGCTTGTGATAGGCGATGACGCGGGGAGCGGCTTTATTCGCGCTTATCTTTATTTCCCTGCCGTCCAGGAGAATCAAGTCCCCGGGACTCGCGCGGTCGCCCAGCTTCGCAGTCTGGCCGCGCACCGTTACCCGGCCTGCGGCAATCCAGGTTTCGATTTCCCGGCGCGAACCGAAGCCTGCCGCGGCGAGCAGCTTCTGCAGCCGTTCGCCGGCCACGGCGGACCCGTCGGCAGTCGCCGGCCTGCTACTCGGCGTTGCTGGCGGCGGCGGGTTCGTTGGCCGGCTCGTTGGAGGCGGGCTGGGCGGTGGCCGGCTCGAGCTGGAGCGTGCGGGCGATTTCCTCGAGCGGCGGCAGTTCCTGAAGCGAACGCAGTCCCAGGTCGTCCAGAAACGCCCGGGTCGTGGCGTAGAGCGCCGGCCGCCCGGGCGTATCGCGGTGGCCGACAACGTCGATCCAGCCCCGGCTTTCCAGGGACTGGATGACCGGCGTGGAGACGGCGACGCCGCGGATGTCTTCCACGTCGCCGCGCGTCACCGGCTGGCGGTAGGCGATGATCGCCAGCGTTTCCATGACCGCGCGCGAATAGCGCGGGCGCTTGTCCGGGTTGAGGCGGTCGGCAAAGGGCTGGAATTCCGGCCGGGTCTGGAACCGCCAGCCGCTTGCCAGATTCACGAGTTCCACGGCCCGGCCGGCCCATTCCTCGCGCAACTCATCCAGCAGCCGGCGCAGCGTATCGGGCCCGACCTCCTCCTCGAACAGTCGCTTGAGATCCGCGGGCGACAGCGGTTCCTGCGAGGACAGCAGCGCCGCCTCGATGATGCGCTTCACTTCAGCTGGGTTCGACATGGGCGATCCTGATGCGAATGTAGATGGGCGCGAAGCCCTCCGACTGCGTGACGTCGATGAGCAGCTCGCGGGCGAGTTCCAGCAGGGCGAGGAAGGTGACCACCAGCACCGCGACGCCGCGCGCGGGGTCGAACAATTCGGTGAATTCCGCCACGCGGCTTTCCTTCAGCTGGCGCAGGATCTGGCTCATGTGCTCGCGCACCGACAGTTCCTCGCGCGAAACGCGATGGTGCCTGGTCATGCGCGCGCGGAACAGCAGCGTGCGCCAGGCCTCGGCGAGGTCGCGCGGGTGCACGTCGGGCAGGCGCTCGATCGCGGTCCGTTCGACCAGCACCGAAATCGCCAGCACGTCGCGGCCGACCTGCGGCAGCGCGTCCAGCTGCAGCGCCGCCTTCTTCATCTGCTCGTACTCGAGCAGCCTGCGGACCAGTTCCGCCCTGGGATCCTCTTCCTCGTTCACCGCCGCCGGCCGCGGCAGCAGCATGCGCGATTTGATCTCGATGAGCATCGCCGCCATCACCAGGTATTCGGCCGCGAGCTCGAGGTTCTTGGTGCGCATCAGTTCGACGTATTCCAGGTACTGGCGCGTCAGCGGCGCCATCGGAATGTCGAGCACGTCCAGGTTCTGCCTGCGGATCAGGTACAGCAGCAGGTCGAGCGGTCCCTGGAACGCATCCAGCAGGATCTCGAGCGCATCGGGCGGGATGTAGAGGTCGACGGGGATCTCGGTGAGCGGCTCGCCGTAGATCGTCGCGAACGGCGCTGGGGCGGGCGCAGCAGGCGTACCCGGTATGACAGGAACGGCGGCCTCGCTCATGTGTACGACAGTCCCATGGCTTCGCGCACGTCGCGCATGGTCTCGCCGGCGAGCTTGCGCGCCCTTTCGCAGCCGTCGGCGAGGATGTTCTTCACCAGCGTCGGATCGTCCAGGTAGGCCTGCGCGCGCTCGCGCATCGGCGCCAGCTCGGCCAGCACGCTCTCGATGACGGGCTGCTTGCATTCGATGCAGCCGATGCCCGCCGTGGTGCAGCCCTTGCGCGCCCAGGCCTTCGTCTCTTCGCTCGAATAGACCTGGTGCAGCGACCAGACCGGACATTTTTCCGGCGTCCCGGGATCGTTGCGCTTCACCCGCGCCGGGTCGGTCGGCATGGTCCTGATTTTCTTCGCCACCGACTCGGGGTCCTCGCGCAGCGCGATCGCGTTGCCGTAGGACTTGGACATTTTCTGCCCATCGAGGCCGGTGAGCTTCGAGGCTTCCGTCAGCAGCGCCTCGGCCTCGACCAGGATTTTCTTGCCGCTGCCCTCCAGCCAGCCGAACAGCCGCTCGCGGTCGCCGCGCGGAATGTTCTGCTGCTCGTCCAGCAGCGCCTGCGCGCGCTTCAGCGCCTCGGCGTCGCCGCTCTCGAGGAACTTGGTGCGCAGATCGTTGAAGAGGCGCGCCTTCTTGCTGCCCATCTTCTTGACCGCCGCCTTCGCCTTGTCTTCGTAACCAGGCTCGCGGCCGTACAGGTGGTTGAAGCGGCGCGCGAGCTCGCGCGTGAATTCGATGTGCGGCACCTGGTCCTCGCCCACCGGCACGTATTGCGCGCGGTAGATCATGATGTCCGCCGCCTGCAATAGCGGATAGCCGAGGAAGCCGTAGGTGGTGAGATCCTTGCTGGCGAGCTTTTCCTGCTGGTCCTTGTAGGTCGGCACGCGCTCCAGCCAGCCGAGCGGCGTCATCATGGACAGCAGCAGGTGCAGCTCGGCGTGCTCGGGAACCTGCGACTGCACGAAGATCGTCGCCTGGTTCGGGTCGACGCCGGCGGCCAGCCAGTCGATCACCATGTCGACGCCGATCTCCTGCAGCGCGCCCGGCTTTTCATAGTCGGTCGTCAGCGCGTGCCAGTCGGCGACGAAGAACAGGCAGGGGTGCTCCGACTGGAGCTTCACCCAGTTCTTCAGCACGCCGTGGTAATGCCCGAGGTGCAGCGCGCCGGTTGGGCGCATGCCGGAAAGGACGCGGGTTTCAAACATGGCTTAGAACCGGAATACCGTGCCGATGACGTTGAACGAAGTCCTCACCATCGGCCCGAGGAACACGCCGAGATAGCCGGAGAACATGAGCAGCAGCAGGATCGGGAAGCCCCAGGGTTCCAGCCTGGAGTACTGCCAGGACATGCGCGCCGGCAGCAGGCTGGCGACGATGCGGCCGCCGTCCAGCGGCAGGATCGGCAGGAGGTTGAGCAGCATCAGCACCACGTTCACTTCGATGCCGGCGACGCTCATCAGCTGCAGCGGCGTCGCATAGGCCCCCGGGCCGATCGCCTCGCCCAGCTTGAAGAGCGCGGCCCAGCACAGCGCCATCACGAGGTTGGATGCCGGTCCCGCCGCGGCGACCCACATCATGTTCTGCTTCGGATTTCTCAGCGCCGAATAATTCACCGGCACCGGCTTGGCCCAGCCGAACAGGAAGCCGCCCGAGCCCGCGAGCTTGCTGACGACGAGAATGGCGATGGGCACGAGGATGGTGCCCACCGGGTCGATATGCCGCGCAGGGTTCAGGCTGATGCGCCCCTGCGCGTAGGCGGTCATGTCGCCGAAGTGCCGCGCGACGTACCCGTGCGCCGCCTCGTGCAGCGTGATCGCGAACAGGACCGGGAGCGCATAGATGGCGACGGTTTGAACTAAGTTGCTGACATCCATCGAGAGGAAAATTTTATCAGACCAGGAACGCTTCGATCAGGCGTGCCACCTGCTCGGGCTGGTCGTGATGCAGCATGTGTCCCGCGTCCGCGACGGTATGGTGCTGCAGGTTCTTGAACGCGCCGCGCCGCTCGGCGAGTTCGGCCGCGGAAAGCTTCATGCGGGTCACCGTTTCCGATTCGGCGGCATCCACCCACAGCACCGGCGCCGCGACGCGCTCCCAGCAGGCGCGCGCCTCGTCCACCCGGTACAGCGTGGCGTTGATGAGCTTGTGCGCCGGATCGCTGCGCAGGAGCACGCCGCCGCCCGCCGCTTCCTTGCCCCAGTGCAGGGCGAGGAACTCGGCGCGCTCGCGCTTGAGGCGGGGATTGTTTTTCTGCAGGCGGTCGGCGAGTTCGGCGTAGCTGGCGTAAGGACGCAGCCGCGGCGCCTCGCGCAGTTCGGCCATCCAGCGGGCATAGCGCTTCGGCGCCTGCTCGGCCCGGGTCGCCGGCATGCCGAAGCCCTCGAGATTGACGAACCTGGCGATGCGCTCCGGACGGATCCCTGCGTACAGGCCGCCGACGTTGCCGCCGAGGCTGTGGCCGACGAGGTTGACCGGCGCCTCGGGCTGGATCCGGTCGAGCAGCGCGTCCAGGTCGCCGATGTAGTCGGGAAACCAGTAGTTGTCGGAGCCCGACCAGGCGGTCAATCCGTAGCCGCGCCAGTCGGGCGCGTAAACGTCCCAGTCCGGCGACATCGCGTCCACCAGGAACTGGAACGACGCGGACACGTCCATCCAGCCGTGCAGCAGGACGATTTTTTTTCCGGGCTTTCCCTTCCAGCGCCGTACGTGATAGCGCAAGCCGCGGATGTCGAAGAAAAGGGATTCGCTGGGCTTCATGGCGGGCGCTATGATACCGGTCATCCATGCCGATCTTTTCCCTGAATGAACGCCGAGTTGAATTCCGCGGCGCGCACCACTACATCGCTTACGACGCCACGCTCGCGGGCTCCATCATCCTCGAGAACGAGGCGAACATCTGGTTCGGCGTGGTGATACGCGCCGACAACGACCAGGTGCACATCGGCGAGGCGACCAATATCCAGGACGGATCCGTGCTGCACGTCGATCCCGGCTTCCCGATGACGCTGGGCAAGCGCGTCACCGTGGGCCACAAGGCGATGCTGCACGGCTGCAACGTCGGCGATGGCGCGCTGATCGGCATCAACAGCGTGATCCTCAACGGCGCAAAAATCGGCGCCGGCTCGCTGATCGGCGCCAATTCCCTGGTTCCCGAGGGCAAGGAGATTCCGCCTGGGGTACTGGCGGTGGGCTCGCCCGTAAAAGTGGTCCGCGAACTGAAACCGGAGCAGATCGCAGGCCTGCTGAAAATTTCGGAAGGTTACGTCGCCCGTTCCCGGCTATTCAAAGAGCATTTGAAAGAGCAGCCCCTTCCCCCTTCCGCACGCTAGTTATTTCGGCGCCATGCGAATGGCGCCGTCCAGGCGGATCGTCTCGCCGTTCAGCATTTCGTTCTCGACGATGTGCTTCGCCAGCGAGGCGTACTCCTCGGGCTTGCCGAGGCGCGAGGGGAACGGCACCTGCTTGCCGAGCGAGTCCTGCGCGTCCTTCGGCAGGCCGAGCAGCATCGGCGTGAGGAACAGGCCCGGCGCGATGGTGACCACGCGGACGCCGTTGCGCGAGAGATCCCTCGCGATCGGCAGCGTCATGCCGACCACGCCGCCCTTGGACGCCGAATAGGCGGCCTGGCCGATCTGGCCGTCGAAGGCCGCCACCGAAGCCGTGTTGATGATCACGCCGCGCTCGCCCGCGGCGTTCGGGCCCGCCTTGACCATCGCGTCCGCGGCGAGGCGGATCATGTTGAAGGTGCCGATGAGATTGATGGCGATGACTTTCGTGAAGCGCGCGAGGTCGTGCGGCGCTTCCTTGCCGACGGTGCGTTCGGCGACGCCGATGCCGGCGCAGTTGACCAGCACGTGAATCCCGCCGAATCCCTTGAGCGCCGTTTCCACCGCGGCCTTGCCGTCGGCTTCCGAGGTGACGTCGCACCTGCAATATTTCCCGCCGATCTCCTTCGCCAGCTTCTCGCCGGCCTCCGCCTGCAGATCCGCGATGACCACTTTGGCGCCGCCGGCCGCCGCCATCTGCGCGGTCGCCGCGCCCAGGCCCGACGCGCCGCCGGTGACGAGGAACACGCTATTCTTAATCTGCATAAGGATCTCCCTCGAAAAGTATAATTTTAACCGTGCGCCGCGCTGTAACATCGCCCCCGCGATGAACCTCCGTTTCGGTCTTTCTTTCCGCGATCTGTACGAACGCGACGGCCTGCTGCGCCTGGACGGCGCATTCCTGTCGTTTCTCGATCTCGTTCTGCAGAAAAGACTTCTGGAAGCGAGAAGCAATCCGCCCTCCGGAAAAACAGAATCCGATCTGCTGATCGCGCTCGCGCCGCATCTTGAGGATTTCCTCGCGCAGCTGTTCGGCATCGAGGTCGAGGCGCAGGCGCTCGCGGCGCGCCACCATGAGCTCGCGCCGCTCTACTCGGTGAAGCGCCTCTTCGTTCAGCGCCACGCCCTGCACAAGGTAAAGCTCGAGGATGCGACGCCGGATGGCTACGCCTTCTCCACCGAACTGGAATTCGCGAAACAGGTCACGGAATGGGGCAAGGACCAGGCTGCGAACGCCGGCAAGATCGAAGGCGCCGCGCGCTACGCCAACTGGGCGACGACGACGCCCGCAGGCAAGGAGAAGCACCGTGCAGGCATTCTGTTCAAGGCGCCGCAGAAACTGGATTTCATGCGCCTGGTGCCCGTGCACACGGATACCTCGCAGGGATTTTCGAAGCACAGCCTGGAGCACCTGCGCCAGCGCGACGGCTTCGCGCTCACGGACAAAGGCACGGACCTCACCGGCGCGCTCGACCAGGCGAACTACTGCATCTGGTGCCATGAACAGGGAAAAGATTCCTGTTCCAAGGGCCTGAAGGAAAAAGCCCCGGCCACGGGCTACAAGAAGACCCAGTTCGGCGTGTCGCTGGCCGGCTGCCCGCTGGAAGAGAAGATTTCCGAATTCCATCTCGTCAAGACGCGCGGCGAGCCGCTGGCGGCGCTGGCGATCATCTGCGTCGACAACCCGATGGCGGCGGCCACCGGCCACCGCATCTGCAACGACTGCATGAAGTCCTGCATCTACCAGAAGCAGGCGCCGGTGGACATTCCGCAGGCCGAGACGCGCACGCTGAAGGACGTGCTCGAACTGCCCTGGGGTTTCGAGATCTATTCCCTCCTCACGCGCTGGAACCCGCTCAACCTGCGCCGCCCGCTGCCGCTGCCCGAAAGCGGGCGCAAGGTCCTCGTCGTCGGCCTGGGGCCCGCCGGCTTTACCCTGGCGCACCACCTGATGAACGACGGCCACACCGTGGTCGGGATCGACGGCCTGAAGCTGGAGCCGCTGCAGGCTCCCTTCGAACCCGTCAAGGACGTGAAAAGCCTCTATGAAGACCTCGGCAGTCGCGTCATGGCCGGATTCGGCGGCGTGGCGGAGTACGGCATCACCGTGCGCTGGGACAAAAATTTCCTCAAGATCATCCGGCTCCTGCTCGAGCGCCGCGGCGAATTCGCCATGCACGGCGGCGTGCGCTTCGGCGGCACGCTGACGCTCGAGGATGCGATGGCGATGGGTTTCGACCACGTGGCGCTGTGCGTCGGCGCGGGCAAGCCCACGGTGCTCGACATTCCGAATGGTCTTGCGCGCGGCGTGCGCGCGGCATCGGACTTCCTGATGGCGCTGCAGCTTACCGGCGCGGCCAAGACCAACTCGGTCGCCAATCTTCAGCTCCGTTTGCCGATCGTGGTGATCGGCGGCGGCCTGACCGCGATCGATACGGCCACGGAATCGCTC
>DATBQR010000007.1:0-6114 GCA_036560705.1 Burkholderiales bacterium | reverse complement strand
TGCTAAACCACCTCTTGTCAGGTTTGGCTTTGGCCCTGGCTGCAATACCACGGCGCCTGCGAATGCGACGCTACTAGAGCAAATGGTGAAAAGCAATGTGGCGATGGTGCTTCTCTGACGATCAGCGGCGTATTTCCACGGTTTCCAGCATCACTTTTTCCAGCCTGGCCCGGTCGAGCGTCACACCCAACCCGTGGCCGGGCGGCAAGCGCATGCTGCCGTCTTTCACGACCTGAGGTTTCGCGAGAACGTCGGAGGAGAGGAAGTGCAGGCCGGAGTCGTTCGGGTACTCGACCTCCGGTAGCGCCGAGGCGATGTGCAGGTTGGCGACGGTGGCGATGCCGGTTTCGTAGACGCTGTGCAGCGCGGGCTTGAGGCCGTAGGCGTGCGCGGTGCGCGCCATGCGGCGCCAGGCGTCGATGCCGCCCCACATGAAGAGGTCGCCCAGCACTACGTCCACCGCCTTGCGCCGGATCGCGGGCACCAGGTGCTCGTCCTTCACCACCCACATGTTGGTGGCGACCGGGGTTTTCACCGCGGCCTTGAGGCGCGCGATGCCTTCCAGTTCGCCAGTCGGATCCTCGAAGAATTCCAGGCCGAGCGGGTCCAGACGGCGGCACAGTTCAGTGGCGGTCGCCACGCCGTAGTTGGCGTTTGGATCGAAGCGGATGCGCGCCTTCGGCAGGGCTTCGCGCAATTCATTGAGCAGCTTCCAGTCCCACTCGGGAGAGTAAGCGGCGCTCTTCAGCTTGAAGGAGCGAAAGCCGGACTTGCGCACCTGCTCGAGCGCGAATTCCACGACGAGCTTCGTGTTGGCGAGTACGTCCAGGTGGTCGGTCAACTCCTTGCGCGTGCCGGCTTTCTGCAGGATCGCCGCGGGCAGGGTGGACACGACGTCGATGGATTCACGCCCGCGCGCGCCGATGAGTTCGGCGAGCGACATTTTCAGGGAACGTGCTGTCGCGTCCCAGGCGGCGAGGTCGAGGCCGGCCAGCGTGGCGAGCCCGTTGCGGCCGAAGCGGTTGTCGTAAGTGGATTTGCCGAGCAGGTCCTTCAGCGCGAAGCGGTTCAGCGCGTCCTTGCCGAGCAAATCCTTCGCGAAGCGCTGGGCGAGGGCGTAGACGTCCGGCGTGCCCCAGGTTTCGCCCAGTCCGGCGACGCCGTTCTCCAACGTGAGTTCGACCACCGTGCGCTCGGTCTTCTGGATCACGTACATGGAGCCCGCGTGCACCATGGTGAGCGGGATCGATACGCGCGTGAGGCGTACCGACGCGATGCCTAACTTTGCCACTGGATCTTGCTGAAAGAAGGTTCGATAGGCCAGCCAATTTCTATCCCTGGTTTTTCAGAAATGGAAATTGAAGAAAAAGAAGCAATAGAACGAACAATGATTCTTGTGTCTTCTCCCTTCAGGGTCGCCGCCAGCGCGGCGCAGTACTGAATCTCCCAGGGATGCGCGTTCGGCGCGAGGAGGGCGATGCTCAGGTCGAACGCCGCGGCGACGGCGGCGATGGTCTGCACCATCTCCACCGAACCCCAGGCGAAAGGATCGATGCGCAGCAGTTCGTGGCGGCCGTCGAGGATGTCCTTGCGTAGGGCGGTCCAGTCAGGAGCAATGGCTGGAAGCTCGTCTTTGACCAGGTTCGCCGTTTTCCGGTAACAGCCGCCGAGGAGTCCATGAAGAGGAACTCCCTTGCTCTTCCCCAATGCATCCCATGCGGCCATGTCGCGCGCGGCGCCCGCATCGAGGTTCAGCGTGAAGCCGAAGCCGGCGGAGCCGTCGGCGGCGAGCACCCGCGCCACCAGCGCCTCCGCGCCCGAAGCGACGCGCACCGAATGCACGTGGGTGTGTGCGATGGAGAGCGGCGCGGCCATCTCAGCTCAGCCCCAGACCTCGCGCGACACTTCGACGACGCGCTCGAGCTTGCGCCACTGCTCGTCGGCGCTCAGGCTGTTGCCGTGATGGGTGCTGGAGAAGCCGCACTGCGGCGACAGGCAGAGATTTTCCAGCGGCACGTATTTGGCGGCTTCTTCGATTCTCTTTTTTATGAAATCCTTTTCTTCAAGAACAGAGGATTTCGAGGTAACCAGCCCCAGAACGACTTTCTTCCCCTTGGGCAGGTGGCGCAGCGGCTCGAAGCCGCCGGCGCGCTCGGAGTCGAATTCCATGAAGAACGCGTCCACGCCCGAGGAGAACATCGCCTCGGCGACCGATTCGTAGCCGCCTGAGGCGACCCAGCTCGACTTGAAGTTGCCGCGGCAGGTGTGCATGGTCACCGTCATGCCGGCGGGACGGTCCCTGAGCGCCTCGGTGACCGCATTGGCGTAGGTGCGCGGCAGCTTCGCCGGGTCGTCGCCGTTCCTGCGCGCGGTGTCCTGGATCTTCGGGTCGCAGAGGTAGGAGAAGCTCACGTCGTCAAGCTGCAGGTAGGTGCAGCCGGCATCGGCGAGGTGCCTGATCGCCTTGCGGTAGGCCGCGGCGGTATCTGCCCAGAATTCCGCCAAGTCCGGGTAGACCGCTTTCGATATGGAGCTGCGGCCGCCGCGCAGGTGCAGCATGGCGGGCGAGGGAATGGTGAACTTGGCGGTCTTGCCGGTCGTTTTCTTCAAAAAGCTGAAATCATCGACCATGATCGGCTTCGAGCAGCCGACCTTGCCGGTGACGGAGGGAATCGGCGGCTGCTCCTCGGTGCCGCCGAATTTCGGACCGGGATTGACGACGGCGGTGACGCCGTCGAGTTGCGTCATGAAATCCAGGTGCCACCAGTCGCGGCGGAACTCGCCGTCGGTGATGGACTGGAGGCCGACGGATTCCTGTTTCGATACCGCTTCCCGGATGGAGCGGTCTTCGACTTCCTTCAGGGTTTTTGCATCCAGCTTTCCCTGTTTGAAATTCTTTCTCGCTTCCGCCAGTTCCTTCGGGCGGAGGAGGCTGCCGACCTGGTCGGCGCGGAACGGAGGTTTCATCTGATCGAATTCAATCCACTTCGGGTCACGCGGCCGTGCAGCTCACGGCCAAGCGCCTGCTCGCAGAACTCCGCGGTGGCAAGCAACCGGTCCAAGTCTATCCCGGTGGCGATGCCCATGGATTCGAACAGGCCGACCAGGTCCTCGGTGCAGACGTTGCCGGTGAAGCCGCCGCCGTACTTCACCTTTGCCGGGTGCCCGCCGACGCCGCCGAAAGAAGAGTCGAAATGCCGCACGCCGGCCTCGTACGCGGCGACGTAGTTGACGAGACCCGTGCCGCGGGAATCGTGGAAATGGGCGATCGGAATCGCTCTTGGATTTTTCTCATTTATTTTCTTCATCAGGTTTTTTACGGACCCCGGAGTTGCCATGCCGGTGGTATCGCCGATGGCCACATGCTCGACTCCGGACCCCACGAACCGCGCAACATCGTCCGCCACCGATCCGGGATCCACCTTCCCCTCGAAAGGGCAGCCGAAAGCGACCGACACGGTGCCGACCAGCCTGAAGCGCCCGGCCGCCGTGCGCACCATCTCCCCGATGTTGGCCCACTGCTCGGCGCGGCCGCGCTTGAGGTTCCTCTGCGAGTGGGTCTCGGTCGCGGAAACGAGCAAGCTGATCTCGTTGACGCCAAAGCCGGCGTCCAGGTCGGAGATCGCCCTCTGGACCGCCTTTGTATTTGCGCAGGTCGCCTTGTAAAAGACGTCGGGAGAACGAGACAAAGACCTCAGTAAATCACTGGCGTCCGCAAACTGCGGGACGACTTTGGGGTTCGAATAGGAGGTTGCCTCAACCCTCGAGAACCCGATATCCGCGAACCGCTCCACCAGCGCGCGCTTGGTTTGCGTGGGGATGAAGGCGGGTTCGTGCTGCAGCCCGTCGCGCGCGAAACACTCGCATAAGGTGACCTCCCTCATGACATCCTCCACATAGTTGACAGCATCAACCAATTGGGCGAAGCTGTCAATCCAATATGAAGACGCTGATTCAGCCGCGCGACGAGCGCAGCCAGCCGGCGCGCATCATCGCCGGCTACCCGCAGACCTCGGTGCGCAATCCGGCGCAGCCGCTGGTGAAGCGCAGCCCGACGCTTTCCGAGCTCACCGGCCCGGTCGAGGTGGCGAAGCGGGTCGGGCTGCTGGGCGGCGATATCGCCGGCCATGGCGACAAGCAGGCCATCGGCCAGCTGATCCATCTCAAGGTGCGCGTGCTGGACGAGGACGGCGCGCCGGTCGGCGGCTCGGTGGTGGAGATCTGGCAGGCCAACGCCGCCGGCCGCTACATCCACCCGGGCGACGACGACCACGCGCCAGCGGATCAAAACTTCTACGGCGCGGCGCGCGTGGTCACCGACGCATCGGGCGCGTTCGAGCTGCGCACGGTGAAGCCGGGCGCCTATCCGGTGCCGACGCGGGACGGCTGGTGGCGCCCGCCGCACATCCACTTTTCGCTGTTCGGCAAGGTCTGGCTGTCGCGCCTGGTGACGCAGATGTATTTCCCGGGCGAGCCGCTGAATGCGCAGGACCGCATCCTCAACGCCGTGCCGGACGCCGCGGCGCGTGAAAGCCTGGTCGCCCGCTATGTCCCGCCCACCGCCGATCCGTACAACGCCCTCGTCTTCGAGCACCAGATCGTGCTGCGCGGCAAGGCCGCCACGCCGGCGCAGCCGTGAAGCGGGCCTCGATGATCCCGACGGGGGAGGCGACCATTGGTCCTTTCTTTCCGCCGCGCTACGTGGACGCGGGCGCGAACGACCTCACCGTGTTCGAGGGCCGCAAGGCGAAAGGCGAGGCCATCGAAATCCGCGGCCGCGTGCTGCAGGAAGACGGCACCGCGCTGGATAACCTGATTGTCGAGATCTGGCAGGCGGACGCCGGCGGCATCTTCCGTCATCCGGCCGATGCGCGGCACGCGCAGGCCGATCCCAATTTTCTCGGCTGGGGCCGTACCGCCACTGATCCGCAGGGCAACTATCGTTTCAGGACCATCAAGCCGGGTGCGCCGCAGGGCCGCCAGCCCCACGTCAATTTCATGGTGATGTTTTCGGGGATCATGCGGATCCTGAAGACCACGATGTTCTTCGAAGAAGGGTCGGATCCGGTTTTGAATTTGGTTTTGAACAGGAAAAATCTCTTAATCGGAAAAAAAGCAGAGCCAGCCTTATACACATTCGATATTCGTCTGCGTGGAGAGAACGAGACCCCGTTCTTCGATGACTAGTCCAACCATTCGCGAACTGCTCTCTTACCGCCTGCACCGCGTGGCGAACCTGCTCTCGCGCGGCGCGGAGATGCGCTACCGGCGCGAATTCGGCGTCAGCCTGTGGGAATGGCGCAGCGTGGCGCTGCTCGGCGGCGCGGGCGAGCCGCAGTCGCTCAACGAACTCGCGCGCGCGGCGGGCATGGACAAGGGGCAGATGAGCCGGGTCGTCTCCGGACTGAACCGCAAGAAGATCGTGTTCCGCGAGACCGACGCCAGCGACGGCCGGGGCATACGGCTGTCGCTGACCCCGGCGGGGAAAAAGCTGTACCAGAAGCTGATCGCCGCCGCCGCGGAGCGCAACAGCGCCTTCCTCGGCTGCCTGAGCGCCAGGGAGCGCGATTGCCTGGAGCAGGCGATGACCAAGCTCGCGCACGAGGCGAAGAGTTTCATTCAGCAAGAAAAGCGCACGCGATGAACGAGCTTCTCTCCGAAGACCGCGGCACGGTGCGCATCCTGACCATGAACCGCCCCGACAAGCGCAACGCGCTGAATACCGCGCTGACGCGGGCCCTGCTCGAGGGCCTGCGCGCGGCCGACGGCGCGGAATCGGTGGCCTGCGTGGTGCTGACCGGCGCCGGGCAGGGCTTCTGCGCGGGCGCCGACCTGTCGGAGTTCAAGGACCTGACTCCCCAGCATCAGCACCGGGTGGAGGAGCGAGCCGAGCTCACCATGCAGCTGCAGCTGGCGTTCTCGAAAATGGCGAAGCCGGTGGTGACCGCGATCAACGGCGCGGCGATGGGCGGCGGCGCGGGCCTCGCCATCGCCGGCGACCTCGCGGTGATGGCGGAAAGCGCGAAGATCGGCTACCCGGAAACGCGCCACGGCATTGTCGCCGCCATCGTCATGGCGAACCTGGTGCGGCAGGTCGGGCGCAAGCACGCTTTC
>DATBQR010000006.1:0-11941 GCA_036560705.1 Burkholderiales bacterium | reverse complement strand
GCGGACGCTGGGCGCAGATCTCGCGCGCGCGATGCGCATGGCGAAAGCCGGGCGGCCCGGCCCGGTGCATCTGTCGCTGCCCTCCGACCTGCTGGAGGCCGGCGTCGAGGCGGAGCTGCCCGCGAAGGAAGATTTTCTTCCGCAGCCGGTTCCGCCCGCCGGCGAAGAAATCCTCGGTGCGCTGAAACAGGCAAAGAAGCCGCTGCTGATCGCCGGCCCGGCGCTTGGCAGTGCGCGCGGCCGCGCCGCGCTGCGGCGATTCGAGGAAACCACGCGCGTGCCGGCGATCGTCATGGAAAGCCCGCGCGGCGTGAACGATCCCTGCCTCGGCCTGCTGGCGGAAGTGCTCGCCGCGGCGGATGTCGTCGTGCTCGCTGGAAAACGCAAGGATTTCACGCTGAAATTCGGAGCTGCATTCGGCAAGGGCTGCCGCCTGATCGAAACGGCAGTCCTGCCAGGGCCATCGTCCGGGGACACCTGGCCGAAGAGCGGGTGGTTGGAGGAAGTCCGTTCCGCGCTCGCCTACCGGCCGACGGCGTGGAAATCGCTGGTTTCGAATCCCGCCGGCCCCCTGCATCCGGTGGAAGTGGGGTGTGCGGTGCAGAAACTGCTCGATGCCCCGGGGGCGGTACTGGTCGCCGACGGCGGCGAATTCGGCCAGTGGGCGCAGGCGACCCTGCAGGCGCCGCACCGCATCATCAACGGGCCGGCGGGCTCCATCGGCGCGGCGCTGCCTTTCGCCGCGGCGGCGAAACTCGCGCTGCCCGGGTCGGCCGTCGTGGCGATGCTGGGCGACGGCACCTTCGGCTTCCACAGCTCGGAAATCGACACCGCGGTGCGCCATGAACTCGGTTACGTCGCCGTGGTCGGGAACGATAGCTGCTGGAACGCCGAGTACCAGATTCAGTTGCGCAGCTACGGCGCGGCGCGCGCGCACGGCCTGGAACTGCTGCCGGTGCGTTACGACCGCGTGGCGGCGGGGTTCGGCGCGCACGGCGAGCATGTCGAGCGTCCGGCGGAACTTGCCGCGGCGCTGGAACGTGCTTCCAGTGCCGGTCGCCCTGCCTGCGTCAACGTGATGATCGAACGCCTGCCGGCGCCGGTATTTCGCAGGCAGGACGCGTAAAATCGGCGTAGTGATCTGTCCGAAGGAAGCGCAATGAGCGATCTCGACTTCTCGAATACTGCGCCCGTCAAGCCGCCCGCCCAGCCGGCGGCGCCGCCGCCGGCGCCGGTCTACAACGCCGCCATGGCGATGGAATTCTTCAAGTCCGCCGGCAAGCCCGAGAGCTTCGAGCCGGGTGCGATCCTCTTCAAGGAGGACGACAAGGGCGGCGGGCTGCTCGGCAAGCGCGACCGCATGTACGTGCTGCTGCTCGGCGAAGTGGAAATGCGCGCGCAGGGAAAACTCATCGGCACCGTCGGGCCGGGCGAGACCTTCGGCGAGATGGCGGTGATCGCGCAGGCGCCGCGCACCGCGACCGCGATGGCGAAGGGCGCCTGCACCGTCATCGGCCTGGACGACAAGCAGTTCCAGCTGGCGCTGCAGAAAAAACCCGAATTCGCGCTGATGCTGATGAGCATCATGAACAACCGCCTGCGCAGCACCATCAGCCGCCTGCACGCGAACCGCGCGCTGCACGCGGGCGAGGCGAAGGAAGCCACGGTGTTCGACAAGAAACTGCTGGCGGGGCTCGCCAACCTGCTGTCGGGCCAGGAACCGGTGCGCTACGACGCCGGCAAAATGATCATGCAGGAAGGCACCGGCGGCGCGTTCATGTACGTGGTGCTGGATGGCCGCGTGGCCATTTCCATCAAGGGCGGAGTTGTCGGCCGCGCCGGTCCCGGCGGCGTGTTCGGCGAGATGGCGCTGGTCGACCAGTCGGTGCGCGCGGCGACCGCCACCGCCGAGACCGCCTGCACGCTGCTGGCGATCAACCGCAACGCCTTCCTCCACCTGGTGAAAACCAGCCCCGCGTTCGGCGCCTCGCTGCTTGCCGGGCTGGCCGAGCGCGCGAAGGACATGGCCGTCCGCAACAAGTAGCGCCCGGCTGCGACCCGGAATGCGCGGCTACCGGATAGGCATCGTCGGGTCCGGCTTCGCGGGGCTGTGCGCGGCGATCCGCCTGCGGCAGGCCGGCTTCGAGGACTTCACGATTTTCGAGCGCGCCGCCGACATCGGCGGCACCTGGCGCGACAACACCTATCCGGGCTGCGCCTGCGACATTCCCTCGAACCTGTACTCGTTCTCCTTCGAGCCCAACCCCGAGTGGACGCGCATGTATCCGCAGCAGGGGGAGATCCACGCCTACCTGCTGCGCGTCGTGGAGAAATACGGCTTGCGCGGGCGGATCCGCTTCGGCAAGGAACTGGCCGAAGCGCGCTTTGACGAGGCCGCCGGCGCCTGGGACCTGCGCTTCACCGACGGCTCGAGCGAGCGCGTGGACATCCTCGTCGGCGCCACCGGCCCCTTGAGCAAGCCCGCGCTGCCGAAGATCGACGGCCTGGCCGCCTTCAAGGGTGTCGCCTTCCATTCGGCGCAATGGCGGCATGACGTCGACCTCGCCGGCAAGCGCGTCGCGGTGATCGGTACCGGCGCGAGCGCGATCCAGTTCGTGCCGCGCGTCGCGCCGATCGCCGCTCAGCTGCACGTTTTCCAGCGCACGCCGCCCTGGGTGCTGCCGCACCGCGACCGCGCTTTCGGGGCACGCGAGCGGCGCCTGTACCGCGCGCTGCCGTTCGCGCAGCGGCTGCTGCGCTGGGCGATCTACCTGCGGCAAGAGCTGCTCATTTTCGGTTTCACCGGCGGCGAGCGGGTGCAACGCCGCTTCCGTGCCTTCGCCCAGTGGCTGCTGCAGACGCAGGTAGCGTCGCCGGAACTGCGCCGCCGGCTGACGCCGGACTACGCGCCGGGTTGCAAGCGGCTGCTGATCTCCAACGACTGGTATCCGGCGCTGCAGCGGCCGAATGTCGAGGTGTTGAGCGAGCCGGTGCAAAGGCTCGATGCGCGCCGCGTGGTCGCCGCCTCGGGCACGGCCCGCGAGGCGGACGTGGTGATTTTCGCCACCGGATTTGCCGCCACCGATTTCCTCACGCCGATGAAAATTTACGGCCGCGGCGGCGTCGAGCTGTCGGCGGCGTGGAAGGACGGCGCGGCGACCCATCTCGGCATCAGCGTCGCCGGCTTTCCGAACGCCTTTCTCGTCGTCGGTCCGAACACCGGCCTCGGCCACAACTCGCTGGTGTTCATGATCGAGGCGCAGGTGAACTACATCGCCGCCGCGCTGCGCCGCCTGCGGGAAAGCGGCAAGCGCACGCTGGAAGTGCGCGCCGAAGTGCAGGCGCGGTCGTACGCCGACGTGCAGCAGCGGTTGAAGGGCACTGTGTGGGCCTCGGGCTGCCGCAGCTGGTACCTGACGGCCGACGGGCGCAACGACTCGCTGTGGCCGGGTTCGACGCTGGACTACTGGCGCCGCACGCTGCGCTTCGACGCCGGCAATTACGTGGCCGCCTAGACAACCTTTCCGGGATTCATCAGGTCCTGGGGATCCAGCGCGCGCTTCACCGCGCGCATCAGCTCCAGCTCCAGCGGCGCCTTGTGGCGGGCGATCTCCTCGCGCTTGAGCTGCCCCAGGCCGTGCTCGGCGGAGATCGAGCCCTCGAGCGCCGCCACTACGTCGTAGACGATGCGGTTCACCTCGGCGCGGCGCGCGAGCAGCGCCGCGTCGCCGACGTTGTAGTGCAGGTTGCCGTCGCCGACGTGGCCGAAGCAATAGACCGGCGCGCCGGGAATGGCCTGGCCTAGCGCCGCGCCGGCGCGCTCGATGAACTCGGGCACCTTCGACACCGCTACCGAAATGTCGTGCTTGACGTTGGCGAACTGCGCCTCCGGCACGCTTTCGCGGATGTTCCAGAGCGTCTTCGACTCGGCGTCGCTCTTGGCGATCACCGCGTCGGCGGCGAGTTTGCGTTCCAGGGCGTCGGCGAGCCCCTGTTCCAGCCTTTTGCCCAGCGCGTCGCCGGCGCCGCCGTCGGCGAGCTCCACCAGCACATACCAGCCTCCGGCACCCGGGAGCGGATCGCGCAGCGCCGGCCGGTGCGCGAGCACCGCATCGACGCAGCGGCGCGACAGCAGCTCGAAGGCGGTGATGCGGTCGCCGCAATAGCGCCGCAGATGGCCCAGCAGCCTGACCGCGCTGTCCGGGTCGCGAACCTCGACCCACGCGGTGGCCGAGGCGGTCGGCTGCGGATGCAGCTTCAGCACCGCGGCGGTGATGACGCCCAGCGTGCCCTCGGCGCCGATGAACAGCTGCTTCAGGTCGTAGCCGGTGTTGTCCTTGCGCAGGCTGCGCAGGCCGTTCCAGATGCGCCCGTCGGGCAGCACCGCTTCCAGCCCGAGCACCTGGTCGCGCGCGTTGCCGTAGCGCAGCACGTTGACGCCGCCGGCGTTGGTAGAGAGGTTGCCGCCGATCTGGCAGCTGCCCTCGGCGGCGAGCGACAGCGCGAAGAAGCGGCCCGCTTCGGCCGCCGCGCGCTGCACGTCGGCGAGCACGCAGCCGGCTTCGACGGTGATGGCGTCGTTCAGCGCGTCGAGCTCGCGGATGCGGTTCATGCGCGACAGCGACAGCACGATTTCGCGCCGCTTGCCGGTCGGCACCGAGCCGCCCGACAGGCCGGTATTGCCGCCCTGCGGCACGATCGCGATTCCGGCATCGGCGCAAAGGCGCACTGCGGCCGACACTTCGGCCGTGTTCGCGGGCCGCACCACGCCGACGGCGGCGCCGTGGTACTGCTTGCGCCAGTCGGTCAGGTAGGGAGCGGTATCGCTGCCGGCGGAGAGAACATTCTTCTCGCCGACGATTGCGGCGATCGCCGCGAGGAAAGTGTTTTGCATGAGCCTGTCTCGCTTCTGCCTTGACTTGGATTTTCCCACAGCTTAACTTGCAAGACCGATGAGAAAACTGCTTGCGGGCGTTCTGCTGTTTGCCTTCGCGTGCGGGATTGCGCGAGCGCAGGCCCCGGTCACGGTCGGCGTGGTGATGCCGCAGTCGGGAATCCTCGCCGACATCGCCGCCGACCTGAGGAAAGCGCTGCTGCTGTGGCAGGAGGAAGTGAATGCCGGCGGCGGCCTGCTCGGGCGGCACGTCGAGCTGCGCCTGCTGGACGACCGCTCCGAGTCCGCCGAAGTGGGCAAGCTCTACGCGCAGCTGATTCTCGAGCACAAGGCGGACCTGCTCATCGGCCCGCTCGGGTCGGCCGCGTCGCTGGGTGCGGCGGCGGTGGCCGAGCGCGCCCGGCGCGTTCTCATCAACGCTACCGGCGCCTCGCGCGCCGTGCACCGGTCCGGCCTGCGTTATGTGTTCCAGACCGCCACGCCGTTCTCCGCCTACGGCCTGGGCGCACTCGAGTTCGCGCGCAGTCTCGGGCTGAAGCGGGTGGCCCTGCTCGCCCACGACGATCCGGCTTCGCGCGAGATCGCGGGCCTCGCGCGCGATGGCGCCGCGGCCCTCGGACTGGCCGCAGCGGAAGTCGAGGTCTACGCGCAGGGAACGGTCGATTTCGCGCTGCAGGTGGCGCATGCGAGGACCTCGGGCGCCGAGGCGTGGATTTCCTTCGGCCTGCCGCAGGACGCGGTCGAGATGGTGAAGAATTTCCGCAGGCTGGGATACGCGCCGCGGCTGTTCATCGCGCAGGGCGCGGCCGATGCCGATTTCGTCAAGCGGGTCGGCCAGGACGCCGAGTATGCGGTGGGCGTCTCGGCCTACGAGCGCGGGGCGGCGACGCGCGGCAACGCGCAGTTCGTCGCAGCCTTCGCAAAAAAATGGTCCGCCGAGCCCGGCCTGCTCGCCGCCGAAGGCTATGCCGCGGGGAAGGTCCTCGAGGAGGCGGTGCGGCGCGCGGGCAGCCTCGACCAGGAAAAGCTGCGCGAGGCGCTCGCCATTCTGGAAACTGAGACGCCGCTGGGTGCTTACAAGGTCGACAAGTTCGGCGCCCAGACCGCAGCGCGGCCGCTGCTGCTGCAGATCCTGCGCGGGCGCCGGCAGATCGTCTGGCCCGAGGCGCTGGCGACGGCGAAGGGGCAGCCGTTTCCGGGCTGGGAATCCCGCCGGCCGCTCAAATAAGCTTTGCGATGAACGAGACGTGGCGGATCGCTTTTCCGCTGGCGATTACTTTCGCCATCCAAACGCTGGTGGCCCTGGCGGTCTACAGCGCGCCGGTGATGGCGCCGGTGGCCGGGCCCGCGCTCGGTTTCTCGCCGGCGGTGGTCGGCTACTACATCGCGGCGTCCTATCTCGGCAGCATGATCGGCTCGGCGGCGGCGGGCGGCTGGGTGGCGCGCTTCGGGCCGATCCGCGTCAGCCAGGCCGGGCTCGCGTTGTGCTTTTGCGGCCTCGCGCTGGCCACCAGCGCCGTGCCGCCGCTGGTGATGCTGGGCGGATTCATCGTCGGCCTGGGCTACGGCCCGACCACGCCGGCCAGCTCGGCGATCCTGGTGCGCACGCCGTCGCGGCATTTCTCGCTCATCTTCTCCATCAAGCAGACTGGCGTTCCCGCGGGCGGCGCGCTTGCGGGCGCGCTGGTGCCGGGGCTGATCCTCGCGGTTGGCTGGCAGTGGGGCGCGGCGGCGATCGGCGCGGCCTGCCTGGCGCTGGCCGTGGCGCTCGGCGGCGTGCGCGCGCGCTACGACCGCGAGCTCGATCGGCAGTCTCCCGTATCGCTGCGATCGGCTCTCGCGCCTGTGCGGCTGGTGCTGGCGGACCGGCGCCTGCGGCAGCTGTGCCTGACCGGCGTCGTCTACGGCGGCGTGCAGATCACGCTGGTCACCTACCTCGTCACCTTCCTCGTGGAGAGTTTCGCGCTGACGCTGGTCGCGGCGGGACTCGTGATGGCGGCGGCGCAGGTAGCGAGCGTGACCGGGCGCGTGCTCTGGGGCGTGCTCGCCGATCGCGCGCTCAGGCGGCGCACCATGCTCGGACTGCTGGGCATCGGCATGGGAATCTCGGCGTTGCTGGCGCTGGCTGCGGGACCGGGATGGCCGCTCTGGCTGCTGATCGCGTACGCGGCGGCGTTCGGCGCCACCGCGGTCGGCTGGAACGGCGTGTTTCTCGCCGAAGTCGCGCGCCTCGCGCCCGAGGGCCAGGCCAGCGCGGCGACCGGCGGCGCCCTGTTCTTCACCTTTCTCGGCGTCGTGGTGACTCCGCCGCTGTTCAACGCCGTGCTGGCGCTGGCCGGCAGCTACTCCACGGCTTACGCGACGTTCGCCGCGCCCGCGCTCGCGGTGGGTATCTGGATGCTCGTTAGAATTCCCAAACCATGAGTTCTCCGCCCGACATCCCGGAAGGGTTTCAACTCGACCAGCGCATCCAGCCGCACACGTTCGGCGGATTGGCCGGCCCTTTCTACTCCAGGCGCCAGGGCAACGATCTCTCGCTCGGTTTGCGCATCGAGGAGCGCCATTGCAATTCGCGCGGCACTTGCCACGGCGGGCTGCTTGCGACCCTCGCCGACATCGCGCTCGGCTACGCTTGCGCCCTCGCCGGCCAATCGGACGGGGGAAAACGCAATTTCGTGACGGTCGACCTGTCGCTCCAGTATCTGGCCAGCACGCAGGTCGGCGACTGGGTGCAGTCGGAGGTCGAGGTATTGACCCCCGGCTCGCGCACCGCGTCGGCGGCGGGGCATCTGCTCGCCAACGGCAAGCCCGTCGTCCGCATAAGCGCGAATTTCAGGATGGCGAGGCCCCCCGCCCCGGAAGCCGAAAATCGGGGTCAGAGCCCGATTTCCCCAAAATCATCCTAGGTGGATCTGCGATGAGTAAATCGGGCTCTGACCCCGATTTCCCGGTCATTCTCACGCATGGCCTGTGGGTGCCGGGGGTCGTGATGAGGCCGCTTGCCGCGCGGCTGGAGCGCGCCGGGTTCCGCTGCCACACGTTTTCCTACTTGGGCGCCGCGCGGCCGCTGCAGGCGCACGCCGAGCGCCTCGCGCGCATGGCGCGCGATATCGGCCCCGCCCACTTTGTCGGCCACAGCCTCGGCGGCCTGGTGGTGGTGGAGGCGCTCAGCCGGCATCTGGAGATCGCAGCCGGCCGCGTCGTGCTGCTCGGCACGCCGGCGCGCGGTTGCTATGCGGGCCGGCGCATCGCGGCCTATCCCGCGGGGCGCTGGTTCCTGGGAGAGAGTGAACATCTCTGGCGGGAGGGGCGCACGGCGCGCTGGACGCGGCCCGAGGCGCTGGGCGTCGTCGCCGGCACGCTGCCGCTCGGCTGCGGGCGGATGTTCGGCCGCCTGCCGGGCGTGAACGACGGCGTCGTCTGCCTGGATGAGACGGAGGTCGAAGGCATGGCCGGCCGCGCGGTGCTGCCGGTCGGTCACAGCGCGATGCTGGTTTCTTCGCGCGTGGCGGAGAATGTCGCCCACTTCCTCGCCGAAGGACGGTTTTCTGCGAATCCTCGCTAGTCTGCTTTCCGTATTTCTTTTGTCCGGTTGCGAGACGCTCGCCTACTACGCGCAGGCGATCAACGGCCAGCTGACGCTGATGTCGCTCGCGCGCCCCATCGACGCGACGATCGCCGATCCGGCGACGCCGCAGGCGCTGCGCGAGCGGCTGGAACTCGCGCGCTCGATCCGCGAATATGCGAGCAGGGAACTCAAGCTGCCGGACAACGGCAGCTACCGCAGCTACGCCGACATCGGGCGGCCCTACGTGGTCTGGAACGTGGTGGCGGCGCCCGAGTTTTCGCTCGAACCGGTCGAATCCTGCTTCCCGGTGGCTGGCTGCGTTCCCTACCGCGGGTTCTTCGACAAGGAAAGCGCGGAGCGCCACGCCGCGGCGCTGCGGGCGGCGGGCAACGACGTCAACCTGCGCGGCGTGGCGGCCTATTCGACGCTCGGGCGCTTCAACGACCCGCTGCTGTCGACGTACATCCGCAATCCGGACGCCGAGCTTGCGCGGCTCATTTTCCACGAACTCGCGCACCAGCTGCTGTACGTCAAGGGCGACTCGACCTTCAACGAATCCTTCGCGGCCGTGGTCGAGCGCGCGGGCGTGCAGCGCTGGCTTGCGGCGACCGGCCGCGGCGCGGCGCTGAAGACCTATTTCGAAGGAGAGGAGACCCGCCGGAAATTCCTCGACGAGCTGGCGCGGGCTAGGACGCGCCTGAAAGCGCTGTACGGCATGCCGCTGCCGCCGGACGTCATGCGGGAAAAGAAACGGGCCGAATTCGCGGAACTGCGGAAAGTCCTGGAAGCGAATTCCAGATTCAGGATGCTGGAGCCGAACAATGCACTGCTCGCGTCGTTCGCGACCTACACGCAGCTGGTGCCCGCTTTCGAAAAGCTGCTCGCCGAGGAGGGCGGCGACCTGGAACGCTTCTACGCCCGGGCGAAGAAACTGGCCGCCACGAAGGCGAGCGTTCTTCGCTCCACCCCGCTCAACTGAGCGGGATGTCGACGAACTTCTTGTAGGCCTGGCGCGCGCACAGGCGTTCGAACCAAGCCTCGAGATTCGGCAAGCGGGGCCGCTCCACCGGCAGCCGCATCCAGCGCTGCACCTCGCAGCCGATCGGGATCTCGCCCATGGAGAAGGGCCCGGCCAGGTACAGCTTGTCGGCGAGCGCCGCGTCGAGGATGGCGGCCATCTGGCCGGACTTCAGGCGCGAGGCCTCGATCGCCGCTGCGTTGCGCTGCTCGGCGGGCGTGCGGATCAGGTTCCAGAAGGCGTCGCGCACGCTGCCCTGGAAGGAGAACGCCCAGTCCATCCACTGATTGGCAATGCCGCGCGTGCGCTCGTCCATCGGCCAGAGCACGCCCTTGCCGTATTTCGCCGACAGGTAGCGCACGATGGTGTGCGATTCCCACAGGATGTAGCCGTCCTCGTCCAGCGTCGGCACCAGGCCGTTCGGGTTCATCCTGCGGTATTCGGGCGTGTTGACGACGCCGAACTGCATGCCGGCGTCGCTGCGCTCGTATTTCAGCCCGAGCTCCTCCAGGCACCAGAGCGCTTTTTTGACGTTGACCGAATTGCCGCGTCCCCAGATCTTGATCATTCTTTCTCCCAGAGGCCGGCTAATAGCCCGCGGCCTGGCCGTCCCTGCGCGGATCGCTCGCGGCGAGCCAGCCGCCGTCCATCTTCCAGATCATCTGCCCGCTGCCGAACTGGTTGTAGTCGTCCACGGTGACGATGCGGTGGCCGCGGCCGCGCAGGTCCTCGACGATCGCGGGCGGGAAATGGTCCTCGACGCTGACGTCCATGCCCTGCACCCAGCGGAAGCGCGGGCCGTCGCAGGCGGCCTGGGGATTTTGCCCATAGTCGGCGATGCGCACCATCACCTGCAGGTGTCCCTGCGGCTGCATGGTGCCGCCCATCACGCCGAAGCTCATGACGGGCTTGCCGTCTTTCGTCACGAAACCCGGAATGATGGTCTGGTAAGGGCGCTTTTTCGGCCCGACGCGGTTCGGGTGGCCTTCCTTCATCACGAAAGTGGCGGCACGGTTCTGCAGCGAGATGCCGGTGCCCGGCACCACCACGCCCGAGCCGAAGCCCATGTAGTTCGACTGGATCATCGACACCATCATTCCAGAGGCGTCGGCGGCGGTGAGATATACGGTGCCGCCCTGCGGCGGCGTGCCGGCGGCGAAAGGCTGCGCCTTGTTGCGGTCGATCAGCTTCGACCTTTCCTTCAGGTAGTCCTTGTTCAGGAGTTTTTCCGGGCTGAACGGCATGTAATCGATGTCCGCCACGTAGGCGAGCGCGTCGGCGAAGGCGAGCTTCGTCGCCTCGATCTGCAGATGGAAGCTTTCCGCCGAATCCAGCGGGATCGAGGCTACGTCGAAATGCTCGAGGATGCCGAGCGCGATCAGCGCGACGATGCCCTGGCCGTTGGGCGGGATCTCGTGGACGGTGTAGCCGCGGTAGTCGTGCTGCAGCGTGCCGACCCAGTCGTTCCTGTGCGCGGCGAGGTCCGACACCCGCAGCGCGGCGCCGTGCTGCTTTGCGTGGGCCTCGATTTTTTCGGCCAGCTCGCCCTGGTAGAAAACCTTGCCCCTCGTCGCCGCGATTTTCTCCAGCGTCGCCGCGTGCTCGGGGAATCTGAACACCTCGCCGGTGGCCGGCGGTCGGCCGCCCGGCAGGAAGGCCTCGGCGAAGCCCGGCTGCGCTTTCAGTTCCGGCACCTGCGCTGCCCATTGTTTGGCGATGGTCGGCGACACCATGAATCCCTCGCGCCCGTAGCGGATCGCCGCTTCGAACAGCTTCTCGAACGGCAGTTTGCCGAATTTCTGGTGCAGCTCGGCCCAGGCCGACACGCAGCCCGGCACGCTTACCGAATTCCAGCCGCGCGTCGGTACTTTCCCCGCTTTGGCGAAGTACTCGGGCGACCAGGCCGCGGGCGAGCGGCCCGAGGCGTTCAGGCCGTGCAACTGCTTGCCGTCCCAGACAATGGCGTAGGCATCCGAGCCGATGCCGTTGGAAACGGGTTCCACCAGCGTCAGCGTGATCGCCGTGGCGAGGATCGCATCCACCGCGCTGCCGCCCGCGGCGAGCATCTGCAGGCCCGCCTGCGCGGCGAGCGGCTGCGAAGTGCAGACCACGTTCTTCGCGAACAGCGGCTTGCGCGGCCAGTTGTAGGGAAATTGCCAGGAGAAGGGGACGCTCATGGCGCGTATTGTAAGCGCGCCGGCGCTCCGATTTTCCGTGTGCCGGACCGGTTTCACTACAGGAAGCCGATGCGGCGCCGGCGCGGCGGCTCGGGCGGCTGCGTCAGCTGGCGGATCGCCGCGAGGATTGTCCCTATCGTCCGGTCGTGCGTGCCGACTCTGCCTTCCAGCTCGTCCAGCCGTTTGCCGATTTCCTTGCGCGCCGTCAGCGCTTCGCGCATCCGCACGAACGCACGCATCACGTGAACGGACACTTCGGTTGCGCGAGGTGAATTCAATACGGC
>DATBQR010000005.1:0-6287 GCA_036560705.1 Burkholderiales bacterium | reverse complement strand
CATCAGACGCATAGTGCGTAACCCTCCCTGAAAAGGTGAGGACACCTTTCAACGGAATTCCGCGATTGGCAAGGGAATAGGCCTAAAGGGGGAGCGGCGCGGCGGCTGATCCCCGCTCCAGCGGTCCGCGGCCGACAGGTCTGTCGCGCCCGCGCGGCCCCCTATGTCACCGCACCAGGCTCAGGCACAGAACCGCGACCGCCGAGACAACGCCGAAATGAACGATCGGCAGCACCGGAACGCGGGCGCGGATTTTCTCCTGGTTCGCCGCCCAGCGATATTCTTCCAGCAGGTCGCCAATGGTTTTGTTGTAATCGATTTTCGCGTACATCAGGTATCTCCCTATATTATGCAGGACAAATTGATTAGGAGTGACGAAAAGCGGACACTACGCTGTCTTTACTGAGACTTAGGCCGCCGCCATGACTGGGCGCGCGCCGACTTGCGTCGCGTCGTCCAAGGCTTCCACGGTGTCGGTGAACAGGTTGCTGAGCGCCATCTTCAGGAATTCGCCCTGAAATTGCGGCTTCAGGCGCGCGAACCGGCAGGCCGCGATCACCTGGTCGATGATGAATTTCGGCTGATACCGGGCCAGGGGCACGCGGTGCGCCTTGGTGCTGCAGATCACGCTTTCGATCAGCTTGTCGGGTGCGCCGAGCCCGGCGGCGATGGCGACGTTCTTGAAGATCCGCCGAAATTCGCTGGCTTCGGGCGCGCCGATCTCGATCTTGTAGGGAATGCGGCGCAGAAACGCCGGGTCCATCAGATCCTTGGGTTCGAGATTGGTCGAGAAGATCACCAGTTCGTCGAACGGCAGGCAGAAGCTTTTGCCGGAATGGAGCTTCAGGTAGTCGACCTTGTTTTCCAGCGGGACGATCCAGCGGTTGAGCAGGTCGGTGGGCTTCACCAGTTGCCGACCGAAGTCGTCGATCAGGAACACCCCGCCCATGGCTTTGATATGCAGCGGCGCCTCGTAATATTTCGCCTCGGCGATGTAGCCGAGATCCAGCATCTCCAGGGTCAGCTCGCCGCCGGTGAAGATCACCGGGCGCCGGCACGCCTCCCAGCGGCCGTCGAAGTCCTCGCGGCGGATGACCGGCTCGCGCAGGCCTGGTTCGACGTCACGCTCGACCGACTTGTGAAATTCGGGATCGAACACCTTGATGATCTGGCCATCGACCTCGAAGGCGTGCGGCACATAGATGATGTCGCTGAGCAGTCCACCCAATCGACGAGCCACCGAAGTCTTGCCGTTGCCGGGCGGGCCGAACAGAAGGATGGAGCGGCTGGAGTTGACCGCCGGACCGAGCTTGGTCACCAGCCCCTTGGTGACCACCAGGTCGCTGAAGGCGCGATCGATTTCGTCCTGCACGATGTGCTCGTTGGCGATCCGCTGGCGGCCGATCTGACGGCAATAGTCGGCGAGCGGCACCGGCGTTGGGCCGACGTATTCGTTCTGCCGCATGGCCGCGTGCGCCCATTCCATGCCCGCCAAGGTCAGCACATAGCGCCGCTCGGCCGAAAGGCTGGCGCGCTCGTTGCCGAGCACGCTCAAGAGCTGGCGATGTTCGGCCTCCGCCAGCAGCTCGAGAACGATGCGCGGAGGCAGCCGCATGAGCTCGCTCACCGCCGTCGCGGTTTCCAGATTGGCGGCGTAGAGCGCCTTGATCAGCAGGTTCAGCAGCGCCGTGAGCGGCAGGCCGGTATCGGCCACCGACTTCGGCGAAACCGGCACCGTCGCCAGGATCGCGTCGAGGTCCTCGCGTCCGATCTTGCCCAGCCCCGTCAGGCTGTCTTCGATCGGACCGCCGTGGCTGGCCTGGTGCTCGAATACCTCGTCCAGATCTGCCGGTGTCAGCAAATCCAGCGCGACGAGAAGGTCCCCAATGCTCATGCCCGCGCCCCTCAAAATCGGACTAGCCGGCACTAGGCGGCATCGGCGCCGTCGTGGGAATTCAGATCGATTCCTTAGGGGAGATTGCGGAGTGACAGGTTGTCGCAGGCGCGAAGCCTGGAACAATGCGCCCGCTTGCCGATTTAGCCGTCCTCTTGGGGCAGACGGACCACGACCCGCCGGACGCTCGGCAGTTCGATCGCCCGATCGCGAACCAGTTGGTTCATTGTCCGCGACACCGTTTCCAAAGTGAGGCCCAGATGATCGGCGATATCGCAGCGCGACATGGGCAGGTCGACGGTCGCCGACGCAGTCCGCCTGGCCAGTCGCACCAGGAACTGTTCCACCCGCTGGCTCGCGTTCCCGTGGCCGAGCAGTAGCATGTGGTCCTGAAGGTCCTCGAGCTGATGGGCGATGAGGGACCTGAGGCGGTCTGCGACAAGGCTATCGCGTTCGGCGGCGCGCTCCAGCGTCGCCCGGCGCACCAGGGCGATCTTCGAGGCTACGATGGCTTCGGCGGTGAAGCGATGGGCGGTTCCGCGTTCAAGGCCGAAGACATCGCCGGTCAGATGAAACGCGCCGATGTGCCGGCGCCCGTCGTCAAGCAGGCGCATGGTGCGCGTCGCCCCGGAGACGACCGTGTAGATAAAGTCGGCTGGCTCGTTCTCTCCAAAAATCTGCTCGTTCGCGGTGAAGGTGATGGCCACTCCCGGCGCCGACAGCCCGGGCGCGATCTGGATAAGCCCAGTCGCGTTCGCCCACAGCCCGCCGCTCGACCGCACCGCGTCCGTCGCGTTGGCCATGCTGATTCCCCGATCCTGCCGCGCTTATAGGCTTCGGACTTCATTGGGGAAAGTGGGGTCGGCGCCGTAGGGGCTCCTACGTATGCTGAACGCGCCGGGGTGCGCGATTTGGTCATCTTGTGAGGATCAGGAGGGGCCGCTACCACTCGCGGGCGATGCAATGGCTGGGGGCGGCCAAGGCTGAAACTGCGATGCCGCGGCCGTTCGCGCGGATCCGCGCGCTTCCGTATGTCTACGCCCTTGGCCTCGTCGTCCTGGGCGCGGCGGGCCGCGCGGCGCTCGCGCCGGTGCTTGGCGATCGTCTGGTGTTCCTGTTCTTCGTGCCGGCGGTGGTGATCGCCGCGGCCACCGGCGGGATGATCCCCGGATTGGTCGCCACCTTCCTCTCGTTCGCCCTCGGGGTGATGTTTCTGGTCCAATACCGCCTGATCCTCGGCAACGAGATCGATCTCGTGCTGTTCACCTTGCTGGGCGGGGCCATCGCCTATGGCGGCGAGCGCCTGATCGTGGCGCACACGCTGTCGGAGGCGCGGCGAGCGCAAATCCAGTCGATCCTCAGCACCGCGCCCGAGGCGATCATCGTCATCGATGACGGCGGCCTCATTCGATCGTTCAATCCGGCCGCGGAAAGACTGTTCCAGTGGCGGGCTGACGAGGCCATCGGGGGCAACGTCAGCCAGCTGATGCCGATGCCCGAACGAGACGCGCACGATTCCTTCCTGGAGCGGTACCGACAGACCGGAGAGCATCGGGTGATCGGGCTGCCGCGCATCGTCACCGCCCGGCGCAAGGATGGGTCCGAGTTCGCCGCCGAGGTGTTCGTCGGCGAAATGGCCTCGGCCGGCGACCGGTACTTCACCGGCTTCGTGCGCGATCTGACCGAGCGTCTTGCGGCCGAAAACCACCTGCAACTGTTGCAGTCGGAGCTGGTGCATATCTCGCGCCTGTCGGCGATGGGCGAAATGGCCACCGCGCTGGCGCACGAACTCAATCAGCCGCTCTCGGCGATTTCCAACTTCCTCAAGGGCGGCCAGCGCCTGCTGCAACGCGAAGATCCGCAGAGTCGCGCCCTGCCGGCCATGAGCAAGGCTGCCGAGCAGGCGCTGCGCGCCGGAGAGATCATTCGCCGGCTGCGGGATTTTGTCGGCGGCGGCGACAGCCATCGCGGCGTCGAGAGCTTGCGCAAGCTGCTGGAAGAGGCCAGCGCCCTGGGGTTCGTTGGCGCGCGCGAACATGGCATCATCGCCAAGGTCCGTTGGGCGCCCGCGGTGGACGCGGTGCATGTGGACCGGGTGCAGGTGCAGCAAGTGATGCTCAATCTGGTGCGCAACGCCATCGAGGCCATGGAATATTCGGACCTGCGCGAACTGCGCATCGTCACCAGTCATGGCCAGGATGGCATGGCCATGGTGTCGGTCTCGGACACCGGCCCCGGCATCAGCCCGCATATCGCCAGCCAGCTTTTCCAACCCTTCGTCACCACCAAAGGGAATCGCGGCATGGGCGTTGGCTTGTCGATCTGCCGCACCATCGTCGAGGCCCATGGCGGGCGCATCTGGGTGGAAGCCAACAAACCCACGGGGACGATTTTCCGCTTCACCCTGCCCAGGGCGGAACAAAAGGTCGCCGCCTGATGCCGGACGCGCGCCTCGTGCACGTCATCGATGATGACGAGGATGTGCGCGAATCCCTCGCCTTCCTGCTCGAATCGGCTGGCTTCGCGGTCGAGACCTATGATTCCGGGACCCGGTTCCTGGAATCCGGGGCTCATGAATCCGGCTGCGTGGTCACCGATGTGCGCATGCCCGGCCTTGACGGCCTCGAGCTTGCGGTCAGGCTGAAGGCGCGCGGCTCGCCGCTACCGGTGATCGTGATCACTGGGCATGCCGATGTGCCGTTGGCGGTCGAGGCGATGCGCTCCGGGGTCCAGGACTTCATCGAAAAACCGTTCGACGACGTGACCCTGATCACCGCCATTGAGACCGCCCTTAGTCGCCCGCAAGCCCCGCAGGGCGACAGGCATCAGCGCCTCGAAACCCTGCAGCGCATGGAGAGCCTCTCCGGGCGCGAGCGCCAGGTGCTGCAGGCGCTGGTCGGCGGCCAGTCCAACAAGGCGATGGCCCGCGACCTGGGGATCAGCCCACGCACGGTGGAGATCTATCGCGCCAAGGTGATGACCAAGATGGGCGCCGAGAGTCTTTCCCAGCTGGTGCGCATGAGCATCCTGGCGGCCTTCGATGCCTGATGGCGTTTTTGCGATCGGTCAAAGACACCCGCCGGCGATGGGTTATTCTGGTTGCGGCGCGCAGGTGCGCGCCGGCAGGATCCTTTGACCACACCGAGCCCCGGATTGCTGATTCTCGTCGACGACGATCCCGCCGTCCTGAGCGCGCTCAAGTTCTCGATGGAGGTCGAGGGTTATAACGTGCGCGCCTACGCCGATGCCGAAAGCCTGCTTGCCGAGCGGGATTTCCCTTTCGTCGGCTGTCTCATCTTGGACTACCGGCTGCCGGGGATGAACGGTCTTCAGCTTCTGCGCGAGCTTCGCCGGCGGCGGGTCACTTTGCCGGCGGTGCTGATCACCACCCCCGAGCCCAAGGTGGTCGCCGAAGCCGCCGCCGCCGGGGTGCCGGTGGTGGGAAAGCCGCTGCTGAGCAGCGCCCTTCTGGATACGGTCGGTCAGCTCCTCAAGCCGCAGCCCTGCTAGATCAGGCCGCGCCTACGGAAAGGTCCGTAGTCGACAGCGAAAGAGGCCGTGGTCTAGGTTCGCCGCATGGCCAGCGATATCCACACCTATTTCGAGAACATGGGTGAAGACGTGGTCGGTGCGCTGTCGCGCAACTGGTCCGAGCCGCTATGGAGCGAGGCGCAGCTGTGGCTGGCCCGTCGAGCCGCGCGCCCTCAGCCCCCTTCATTCTGGGGGGCGGTCGCAGCCACCGATTGGCGAGCCCGCCGCCGCATGCGGGCGCAGGCGAGCCGCCACGCGCCGGTCATGGACGCCCTCTGGCTGGGCTCGATCGTCGCGAACCTGGCGATGGTGCTTTACCTGATCCACTAGAGCTGGCGGCCAGCCGCCGCCTCGCGCTCGTCCGCAGCGCCGCCAGGCGTGGCCACGTCGGCGCCGGCGGCCCGGCCAGGTCGGCCTCGACCGCGCTCCAGGCGACTCGCGCCTCGCCCCGCCGGCCCAGCATGGCCAGGGCATCGCCGGCCTGGAACCGCGCGCGATCGGCGAGCCAGCGGGTGTCAGTGGCCCCGGTCGACTTCGCCGGCAGCTGGCCAAGCACCGCCTGATCGAGGCGCAGAGCCGCCGGCGCATCCTTCCGCGTGGCCAGGATCGCCGCCTGCAGCAGGTGGGCGCGGGCCCGGTGCTGGCGCCACTCGCGCGCGTCCTGGCCCCTGGGCGGGGCGGCGGCCAACAGCTGCAGCGCGCGCAGGCGCGCCGCCTCGGCGGCGTCGGTCAGACCCTCGGCCAACAGCGCCTCGCCCAGCTCCAGCTGGGTGACCACCACCTCGCCCGATAGCCTCACATTGTCCGGCTCCAGCTTCAGCTGGGCCTCGGCCTTGGCGACCACGTCCCGGTAGCCGGCGAC
>DATBQR010000004.1:0-26138 GCA_036560705.1 Burkholderiales bacterium | reverse complement strand
CCGCGGGCCTCGACAAGCACGCCGGGCACGTGGATGCGCTCGCCGCGCTCGGTTTCGGTTTCCTCGAACTGGGCGGCGTGACGCCGCGGCCGCAGCCCGGCAATCCGCGCCCTCGCCTGTTCCGCATTCCAGCAGCGAGCGCGATCATCAACAGGTATGGATTGAACAGCGTTGGCGTGGACGAATTTGTAGAAAACCTCAGGAAAGCAAAAACAAAAACCATTGTCGGAGCGAACATCGGCAAAAACAAGGACACCCCGAACGAAAAGGCGGCCGACGACTACGAGGAATGCCTCGAAAAACTCTATCCGCACGTCGACTACGTGACGCTCAACGTCTCTTCCCCGAATACGGAAGGATTGAGAAATCTGCAGGATGCCGCTCCGCTTGCCGCGCTGCTTGCAGGAATCAAGGAAAAAAGAGATCGATTGCGGGACAGGCACGGGCGCAACGTCGCGCTGGCGCTCAAGATCGCGCCCGACCTGGGAGACGAGGCGGTGCGCTCCGTCGCCAACATCGCGCGGCGCGAGCGCATCGACGGCATCGTCGCCACCAACACCACGATATCGAGGGATGCCGTGCGGGGCCTGCCCTTCGCGGCCGAACAGGGCGGCCTCTCCGGCGCTCCGCTGCGCGAGCGCGCCACGCAGGTCGTGAAGATCCTGGCGCAAACGCTCGACGGCGCCATCCCGGTCATCGGCGCGGGCGGAATACTGTCCGGCGCCGACGCGGCGGAAAAACTCGATGCCGGCGCGGCATTGGTACAGATCTACAGCGGCCTCATCTACCGCGGACCGCAACTGGTCACGGAATGCGTATCGGCCTGCCTCGCGAGATCAAGGACGGCGAGTTCCGCGTCGCGCTGACGCCCGGCTCGCGTTCCACCTGCCATGAAACGAACCACAGTCGCCCTCGTCGATGAGGCCCGCTGCATCGGCTGCGCGCGTTGCATCGACGCCTGTCCGGTGGATGCGATTTCAGGCGCACCGGGGATGATGCACGCGGTCATCGCGGCCCATTGCACCGGCTGCGAGTTGTGCCTGCCGCCCTGCCCGGTCGATTGCATCGACATGGTGCCCACGCCATTGCGATGGACCGAGGCGGACGCGAAGGGCGCCAAGCGGCGCGCCGCCGCCCGGAAAATGAGAATTGCCGGAGAAAAACCCAAAACCGCCCTAACCGACCGGAAAGCGGTGATCGCCGCCGCGCTGAAGCGCAAGGCGCGGGCATGAACCCTTCCAGGCGGCGCGAGATTTTCGAACGCTTCCGGGCGGCCAACCCGCACCCGAAGACCGAACTCGTCTACCGCACGCCGTTCGAGCTGCTGGTATCGGTGGTGCTTTCAGCGCAGGCCACCGACAAATCGGTGAATGCGGCAACGGCGAAACTTTATCCGGAATTCAATACGCCTGAAAAGCTGGTCCGGCTCGGCGTGGCAGGCCTGGAAAACTGCATACGTACCATCGGCCTGTACCGGACCAAGGCGAAAAACGTGGTTGCGCTGTCAGGCATCCTGCTCGAGAAGCATGGCGGCGAAGTGCCCCGCACCCGGGAGGCACTGGAAAGCCTGCCCGGCGTCGGCCGCAAGACCGCCAACGTGGTGCTGAACGTCGTTTTCGGCGAGCCGACCATGGCGGTGGACACGCACATTTTCCGCGTCGCCAACCGCACCGGGCTCGCGCCAGGCAAGGACCCGCTGGGGGTCGAGTTGAAGCTGCTCAAGTTCACGCCACCCGAGTTCCTCACGCACGCGCACCACTGGCTGATCCTGCACGGCCGCTACACCTGCGTCGCGCGCAAGCCGAAGTGCCCGGGATGCCTGATCCGGGACCTCTGCGAGTTCGGGAAAAAGGAAAAAGCCTAGCGCTGGAAATGCAGGTTGGACTTCTGGCTGGAGAACCAGGCGGCCACGTCTTCCATGTCCTGCTTGCTGAGCTGGCCGGCGAAGGCCTTCATGATCGGGTTGCTGCGCTTGCCGGACTTGTAGTCCGTGAGCGCCTTCACCAGGTAATCGGGGTACTGCCCGGCGAGGATCGGCTGGTCGGGCGCGGAAGGTTTGTCGCCCAAGGGGCCGTGGCAGGCGGCGCAGACCTGCGCGGCCTTCTCCTTGCCCTTCTCCGCGTTGCCGCCCGCCCAGGCGGCGCCGGCGAGGGTGAACGACAGCAGCAGAACGAAGAGATGTCTCATTTTCCGTGGCTCTGCGAGTAGTAGGCGGCGATGTCGGCGATGTCCTGGTCCGACAGGCTCCGGGCGTTGCCGAGCATCGACGGATGATTGCGCTGCCCCGCCTTGTAGGCATGCAGCGCGGACACCAGGTACCCCTCCTGCTGCCCGCCGAGCTTCGGCACGTGATAAACGTGCGGATAGGCGGTCTTGTAGCCGGCGATGCCGTGGCAGCCCTCGCAGATCGAGATCTTGTCGTGCGCCGCCTTGGGATCGCCCACGCTGGCCGCGGGCTGCTGCGCGAGCGCAGGGATGGCGGCCGCGGCCAGAAGCCCCGCCGCGAGAATCAGACCTTTTCGGTTTCTCATTCGCCTGTCGAAATAGTCGGAAAGACCGGGCGATTATAATGCGATTTTGGCAAAGGGTTCCCGATGCGTTTCTCCGGTTCCGCAGATTACGTCTCCACCGAGGACCTGACGCTCGCGGTCAACGCGGCGATCACGCTGCAGCGGCCCCTGCTGGTCAAGGGCGAGCCGGGCACCGGCAAGACCATGCTCGCGGTCCAGGTCGCGAAGTCTCTTGGCGTGCCCCTGCTGGAGTGGCACATCAAGTCCACCACCAAGGCGCAGCAGGGCCTGTACGAATACGACGCCGTCAGCCGGCTGCGCGATTCGCAGCTGGGCGACAAGCGGGTGCAGGACATCAACAACTACATCGTCAAGGGCATGCTCTGGCAGGCCTTTTCGCTGGACAAACCCTGCGTGCTGCTGATCGACGAGGTGGACAAGGCCGACATCGAATTCCCCAACGACCTGCTGCGCGAACTGGACCGCATGGAGTTCTACGTGTACGAGACGCGGGAACTGGTGAAGGCGAAGCAGCGCCCGATCGTCTTCATCACCTCGAACAACGAAAAGGAGCTGCCCGATGCCTTCCTGCGGCGCTGCTTCTTCCACTACATCCGCTTCCCGGACAAGGAAACGATGGAGAAGATCGTCGCGGTGCATTTCCCGGGCCTGAAGAAATCGCTCCTCAAGGAGGCGATGGAGGTCTTCTTCGAGGTGCGCGAGGTGCCGGGCCTGAAGAAAAAACCCTCGACCTCCGAACTGCTCGACTGGCTGAAGCTGCTGCTCGCCGAGGACATCCCTCCGGAAGCGCTGCATTCCAAGGACCGCAAGTCCATCATCCCGCCTCTGCACGGCGCGCTGCTGAAGAACGAGCAGGACGTGCACCTGTTCGAGCGCCTGGTGTTCATGACCCGCGCGAAAGGCGGCTGAACCTTGCTGATCGACTTCTTCCTCAAGTTGAAGTCGCACAAGCTGCCGGTCTCCATCAAGGAGTACCTGACGCTGCTGGAGGCGATGGACAAGGGCGTGATCGGCTCGAGCATCGACGACTTCTACTACCTCTCCCGCACCGCGCTGGTGAAGGACGAGGCCAACTTCGACAAGTTCGACCGCGCCTTCGCCGAATACTGGGACGGCGTGCAGGCGGTGCCGGGCATCGAGGCGGAAATCCCGCTCGAGTGGCTGCTCAAGCAGGTGGAACTCACCCTGAGCGAGGAAGAGAAGAAGCAGATCCAGGCGATGGGCGGCTGGGAAAAGCTCATGGAGACGCTAAAGCAGCGCCTGGAAGAGCAGAAAGCCCGCCACCAGGGCGGCTCGAAATGGATCGGCACCGGCGGCACCTCGCCCTTCGGCGCCTACGGCTACAACCCCGAGGGCATCCGCATCGGCCAGGACAAGAGCCGCAACCGGAGCGCCGTGAAGGTCTGGGACCAGCGCGAGTACCGCAACCTGGACGACTCCGTCGAACTGGGCACCCGGAACATCAAGGTCGCCCTGCGCAGATTGAGGAAGTTCGCCCGCGAAGGCGCGCCGGACGAATTCGATCTGGCGAATACCATCGAAAGCACCGCCAAGAAAGCCTACCTGGACATCCACATGCGGCCCGAGCGCCGCAACACCATCAAGGTGCTGATGCTGATGGACATCGGCGGCACCATGGACGACCACATCAAGCTGGCGGAGGAACTGTTCTCCGCCTCCAAGACCGAGTTCAAGCACCTCGAGTTCTTCTACTTCCACAACTGCCTGTACGACTTCGTGTGGAAGGACAACCGCCGCCGCCACTCCGAGCGCACCCGCACTTGGGACCTGCTGCACAAGTACGGGCACGACTACAAGGTGATTTTCGTCGGCGACGCCACCATGAGCCCCTACGAGATCCTGCAACCCGGCGGCTCGGTCGAATACTTCAACGAGGAGGCCGGCGCGGTGTGGGTGAAGCGGATTACGGAAATCTACAACCGCTGCGTCTGGCTCAACCCCGAGCCCGAGGAAGTCTGGCCCTACCGGCAGTCGATCCAGATCATGAAAGAGCTGATGAACAACCGCATGTACCCGACCACCATCGGCGGCCTCGAGCAGGCCATGAAGGCGCTCGCCAAGTGAAGGCCAGGATCTACGGCATCCGCAACTGCGACACGATGAAGAAGGCCTTCACCTGGCTGGAGGCGCGCGGCATCGCCTATGAATTCCACGATTACAAGAAGGACGGCGTGCCGCCCGGCAAACTGAAAGACTGGGCCGCGCGCGCGGGCTGGGAAAAGCTGGCGAACACGCGCGGCCCGACCTGGCGGAAGATTCCCGACGCGCAGCGCGCAAGCCTGACCGAAGCGCGCGCCCTCGCCCTCCTGCAGCAGCACTCCAGCGCGATCAGGCGGCCGGTCGTGGAAGCGGGGCCGAAGCTGCTGGTCGGCTTCGATCCCGCGGAATTCGCCGCCGTGCTCGGCTGACCCCCCGCCCCGGAGGCGCAATGAAGACCCTTCTTCGCCTGTCGCAGCTGATCGACGGCCTGAACGAACGCGTCGGCCGCGCAGCCGCCTGGTTCGGCCTGCTCGCGGTCGTCGTCTGCAGCGTGAACGCGACCGTGCGGTATTCCCTGAACCTCAGCTCGAACGCCTGGCTCGAGCTCCAGTGGTACTTCAACGCAGTGATGTTCCTGCTGGTGGCGGCCTGGACGCTGAAGCGCAACGAGCACGTCCGCATCGACGTGATCGCGGGCAGGCTGCCCCTGCGCGCGCAGGCGTGGATCGACATTTTCGGCGGCCTGTTCATGCTGCTGCCGGCCGCGGTGATCATCGGCTGGTACAGCTGGCCGTCCCTGGTGAACTCCTTCGAGATCAGCGAATACTCTTCCGACCCCGGCGGGCTGCTGCGCTGGCCGATCCGGCTGCTGATCCCGGTCGCCTTCGCGCTGCTCGCGCTGCAGGGCCTCTCCGAGGTCATCAAGAGAATCGCGTTCCTCAAAGGCCTGATCCCCTACCCGGCCGAACACCACCGGCAGGAACCCGCCTGATGTCCCTGGACCTCATGGCGCCGCTGATGTTCGGCGGCCTGGTGGTGTTCCTGCTGATCGGCTACCCGGTCGCGTTCTCGCTCGCCTTCACCGGGCTTTTCTTCGGCGTGGTCGGCATGCAGCTCGGCCTGCTGCACCCGTCCCTGCTGCAGGCGTTGCCGGAGCGCGTGCTCGGCATCATGGCCAATTCGACTCTGCTCGCAATCCCGTTCTTCACCTTCATGGGCCTGATCCTCGAGCGCAGCGGCATGGCCGAGGACCTGCTCGATACCATCGGGCAGCTGTTCGGGACCATCCGCGGCGGCATCGCCTACGCCGTCGTCTTTGTCGGCGCGTTGCTCGCCGCGACCACCGGCGTGGTCGCCGCCTCGGTTCTCGCCATGGGCCTGATATCCCTGCCGGTGATGATGCGCTACGGCTATTCGAAACGGCTCGCCACCGGCGTGATCGCCGCCTCGGGGACGCTGGCGCAGATCATCCCGCCGAGCCTGGTGCTGATCGTGCTCGCGGACCAGATGGGCGCCTCGGTGGGCGACCTGTACGAAGGCGCGCTGGTGCCCGGGCTGACGCTGACCGCGTTCTACGCGATCTACGTTCTCATCGTCTCGATCGTGAATCCGGCGGCGGCCCCCGGCTGCCCGCCCGAGGCACGCACGCTGCGCGGCGGCGCCCTCGTGCTCAAGGTGTTTACCTCGATGATTCCCCCGCTGGTGCTGATTTTCCTCGTGCTCGGCACGATTTTCGTGGGCGTGGCGACGCCCACCGAGGGCGGCGCCATGGGAGCGAGCGGCGCCATCCTGATGGCCCTCGCCAAGCGCAAGATGAGCTGGGACCTGCTGAAGCAGGCGGTGGAATCGACCGCGACCATGACCAGCTTCGTGATCTTCATCCTGGTCGGCTCGACCGTGTTCAGCCTGGTGTTCCGCGGCGTCAACGGCGACCTGTGGGTGGAGAACCTGCTCACCGGGCTGCCGGGCGGCGCGTTCGGCTTCCTGATCGTGGTCAACGTGATGGTGTTTTTCCTCGCGTTCTTCCTCGACTACTTCGAGATCGCCTTCATCATGGTGCCGCTGCTCGCGCCGGTGGCGCAGAAGCTGGGCATCGACCTGGTCTGGTTCGGCGTGCTGCTGGCGGTCAACATGCAGACCTCGTTCCTGCACCCGCCGTTCGGCTTCGCGCTGTTCTACCTGCGCAGCGTGGCGCCGAAGAGCATCAAGACCACCGACATCTACTGGGGCGCGGTGCCGTTCGTCTGTATGCAGGTCCTGATGATCGCCATCGTCATCTTCTTCCCCGGCATCGTGACCGACCACGTGTCGAAGGCGCCGGGCGCGATCGGCGGCTCCGGCTCGGACGAGATCCGGCGCCAGCTCGAAGCGCCCGCCGCGCCGCAGGCGCCGGCTGAGGGCGAGGCCCCCAAGCCCCAGAAGGACGACGACCCCGCTTCAGCCATCGACCGCATGCTGAAGGAACAGAAGTAGCGGCTATTTCCTGCCGGGAATCGGATCCGGGTTGCTGAGCAGGAAAGTGGTCAGCGTCTGCTCGGCCACCCGGTGCCAGAGGAATTCGTCCTGGCGGAATTTCTTCCACGGCTCGTAGATTTTCTTCCACGAAGGGTTCTTCGCCGCCTCTTCCTCGTAGAGTTCGAACGAGGCCTTGTGCGCCGCCTTCATGATCTCCGGCGAGAAGGCGTGCAGCTTGACGCCGTTCTTCACCAGCCGCACCAGCGCCTGCGGGTTCTTGAAGTCGTACTCCGCCATCATGTCCGTGTTGGCCTCGTAGGAGGCGGCTTCGATCGCGGCCTGGTATTCCTTGGGCAGCTTTTCCCACTCCTTGATGTTGACGAACAGGGAGTACATCGAATCGGCTTCCCACCATCCCGGGTAGTAGTAATGCGGCGCGATCTTGTAGAAGCCGAGCTTCTCATCGTCGTAGGGACCGACCCACTCCGCCGCGTCGATGGTGCCGCGCTCGAGCGCCGGGTAGATGTCGCCGCCGGCGATCTGCTGCGGCACCGCGCCCAGGCGCGCCATCACCTCGCCGCCGAGGCCGGCGATGCGCATCTTGATGCCTTTCAGGTCGGCGACCGTCTTCACTTCCTTGCGGAACCAGCCGCCCATCTGGCAGCCGGTGTTGCCCGCGGGAAAGGAAATGATGTTGAAGTCGCGGAAGAACTCGCGCACCAGCTGCAGCCCGCCGCCGTAGTAGATCCAGGCGTTCTGCTGGCGCTGGTTCATGCCGAAGGGCAGCGTGGTGTCGAAGGCGAAGGTCTTGTTCTTGCCGACGAAGTAGTAGCTCGCCGTATGCGTGCACTCGATGGTGCCCTGCTGCACGGCGTCGACGGTGCCGAAGGCGGGCACGATCTCGCCCGCGCCGAACACGCGGATCTGGAACTTTCCGCCGGTGATGGCGGCCACGCGCTTGGCGATGGTTTCGCCGCCGCCGTAGATGGTGTCCAGGCTCTTCGGAAAGCTGGAAGCGCAGCGCCAGCGGACTTCGGGCAGGGACGGGGCCTGGGCGACGGCCTGCGCGGCCGCGGCCGCGGTGATGGTGCCGACGCCGGCACGGGCAAGGAATTTGCGGCGATTCATCGAGCGTTCTCCTCCAAGAGAAAGGCGGGAAATCCGGCCTTGCCCCATGATAGCGGAAGGCCGGTTGCGGCCGCCACCGATTCGTAAGACGATTGGCCGCCATGGCCGCGCGCTTTCCCCGCCTCACGCACGAAAACATGACGCCGGCGCAGCGCGAGGTCGCGGCGGAAATCACCGCCGGCCCGCGCGGCGAAGTGCGCGGGCCCTATATCGCCTTGATTCACAACGCGGAGCTCGCGCGCCGCATGCAGCAGCTCGGCGAGCAGCTGCGCTGGAAGAGCAGGCTGCCGCCCGCCTTGCTCGAGCTGGCGGTGCTGGTCACCGCGCGCGAATGGAGCTGCCAGCACGAGTGGTACATGCACGAGAAGCTCGCGCGCAAGGCCGGCCTGGAACCGCGCATTTTCGAGGCGGTCGCGCGTGGCGAGGAGCCGCAGGGCATGTCGGCGGACGAGGCGCTCGTCTACAAGGCCAGCAAGCAGGCGCACCAGAGCGGGCGGCTGGACGACGAAACCTTCGCCGCCGCGCGCGAGCGCTTCGGGCTGGACGGCACGCTGGAATTGCTGGCGCTGAACGGCTACTACTCGATGATGGCGATGGTGCTGAACACCGCCGGCATGCCGCTGCCGGACGACGCGGCGCCGCCCCTGCCGGCATGGCAGGCGAAAACCAAGCAGGTGAAAACCTAGCGGGCCCGGACTACCGGAACGTCGACGCCGTTCAGGCGGGCGATTTCGTAATACCTGAGCGCTTCGCCGTAATCGCGCGGCACGCCCGGCATGCCCTTCTGCAGCATGTCGCCGTAGCGTTTGGCGGCCTGCCCGGCCGCCTCGCCCTTGCCTTCGCGGGTCACCTGGCGAAACAGGCGGGCGGCTTCGGCGGTCTTGCCGTCGTTCTCCAGCGAAATCGCCCGCTGCAGCATGGTTTCGATGGAGGCCGGCGCCGTGTCAGGCGAACTCGCCGGTGCCGGCGTGGGTGCAGGCGCCGGCGCAGCCACGGCCACCTTGACCGGCTCGGCCGGTTTCGCGGGTTCGGCCGGCTTCGCCGCCACGCTCTTCTTGCCGGTTTCGGTCTGCAGCTTGGCGATCACCTCGGCCTGCTTCCGGGCTTCGGCCTCGCGCTGCCGCGTGAGGTCGGCCTGCTTGGCCGCCTCGGCCTCGCGCTGCTTGAGCTGTTCGGCGAGCTCGCGCTGCTTGGCCACGTCGCCCGACTTCTTCGCCTCGGCTTCGCGCTGCCGCATCTGCTCGAGCTCGTTCGCCAGCTCGACTTCGCGCTGCTTCGATTGCTGCAGTTCGGCTTCGCGCAGCTTGGACTGTTCCAGCTCCTGCGTCAGCTCGGCGACGCGCTGCGCCAGCGGATCGGGCGGCTTGACCACCTGCCACACGCCGGCGGCGACGGCCGCCACCACCAGCGCGATGACGACCGCCAGCACGGGTTTTTTCTTGTGCGCGGCGGCCTCGCGCTGCTGGAATTCCGCCTCGCGCTGCGCCAGTTCGGCCTGGTGGCGGGCCTGCTCTTCCGCAAGTTTCGCCTGCGCCTCGGCCTCGCGCTTCTGGAATTCGGCTTCGCGCCGGGCCAGGCTCGCCTCCAGCTCGGCTTTCTCCTCGGCGAGCTTTTTCCGCGCCTCGGCCTCGCGCTGCGCGGCCTCCTCGATCTCGCGGCGCTCCTGCTCCTGGGCCTCGGGCGCGATGCCGCGCAGCTTGGCGCTCTTGCGCCTGGCCAGCGCCGCGTAGATGCCGTTCGGGAACTGCTGCACGTAGAGGTCGAAATCGGCCGGATCGTCGCCGTCCTTGATGGAGCGCCAGAATTCCAGCTCGGACTCCTTGGCGCCCGGCACGGTGGGCCCGGGCGCGGCGGCGGGAACGGTCCGCAGCACCGTCGATTCGCCCGGCGCCTGCTGCGGCGCCGGCATCGCCAGCTTTGCGGCGGCCGCCGACAGGATCACGGTCTTTTCCACGTCGTCCGACGCCGGCAGGCCTTCGAAGGCCCGCTTCAGCGCGAAGCCGAATTCGCGCGCCGTGCGGTAGCGCGTGTCGGGCTTCTTCGACAGCGCCTTGGTGATCACCGCGTCGAACAGCGGCGACAGCGTCGAATTGACCGAGGACGGCAGCGCCGGCTCCTCGCTGATGATTTTCTTCGCGATGGTCCAGGTGCCCGTGCCGGTGAACGGCTTGCCGCCGGTGAGGAATTCGTAAAGGATCACCCCGGCCGAGAAAATGTCCGTGCGCCGGTCGATGGTGCCGGCCTGGATCTGTTCCGGCGACATGTACGCGGGCGTGCCGATGACGGCGCCGGCCTGGGTGCGCTCGGACATGGTGCGCTCGAGATCGGTGATGCGCGCCACGCCGAAGTCGGTCAGCTTGACGCGCCCCTGGGAGTCGATCATCACGTTGGCCGGCTTGATGTCGCGGTGGATGATGCCGGCCTCGTGCGCGAAATGCAGCGCGTCGCACAGCTCGCCCATGATGTGCACCGCCTCCTTCAGCTCGAAACGCTCCTTGGCGTCGAAGAAGGTCTTCAGCTCGCGGCCCTTGACGAACTCCATGACGATGTAGGCGACGTCGCCCTCCTCGGCGAAATCGAACACCTGCACGATGTTGGGATGGTTCAGGCGGGCCACCGCCTGCGCCTCGCGCCGGAAGCGGGTGGAGTATTCCCGGGCGGAGTCCGAATCGAGCGCGCTCTTGAGGATCGTCTTGATGGCGACCTTGCGGTGCAGCCGCGTGTCCTTGCCCTCGTAGACGATGCCCATGGCACCCTCGCCGAGGACGCGCTCGATGTCGTAGCGCCCGATGCGCTTCAGGTCGGCAGATTCAGGCATGGCCGGCGATTATCTCAGGCACGGGACGCGAGGCAAGGGAACCGTACACATTCTTCTCGAACGCATGGAACAGCGCCAGGGCCCGGGCGTCCACGAACGGCAGCACCTGCATCATGGCGACCCCGCCGATACGCTGCCGCGGGTCGATCCAGAAGTAGGTGTTGGCAAGGCCCGCCCAGGCAAGGCTGCCGGCCGGGCGCCCGGTCGGCGCGGTTTCCTCGTTGATCATGAACGACAGGCCCCAGGACTTGGGCGTGCCGGGGAAGAACTCCGCGTCGCGCGACAGCGCCGGATTCTGGGTCGGCAGCATGCGCACGCGCAGCTTGCCCATGGCGTTGCGCGACATCATCTCCACCGTCTGCGGGCGCAGCACCTGGTTGCCGTTGCCGCGGCCGCCGTTGAGGATCATGCGCATGAAGCGCTGGTAGTCCTCGACGGTGGAATACAGGCCGCCGCCGCCGGGTTCGAACTCCGGGTCCTGCGGCACCTCGAACGCGGTCACGGCGAGCCTGCCGTCGTCGCCGCGCTGGTGGACTTTCGCCATGCGCGCGCGCATCTCCGGCGTGATCCTGAACGCGGTGCTGCGCATGCCGAGCGGATCGGCGATGTTCTGCTGGATGTACCGGCCCAGACGCATGCCGCTCACGGCCTCGATCATCTTGCCGGCCCAGTCGATGTTGATGCCGTACTCCCAGCGCTCGCCCGGGTCGAACGAGAGCGGAATACGCAGCGCCACGTTGCGGCCGGAGCCCGCGCGCGGCAGGTTGTTGGCCTTGCTGAACCGCGCCGTGTCGGGGTTCCAGGTGTCGTAAGTAAACCCCGCCGTGTGCGTCAGCAGCCCGCGCAGCGTGATGGCGGTCTTCGGCGCGCGCAGGCGCGGCTCGCCGTTCGCCTCCCAGCCGTCCAGCACCTTGAAATCGCCGAGTTCCGGGAGGATCTTCGCGGCCGGCTCGTCCAGGCCGATCTTGCCCTGTTCGACCAGCTGCATCGCGGCGGCGCCCACCACCGGCTTGGTCATGGAGGCAAGCCACATCACCGTGTCGGCGGTCATCGCCGCGGCCTGCCCCTGCACGCGCACGCCGAACGCCGCCTCGTAGAGGGTGCCTTCCGCCGTGGTGACCGCGGCGGCCACGCCGGGCACGTCGCCGGCGGCGACCGCGTCCCGCAGCAACGCATCCGCGCTGGATTCCAGGGCGCTCACGCCAATGCCTCGAGCACCGCCTTGCCCATCCCGGCGGTGCCCACCTTCTTCATTCCCGGCTGGAAGATATCCGCGGTGCGATAACCCGCCGCGAGCACCGCGCGTACTGCGCGTTCGATCTTCGCCGCCTCCTCCATCCGGCCGAAACTGTAGCGCAGCAGCATGGCCGCCGACAGGATGGCGGCGAGCGGATTGGCGATGTCCCTGCCGGCGATGTCCGGCGCCGAACCGTGCACCGGCTCATACAGGCCCTTGTGGCCCTCGCCTGCAGTTTTATCCCCGATGGACGCCGACGGCAGCATGCCGATCGAGCCTGTCAGCATGGCAGCCGCATCCGACAGGATGTCGCCGAACATGTTGGGCGCGAGAATGACGTCGAACTGCCTGGGCGCGCGCAGCAGCTCCATGGAGGCGGCATCCACGTAAAGGTGCCGCAATTCGACATCCGGATACTCCTTGCCGACGCGCGTCACGGTCTCCCGCCACAGCACCATGGTTTCCAGCACGTTGGCCTTGTCCACCGAGCAGAGCTTCTTCCTGCGCCCGCGCGCGGTGCGAAAGCCGACGTGCGCGATGCGCTCGATCTCCGGCTCGCTGTAGCGCATGGTGTTGACGCCCTCGCGGTAGCCCGCGGGATTGTCGCTGATGCCGCGCGGCGTGCCGTAGTAGATGTCGCCGTTCAGCTCGCGCAGCACCACGAGATCCAGGCCCTCGACCAGTTCCGGCTTGAGAGAGGACGCCGCGATCAGCTCGGGAAACAGGATCGCCGGCCGGAAGTTGGCGTACAGCTTCAGCTCGCGCCGCAGGGTCAGCAGGCCGAGTCCCGGGCGCAGGTGGCGCGGGCCGAGCTCGTCGCCGGGAAGCCCCGCGGCGCCGAACAGGATGGCGTCGGACCGCTTCGCCAGCTCGAAGGTCTCCGGCGGCAGCGGCACGCCCGCCGCCTTGACGCCCTCGCCGCCGATCGGCGCCTCGGTGAACGCGGCTGCGCTGCCGGCGACCGCCTTGAGGACGCGGACCGCCTGCGCGGTGACCTCCTTGCCGATGCCATCGCCCGGCAGGACTGCGATCTTCATCCCTCCCCCTCCTTCAGCGGCCGCCCAGCGCCTCGTTCAGCAACGCCGCCAGGCGCACGCCGGCCTTCCTGATCTGCTGCTCGATGACCGGTGCCGCAACCGCATAGTACCCGGCCCCGATTTGAACCGGCTGGACGGGCTCCGAATCGCAGCGGAAGCCCGGAATGCCGCCGTAGACGGTCGTCCGCGCGAGGGCCTTCGATTCGAGCATCCAGTCGGCGATCGATCCCGCCGCCCAGGCGGCCCGCTCGCCCGCCGCGATCGGGGCGGAAACGATGGCCGCCTCGCCGCCGCGCGCGGCGACCAGCCGCTCTACCAGTTGCTCGTCCCAGATGGTGTGCAGGTTCAGCTCGCCGCGGCGCCCCTCGGTGTGGCCGAAGAACACGACCGCCACCGTGTTGCCGCCCCGGTCATGGTTGTCGGCGGCGTGCAGCGGCTGGTGGACGTCGCCGGCGAGATGGACGACCCATTTCAACGCCTCGTTGCGGTCGCGCCGCGGCCTGGCGCGGTCCTTGAGTATCTCGAGCTGCTGCTCCAGCCGGCCCGAGGCGCAGTTGCCGCGCGGGCAGACCTTCTCGCGCGGCGCCTCCCCGCACAGGGGCGCGTTGTCGTAATGCCAGCGCGAGTACTTCACCGACCAGGGCTGGTCGCGGATCTCGTCGGCCCAGTTGGCGACTTCGCCCAGCGTCGCGCGGCCCGAGGGCGTGCGGTCGGCGAGACGGTCGTTGGCGAGCAGCCAGGCGACTTCGCGTGCCGCCCGCTCGTTCAGGAGGGACTGCGCGATGCCGCCCACCATGCGGTGCCCCTCGGGGCCCCACGCAAGAACGCCCGGGACGAAGGAAAAAAGAGAAAGTAAAACGACAAGCCGCGCGCGGCGCGACAACACTCAGGCTGCCGCGCGGTCGGCGCGGCGGCGCTCGTGTTCCTTCAGGTGGCGCTTGCGCAGGCGGATGGACTTCGGCGTGATCTCCACCAGCTCGTCGTCGGCGATGAATTCCACCGCGTATTCCAGCGTCAGGCCGATCGGCGGCACCAGGTCGATCGCCTCGTCCTTGCCCGAGGCGCGGATGTTGGTGAGCTGCTTGGTGCGGATCGGGTTGACGACGAGATCGTTGTCGCGGCTGTGGATGCCGACGATCATGCCCTCGTACACCGGCTCGCCGGGGCTGACGAACATGCGGCCGCGCTCCTGCAGCTTCCAGATGGCGTAGGCGACGATGGCGCCGTCGTCCTGAGAGATCAGCACGCCGTTGCGCCGCTCGGCCATCTGCTCGGCCCTGCCCGGCGCGTACTCGTCGAACACGTGGCTCATGATGCCGGTGCCGCGCGTCAGGGTCATGAATTCCCCCTGGAAGCCGATCAGGCCGCGCGCCGGGATGCGGTAGTCGAGCCGCACGCGGCCCTTGCCGTCGGGCTGCATGTCGAGCAGCTCGCCGCGGCGGCGGCCGAGCTCCTCCATCACGCCGCCCTGGTTCGCGTCCTCCACGTCCACCGTGAGCACTTCGAACGGCTCGCACTTCACGCCGTCGATTTCCTTGTAGATCACGCGCGGCCGCGACACCGCGATTTCGTAGCCTTCGCGGCGCATGTTCTCCAGCAGGATCGTCAGGTGCAGCTCGCCCCTGCCGTGCACGATGAAGGTGTCGGTGTCCTCGGGATACTCCACGCGCATCGCCACGTTCGACTTGGTTTCGCGCTCCAGGCGCTCGCGGATCTGGCGGCTGGTGAGGAACTTGCCCTCGCGCCCGGCCAGCGGCGAGGCATTGACGAGGAAGTTCATCGTCAGCGTCGGCTCGTCCACCTTCAGCAGCGGCAGCGCGTCCGGGTGCTCGGGGTGGCACAGCGTGGTGCCGACGCCGACCTCGTCGATGCCGTTGATCAGCACGATGTCGCCCGCCTCGGCCTCGGCGACCTGCACGCGCTCCAGGCCCTCGAACATCTGGACCTGGTTTATTTTTGCCTTGATAGGCGTCGAATCCGGCCCGTTCATCACGATCACTTCCTGCGCGGCCTTGATGCGCCCGCGGCGGATGCGGCCGATGCCGATCTTGCCGACGTAGCTGGAGTAGTCGAGCGAACAGATCTGCAGCTGCAGCGGCTCGTCGGGGTTCTCGTCGCGCATCGGCACGTATTCGAGGATCGCCTCGAACAGCGGCTTCAGGTTCTCGCCTTTCTCGTCCGGCTTGCGCGTCGCCCAGCCCTCCAGGGCGGATGCGTAGACCACCGGGAAATCCAGCTGCTCCTCGGTGGCGCCCAGCTTGTCGAACAGGTCGAAGGTCTGGTTCACCACCCACTGCGCGCGCGCGCCGGGGCGGTCGATCTTGTTGACCACGACGATGGGCTTCAGGCCCAGCGCCAGCGCCTTGCGCGTGACGAAGCGCGTCTGCGGCATCGGGCCTTCGACCGCGTCCACCAGCAGCAGCACGCCGTCCACCATCGACAGCACGCGTTCCACCTCGCCGCCGAAATCGGCATGGCCCGGCGTGTCGACGATGTTGATGTGGGTGCCCTCGAAGCGCACCGCGCAGTTCTTGGCGAGGATGGTGATGCCGCGCTCGCGCTCGAGGTCGTTCGAATCCATCACGCGCTCCTGCAGATGCTCGTGGGCGGCAAAGGTCCCGCTCTGGCGCAGCAGCTTGTCGACCAGGGTGGTTTTCCCGTGGTCGACGTGGGCGATAATGGCGACGTTGCGTAAGGCGCGAGGCATGGCTTTGATTCTTTTGCAAAAAAGACGCGGGATTGTACGCGAGTTATGCGATTAAAGACACTTCTCGGCGGCTATCCGGTGACCCGCGCCCTAAAGGACGGCCGCGTACGCAGCCCGTTCGTCGAACTCGACATCGCCGACGTGAAGGTGCCGCACACCGCTTTCAAGCGCGTGGTGCGCGACCTGGAGTTCGACGTCGCCGAAATCGCCATCGTCACCTTCCTGATGGCAAAGGCCTTCGGCAAGCCGCTCCGGCTGCTCCCGGCGGTGATGTTCGGACGGTTTCAGCATCCATATTTGGTGAGTACTTCTGCAATAAAACCGAAAGATCTCGAGGGAAAGCGCATCGCCATCCGCTCGGGCTCCGTCACCACGGTGGCCTGGATCCGCGGCATGCTGGCCGACGACTACGGCGTGGACCTGGGCAAGGTGCGCTGGGTGACTTTCGAGGACGCGCATGTCGCCGAATACCGCGACCCGCCGGGAACCGAGCGCGCCGCCGAGGACAAGACGCCGCTCGGCATGCTGCTGGCGGGCGAGGTAGACGCCGCCGTGCTGGCCGACCCGGTGCCGAAGGACGAACGCCTGAGAAGCGTCATTCCCGATCCTGCCGCCGCGGCCGCCGACTGGCACCGGCGCAAGGGCGCCATCCAGATCAACCACATGGTCGCAGTGAAGAATTCCCTGGGTTCTGACGTTTCTCAGGAAGTCTTTTCCTTGCTTTTGCAAAGTAAAAAGCTTTCCGGCGAAAAACCCCAGATCGACACCTCTCCCTTCGGACTTGAAGCAAACCGCCGCAACCTCGAAGTGGCGATCGACTACGTCTACCGGCAGGAGTTGATCCCGAGGCGCTACGCGGTCGACGAGCTGTTCGATTGAGCGTCGGCCGGCCATGAAGATTCTGTCGGTCAACGTGGGCGTGCCACGCGATGTCGAATGGCGGGGGGAAACGGTTCGCACCTCCATCTTCAAAGCGCCGGTGTCCGGTCGTGTCGATGTCGCGAGGCTGAACCTTGCAGGTGATCAGCAGTCCGACCTTGCCGTTCACGGTGGAACCGACAAGGCGATTTACGCCTATCCATCGGAGCATTACCCGTTCTGGCGCAATGAACTTCCCGGCGTCGATTTTCCTCCGGGAGCATTCGGCGAGAACCTGACCGTCGAAGGCTTGCTGGAAGACAAGGCTCACATTGGCGACCGTCTGCGCATCGGCTCCGCCGAATTCGTCGTCACCCAGCCCAGAATGCCCTGCTTCAAGCTTGGCATTCGCTTCAGCCGGCCGGACATGGTCAAGCGATTCCTGCGCAGCAGCCGCACCGGCTTCTACCTCGCGGTTCTCCGGGAGGGAAGCATCACGGCCGGCGACGCCATTGAGCTTGTCGCCGAGGACGACCACCACATGAGCGTCGCCGATATTGTCGATTTGTACACGGCGGACGCCGCTAACCAGGACCTCCTGCGCAAGGCAAGCGAATTGCCCGCTCTTCCCGGGGGCTGGCGCGAGCATTTTCGCGAACGCCTGCGCGAGCCGGCCCGCGGCGACTGAGAATCAGGCGGCGGCCAGCGTGTAGCTCTGCACCGGCTGCTGGAAGCCCTTCAGCGTGAGCGCCTCGCCGGGCAGCAACCGGTGGGCGCGCTTGCCTTCCTCGTCCAGCAGATCCAGGGTGCGCCCGTCGATCAGGATCTCGCCGTGCGCCGCCTCTGAGCACAGGCGCGACGCCAGGTTCACCGCCGGGCCGACGGCGGTGTATTCCAGGCGCGAGGCGCCGCCGATCACGCCGACGGTGAGGTAGCCGCTCGCGACCCCCACGCCGACACCGAGCGTCAGATCCAGATCCGACCAGCGCGCGGTGATCGCCATGCCGCGCTCGCGGATCTTGCTCGCCAGCGAGAGCGCGCGCAGCGCGTGGTCCGGGTAGGCGATCGGCGCGCCGACCAGGATCAGCACGCCGTCGCCGGCCTGGTCCTTGATGGTGCCGCCGCACTCGGCGGCCGCGGCGCCGACCGCATCGTAGTACTCGCGCAGGATGACGATGACCTTCTTGGATTCCGTGGCCGCGGTGAAGGCGGTGAAGCCGCGCAGGTCGCAGCAGACCACCGACAGCTCCAGCGTCTGCTCGTCGGTGGCGCTTTTCAGGCCGCGGCGGCCGACCAGCTCGGCCACCGCCGGCGACAGGAAGCGCGACATGAACTGCGCGCGCCGGCCCTGCACCACGTGGTACTGCACGCTGCCCACGAGGAAGATCAGCAGGCCGATGGCCGTGGTCACCGGCGCCATGTTCACGGGCAGAATCACCCCGGAGGCCATGAACGGCGCCGCGATCGCGAAGGCGACCAGGCGCGTCGCCTCGGCGCGGTCGGGCCGGCGCTTCAGCATCAGCAGGCCCGAGAACAGCGCCAGCGCGAGCGACAGGGTGAGCGGCATCGCGAACAGCCAGAACTCGGATTCCCTGACCATGAACACCTCGCGGAAGCCGGCGCCGAGGAACTGCTCGACGCGCAGCCTCGGCAGCAGCAGCGCCATCAGGCCGTAGAACAGCGCGAGCGCCTGCGCGATGCGCAGCAGCCTGTCCGGCCCGCTGGTCTTCAGGCCGGCGCTGGGCACGGTGCGGCGCACCCGCAGGATCCATTCGTAGGCGAACACGAAAGCCAGCGTCTCGGGAATCGCGAACACGCCGTCCCACCAGGCGATGTTGCCGACGAAGTGGCGCGGATAGGCGATCTCCGCCCCGACGCCGATGGACACGCCGACCGATACCAGGAACAGGGCCAGCGCGCGGCTGGTGGGCGAACTGCGGTCGGCGACGATGAAGGCGAGCGCCATTCCCATCGCCAGCAGCGCGGTGATGATCTGCGACGTGGTGTCGATCACGGCTGCCTGGCGAAGCCTTCCTTCATCTTGCGGTCGAACTCTTCGGCGACTTTCGCGTCGTTGTCCAGCATTTCCTGCGCGTCGGTGTTCGCGTACTGCATGCCGCCCAGGTCGGCGAAGGCCTCCTGCACCTTGTCGCTCCACAGGCCGATGTCGCGCACCGTCGGCACGATGCGGGAGAACAGGCGCTTCCTGAAGCGAATCTGCCCTTCCGCGCCATCAAGTTCCTTTAAAACTTCTTTGACGTCAAAACCAAGCCGTTCCCACATTTCGGGCGAGTTGAAGCGGTCGCGCAGGTGATAGCAGCCCTCGATGACGAATTCCTCGCGCTCGCGCCGCTCGGCGGCGGTCAGCTCCGGGTAGTAGTCGCGCAGCGCGAGGCGCCCGAAGGCGACGTGGCGCGCCTCGTCCTGCATCACGTAGGCGTTCACCGCCTGGCACAGCGGGTTCTTCGAGTAGTCGCGGATGCGCTGGAAGGCCACCAGCGCTAGGCCCTCGATGAGCACCTGCATGCCGAGGTAGGTGAAGTCCCAGCGCGGATCGTTGAGCGCCTGCTCGAGCAGCGTCTTGAGCGGCCTGGAGATCGGGTAGACGAACTTGAATTTCTCGGTGAGCAGGCGCCGGTAGGCTTCCACGTGGCGCGCCTCGTCCATCACCTGGGTGGCGGCGTAGAACTTGGATTCGATGCGCGGCGCGTCCTGCACGATGCGCGCGGCGCACACCAGCGCGCCCTGTTCGCCGTGCAGGAACTGCGACAGGTTGAACACCTGGCTGTGGTAGCGCAGCTCGCCGCGCTGCTTCGCGGAGAGCTTTTTCCAGATCGCGGTGCCGTAGAGAGGCACCACCTCGTCCGCCATCTGCATCGGGTCTTCGGGATCGACGGGAATGCTCCAGTCGATGCGCGTGTCGGCGTCCCACTGCTCCTTCTTGCCCTTGGAGTAGAGCTTCAGCAGCTCGTCGGAGCGCGCGTCGTAGTCCCAGGTGAAGGCGACTTCGCCGGTGGCAGGAAATTTCCAGTGCGTCTCCTCGACCGGCACCGTGTAGCGATAGAGGGTCGACATCAGCTCGCCTTCTTCTGTTGCTTTGTTTCTCTTTGCAAGAGGTTTTCAAAACCCACGGCATCCAGCGAGGCGCTGAAATGGTGGCCCTGCCACTCGTCGCAGCCGAAGGCGAGCAGGCGCGCCAGCTGCGCCTCGCTCTCCACGCCCTCGGCGGCGACGCGCAGCCCGAGCGCGCGCGCCATCGCCACGATGGTCTGCACGATGGTCGCGTCGGCATTGCGCGCAGGGTCGTGCACGGTGTCGTGCAAATGCGCGTCCAGCTCGCGCAGGAACGAGCGGTCGATCTTCAGCTTGCCGATCGGCAGCTGGCGCAGGTAGGCGAGGCTGGAATAGCCAGTGCCGAAATCGTCGATCGACACGCGCACGCCGAGCGCGCCGATGCGGCGCAGCGTCTCGACGTTCTCGGCCAGGTGCGACATCAGCACGCGCTCGGTGACCTCCAGCTCGAGGCAGGAACCCGGCACGTCGTTGGCGCGCAGCGTCTCGCGCAGCAGCGCGACATAGGCGTCGCCCTGCGCCAGTTCGGTGGCGGAAACGTTGAGCGCGAACCAGAGTTCCGCGCCGCCGCCGCGGCGCACGGCGCCGTCCTGCCACCCGCGGCGCCACGCGCCGATCTGGCTGAGCGCGCGCTCCAGCGTCCATTGCCCCAGCGGCCGGATCAGGCCGCTGTCCTCGGCGACCGGCACGAAGCGGTCGGGCATCAGCAGCCCTTCCTGCGGATGCTGCCAGCGCACCAGCGCCTCGGCGCCGACCACGACGCGGGCGGCGTCCTTCCGGCCGCCGCCCGAGACGACCGGCTGCCAGTGCAGCAGCAGCTCGCCGCGGGCGAGCGCGTGGCGCAGGCCGTTTTCCATGCCCAGGCGCGCCGACGCGCGCGCGTTCAGCTCGGGCGAGGAAAAGCGGAAATTGTTGCGCCCGGTTTCCTTGGCGTGGTTGGCCGCCGCGTCGGCGTTCTTCAGCAGCTCGCCGAAATCGCGGCCGTCCCCCGGGTAGACGCCGATGCCGATGGAAGCCGTGACGCTGAGCGTGCGGCCCTCGATGGTGAAGGGGCGCGACAGGATGCCGAGCGTGCGCTGCGCCAGCGCGGCCGCGTCCTGCGAATCCTTCAGGCCGTTCCACAGCAGCACGAACTCGTCGCCGCCGAGGCGCGCCAGCGTGTCGTCGCGCCGCAGCGTCGCGCCGAGGCGCTCGGCGACCGCGCGCAGCAGCGCGTCGCCGGCGGCATGGCCGAGCGAATCGTTCACCAGCTTGAAGCGGTCCAGGTCGAGCGAGAGCAGCGCCAGGCTGCCGCGCGAGCGCGCCGCGGCGAGGATCGCCTGGTTGGCGCGGTCGGCGAGCAGCACGCGGTTCGGCAGGCCGGTCAGCGCGTCGCGCGTGGCGAGGTACTGGATGCGCTCCTCCGCCTGCTTGCGCGCGGTGATGTCGGCGCCAGTGCCGCGGTAGCCGGCCAGCTTGCCCGCCGCGTCGAATACCGGGACGCCGGTGACCGACTGCCAGATGACGCGGCCCGACTTGGTGAGCGAACGGTGCACCTGGTCGCGGAAGCCCTCGGCGTGCGCGGCGCGCTGCGCGAACCATTCGTCCATACCCTGCGCCTCGCCCAGCGGCATGAATTCGCGCGGCGCGCGGCCGATCATTTCGTGGCGCATGTAGCCGAGCACCGTCTCGACGCGCTCGGACAGGAAGGTGTAGTTCCAGGCGAGGTCGGTCTCCCAGACGTATTCGCCCGAGGCCTCGAGCACGTCGCGGAAGCGCTTCTCGCGCTCGGCGAGGACTTCGCGCGCCTTGCGCTGCTCGCTCACGTCGCGCAGCACCGACTGCATCACCAGGCGCCCGCGCTCCAGGTACGAGACGCTGGACGCCTCGACGGTGACGACGCTGCCGTCCATGCAGAGCAGCGCGCGCTCCTGGAAGGGGGTCATGCCGGGCCCCGCGGCCAGGTAGCGCAAGCGCTCCTGGAAGCGCCCGAGGTGCTCGGGCTGCACGAAGTCCTCGATCTTCCTGCCCATCATCTGCCGGGCGGAGGCCGCCTTCACCAGCCGCGCCGCCGCCGGGTTGGCGTACTCGATGATGCCGTTGGAGAACACCACCACGCCGTCGGGCCCGAGCTCGATCAGCGCGCGGTAGCGCGCCTCGGCGTCGCGCATCGCCTGCTCGGCGCGCTTGCGCGCGTCGATGTCGGTGACCACGCCGCACATGCGGCGCGCGCGCCCGTCGCTGTCGCGCTCGGTGACGCGGCCCGTCAGGGAAAGCCATTTCCAGTCGCCGCTGCGGGTGCGCACGCGCGCCTCGAATGCGTAGGCGGGCAGATTGCCCTTCAGCGTGCCGACGAGCGCGGCCTGCATCGCGCCACGGTCCTCGGGATGCACCGCGGCGAGCAGCCCCCTGGTGTCGGCGGTGGCCGCCGCCGCCCCGTCGTGGCCGAGCATGCGCCCCCAGGCCTCGCCGAGATACACCCGGTCCGCGTCAAGGTCGCAGTCCCAGATCGCCAGGTTGCCGCCCTCGGTGGCGAGCTCGAGGCGCTCCTTCGCCTCGCCAAGCGCGCGTTCCGCGCGGCGCTTGCCGGTGATGTCCTGCCCCACGCCGCGGTAGCCGAGGAAGCGGCCGCTCGCGTCGTAGCGCGGCTTGCCGCTGATCGCGTGCGCTCGCAGCTCGCCGGCGTCCCTGCGCGAAATGACGAAATCGAAGAAGGGCAGCTGCGCGTCCAGCTCCTGCAGCCGGCCGAAGTGCTCCACCAGCGCGCGCGGCTCGACCTCCACGCCGGGCACTTCCCAGAGCCGCTTGCCGTGCGCCATCTCGGCGCCGAAGAGGGCCGCCACCGCGGGGCCGCCCGACAGCCAGCTGACGCGGTGCCCGGCGTCGGTTTCCCAGAACCAGTCCGCCGACAGCGAGGTCAGGTGGCGGAAGCGCTCCTCCGACAGGCGCAGCGCCTGCGTCGCCAGCCGGTCGCGCCGCCGCGCGCCGTACCAGACGCCGAACAGCACCAGCCCGCCCGTGAACAGCAGCAGCGCGTCAACCAGTTCCGACCAAGCCACGCCGGCTAGTCCGCCGCTTCCATGGCCGGCGGCGCGGTCTTGATGACTTCCTCGATGGTGGTGAAGCCGGCCGCCACTTTCATCGCGCCGCTGATGCGCAGCGGCTTCATGCCGTCGCGGAACGCCTGGTCGCGGATCTTGCCGAGGTCGGCGCCGGCGCCGATGATCTCCTTGATCGCGCGCGTGCAGACCAGCGTCTCGTAGATGCCGACGCGGCCGACGAAGCCGGTCATGCGGCATTCCAGGCAGCCCACCGGCTTGTAGACCGAGGCGGGCCGGTTCGCCTTCCACGGCGACACCAACCCTTCCCAGGCGTGCACGTCCTCGACGCGGTGCAGTTCGACTTTCTGCTTGCAGTGCGGGCACAGGATGCGCACCAGGCGCTGCGCCATCACGCCGTTCAGCGTCGCCACCAGCAGGTAGGGCTTGATGCCGAGTTCCAGCAGGCGCGTCACCGCGCTCGGCGCATCGTTGGTGTGCAGCGTCGAGAGCACGAGGTGCCCGGTGAGCGCCGCCTGCACCGCCATTTCCGCGGTCTCGAGGTCGCGGACCTCGCCGACCATGATGATGTCCGGGTCCTGGCGCATCAGGGCGCGCAGGCCCTCCGCGAAACCCAGCTCGATCGCGCTGGACACCTGCATCTGGTTGAAGGAGCCCTCCACCATCTCGATCGGGTCCTCGATGGTGCAGACGTTGACCTCGGGCGTCGACAGCTGCTTGAGCGTCGAATACAGCGTGGTGGTCTTGCCCGAGCCGGTGGGCCCGGTGACCAGCACGACGCCGTTGGGCTTCTCGGTCATGTCCTTCCAGTTTTTCTGGTCCTCCTCCGAGAAGCCGAGCTCGCGGAAGTCGCGCACCAGCACTTCCGGATCGAAGATCCGCATCACCAGCTTCTCGCCGAAGGCGGTGGGCAGCGTGGACAGGCGCAGTTCGACCTCCTCGCCGTCCAGCGTGCGCGTCTTGATGCGGCCGTCCTGCGGCCGGCGCTTCTCCACCACGTCCATGCGCGAAAGGATCTTCACGCGGCTGGTCATCGCCGCCAGCACCGTGGAGGGGATCTGGTAGACCTGGTGCATCACGCCGTCGATGCGGAAGCGCACGATGCCGAACTCGCGACGCGGCTCGATGTGGATGTCGCTCGCGCGCTGCTCGAAGGCGTAGCTCCAGATCCAGTCCACCAGCTTGACGATGTGCGCGTCGTTGGCGTCGAAGGTCTTGTTCGAGCCCATCTCCACCAGCTGCTCGAAATTCTGCAGCCCCGAGGTGCCGGACACGCCCTTCGCCGCGCCCTTCATCGACTTGGCGAGGTTGTAGAACTCGACCTGGTAGCGCTCGATGTCCACCGGGTTGGCGATCACGCGGCGGATATCCAGCTTGATGATGTGCTGCAGCTCCTTCTCCCACTCGCGCACGAACGGGTCGCTCACCGCGATCACCACCTCCTTGCTGGTGACGCCGATCGGCAGGATCTTGAAGCGCGTCGCGTAGGCCGAGGACATCACCTCGGTGACCGAGGAGAAGTCGATCTTCAGCGGATCGATGTGGCGGTAGTCGAGGTTGACGCGCCTGGCCAGCCACTCGGTGAGCGGCTCGAGCGCGAGCGGCTTGTTGGGCGGCAGCGCGCTCTTCCACTTCTGGTCGGCGATGACCGACAGCGGATGCTGCGAGCCGCGGTAGTAGCGCCGCTCCTTCTTCATCTTCTCGGCGTCCGCCGAGTCCACCATCTTGTCCTCGACCAGCCAGTCGAGCAGGTCGGCGATCGTCAGGCGGCGTTCGGTCGCCTTGGGCTGTTCCTGCGCGGCTTTCGGGTCGACGACGGCCATATGCCCGCGATTATGCCCGAATGAGCAGGGGAACCCGGGTTCCCCCGCACCCCCTCCAGGCAACGCTACACTCGCCCTGTGACCAACGCCGCGCAAAACCGCTCCCTTGCACAGGACGTCAGCCTGCGCGAGGTCTGGGCCTGGAGCATGTACGACTTCGCCAACTCCGGCTACACCACGGTGGTCATCACGGCGGTCTTCAACGCCTACTTCGTCGCCGCGGTGGCGGGCGGGGCGCCCTGGGCCACCTTCGCCTGGACCGCCGCCCTGTCGGCCTCCTACCTGGCCGTCCTGCTGAGCGCGCCGGTGGTCGGCGCCTGGGCCGATGCCCATGCCGCCAAGAAGCGGCTGCTCCTCGTGTCGACGGTCGGCTGCGTGGTTTTCACGGCGTTGCTGTTTTTCGTGTCGCCGGGCGGCGTCGCGCTGGCCGTCGCCCTCGTCATCCTCTCCAACTTCTTCTTCGCTTCCGGCGAAAACCTCATCGCCGCCTTCCTCACCGAGCTCGCCGACTCGAAAGCCATGGGGCGCGTCTCTGGCTGGGGCTGGGCCTTCGGCTACCTGGGCGGGCTGGTGTCGCTGGCGATCTCGCTGGGCTACATCACCTGGGCGCAAAAGCACGGCCTGACCGGCAACGACTTCGTTCCCGTCGTCATGCTCATCACCGCCGCCGTGTTTGCCCTCACCGCCGCGCCGACCTTCGTCTTCCTCAAGGAGCGCGCGGTACCCCATCCGGACGTGCACGCCGTCTCGGCCTGGGCCCGCGTCCTCGAAACCCTGCGCGCCGCGCATCGCTACCGCGACTTGCAGCGCTTCCTCGTCTGCATCCTGTTCTACCAGGCGGGCATCATGGCCGTGATCGCCCTCGCCGCCATCTACGCGCAGGAAGCCATGAAATTCACCAGCCAGCAGACCATCGTGCTGGTTCTCGTCGTCAACGTCACCGCCGCCATCGGCGCCTTCGGTTTCGGCTACCTGCAGGACGCCATCGGCCACATCAAATCGATGACGCTGGTGCTGATCGGCTGGATCGTCATGATCGCCCTCGCCTACCTCGCCGAAAGCGCGACCATGTTCTGGGTCGCCGCCAACCTCGCCGGCCTGTGCATGGGCTCATCCCAAGCCGCCGGCCGCGCCATCGTCGGCTATCTCTCGCCCCCGGCGCGTACAGCGGAATTCTTCGGGCTATGGGGATTGGCGGTGAAGGCTGCTTCGATCTTCGGGCCCCTCACCTACGGCGCGGTCACGTGGATCTTCGAAGGCAACCACCGGCTTGGCATTCTCGCCGTGGGTGCGTACTTCGTCATTGGCTTACTACTTCTCTTCGGTATCGACGTCGAGCGCGGGCGGCGCGCGGCGCTGGAGAAAGGCTGAACGACTAGCACGTCTTCGCGACCAGTGGGAATTTCTGCGGATCGCGGACCGATTCGACCGCAA
>DATBQR010000003.1:0-2180 GCA_036560705.1 Burkholderiales bacterium | reverse complement strand
TTCTCGACGGCGCACTGGCCGCCGAGGTCGACACCTACTCGCCGGCGGAGCAGATCCAGGCAGCGGTGTTCACCGCCACAGGCCTTTCCAATGCGAGCCATACCCTGACGGTGCAGGTGACAGGCAACATGAACGCCGCCTCGAGCTCCGCGTTGATCGTGGTGGACGGGTTCGACGTCGTGACGCCGGGGAGGCGGTACCAGGACACCGATTCGTCCGTCGCGCTCGACTCGGGCTGGGTGCGGGGCAACCGCGACAAGGCCTACAGCGAGGGCACGTCGGCCGAATCGGTCGTCGCCGGCGCGCGGGCAACATTCACTTTCAACGGCACCGGGGTTCGCTGGATCAGCGGCGAAGGACCGCCGACGGGGATCGCCAACGTCTACCTGGACGGCGTTTTCGTAAAGCAGGTGGATACGTACGCGCCTACCGAGGCGCCGCAGAAGACGCTGTTCGCCGCGGACGGGCTTGCTGCCGGACGGCACACGCTGACGATCGAAGTGACAGGGCAGAAAAATCCGGCGTCGCAGTACTTCTGGATCCTGGTGGACGCATTGGATGTCACGCCCTGAGGCGGAAACCCCGGCGAAGCGCCAGGCGGTGCTGCTGCTTGGCCCCCGGCTCGAGGCCCTGAGCGGCGTCAGCACGCATCTGAAGCTGCTTCTCAGGTCGCGGCTGGCCGATGACTTCACGCTGCTCCATTTCCAGGTCGGCAGCGAAGGAAGAAACGAGGACCGCGTGGCGCGCTGGATGCGGCTGCTCGTCAGTCCGTTCCGATTCGCCGCGGCGGTGGTGGCCAGCAGGGCGGCGATCGTCCACATCAATACGGCGCTCAACGCCCGCGCCTACTGGCGCGACCTCGCCTACATGGTGGTGGCGAGATTGTGCGGCGCGCGGGTGCTCTACCAGGTGCACGGCGGCGCGCTGCCGCAGGCGTTTCTCGGTACGAGCCGCGTTCTCGCTGCGTTCCTGCGCGCCACGCTGCAGCTGCCGGACGCGATCGTCGTGCTCGCGCGCGCAGAGCTGGCCGCTTTCCGGGAGTTCGTGCCTCGGCAGCAGGTGCTGGCGCTGCCGAATGCGGTCGATTGCACGCCTTACGCGAGACTCACACGAAGCCACGCCGGCGCAGAGGCGCCGCTGCGGCTCCTCTACATCGGCCGCCTGGCGCGCGAAAAGGGCCTGCACGAGACCCTGCAGGGACTGAAGCTCGCACTCGCGCAAGGGATCAAGGCCGAGCTGATCGTCGCAGGGAGCGGACCTGAGGAGGCGCAGTTGAAGCGGAGCGCAGAGCAGTTCTCGCTCGGGCGCGATGTCGTGTTCGTGGGTCCGGTTTCGGGCGAGGGCAGGTACGCGCTCCTGCGCTGGGCCGATGCTTCGATCCTCGCGAGCTACGCCGAAGGCCTGCCGTACGCGTTGCTCGAGAGCATGGCGGCGGGTGTTCCGCCAATCGCCTCGCGCGTGGGAGCGATTCCCGACATCGTCGTCGACGGCCGGCACGGCGTGTTGATCGCGCCGGCGGATCCACAGGCGATCGCGCAGGCGATCCGCGTGCTGGCGTCTGATCGCGGGCTGCTGGCGCGGATGCGCGAAGCATGCCGCGGCAGGATCGCGAACGGGTATGCGATCGACCGCCTGGCTCGGGACTTCTGTCGGCTCTATGCAGAGATTTGTGGTGCGAAGAAAGGCGTCGATGCTGCGCCCACCTGAATTGGCGGAAGCCCCGCAGTCGCCGGGGCGCGATGCCGCCGGCGGAGAAGCCACGGAATGGCTGCGCTGGCGGTTCAACCGGCTGCGGTGCATGACGCCGGCGGAGGTGCTGCATCGCTTCGCGCGCCTCGCGGCGGCGCAGGCAGAACGCGCCGGCTGGCTGGGTACGAAAGCCGAGCTGGCGCCGGACTGCATTCCGCCGTTGCGGCCCTGGGTGCATGCCGCGCCCGACGTCGACCCTGCGCCCTATCTCGCCGCCGCGGACCGCATCGTTGCGGGCGAACTGGAGATATTTTCGGCAAGGGTTTCAAATCCCGGCGGGCCGCCGCGCTGGAATCGGGATCCCAAGACCGGCACGGAGGCTGCGCAGCGTTTCGGCAAGCTGCTCGACTACCGCGATCCGCGCCTGGTCGGGAACATCAAGTATCTGTGGGAGCTCAACCGCCACCTTCACCTCGTGACGCTGGCCCAGG
>DATBQR010000002.1:0-7858 GCA_036560705.1 Burkholderiales bacterium | reverse complement strand
CAAGGTATTCCGCGAATCGGGTTTCGAGTGGCGCGAACCGGGCTGCTCGATGTGCCTGGCGATGAATGCCGACCGTCTCGAGCCGGGCGAACGCTGCGCGTCCACCTCGAACCGCAATTTCGAGGGCCGGCAGGGCGCCGGCGGGCGCACGCACCTGGTCAGCCCGGCGATGGCGGCGGCGGCGGCCATCGCAGGCCATTTCGTCGACGTGCGGAGCTGGCGCTGACCATGGAAAAGTTCACCGTCCTGAACGGCCTGGTGGCGCCGCTCGATCGAGCCAACGTCGACACCGACGCCGTCATCCCCAAGCAGTTCCTGAAATCCATCAAGCGCACCGGCTACGGCCCGAATCTGTTCGACGCCTGGCGCTACCTCGACATCGGCCAGCCGGGCATGGACAACGCGAAGCGCCCGCTGAATCCGGATTTCGTGCTCAACCAGGCGCGCTACAAGGGCGCGGAGATCCTGCTCGCGCGCAAGAACTTCGGCTGTGGCAGTTCGCGCGAGCATGCGCCCTGGGCCCTGCAGCAGTACGGCTTCAAGTGCGTGATCGCGCCTTCGTACGGCGACATCTTCTTCGAGAACAGTTTCAAGAACGGCTTCCTGCCCGTGGTGCTCGCCGAATCCGAGGTGGACAGCCTGTTCTACGACAGCGCGCTGCCGGGTTTCCGCCTGGTCGTCGATCTCGGCCGGCAGACCGTGTCGACCACCGACGGCTCGAAGTCGTACAAGTTCGCCGTCGATCCCTCGCGCCGGCATTCGCTGCTGAACGGCCTGGACGAGATCGGCGTCACGCTGCGCCATGCCGACGAGATCCGCGCGTTCGAAGCGCGCCGGCAGGCGCAGTTCCCCTGGCTGTTCCGCTGACTTTTCCTTCCGGTCTTCCATGAAAATCGCGGTTCTGCCGGGCGACGGCATCGGCAAGGAAATCGTCGCCGAAACCCTGCGCGTACTCGGCAGGCTCGGACTGAAATTCGAATTCGAGGAAGCGCCAGTGGGCGGCGCGGGCTACGAGGCTTGCGGCCATCCGCTGCCTGCGGCGACGCTGGCGCTGGCGAAGAAAGCCGACGCCATCCTGTTCGGCTCGGTCGGCGATCCGAAATACGACAAGCTGGAATCTTCCAGGCGCCCGGAGCAGGCGATTCTCGGGCTGAGGAAGGAACTCGCGCTGTTCGCCAACCTGCGTCCGGCGCAGGTCTACGCCGAACTGGCCGACGCTTCCTCGCTGCGGCCTGAAGTGGTCGCGGGCCTCGATATCCTGATCGTGCGCGAGCTGACCGGCGACATTTACTTCGGCCAGCCGAAGGGCATCCGGCAGCACGAATCCGGCGGCCGCGAAGGCTTCGACACCATGCGCTACACGGAAGCGGAGATCCGCAGGATCGCGCGCGTCGCCTTCGAGGCGGCGCGCAAACGCGGCAAGAAAGTGTGTTCGGTCGACAAGGCGAACGTGCTCGAAACCTCGCGCCTGTGGCGCGAAGTGGTCGAGGTCGAGGCGAAAAAATATCCCGACATCGCGCTATCGCACATGTATGTCGACAACTGCGCGATGCAGCTGGTGCGCAACCCCAAGCAATTCGACGTGATCGTCACCGGCAACATGTTCGGCGACATCCTGTCGGACGAAGCCTCGATGCTCACCGGCTCGATCGGCATGCTGCCGTCGGCGTCGCTGGATGCGAACAACAAGGGGCTCTACGAGCCGATCCACGGTTCGGCGCCCGATATTGCCGGCAAGGGTGTCGCGAATCCGTTGGCGACCATCCTGTCGGCGGCGCTGATGCTGCGCCATTCGCTGAACCAGGGCGGCGCGGCAGACCGGCTCGAAGCCGCAGTGAAGAAGACGCTGCACGACGGCTACCGCACCGCCGACATATATACTGCGGGCACGAGGAAGGTAAGCACTGCGGAGATGGCATCCGCGGTCGCGGAACGGCTGTAGAACGCGGGAAAGCGGTCATGTTGAGAGTGGGCATCGTCGGCTGGCGCGGCATGGTGGGTTCGGTCCTGGTGCAGAGGATGCGCGAGGAAAAGGACTTCGACCACGTCGAGCCCTCGTTCTTTTCCACCTCGCAGGCGGGCGGCAAGGGTCCGGATATCGGCAAGGGCGCCAGCCCCGTGGCGAACGCCGCGGACGTCGAGGCACTGAGGAAGCTCCCGGTGGTCATTTCCTGCCAGGGCGGCGACTACACCAGCGAGATTCATCCGAAGCTGCGCGCCGCGGGCTGGCAGGGTTACTGGATCGACGCGGCGAGCGCACTGCGCATGAAGGAGGACGCGGTCATCATCCTCGACCCGGTCAACCTGGCGGGGATCCAGGACGCCGTGAAGCGCGGCATGAAGGATTTCATCGGCGGCAATTGCACGGTGAGCCTGATGCTGATGGGTATGGCGGGGCTGCTGCAGCGCGACCTGGTCGAATGGATGACCTGCATGACCTACCAGGCAGCGTCCGGCGCGGGCGCCGCGAGCATGCGGGAACTCGTGCAGCAGATGGGACACCTGGGCGACGTGGCGAAGCCGGCCCTCGATGATCCGGCAGCGACTGCGCTGGATATCGACCGCCGGGTGACCGCGGCCTTGCGCAACGGCGCCATGCCGAAGAGCGAGATCGGCTACCCGCTGGCGGCGAGCCTGCTGCCCTGGATCGACAAGGACCTGGGCGACGGCCAGAGCCGGGAGGAATGGAAGGCCCAGGCGGAAGGCAACAAGATTCTCGGCCGCAGCGGCCGTCCGATTCCGATCGACGGCATCTGCGTGCGCGTCGGTGCGATGCGCTGCCACAGCCAGGCCCTGACGATCAAATTGAAGAAAAATGTACCGCTGGGCGAGATCGAGGGCATGCTCGCCGAGGCGCACGACTGGGTGAAGGTGATTCCGAACCGGCGCGAGGAGTCGCTCGCCGAACTGACGCCGGCGGCGGTCACGGGCAAGCTGTCGGTGCCGATCGGGCGGCTGCGGAAAATGCCGATGGGCGGCGAATACCTGGCCGCGTTTACGGTCGGCGATCAGCTGCTGTGGGGCGCGGCGGAGCCGTTGCGCCGAATGGTGCGGATTTTGCTCGATTCCGGCGTGCGCTAAGCTGCCTGGCGGCGGGGCAAATTTCCTTGCCGCCCAAGGCGCTATCGCATCAAATTAGAGAGGGCCTCTCAGGTTGCAGGCCTAACGCCATGATGTTATTGTAGTCAGTCCCAGAAGAACGACTCAGGGTGCGCTCAGTGGGTAAAACAGTCACCGGTATCCGTATTGCCTTGGCGGCGTTGCTTTGCGCGCCGCTGATGGCCTATTCCGCTGGACTCGGCAGGCTGACCGTCAACTCTGCCCTCGGCCAGCCCCTCAGTGCCGAAATCGAGATCAACTCGCTCCAGCCGGGCGAGGAAGATTCCGTCACTGCGCGGCTTGCCTCGTCGGAAGCGTTCCGGCAGGCCGGCATCGAACTCAGTCCGGCGCTGGTCGGCCTGCAGTTTTCCATCGACAAGAGCGGCAGCAAGCCGGTGATCCGCCTGAAGACCTCGCAAGCGGTGAACGAGCCGTTCCTCGATATCCTGGTCGAATTGCAATGGGCCACCGGGCGCCTGGTCCGCGAATACACCTTCCTGCTGGATCCCGTCGATTACCGGGGGGCGGCAGCGCCCGCGCCTGCGCCCGCCGCGAAACCCATACCCGCCGCAGAGCCGGCCAAGGCCGAGCCGGCGCCGCGCAGCGAGTCGCGCCCGATTCCGGCCGCCCGTGCAGCGACTTCCGCCAAGCAGGAAACGGTAAACAAGGGCGACACGCTTGGCGCCATTGCGCGCAAGAACAAGCCCGATGGCGTGACGCTCAACCAGATGCTGATCGCGCTTTACCGCGCCAACCAGGACGCCTTCATTCGCGGCAACATCAATCTGGTTCGCGCCGGACGCATCCTCAACATTCCCGATCGCGAGGCGGTCGCGGCGGTCGATGCGGCGGAGGCCGGCCAGCAGGTGCAGTCGCAGATGGCCGATTTCGCCGATTACAAACGCAAACTCGGCGCGGCGGTAGCGGCCGCGCCCGCAGCGCCGGCCCGCGAGCGCGAGGTTTCCGGCCGCATCACGGCGAAGCCCGAGACGCCCGCGCCGGCCGAGCAGAAGGACCAGTTGAAGCTCTCCAAGGCGGACCCAGCCAAGCCGGCGGCGCCCGCAACCAAGGCGGCTCGCGAGGACGACAAGGTGGCGCGCGACCGTGCGCTCAAGGAATCGCAGTCGCGCGTCGGCGACCTGGAAAAGAATGTCGCCGACCTGCAGAAGCTGCTGGAGATGAAGAACCAGCAATTGGCGGAATTGGAGAAAAAGGCGGTGGCGAAGCCTGCTCCGGTCCCGGCAGCGCCGGCGCCCGCCGCCAAGGCGGCGGAACCCGCGAAGCCCGTGGCGGAAGCACCTAAGCCTGCGGCAGAAGCCCCCAAGCCTGCGGCAGAGGCGGCCAAACCTCCGGCGCAAGCGCCCAAGGACGTTGCGAAGGAAGCACCGAAAGAAGCCGCCAAGGAAGCCTCGAAGGAAACCCCGAAGGAAGCAGCCAAGGAAGCCCCCAAGGCCAAAGCCAAGGCGGTTGCCAAGCCGACGGTACCCGAGACAAGTCTGCTCGATGATGTCACCGCCTTCCTGACCGACCCCGTTTCGGGCGGCGGGCTGGCCGCCGTCCTTATCCTGCTCGGCGGTTACGGCTTTTGGGCATGGCGGCGCAAGAAAGCCTCCCAGACGAAATTCCAGGACAGCGTATTGGGCGCGGCCACCGGGCCGGGGGCTTCTTCGGTGTTCAACGCGGGGGCGCAACCGGCCGCAGATACGCCGCCGCCGCCGCAGGTCGCCGCCGCCGATGTTTCGGAAGCATCGGTCAGCGGGGTCAGCGTTGGCGGTGGCGAGAGCGACGAAGTCGATCCGATCGCGGAAGCGGACGTCTATATGGCGTACGGGCGCGACGCGCAGGCCGAGGAGATTCTCAAGGAGGCGCTCGCCAAGGATTCGAGCCGCGTCGCGGTGCACGCCAAGCTGCTCGAGATCTACGCCAATCGCAAGGACGCCAAGTCGTTCGAGCAGGCTGCGCTCAAGCTCAAGGGCCTGGCCAATGGCGCCGGCCCGGAGTGGGACAAGGCGATGTCGCTGGGCCATGCGATCGATCCGGGCAACGGGCTGTACGGCAGCGCCGCGGCCGAGGCCGGCGCGGCACCGGCGGCGGCTGCAGCACCGGCACTCGATTTCGACATTGGCGGCGGCGAACCGGCAGCGGCGAGCCCGGCGGCCAAGGCGGATGCCAGCGGGCTCGACTTCGATCTCGGCGCCACCGCGGCGATGCCGAAGAGCGACTTCGCCAAGGGCGGCACGCTGATCATCGACAGCCAGGACGTCAAGCCTGCCGGCAGCCCGCTTGATTTCGATCTCGGCGGCGCGACCGACGCCGACGACGGCGAAAAGACGATGCTGCTGCCGCCCAAGAAAAAGGCGGCCGAGGCGCCTGCGGCGCCCGCCAGCGTCGACCCGGATGCCACGGTCGCTATGGATTTCGATCTCAACCTCGACCTCGGGGGCGCCAAGACGGATGCCGCGAAGCCGGCGGATGCCCCGCTCGACCTCGGCGGCCTGAGCCTGGACCTGGGCACGCCGGGCGGCGATTCCGGGGGCAGCGCCGACCCGAAGTGGCAGGAGGTCGCCACCAAGCTCGATCTCGCCAAGGCTTACCAGGAGATGGGCGACAAGGACGGGGCGCGGGAGCTGCTCAATGAAGTCGTGAAGGAGGGCGATGCCGCGCAGCAGGGACAGGCGAAGCAGATGCTGTCCGGCCTGGGCTGACCGCGGGGACATCTCACCAAGCCGCGGCGCGCAAGCGACCGCGGCTTTTTCATTATGGCGACCAGTTCACTTATCCGCGCATCTAGCCGCGTATCTAACCGCGTGTCTAACCGCGTGTCTAACCGCGTGTCTAACCGGATAGCACTCGGAATCGAATACGACGGCAGCCGCTTCCTGGGCTGGCAGACGCAGCCGGGCGGCGGCGCGGTGCAGGACGCGCTCGAGACGGCGCTCTCCGGCATCGCCGATGCGCCGGTGCGCGTGACCTGCGCGGGCCGTACCGACCGCGGCGTGCATGCGCGCGCGCAGGTGGTCCATTTCGACACCGATGCGGAGCGGCCGGACGCCGCCTGGGTACGGGGCGTGAACGCAATGCTGCCCGAGGCGATGGCGGTGTTGTGGTCGCAGCGCGTGCCGGCCGATTTCCATGCGCGCTACGCTGCACGCTCGCGTACCTACCGCTACGTGCTCGTCAACCGGCCGGTACGCCCGGCGCTCGCCGCGCGCTACGCCGGCTGGCATCACGCGCCGCTCGAGCTCGAGGCCATGCGGGAGGCCGCCTCGCTGCTGCTGGGAGAGCACGATTTTTCCGCCTTTCGCGCGGTCGAATGCCAGGCGAAAAGCCCGGTGCGCACGCTGTATGGCATCGACATCGGGCGCGAGGGCGAGCGCATCGAATTCACGCTGCGCGCCAACGCCTGGCTGCAGCACATGGTGCGCAACATTGTCGGAACCCTGGTCTACGTCGGCAAGGGCAAGCATGCGCCGCGCTGGGCGGGAAAGCTGCTGGCATCGCGCGACCGCGCGCTTGCCGCGCCCACGTTCGGTCCCGAAGGGTTGTACCTGGAGGCCGTCGAATACGAACCGCGCTGGAATATTCCGATGGCTGAAAACGCGAAAAAGGCGCTGCCCGTCGAACTATGAGAACCCGGGTAAAAATTTGCGGCATCACCCGCAGCGAAGACGCGCAGGCGGCGGCGCGCGCCGGCGCCGACGCCATCGGCCTGGTGTTCTATCCGCCCAGCCCGCGTTTCCTCAGCCTGGACTGGGCGCGCCAGCTGGCAAGCGAGGTACCTCCGTTCGTCAGCACGGTCGCGCTGTTCGTGAATCCCGCGGCGGCGGAGGTATACACGGTGATCGAACGCGTGCGGCCGACGATGCTGCAATTCCACGGAGAGGAAACCCCCGTGTTCTGCGCGCAGTTCGGCGTGCCGTACCTGAAGGCCTGCCGGGTGAGGCCGGAGGTCGATTTGCTAGAATACCTGCGGCCGTTTTCCGGCGCGGCCGGCTGGCTGCTCGACAGCCACGTGGAGGAATACGGCGGAGTCGGGGAGAGTTTCGACTGGTCCCTGGTTCCGGCCGGACACAGCCATCCGCTGGTTCTTTCGGGCGGGCTCACCGGCGAAAACGTGGGCGAGGCGATCCGGCGCGTGCGTCCCTGGGCGGTGGACGTATCCAGCGGCGTCGAGTCGGCCAAGGGCATCAAGGATGCGGAGAAGATCGCCGCCTTCATCACCGAGGTCAGACATGCAGATGTATGACTTGCCCGACCCGCGCGGACACTTCGGCCCTTACGGCGGCGTGTTTGTCGCCGAGACCCTGAGCCATGCGCTGGACGAGCTGCGCGAGGCCTACGAGCGCTGCCGCCGCGATCCGGCGTTCATGGCCGAATTCCACTACGAACTCAAGCACTATGTCGGGCGGCCGAGTCCGGTGTACCACGCCAAGCGCTGGTCGGCGATGCTCGGCGGCGCGCAGATTTTCCTCAAGCGCGAGGACCTGAACCACACCGGCGCGCACAAGATCAACAACTGCATGGGCCAGGCGCTCCTCGCGCGCCGCCTCGGCAAGCCGCGCGTCATCGCCGAGACCGGCGCGGGCCAGCATGGCGTCGCCACGGCGACAGTCGCCGCGCGCTTCGGGATGGAGTGCGTCGTCTACATGGGCTCCGAGGACCTGCGCCGCCAGGCCCAGAATGTCTACCGGATGAACCTCCTCGGCGCGACGGTCGTTCCGGTCGAGTCGGGATCGCGAACGCTCAAGGACGCGCTGAA
>DATBQR010000001.1:0-6604 GCA_036560705.1 Burkholderiales bacterium | reverse complement strand
TGCAGGTGCCGCACTTCAGCGCGCTGCTGGGCAGCATGCTGAACGCCGCCCAGTACGGCCGCGTCGCCGCGGCCCTTTCGCCGCTGTTCGACGGCTCGGCGATTCCGCAAATCGGGAGATAATCCGCCGGCGATGAGCCGGGAGCGGGCGATAGCCCACGCAGAGCGCTATTTCGACGAGGGCGGATTCTTCGCCGACCTCGCGCGTCGTGTCGCCATTCCCACCGAGAGCCAGAACCCGGAGCGCGCCGCTGATCTCGCGCGCTACCTCGCGGACGAAATGCAGTCCAGTTTCGAGCGCATGGGATTCCGCTGCCGGATCTTCGACAACCCGCGTGGCAAACACGGCCCGTTCCTGATCGCCGAGCGTATCGAGGACCCCGCGCTGGCGACGGTCCTGTCGTACGGCCACGGCGACGTAATCCGCGGGCAGGACGCGAGCTGGCAGCCGGGCCTGGATCCCTGGGTGCTGAAGCGCGACGGCGACCGGCTCTACGGCCGCGGTACCGCCGACAACAAGGGCCAGCATTCGATCAATCTTGGCGCCATGGCGGCGGTAATTGCCGCACGGGGGGCTTTGGGTTTCAACCTGAAAGTACTCATCGAGACGGGAGAGGAAGTCGGCTCTCCCGGGCTGAAGGAGTTTTGTTCCGCCAATAAAAATCTTCTGAAAGCGGACGTCTTCATCGCCTCCGACGGACCGCGCCTGCAGCCGGGGCAGCCGACCCTCTTCCTCGGCTCGCGCGGCGCGTTCAACATGGACCTGGTGGTCGACCTGCGCGAAGGCGGCCACCATTCCGGCAACTGGGGCGGGCTGCTCGCCAATCCGGGCATCATCCTCGCGCACGCGCTCGCTTCCATCACCGGGCCGAAAGGAGAAATCTGCGTCGCCGAGTGGCGGCCGGATTCGCTGACGCCGTCGGTGCGCGAGGCGCTCTCGGGCCTGGAAGTGGACGGCGGCCCCGAGGGGCCGAGCGTGGATCCCGACTGGGGCGAACCCGGCCTGACCCCGGCCGAGCGCGTGTTCGGCTGGTCGAGCTTCGAAGTGCTGGCGTTCACCGCCGGCAATCCCGACAAGCCGGTGAATGCCATTCCGCCGCGCGCCAGCTGCCATTGCCAGCTGCGCTACGTCGTCGGCGTGGACCCCGCCGATATCGTGCCGGCACTGGAAAGGCATCTGGAGAAAGCCGGCTTCCCGATGGTCAAGGTGAGCGCGGCGCGCGAGGGCTTCTTCGCCGCGACGCGGCTGGATCCGCGGCATCCCTGGGTCGTATGGGTCAAAAAATCCCTGGAGAAAACAAGCCAGAAACCGGCTGCGATCCTGCCCAACCTCGGCGGTTCGCTGCCGAACGACGTTTTTTCCGACCTGCTCGGCCTGCCGACGGTCTGGATCCCGCATTCCTATGCGAGTTGCAGCCAGCATGCGCCCAACGAGCACATGCTCGCGCCCGTCGCGCGCGACGCGCTGCGCCTCATGGCGGGGCTGATGTGGGACCTCGGAGAGGCGGCCTCCCTCCCGGCGGGTTGAGTCAGGCGCTGCCGGTGTAAGTGCAGCTCTGACCGAGCGAGTCGCGCCGCACCGTGACGCGGGCCAGCGAACGCAGCTGGGGCGCGAGCTGGTTCCAGATCCAAGCGGAAAGATTTTCCAGGCTCGGCTTCTCCAGGCCGCGGATCTCGTTCAGCATGCGGTGGTCGAGGGACGCGCGGATGTTCGCGCAGGCTTTCTCGATGTCGCCGAAATCGGCGACGAAGCCCGTCGCCGCATCCGGCTTGCCGCTGACGGCGACTTCGACCTGGAACGAATGGCCGTGCACCCCCCGGTAGGGATGCCCGTCCGGATAGTTCTCGAAGCGGTGCGCGGCGTCGAAGCCGAAGCGGTAGCAGAGTTCCATCTCAGGGGATGCCGATGAGCTTGTGGGATTGCAGGCTCAGGCGCCAGCGCGGGTGCGCGAGGCAGTAGTCCACCGCCAGGCGCGTGTTCTGCGCGCGCGCCGGGCCGTCCATCGGTTGCAGGAAGAAATGCTCGAAGGCGAGCTCCTCGAATTTCGGCGGCTCGGCGCCGGCCTGCGGAAACACCAGCTTCAGTTCGTTGCCGCGGTCCAGCATCAGCGGCGCGCCCGCCTTGGGGCTGACGCAGATCCAGTCTATGCCGGGCGGCGGCGCCTGCGTGCCGTTGGTTTCGACGGCGACGCGGAATCCGGCGTGGCGCATCGCCTCGACCAGCGGCGCGTCGAGCTGCAGCAGCGGCTCGCCGCCGGTGCAGACGACCAGGGCGCCGGGCGTATCCGGCGGCAGCACCGACTGCAAGGCATGAACCAGTTCGGCGGGGGTCGCGAAACGGCCGCCGCCGGCGCCGTCGGTGCCGACGAACTCGGTGTCGCAGAAGCGGCATACCGCGCCGGCGCGGTCCTCCTCGCGGCCGCTCCACAGGTTGCAGCCGGCGAAGCGGCAGAACACCGCCGGCGTGCCGGCGTTCGCGCCCTCGCCCTGCAGCGTGTAGAAAATTTCCTTGACCGAGTACACCGATGGATTATCCCCGATAATGTCGCACTTTTTCGCGGATGACCGATGGCCAAATACGTCTACACGATGCGCAGGGTGAGCAAGATGGTGCCGCCCCAGCGCACGATCCTGAAGAACATCTCGCTCAACTTCTTCCCCGGCGCCAAGATCGGCGTGCTGGGCCTGAACGGCTCGGGCAAGTCCTCGCTCCTCAAGATCATGGCGGGCGTGGACGAGGCCACCGACGGCGAGGTGATCCGCATGCCGGGCATCCAGGTGGGCTACCTGCCGCAGGAGCCGGCGCTGGATGCGGCGAAGACGGTGCGCGAGGAAGTCGAAGCCGCGCGCAGCGACGTCGAGGAGGCCAAGAAGGCGCTGGACGCGGTCTATGCCGCGTATTCGGAGGAGGGCGCGGATTTCGACAAACTGGCCGCCGAACAGGCGCGCCTGGAGGCGATCGTCAACGGTGCCGGCGGCGGGCAGGAGCTGGAGATTGCCGCGGATGCCCTTCGTCTGCCGGCTTGGGACGCAAAGATCGGAATTTTAAGCGGAGGGGAAAAGAGAAGAGTTGCGCTTTGCAAGCTCTTGCTCTCCAAGCCCGACCTGTTGCTGCTTGATGAACCGACCAACCACCTGGATGCCGAGAGCGTCGACTGGCTCGAGCAGTTCCTGCAGCGCTTCCCGGGCACCGTGGTGGCGGTGACGCACGACCGCTACTTCCTCGACAACGCCGCCGGCTGGATCCTGGAACTGGATCGCGGCATGGGGATTCCCTGGGAGGGCAACTATTCCTCCTGGCTGGAGCAGAAGCAGAAGCGCCTCGAGGTCGAATCCAAGCAGGAGGATGCGCGCATCAAGACCATGAAGGCCGAACTCGAGTGGGTGCGGCAGAACCCGAAGGGCCGGCAGGCCAAATCCAAGGCGCGGCTGGCCCGGTTCGAGGAGCTGTCCCAGTACGAGCATCAGCAGAGGAACGAGACGCAGGAAATCTTCATTCCCGTCGCCGAGCGGCTGGGCAACGAGGTGATCGAGTTCACCGACGTCTCCAAGGGCTTCGGCGAACGGCTGCTGATCGACAAGCTGTCGTTCAAGGTGCCGCCCGGCGCGATCGTCGGCATCGTCGGGCCGAACGGGGCGGGGAAAAGCACTTTATTTAAATTGATAACAAAAAAAGAAAAACCGGATTCCGGCACGATCAAGATCGGCAAGACGGTGAAGATCGCGCACGTCGACCAGTCGCGCGAGGCACTGCAGGGCGACAAGACGGTGTTCGAGGACGTCTGCGGCGGGCAGGACAACATCACCGTCGGAAAATTCCAGATGCCTTCGCGCACCTATCTCGCGCGCTTCAACTTCCGCGGCGCCGACCAGCAGAAGCTGGTGGGGCAGCTCTCGGGCGGCGAGCGCGGCCGGCTGCAGCTCGCCAAGCAGCTGGTCTCCGGCGCCAACGTGCTGCTGCTGGACGAACCGTCGAACGACCTCGACGTGGAAACCCTGCGTGCGCTGGAGGAAGCCTTGCTGGAATTCGCCGGCAGCGTGATGGTCATCTCGCACGACCGCTGGTTCCTCGACCGCATCGCTACCCACATCCTCGCCTTCGAAGGCGAATCCGTGGCGACGTTCTTCCCAGGCAACTACCAGGAATACGAGGCCGACCGGCGCAAGCGCCTCGGCGAGGAAGCGTCGCGGCCGCGCCGCATCCGCTTCAAGGCGCTGAAAGCGTAGACGGGCGGCAGCTCCGCCTACGGCGTGACGATCGCGAAGGTCCCCGGCGGCTTGCCGATCAGCAGGAAGAACCGCACCAGGTCGATCTTGCTGCCGGCGACCTTGAGGTCGTCGCTCAGCAGCGTGTCCTTGACGCCCGCGGTGCCGGCCACCATCTTGATGAAAATTCCCTTGGTGAGCGTCAGCGTCGCGTTCGCATCGGCGGCCGGCGGCGCCTTCCTGTAATGCAGCACCGCGTTCTCGATCCAGAGCACGAATGACTCCCCGGTATCCGTCAGCACCAGGTTGATCTTGTAGTCCTTGCCTTCGGCGGCGGGCCCGTCGAGGTTGGTGGCCATGGCCTCGAGGAAGCGCTCCATCGGGGTCTGCGCCAGCATTTCGATGAGGAAGCTGCCGTCCATGCCTTTCTTCGGCGGGCCGTCGCGCAGTTCCGCGGCGCCGGTGAGATAGGCGTTGCGCCAGGTCGCCGACTCCGCCGCGTAGCCCAGCTGGTCGTAGGTGCGGGCGAGCAGGTCCTTCGCCGGCTTGTTGTCGCCCTGGGCGAAGACGACGTGGTTCAGCAGTTCCGCGGCCCAGCGGTAATCGCCCTTGTCGAAGGCCGCCTGCGCCGCGGCGACGGCTTTTTCGGCGCCGCCGAAGAGCTCGACGTAGCGCTTCGACGATTCCTCGGGGGGCAGGGGATCCAGATGCGCCGGGTTGCCGTCGTAAAAGCCGAGATAGAACTGGTAGACCGCCCTGACGTTGTGGCGCAGGTCGCCGTAGTAGCCGCGGGCGCTGAAGTAGGACTGCAGGGACTTGGGAAGCTTGATCCGGTCGGCGATTTCGTCCGGCGTGTAGCCGAGATTGATCAGGCGCACGGTCTGGTCGTGGATGTAGCGGTAGGTGTCGCGCTGCTTGGTGATCAGCTCGGCGATGCGGGCATGGCCCCAGACGGGCCAGGTGTGCTGCGCGAAGAACACCTCGGTATCGGCGGTTTGCTCCAGCGCCTGGTCCAGGTAGCCGGCCCAGCGCAGCGCGTCGCGCACCTTGGAGCCGCGCAGCGGCAGCAGGTTGTGCATGGTCTGCACGAGGTTCTCGGCGCCGCAATAGGCCTTCTTTTCCGGCAGCAGGAAGCTGAGTTCGGCCGGCGCCTCCGCGCCCGGCACGTTGTGGAAGACGAAGCGCACGCCGTCCAGCATCGCTTCCTGCGTCGGTTGCGAGACGATCAGGGTGGGCGGCAGGATGCCGATGGTCCCGTAGGCGACGCCCTTGCCCAGGCCGGTATCGACCAGGCCCTTCGGCGAGCGTTCGATGTTCTTGCCGAACTGGTAGATCGAGCGGCGCGCCATGGCGATGCCGACCATGACGTTCTCGCTCGTCGCTTCCGCCATGAATCCCTCCGGCGCGACGATCGGAATTTTTCGCTCGGCCGCCTCCTGCGCGGAAATCACGCCGAGCACGCCGCCGAAATGATCGGCATGGCTGTGCGTGAAGACGATCGCCGAGACCGGCTTGTCGCCCAGCTGCTTGCGCGCGAACGCGATTGCCGCGGCGGCGCTTTCGCGCGCCGTCAGCGGATCGACCACGATCCAGCCGGTTTTCCCCTCGATCAGGGTCATGTTGGCGATGTCGAAGCCGCGCAGCTGGTAGATGCCGTCGGCGACCTTGAACAGGCCGGTCTGCGCGTTTAGCGCAGCGTGGCGCCAGAGGCTCGGGTTGACGGTCGGCGGCGCCTTGCCGTCGACGAACCTGAAGGCGTCGAAATCGATCAGCGTCGAACCGTTCGCGGCGAGGATTTTCCCGGAGGGGCGGGCGATGAAGCCGCGCTTGGCGTCCTCGAAGTCCTGCGGGTCGGCGAGGTTGAGCGACTGCGCGAACTGCGCGTTCGCCTTGACGGTGGCTTGCGTCGCGTCTCCCGCGCCGCCGCCGATGCCGTCAGGCCCCTTGCTGCAACCGGCAACGGCAGCCAGGATCAGGCCGCATGCGAATAGAAAGCGCATCAATCCTTTCCGAGCAGCGGAAATGCGCTGAAGGTGGCGGGCTCGCTGACCGGCGCCGCGGCGGCGAGGTGCCGCGGAGTCAGTTCGGCGAGCGACGTGACGCCCAGCAGGCCGAGGCAGGTGCGGATTTCCTCTTCGAGGATTTCCAGGGCGCGCACCAGCCCCGGCGTGCCTGCGGCGCCCAGGCCCAGGCAGGGAAGGCGCCCCAGGCCGATGGCTTTCGCGCCGAGCGCGATGGCCTTGACCACGTCGGTGCCACGCATGAAACCGCCGTCGACCCAGACCTGCGCGCGCCCGGCGACGGCGGCGACGACCTGCGGCAGCACCGCGGCGCTGCCCAGGCCGTGATCGAGCTGGCGCCCGCCGTGATTGGAGACATAGACCACCTCCACGCCGTGC